>NZ_QCYK01000002.1:1200000-1800000 GCF_003071345.1 Chitinophaga parva | reverse complement strand
CAGGCTTTGGTGGCGCCATTACCGATGCATCTGCAGAAGTATTTGGCAAACTCGGTGCAGCGGAGCAGCAGGAACTGCTCAAGGCTTACTACGACAAGAAAGACGGCATTGGCTACACCCTGGTGCGCACCACTATTGGCAGCAGCGACTTCTCCAGCAGCTCTTACGCCTACGTACAGGATGGCGATACCGCGCTGAAAACCTTTAGCATTGATCACGACCGCCAGTACCGCATTCCCCTGATCAAAGCCGCTATGAAAACGGCCGGGGGCAAGCTGGATGTCTTTGCCACACCCTGGTCTCCCCTGGGCTGGATGAAGAGCAACAACAACGTACTGCAGGGTGGTAAGCTGCTGCCCCAGTACCGCCAGGTGTGGGCTAACCACTACATCAAATTCATCAAAGCATACGAGAAAGAAGGCATTCCCATCTGGGGCCTTTCCGTGCAGAATGAACCCATGGCCACCCAGAAATGGGAGTCCTGCATTTTCACCGGTGAAGAAGAACGGGATTTCATCAAATATTACCTGGGCCCCACGCTGGCAAAAGCCGGTTTTGGCGGCAAAAAGCTGATGGCCTGGGATCATAACCGTGACCTGATCTACCAACGTGCGTCCGCCGTACTGAATGATCCGGCCGCGGCCAAATACGTGTGGGGCATTGCTTTCCACTGGTATGAGAACTGGTCCGGCGGCCTCCGCATGCTGGACAACGTGGCCCGCGTGCACGAAGCATTCCCGGGCAAAGCCCTCATGTTTACCGAAGGTTGTATAGAAAAATTCAACTGGGATAAAGTGAGCGACTGGCAGTATGGTGAAGTGTATGGCCAGAATATGATCTCCGATTTTAACAACGGTACTTCCGGCTGGACAGACTGGAACATCCTGCTGGATGAACAGGGCGGCCCCAACCACGTGGGCAACTACTGCATGGCCCCCGTGCACGCCAAGGATGGCAAACTGTATTACAGCAATGCATTTTACTACATCGGTCACTTCTCCAAATTTGTGCGTCCCGGCGCGCAGCGTGTAGCTGCTACGCCCAGCCGCAGCAAACTGGAAGCCACCGCGTTTGTAAACCCGGATGGTAAGACCGTAGTGGAAGTAATGAACCGCAGCGATGAAGAAGTACCCTTCTTCCTGTGGGTAAATGGCAAAGCCGCGGAAACCAAGTCCCTGGCCCATTCCATGACCACCTTTATTTATTGATATTGACTTTTTTGCGTAGAAAGAAATGAAGAGCACTTATTATCGCCTGATGGCATGCGGGATAGCTTTTGCAGGCATGGTGGCCTGCAAAAGCACCCGCAATACGAACGGAAACCTGCACGGCGTGGCTAACTGGCTTACAGACCCGGATGCCACCGCCCGCCTGGAAAAACAGGCAGACATCGCATTTACCAGTGCCGCAACCGGCGCCAGCACCATTCACATTAACAGTCAGGAAACCTACCAGTCGATGGACGGTTTTGGCTGCACCCTCACCGGGGGCAGTGCACAACTGATCATGAAGATGGATGCCGCCTCCCGCGCAAAGCTGCTCCAGGAGCTGTTTGGCCACCAGCCAGACCAGCTGAATATGAGCTACCTGCGCATCAGCATTGCCGCGTCGGACATGAATGATCATGCTTTTTCTTATGACGATATGCCCGCAGGGCAAACGGATACGGCCCTGGCCCACTTTAACCTGGGACCGGATGCCACCAGTGTGGTACCGGTGCTGCAACAGATCCTTAAAATAAACCCATCATTGAAGATCCTGGGCTCTCCCTGGAGCGCCCCCGTGTGGATGAAGGATAATGGCGATACCCGCGGCGGAAGCCTGCAACCGCAGTACTACCAGGTGTACGCCCGCTACCTGGTGAAATTTATACAGGTAATGCAGCAGCTGCATATTCCTGTTGATGCCATCACGGTACAAAATGAGCCCCTGCACCCCGGCAATAACCCCAGCATGAAAATGCTGCCGGAAGACCAGGCCATTTTCGTAAAAACCGCCCTGGGGCCTGCTTTTGAAAAGGCAGGCCTGCAAACGAAGATCATTATCTACGATCACAACTGCGACCGCCCGGACTACCCGATCAGCATCCTCAAAGACCCGGACGCGGCTAAATACATTGATGGCAGCGCATTTCATCTGTACGGCGGTAAAATAGAGGCCATGAGCGAAGTGCATAATGCATTCCCCAATAAAAACCTCTATTTCACCGAACAGTGGATAGGCGCACCGGGCCACCTGAAACGTGACCTCGATGAACATATCCGCCTGCTGACCATCGGCGCATCGCGGAACTGGGCCCGCACGGTACTGGAATGGAACCTGGCTGCCGATCCGCAACAGAACCCACACACAGACCGTGGCGGCTGTAATGGTTGCCTGGGCGCTATTACCCTGGACAGCAATGCAGTGGTACGCAATCCTGCCTACTACATTATCGGCCATGCCTCCAAGTTTGCACTACCAGGCTCCGTGCGCATTGGCAGTACCAGTGACGAGCAGCTGCCCAACGTGGCTTTCCGCCGCAAGGATGGCCGTACGGTGCTGATTGTTCTCAACCACAGCACACAGGCGCAGGACTTCAGTGTGGACATTGACAACAACAAACATTTTACTGCCCACCTGAATGCCGGTGCAGTAGCCACTTACGTGTGGTAATAATTATTTTACAAAGGAAAGGGCCGCAGATCATGGTTTGCGGCCCTTTTTTTGTGCGGAGGAGGGAACATTTTTCCTGCATGAAGAGATATTCCTCCGCTTCAACACTGCTCCTGATTATGGGGGCCGGGTCGCTCCTGTTAATAAGCGCACTTACCATGTGGCATCATCAGCCGCCCTTATATGATGAGCCCCTGTTCATCTCCAATATGCCGTTATTTAACCGCTATGGCCTTTCTGCTACGTTCCTTCGCGAGATGGACAACCAGGCGCCGGGCCCTTTGTACGAACTGATGCATTACCCGCTGCAGGCTATTACCCACATGCAGCCGCCAGGCCTGCGCATGGTGAACATTGTGTTGCTCTGGTGCATTATCTTATTCCTGGCCATTATCCTGAAACGGCAATACAACCTTGGCTGGGAACAGGCCCTGGTACCGGCATTGAGCATGATGGCCCTGCCGGTGGTGTGGCCGGTGGCCGGTATGGCGCTTACAGAAATTCCGCCCATGTGCTGTGCCATGCTTTCTGTGCTCCTGTTGCAACGCGCACTGGCCTGCGAAGGCCGTTCCTGGTTCCTGCTGCTATTCACCCTGCTGGCGGGAGTGGCGCTGGGGCTGGCTATCTGGGGCCGGTCTCCTTTCCTGGTCATGGTACCTGCGGCGGGCCTGCTGCTTTGGCAACAGGCGCAGCGCCGCCAACGATGGATAATAGTATGTTTGTATGTAAGTGTAGGCCTGGCCATGAGCGTACCGGTGTTCCTTATCTGGCATGGGCTGATGCCACCCAAACAGGCACTGGTAACGGCGGAAGGTTTTAAGATATGGCATGGCATACTGGCCTTTGCATACGGCGGCCTGCTTACCCTCATCATTGCGCCACGATGGTTCTATTTCAACCGCCGCATTGCATGGTTGCTGGTGGCCACCATGTTGATCCTGACACTCCTGAATATCACCCTGCTGCATTACACGGACACCCCGATGACCGCTGTGGTAAAGCGTATAGGCAGCAACGTTTTCGTGCACATTTTTTCCAGCCTGGTACCTCCCCTGCTGGCCACGGCAGCTTTATATTTTGGGGTATGCAGCCTGTTGCGGACCTGGGAAGAACGGCACCAGCCGTTCACCCTCTTTATGCTGGCCAGCGGTTTTTTACTTTTGCTAAGCTGCGCTAAGATCACCCACCTTTTCAGTTCGCGTTACGTGGCGCAGGCTACACCCTTCCTGGTGTTAGGGATGATGGGGTTTGATAAAATAAGTTATGGGAAATGCGTCCGTTTTGCGATCGGTGCAGGCCTGGGCCTGGTGTCTTTGGAGAGTTACTTTTCATTCCATTAATGTAGGCAGCGCCGGTCATACCACGCTGGCGCGCAAAGGATCCATATAATTGAAGCCCTTGCCAAATGCGGCTTCCAGGGCTTCGGTGCCTTCTTTGGTAATGTAATCTTTTTCCGCTTCCGTGATGGGCACCAGCCAATAGCAGAACAGTATCTTTTCTTTCGTGATCTTAAAGGATTCTAGCTTGGGGCCATCCGGGTAAGGCTGGGTAATGTAGCCATGATCACAGGCGGAGCCAGGTTGCCAGGGATAGCCGAAGTTGATGACCTGGTGCAGGCCCAGGCACGCGCAGGTACGGTGATGGGAGGCGGTGAAGGCCAGCAGGTCTGCCAGCCGGGCATCGCGGGTGGCGGAGCAGATGTGCAGCTCCATGGCAAAAACATCTTCCGGCACAGACATGCCACAGGTGGCGTAGCACCAGCGGTTGCGGGCGGCCGTGGGCGGGAATTCTAGCACGGAGAAGCCAGGAGGCAGGTCGGGGTAGGCATCTTCTGCTACGTGCAGGATGTTATAACTGCTTTTCCAGGCACGCTTGTAATGCGCGCGGATAGCGGACCTCCATGTATCGGGATCTTTCCTACGTTTCCAGAAAAGCATCATGTTGCGCGGGTTGATGAAGTGGTTTGTAGGGTAAGGTAGTGAAAAAGTGGACAGAAAAAAAAGACCGCTCCTCCCGGAACAGCCTATCTGAAGCAACACAAATCTAAGCTTCCCCCTACGCCCCCTCCCCCTCAAAATCAACATCCAGGTCCATCCTTCCCGCATTCCCCTCCACCTCCGGTTCCGTCTCAAATGTCACCGCAGATTTATCCTCCCGGTTGCCCAACAAATTCGTCCCTCTCATAAACACATTATCCCGGATGATCACCCGGTCCAGGAACTGGCAAAAAGAAAAATCCACAAACCCCGTAAACACATTGCCCTCCATCACAAACGGGCGGTAATTATGCCCACCCATCTCATATTGCACATAACCATGCACCACGCAATTGCGCAGCACCAGGCCTTCCGTAAACCAGCAGCTGTGTATCTGCATATCTTCAATGATACTGTCCTCAATCACCACCGTACCACGGAAACCGTCCGCAGCCAGCAGGTCAATGGATTTTATCAAACAATGGGAAAGAAGTATCACATCATCCCGCTTAATTTCATTAAAGGTGAGGGTCTTAATGATGGCATACTGTTTTTTCATCGTTTTCCTTACTGCTTTTATAGTTACACAATAGAGATACCAAGGAAAAAAGGATTTTTCACTGCCAAAATACAACATCAGGGTAAAGTGACCAACACCCTTTCTATCCGGTGGTCCTCCATTTTTACGATCTTGAATTTCACATTATGAACAGTCAGCTCCTCTCCCTCCGCGGGAATGCGCTGCCATTTCTCCAGCAGCATAGCCGCCAGGGTCAGGTACTGGCGCTCATTCACCGGTATCCAATCCACACCCAGTGCCTCCTTCAGTACATACAGCCGCATGGCTCCGGGCGCTATCCAGCTTTTAGGCCCCTGCTGTTCTAATTGTGGATGGTCTTTTCCCGTGTTCCGCAGGTTCCCGAAAATAGCGGTGCCCACATCATGAATGGTCACCACGCCCTCAAAACCGCCATAAGCATTTACCACCACCCCAAAGGGCCACATGGTTACCTGGAACTGCTGGAACACCGTAGGCAAAGGCTGGTGCAGGGCAATGAAGCACGGTGTTTTTATCAGCTCCTTCAGCGGGCGCTCCGGGTACATAAAAAACTCCTTGGACATGATCACGCCAATCACATGCTCCTTATCATTATGAAATACAGGAAAGCAGGAATAGTCGTACCGCTTCAGGAGCGCCGTTATCTCCTCGCGGGACATTTGATCATCCAGCGTTACCACCAGGTGGCGGGGCGTCATAATGTATTCTGCCCGCAGGTCGTTAAAGTTGAACACATTCTGGTGAAGCTTCAGTTCATTTTTTTCGAGGAGGCCTTGTTTGTAAGCAGTGCTTAGCATGGTACGCAGATCGCCCTCCGTGATGGTTTCCTTTTTATCATTGCGGATGTCAAACGCTTTCAGGATAAGCTGAGTGCTGATGGTGAGCAGCTTCACAAAAGGATAGGTAAGCCAGGTAAACCAGCGCAGGGAGCCGGCCACCATCAGGGCCGTGCGGTGGGGAAACTGCAGGGCCAGTGATTTGGGAATAAGTTCTCCCACCACGATGGTGATGTATGTAATGGCGCCAATGCTCAGTACCAGGGCCAGGGCACGGGCCATATCCGGGTGCAGGCCCCAGTGGATGAATACCGGTCCCACATACAACGCCAGCCGCTCGCCCCCGTACAGGCCCTCAATAATGCCCACCAGGGTAATGCCTACCTGGATGGAGCTGAGGAATTCCTCGGGATCGTCCAGCAGGGCCAGGGTACGGGCTGCCCGTTTATTGCCTTCCTCGGCCTCTTCCGCCAGGCGGCCCTTGTTTACCGATACCAGGGCTATCTCCGCCAGGGAGAAATACCCATTCACGATGATCAGTAAAATGATAATAAGTATAAATACCAGCATAGTCCCCTTGGGCATCAATTTTCAGACCGAAATCGGCTGGGGCAGCTGGCCGTTTCACCATAGCGGGCTCATTTACCTACTACCTGATACTTAATACCTTACACCTTGTACCTTGTACAATCTATATTATTATTTACATTTGCCCCGATTTGAAACCTAGCATGCAAATTTTAATCAGACAAGCGTCCATCGTATGGCCCGGTGCCACGCTGCACGGGCAACAGCAAGATATCCTGATCGATCATGGAACCATCACCGCCATCGGCCCGGCGCTGGATGCGCCCCATGCTAAAGTGATAAGCAGCCAGGGCCTGCACGTGTCCCCAGGATGGGCGGATGTATTTGCCCACTTCAGTGATCCGGGCGAAGAGCACAAGGAAGACCTGCAAAGCGGCGCCCGCGCGGCGGCCAAAGGCGGTTTTACCAGTGTAATGGTGGTGCCCAATACCAACCCTGCCCTGCAGACCAAGCCCCAGATCGAATACGTGCTGAGCCGCACCCGTGGCGCTGCCGCGCAGGTACTGCCCATTGGTGCAGTGTCTAAGAACCTGGAAGGCGCCTCCCTGGCGGAAATGTATGAAATGCAACACGCCGGGGCCGTAGCTTTTTCCGATGGCCTCAAACCCATCCAGTCTTCCGGCATCCTGCTCAAGGCCCTCCAGTATGTAAAAGCCTTTAACGGCATCGTGATACAGGTACCGGACGATAAGAGCATCTCCGCCCATGGCCTCATGCACGAAGGCATTTTCAGCACCCAGCTGGGCATGCCCGGCAAACCCGCCATTGCAGAGGAGATCATGGTGCAGCGCGACCTGGAACTGGCTAAATACACCGGCTCCCGCCTCCACCTTACCGGGGTAAGCACCCGCAAATCCCTGGAGCTCATTACCGCGGCCAAGGCCCAGGGTATCCAGGTAACCTGCTCCGTAACACCTTACCACCTGAGCCTCACTGACGGGGCCCTGTGGCACTACAATACCAACCTGAAAGTAAACCCGCCCCTGCGCACCCAGGACGATGTGGACGCCCTCCGCGAGGCGGTACAAAGTGGCCTGGTAGACTGCATTGCCACCCACCACCTGCCACAGGACTGGGATGCCAAGGAAGTGGAATTTGAATACGCAAAGAATGGCATGATAGGCCTGGAAAGCGCCTTTGGCGTGCTGCGGAAGCACCTGCCCCACCTGCCCCTGGAACAGCTGGTGGCCCTGCTGAGCACCCGGCCCCGCCAGCTTTTTGGCCTGGAAATGCCGCAACTGGAAGTGGGGGCCAAAGCCAATCTCACCCTTTTCCAGCCGGACGTGGAATGGACTTTTACGGAGCAGGACATTGCTTCCCGGTCTAAAAATTCCGCGTATCTTGGCGCCGCGCTGCAAGGCAAAGTGCTGGGGGTGATCAATGGCAGCGTATCCAATCTTTAAATACGATCGATGAACGAGAAAAAGACAAACCCGGGGCTTACCTGGGGCCTGGTAGCAGGTTTGCTCCTGATCCTGTCCCACCTGGGATTCTATTTGTCAGGCGGCAACGGACAGTTTGGCCTGGCGTACACCCTGGTATCAGTTTTGATCATACTGGCGTGCATGGTCACCGCCGTGCTGCTTACGCGGCGCCACCTGGGCGGGTATGCGGACGCTCGTCCCCTGCTGCGGCAGGCTGCCATGACCCTGGTGACAGCGCTGGTACTACAGGCAGTTTACTCCTATTTGTACTATAACGTGATCGATACCGCCGCCGCGGTAAAGGAAAAACAATACGTGCTGGATGCCTACAACCGGATGGTGCCTATGATGGGCGCCTCTCCCGCGGATGTTGTCAAGGACAGGAAGGAGATTGCGCAGCTGGACTTTACCCAAACACCCGGGCAGGCCGTCTGGAAGCTGTGCCAGTACATAATTCGTTATTTTGTGCTGGTGTTCCTGGTTGCCTTTATTTTCCGCCGCAAAGCACCGGTGACTCCCAACAATTAACCATAGCAACTTTAGTATGGACATATCCGTTATCGTTCCGTTAAAAAACGAAGAAGAATCACTGCCGGAACTGGCCGCCTGGATCCAGCGGGTGATGGATGAAAACCACTTCACCTACGACATCTGGATGATAGATGACGGCAGCACCGATAATTCCTGGGAAGTGATCCGGGCACTCTCTGCCGGCAATCATAACATCAAAGGCATCAAGTTCCAGCGCAACTACGGTAAAAGCGCAGCCCTCAATGAAGGCTTCCGCCAGGCCCAGGGCGATGTGATCATCACCATGGACGCAGACCTGCAGGACAGCCCGGACGAGATCCCGGACCTGTACCGCATGATCAGGGAAGACAACTTTGACCTGGTGAGCGGATGGAAAAAGAAACGGTACGACAATGCGCTGACCAAGAACCTGCCTTCCAAATTATACAATTACACCACCACCAGGATGAGCGGCGTAAAGCTGCATGATATGAACTGCGGCCTTAAGTCCTACAACCGGAAGGTGGTGAAATGCATAGAAGTTTACGGTGAAATGCACCGCTATATTCCCGTGCTGGCCAAGTGGGCCGGCTTCCGCAGGATCGGCGAGAAAGTAGTGGAGCACCGCGCCCGCAAGTACGGCGTGAGCAAGTTTGGCCTGGAACGCTTTATCAACGGCTTCCTGGACCTGGCCTCCATCATGTTTATCGGTAAATTTGGCAAGCGCCCCATGCACTTCTTCGGTGCCCTGGGCTTCTTCTCCTTTTTCATCGGCTTCCTCATTGCCGGCTACCTGGCCATCGCCAAGATCGCCTTTGATAAATACAACATGACGGACCGCCCCATTTTCTTCCTGGCCCTGCTCTGCATGATCATCGGCTCCCAGCTGTTCCTTACCGGGTTCATAGGTGAACTGGTGACGCGCAATGCGCCGGAGCGCAACAACTATTTAGTGGAAGAACAAATAGGCTAATGGCAACACAGAAAATTATCATACTTGGCACTGCCTTCCCATTCCGGGGAGGCATTGCCGCTTACAATGAGCGCCTTGCCCGCGAGCTGCAACAACAGGCAGACGTGGAGATCTGGACCTTTACCCTCCAGTATCCGCAGTTCCTCTTCCCCGGCCAGAGCCAGTACTCCACGGACCCTGCGCCTACAGACCTGAAGATCCGCCGCCTGGTGAACGCTGTGAACCCGCTGAACTGGTGGAAGGTAGGCCGCATGATGAAGAAAGCCGCGCCGGATATGGTGATCACCAAATTCTGGCTGCCTTTTATGGGTCCCTGCCTGGGTACCATCCTGCGCATAGGCAAAAAGAATAAACGCAACACCAAAGTAGTGGCCATCCTGGATAACATGATCCCGCATGAAAAACGCTTTGGTGATGTAGCCTTCTCCAAATACTTCCTGAAGCCCATCGATGCCTTCATTGCCATGAGCCAGAAAGTACTGGATGACCTGCGCCAGTTTGAGCCCACCAAGCCGGCCAGCCTCATTCCTCATCCTATTTACGATAACTACGGCCCCCTCATTTCCAAGGCAGAAGCCCGCAAAAGACTGCAGCTGGCGCAAGACCAGCGCTATATCCTCTTCTTCGGATTTATCCGCAAGTACAAGGGCCTGGACCTGCTGCTGCAAGCCATGGCAGATCCCCGGGTGATAGCGGCCGGCATTAAATGCATTGTAGCCGGTGAGTTTTATGAAGATGCCGCCCCCTATCACGCACTGGTGGAGCAATTGCACCTGCAGGACCGGGTGCTGCTGCATACAGACTTCATCCCCACGGAAGATGTAAAGAATTATTTCTGTGCCGCCGACCTGGTGGTACAACCGTATAAAAGCGCCACCCAGAGCGGCATTTCACAGATCGCCTACCACTTTGAAAAGCCCATGGTGGTGACCAGTGTGGGTGGCTTGGTGGAAATGGTGCCCCACGGCGTGGTAGGCTTCCAGGCCGATCCCGAGCCAGCCTCCATTGCCGCCGCTATCGTAAAATATTATGATGAGCAGCAGGAAGTGCCTATGACCAACGCCATGCGGGAAGCCAAGAAGCAATATGCCTGGAGCCGGCTGGCAGAAGAAATTGTTAAATTGCCGGCCCGCTAAAATGCAGGCCTGCACATCCGCGTTAAGCATTTACCTAAAACATAACCCTTGATCTACAGAAGCAAAGCTCCCCTCCGCATCGGCCTGGCCGGTGGTGGTACGGATGTAAGTCCATATTCAGACCTGTATGGAGGCGCTATCCTCAACGCCACCATTTCCCTGTATGCCCGCGCCGCCATAGAGCCGCTGGACAACGGGCAGGTGATCTTTGATTCGGAAGACCGGGGTGAACACCTCACTTACGACGCAGCCATGCAACTGCCCATTGATGGTAAACTGGACATCCTGAAAGGGGTGGCCAACCGTATCATGAAGGACTATTGCTCCAAACCCCTGAGCTTCCGCCTGACCACGTTCGTAGATGCTCCCGCCGGCTCCGGCCTGGGCACTTCCTCCACGCTGGTGGTAGCCGTACTGGGCGCTTTTGTGGAATGGCTGAAATTACCCCTGGGTGAGTATGATATTGCCCACCTGGCCTACTGCATAGAACGCGAGGACCTGAACCAGGCCGGCGGTAAGCAGGACCAGTATGCAGCCACTTTTGGCGGGGTGAATTTCATGGAGTTCTATAACGACCGCGTGATCGTGAACCCGCTGCGCATCAAGGATAAATACCTCTTTGAGCTGGAAAACAACCTGCTGCTGTATTACACGTCCACCAGCCGTTTGAGCAGCAGCATTATCAGTGAGCAGCAGAAGAATGTGAACGAGAAAAAAGATGCTTCCATTGAAGCTATGCATAACCTGAAGCAGCAGGCTGTGATGATGAAAGAAGCCTTGCTGCGCGGGGAGATCCACAAGATTGGCGAGATTTTAGATTATGGTTTCCAGCATAAGAAACAAATGGCCAAAGGCATCTCCAACCAGCAACTGGACGATATCTACGAAGCAGCCCGCCAGGCAGGCGCTTCCGGGGGTAAGATCTCCGGCGCAGGGGGCGGTGGCTTTATGATCTTTTACTGCCCCGGTAATGCCCGCTTTAAAGTAACGGGCGCCCTGGAGCAGTTTGGGGGCCAACTGAAACGTTATCATTTCACGCACCACGGTTTGCACACCTGGAGCCTTTAATTACACCCGAACAATTATATGACGCAGTTTGAAAAAATCCAGCTTGTCCTGAAGGAAAGCATCAGCGTAAAAGAAGCGATCATTAAAGACGAGCACCTGTTGCAAACCATTACCCTGGTAGCCCAGCTCATTACCAAAAGCCTGGAAACCGGCCATAAGCTGCTGTTTTGCGGCAATGGCGGCTCCGCTTCCGATGCCCAGCACCTGGCCGCGGAATTTTCCGGCCGCTTCTATAAAGACCGCACCCCGCTCTACGCAGAAGCCCTGCATTGCAATACTTCTTACCTCACCGCCGTGGGCAACGACTACGGTTTTGAGCAGGTATACGCCCGCGCAGTAAAGGCCATGGGCAAACAAAACGATATCCTCATTGCCATCTCCACCTCCGGCAATTCTGAGAACATCCTGCAGGCCATGAAAGCGGCCAAGGAAAAGAAGATGATCGTAGTGGCCATGACAGGCCTGAGCGGTGGTAAGATGAAAGGCGCCTGCGATTACCTGCTGAACATGCCCAGCACTGACACGCCCCGCATCCAGGAGGCTCATATCACCGTAGGACATATCATTTGCGAGATCGTGGAAAACAACCTGTTTGACTAATGGTGCGCGAATGTATGATCCTGGCCGGCGGCTTTGGCACCCGCTTACGCAGCGTGGTGGCGGACAAGCCCAAGTGCCTGGCCCCCATGGGCAACCACCCTTTCCTGTATTATCTCTTCCAATACCTGCACGCCCAGGGCTTTGAGCACGCCGTACTTTCCCTCGGTTATTTATCGGAACAGGTGATAGCCTGGTGCAAT
This sequence comes from Chitinophaga parva, assembly GCF_003071345.1. Taxonomy (NCBI): domain Bacteria; kingdom Pseudomonadati; phylum Bacteroidota; class Chitinophagia; order Chitinophagales; family Chitinophagaceae; genus Chitinophaga; species Chitinophaga parva. Next base: position 1,787,535 of record NZ_QCYK01000002.1, on the reverse strand, counting down.
GACAACCCGCTCCCGCTGCGGGTTTCCTTTGCCGTGGAGCAGGAGCCCCTGGGCACCGGCGGTGCTATCCTGCACGCCATGCCTTACCTGGCGGATGATACCTTTGCCGTGTTCAATGGCGACACCTTTTTTGATGTGGCCATGGCAGATATGCTAGCCTTTGCGCAGCAGCACAACAGCAAGCTGACCCTGGCCTTAAAGCCCATGGAAAAGTTTGACCGTTATGGCAGCATAGCGCTCAACGGTGAAGGCCGCATCACCGCCTTCCGTGAGAAACAGTACCAGGAAAAAGGCCTGATCAACGGCGGCGTATACCTGGCCAGCCAGGAATACCTGAAAAGCCTGGCACTGCCCACAGCCTTCTCTTTTGAAAAAACCGTACTGGAGCCGCAAGCCACTGCCGGCGGGCTGCTTGGGTTCATCAGCGATACTTATTTCATTGACATCGGCATTCCCGAAGACTTTACCAAAGCAGGCATTGACCTGGTTAAAATGTACCAATAGACCATGCAACTTCCCCTCATCGATAACAGCTGGACCCTTTTCCTGGACCGCGATGGCGTGATCAATGAAGAGATCCGCAAGGGCTATGTGCTGCATTGGGATATGTTCAAATTCACCAGCGGTGCGGAAGAAGCCCTGGGCATCTTTGCCCGGCGCTTTGGTCATATCGTGGTGACCACAAACCAGCGCTGCATAGGCAAAGGCCTGCTCACCACCGCGGGGCTGCAGGATATCCATACCCGCATGCTGGCCGCCATAGCGCCTCACGGGGGGCGTATAGACCGCATTTACCACTGCCCGGATGTAGATAGCAACAGCCCCTGCCGCAAACCCCAGCCAGGCATGGGATTGCAGGCGCAGCAAGACTTCCCGGAAATAGATTTTGCCCGCAGCATCATGGTAGGCAACACGCTGAGTGATATGCAGTTTGGCAAGAACCTGGGCATGTACACCGTGTTCATTCCCTCTACCCTGCCTGATCTTCCCTTTCCCCACCCGCTGCAGGATGCCCGGTATGAAAGCCTGCTGCACTTTGCCCGGGCCATACAATAAATTGGCCCACACGGCGTATATTCACTGACCATTTCCGCAATCATGAAACGATACCTGTCCCTGCTCCTGCTACTCTGCTTAGCTATGCCCCTGGTGCATGCCCAACAAAAGCTGACGCCCCAGGACAAACAAAGCCTTTTGAAACAACAGGATTCGCTGCGCCTGCTGGGTGATGAAATGCTGCGCGGCAAAAATGACGATGCCCGCCACAACGCCATGCTGGCCTTCATTCCCCGCCTGGTGCGTGCCCTGAAGACCAAAAACTCTTTTTATTTTCCTTTTGATTCACTGGAAACGGTGGCCATCAAATACCCGAAAGACAGCACCTTCCGCATCTTCACCTGGGTAGATGTAACGGACAATGGTTTTTTCTCCCACCACGGTACCATCCAGATGCGCACCGCCGATGGCAGTTTAAAACTCTTTCCCCTGATAGACAGCAGCGAGTATATTAACAATGCGGACACCATCACCAGCAACCGCGCCTGGTATGGATGCCTGTATTACAATATTGTGCAGACACACTTCTTTAACCAGGAATACTACACGCTGTGCGGCTGGGATGGCAACAATCCCCGCAGCCAGAAAAAACTGCTGGATGTGCTTACTTTCAAAGACGGGCAGCCCGTGTTTGGCGCGCCCATGTTCAGTTTTGAAGAAGACTCCGTAAAGCGCCCCACGCAGAACCGCTTTTTCCTGGAATATAAAAAAGATGCGAACGTAACGCTGAACTACTACCCGGATATGGACATGATCGTGTATGATCACCTGATCTCCGAGAGCAATGAGCCCAGGAAAAAATTCACCTACGTACCTGATCTCGATTACGAAGCTTTCAAATGGAAGAATGGTAAATGGGTGCACATCGATAAGATCTTCCACGATAAATTACAGAACGGCCAGGCACCGGCACCCATGCCACTGGACATGAAAGAAAAAGACAACACCCACATTCAATCTGAAGAAGAAGTGCAGGCGGCACAAGCCGCCAAAGCCGCTGCCAGCCCACAAAAGAGCAGCAAGAAAAAAACGCCTGCCAAAAAGCCATAACAGCTAAGCGGAGTGCCGCTGTATGCCCTGCTGCCGGGAGGCTTGCGTGATCAACTGCCCCAGGCGCACCAATGCTTTTTCCACGCGCGGCTCCCAGGTAAGCGCATAACTGATGCGCAGGTAATGCTGGTAATCCCCCTTTGCAGAAAAGATCTCGCCGGGGGCATAAGCCACATCCTGCGCCAGTGCTGCATCCTGGAGGGCCACGGTGTTAATGCAGGCCGGCAGCTCTATCCAGAGGACCATACCGCCTTGCGGGCGGGTAATGCGGGTGCCTTCCGGGAAATGGTTTTCAATAACCTGCGTAACGCGATGCAGGTTCTTTCCCAGCTCCACACGGTAGCGGTGCAGGTGGCGGTCATACGCGCCGGAAGTTACCAGCTGCTCCACCACTCTCTGGCCCAGGCTGGATGTAGCGCCGTTGTGCATGGATTTAATGCGGGCCACTTCATCCGCAAAACGTCCTGCCGCACACCATCCTATGCGAAAACCCGGCACCAGTGTTTTGGTAAAGGAATTACAATACATCACCCAGCCACCACTGTCGTATGCTTTGATGGTATCCGGCCGGCCACCGCCGGTGTACAGCTCTCCGTACAGGTCGTCTTCTATCACCGGCATGCAGGCTTCGTTGGCAAACGCCGCGATGCGTTTTTTGCTATCCGTACTAATGCTGGCCCCATCCGGGTTATTGAAATTGCTCACCAGTATGCAGGCCTTCACCGACAGGCGCTGGCAGGCATCTCTTAACTCTGTATAATCCACGCCCCTGCCGTGGTACGACGGAATGGTAGCGATCTTCAGCTCCAGGCATTCCAGCACGCGCATAATGCCATAATAGCAAGGGTCTTGCACCAACACCGTATCGCCCGGCTTTGTCACTGCTTTAAGGCAGCACAATATAGCTTCAGTAGCACCATTGGTGATCACCACCTCATCCGGGTGGGTGGTGCCTTTCCACCAGAAAGAACGCTTGGCAATAGCCTCGCGCAGCGCGGGATAGCCCTTGCGGCTTTCCTGCATAAGGTAACTCCCGCTCACATCGCGGGAAACCTGTTGTATGGCACGCTTGATGCTATTGTACGGCAGCATGCGGTCATCCGGCAATGCAGCTGTAAACGATACAAAGCGGCGCCCCTTCCCTTCCATTTTCATTTGCTGCAACACCTGGTCTATCCGCACCGTATGCGCCGATACGGAGGCAGGTAGAGATTGCGGCAGCGGCAACACTTTGCCGGCGCGCTGGTTTACAAAATAGCCGGATTTTTCGCGGGCCGTGATAAGCCCTTTGTCTGCCAGGTGCTGGAATGCCAGCAGCACAGTGCCCATGCTGAGCTGGTGCTCCTGGTGCAGGCGGCGCACAGACGGCAGCTTTTCACCGGGCTTGTAAATACCCTTATCTATCATGGAAGCCAGCTGGCCAGCCAGGGCTTGGTAAGCGTGTTCTTTCATGCGGTAAAAGTAAACTGTTATAGCCACATTTACCGATTTTAAATCTGTTACATACCAGCGGGAAGAACGGCCCACATTGGATTCCACACCATGTAAATCAATTCATTACAGCATGCAGGATAAAAACTGTTATAGTAGAATACACCAGAACTGTATCATAATTGCCCCTTCGCCGGCGCAGCCTTTCTTCTAAAACACATCACCAACTTTCCCTAAAAAAAGTGCCCCCGCATCACTGCGAGGGCACTTTATCTTTCCCCGGCAAAAACACCGGCTTTTAAATCTCCATTAAAACAACTCTCCCTGCAAGCCACCGCCATCTTCCGGTGTTTCCTCTTCCTCGTTCAGTAATTCAATGCTTACAAAATCATCGCCTGCAATACGTGTCCCTATTGTTTTCCAGCCGGTCACTTCAACAAATTCATTCAGCTCAAACTGCTCTTCGTCCGGGTTGCGCTTTTTACCGGTCTTCAGCAGCAGCAGTGGTTCCGCCACGGTGGTCACCAGCTCTACATGATTGCCGGCACCTTCTTTAATGAACTGGAACTTATTGTTCAGCGTCTGCGTTTCTATCTTAAAGCGCTTGGCGTTGTATTGTTTTTTATCTGCATCGAAGTATACGGCTGACACGATCTTCTCGGGATTGAATTTCTCGATGTACATCACCGCATCGGTTTCGTAACGGTTCGTGAGCTCGTAGTTGGTCAACTCATAGGTACCGTTCTTGTTGATCACCAGGATCTTGTCATCCCCTTCAAAGCTGCCGATGTACACACCACGGTCTTCCGTGTTCAGGCGGCCGGTGGCGTCATCGTACCAGATCTTCAGGCCTGCCAGGGTAGATACGCCGGCTTCCTTGAACTTCACGCTTTTTACGGTGTATTTCGTGAGCTGGTTACCCATGGATGCGCGGCCCTTGATGTCCAGGGTTTCAAAGTAGAAGTCAAATTCCTTTTTACGCGCGGGGCTGTTGGGGCTCAGTTTCACGGTCACCACTTCTGCTTCCCCGTTGGGATTGGCCGTGAAGTAGTGTACCTTGGTATGCTTGTCGCCCTTGCCGGCCAGTTCGTATTCTTTATCGCGGGTAATGCCCGTTACGTTAAAGCGTTTGGCAAAGGTGACACCGCTGATGCCGTCCACGTAGATCATATTGTAGGTGGTGCGCTCATCGTTCTTGCGGAACACGGCCACGTGGATAATATCCTTGCCCACAAAGGTTTTCTCTGCCACCTTGGTGATCATCATTTTACCATTGCGGAGGAATACGATGATGTTATCCAGGTCAGAGCAATCCGCTACAAATTCGTCCTTCTTCAGCGAGGTACCAATGAAACCCTCCGCCCGGTTCACATACAGCTTGGTATTGGCAATGGCCACCTGTTGCACCTGGATGGTGTCAAAGGTCTTGATCTCGGTTTTGCGGTCGCGGCCCTTGCCGTATTTCTTCAGCAGGTTCTCGTAGTAAGCCACGGCAAAATCCACCAGGTTCGCCAGGTCGTATTTGACCTGCTTGATGTCTGCCTCAATGGCCTTGATCTGCTCATTCAGTTCGTTAATATCCAGGCGGTAAATGCGGCGCACGGGCTTCTCCGTGAGCTTTACAATATCCTCGCGCTCAATGGCGCGTTTCAGTTGTTTCTTGTAAGGCCCAAATGCCTTGTCAATGGCCTGCAGCACGGCTTCCCAGTCCTTGTGCTTCTGCTCCAGCTCCTTGTAGATACCCTTCTCAAAGAAGATCTTTTCCAGCGAGGTGTAGTGCCATTTATTTTCCAGTTCCGCCAGCTTTATTTCCAGTTCCTGCTGCAACAGTTCTTTGGTGAAGTCCGTGCTTTGCTTCAGCAGTTCGCTGGCGGTTACAAAGCGGGGTTTGTCTTCAATGATCACGCAGGCATTGGGAGAAATGGAGATCTCGCAATCGGTGAAGGCATACAGGGCATCAATGGTGATATCCGGTGAAATGCCAGGCGCCAGGTGCACTTCAATCTCCACATCAGCGGCGGTATTGTCTACCACTTTGCGGATCTTGATCTTGCCGTTATCATTGGCCTTCACGATGCTTTCCATTAGCTGTGTGGTGGTAACACCGTAAGGCACGTCTTTTACAAGCAGGGTCTTTTTATCTTTTTCTTCAATGTGGGCACGCACCCGCACTTTGCCGCCGCGCTTCCCGTCATTGTAGTTCGCCACATCGATCATGCCGCCGGTAGCAAAGTCCGGGTACAACTCAAACTTGCGGCCCCGCAGGTATTTGATGGAAGCGTCTATCAGTTCATTGAAATTATGCGGCAGGATCTTGGTGGAAAGGCCTACGGCAATGCCTTCTGCCCCTTGTGCCAGCAGCAGGGGGAATTTTGCCGGGAGCGACAAAGGCTCGTTCTTGCGGCCATCATAGCTCAGCTGCCAGGTGGTGGTCTTTGCATTGAACAGTACGTCCAGTGCAAATTTGGAAAGGCGCGCCTCAATGTAACGGGCGGCGGCGGCATCGTCGCCGGTACGTACATCGCCCCAGTTACCCTGCGTTTCTATGAGCAGGTCTTTCTGCCCCAGGCCCACAATGGCGTCGCCAATGGAGGCATCACCATGCGGGTGGTACTGCATGGTTTGCCCGATGATGTTGGCCACCTTGTTAAAGCGGCCGTCATCCATTTCTTTCATAGCGTGCATAATACGGCGCTGTACGGGTTTCAGCCCGTCTTCCACCGCCGGCACTGCACGTTCCAGGATCACGTAAGAGGCATAGTCCAGGAACCAGTTCTCGTACATCCCGCCTACGTGGGTAACTCCCTGGAGGGATTCGTCTGCCATGCCGTTTTCTAATTCACTCATATTATTGCTTGCTTTTTTTCAATTTCAAAAAATGAAAGCGCTGACCCGGGGATAATTTCCCACAACCAATTTCCAGCTTCAGGAAAACCACCGGCAGGAAACAATTTCCAGCGCTATGAAAGCCCCTCCCTTACAACTCCTCCCGCCAGATCCGCACCGAATCTGCCTGCACATCCTCTACGCTGTTCAGTTCCATAAAACTACAATCTGTCACCGCTATGAGCTGGTGCCAGATCATAACGGGCACCACCACTTTTGCCGGGGCCTGGATGGTGATGGTCTCCATTTTATCCCGCTGGTCCAGGGTGCACCAGTGCATTTCCGCAGTACCGCTCAGCAGGAAAAGGATCTCGGGGTTCTTGTTGGCACTTTTGCCCTCGTGGTAGTGCTGGCCGCTGCTGCTGCCGGCTTTGCGGTAGCAGAGGATGAACGCACCCGTGCGGGTACAATCCCAGGTATAGTTCTCCCCACGGTCGTCTTTGCCCATGAGGTGTAAAGGGGTTACGGTGATCATAATGCAATATTTTCTTCTGCTGCCACGGGAGCTGCGCCACCCATGCCCGGCAGGAATACTTCAAAATCTTTCAGGGCCTTCAGCTCTCCCTTGCTTTCCAGGGTACCGGCTTTCACCAGTTCCTTGACCCGCCATCCCAGGAAATGCTCTGCCACCGGGAACTTCAGCTTGCCCGTTACCTGGCTCACCGCTTTACTGGCCTTGGTAGGGCCAGCACTTACCGCTGCCAGCAGGTCCTTGTCCAGGAACGTAACGGGCTCCCCTTTCAGCTTCTTGCCACCTTCCAGCAGGCGTATGCCCGCATTCTCGTTCATCAGCCGGCGCCACTCATCCCCATCCAGTTCAAATTCTGCCAGCGATACCGGCCTTGCCAGTTTTTTCGCTTTCACAAATTCCCTGGGCAGTATCTGGCTCAGTTGCGTAGGATAAAATATGCCGCCTTTCTCATTCAGGAAAGGAAGGTTGTTCAGGTAAACGATCTGCACACGGCCGGAAAAATCATACAACTGGCTCACCAGCCAGAAGTAACCCGTCACATCCCGCGCATTCTGCCCGGCCCAGATGCAGAGCTGCAGGTCTTCCTCCGCTTTCAGGCGGGCCTTCAGCCCGCGGAACAGCTGCACATCTTTGGGCAGGTCTGCCACGCGGGTAAAACCCTCCGGCACTGCGGAAATATTTTCACTTTCGGGCGGTGGCGGCGGTACTTCATTCACCGTGTCCCACCATTGCTGGCGGGCCAGTTGCCCGTCTTTTGTGTCCAGGATGAAGAGCGGCCCCACAGAAAGGTCGTCCTCAAAGCTCAGGATCTCCGACTGAAGGCTGCTGTCCAGCTCAAACGCTGCTGCCAATGCCGTTGCCGAAGCGGTTCCAAAAACGATATGCATGAAAACTATTAATAAATGTTATTCCTAAAGATCAATTATTCCCCCACTGTACCTGGATATTGTGCTTATCGGCGTAGGCCTTGCCCAATGCGATCAGCTTGTCAAAACGCTGCCGGTAGCCCTCCCCATATTTATCGTGGATAGCCTGGCCCATGGCGGCCACCTGTTCCGGGCTGGCGCCATTGTCCCATGCCTCCGCCATTTTCGTGTATTCATTTTTATACACGGGAATTACATACGTGTACAGTGCTTCAGACGCGGCCAGCATGTCCCGGGTTTCATCCGTAGGCTTCAGTCCTTTCACCTTTTCCAGGGATTGCTCCACGTATTGGATCTTGTTGTCCACTATTTCCTTCCGCTTCATGATCTCCGTCTGGTCCTTGGTACCTTCTTTCAGTTTGGCAGAAGGGTGCACCATTTCGCGCATCAGGCCATCGTTCTCAAAGCCGTCCAGCATGTTGGTATTCAGCACGGCGTAATCAAAATAATTGGCCGGGGTGGCCGTATTGCAGGCAGTAAAAAATACCAGGCCTGTCACAAACAGTAAAATGTACTTTTTCATCTTTTACTTTAAATGGATCTGCAGTCTGTATTATCCTTCCGCTACTATTTCTTCGTCAATCAAATCCTTCTCGTAGCGCAGGTTGCCAATGATAAATTCCTGGCGGGTCTGTGTATTCTTGCCCATGTAATATTCCAGCAGTTTCTGGATATGGGTATCCTTTGATAGGATGATCGGCTCTTTACGCATATCCTGGCCAATAAAGCGGCCAAATTCATCCGGCGAAATTTCACCCAGGCCTTTAAAGCGCGTGATCTCCGGCTTGCCTCCCAGCTTCTTCACTGCGGCCTGCTTCTCGCCTTCATCATAACAATAAATGGTCTGCTGCTTGTTGCGCACGCGGAACAGCGGCGTTTCCAGCACATACAGGTGCCCGTTCTTCACCAGGTCCGGGAAAAACTGCAGGAAGAAAGTGAGCAGCAGCAGGCGGATGTGCATGCCGTCCACGTCCGCATCAGTAGCGATCACGATATTGTTGTACCGCAGGTCTTCCAGCCCTTCTTCAATGTTGAGGGCGTGCTGCAGCAGGTTAAATTCTTCATTCTCGTATACGATCTTCTTGGTAAGCCCATAGCAGTTCAGCGGCTTGCCCCGCAGGCTGAACACTGCCTGGTTCTCCACGTTGCGCGACTTGGTAATAGAACCACTCGCGGAGTCACCTTCGGTAATGAAGATGGTGGTCTCCTTGCGCTTCATTTCCTGGATATCCTTATCCTTCCCGGTCAGTTCATCATTGAGGTGGAAGCGGCAATCACGCAGCTTGCGGTTGTGCAGGTTCGCTTTCTTGGCGCGTTCGTTGGCCAGTTTTTTAATGCCGGCCAGTTCCTTCCGCTCCCTTTCACTCTGTTCAATGCGCTTCTTCAACGCCTCTGCCGTACCGGGATTGCGGTGCAGGTAATCGTCCAGGTGCTTGGACAGGAAGTCCAGCACAAAGGCCTTCATGGACTGCCCGCCTTCCGATACGGTGAGGGAGCCCAGCTTGGTCTTGGTCTGCGATTCAAACACCGGCTCCTGCACGCGCACCGCAATGGCGGCGCAAATGCTGGCGCGGATATCGGTAGCATCGTAATCTTTCTTGAAAAAGTCGCGGATGGTCTTCACATACGCTTCGCGGAAGGCCGCCAGGTGGGTCCCCCCCTGCGTGGTGTGCTGCCCGTTTACGAAGGAGTAATATTCTTCGCCGTAGGCGTTTTCATGGGTAATGGCCACCTCTATATCATCCCCTCTCAGGTGGATGATGGGATAGCGCAGGTCTTCCTCCGTGGTCTTGCCCTTCAGCAGGTCCAGGAGGCCATTCTTAGACAGGTATTTCTGCCCGTTGAAGTTGATGGTGAGGCCCGCATTCAGGTAACAGTAATTCCAGATCTGCCCCTCCAGGTATTCGGGGATGTAACGGAAGTTCTTGAACACCGTGTCATCCGGTATGAAGGTCACCAGGGTGCCATTGGTTTCCTGGGTGCTGGTCTCTTTATGTTCTTTGGTCAGCACGCCGCGCTCAAATTCCGCCACACGGGTACGGCCATCGCGGATGGACTGTACTCTAAAATAGGACGAGAGTGCGTTCACCGCTTTGGTACCCACCCCGTTCAGGCCTACTGATTTCTGGAATGCTTTGCTGTCGTACTTTGCACCGGTGTTGATCTTGCTCACTACATCCACCACTTTCCCCAGGGGAATACCGCGGCCATAGTCACGTACCGTTACGCTGTGCTCACTCACTTTGATCTCTACCTGCTTGCCAAAGCCCATGGTATGCTCGTCAATACAGTTGTCCACCACCTCCTTGAGCAGGATATAGATACCGTCGTCCATGCTGGAACCATCTCCCAGCTTACCGATGTACATACCGGGGCGGAGGCGGATGTGTTCCCGCCAGTCCAGCGACCGTATCGAGTCTTCGGTATACGCTGCAGAAAGGTCTTTGTTCTCCGTATTTGCCATAACTACTTAAATTCCAAGGTTCTGTTTATCGGGGCCAGCCACGCTATGCGGGCGTGCGGCATGCAACTTACTAAATCTTTTAGCAAAATCCGCTTATGGGCAAAAATAATGGTTTACCACAATTCCCCAAGTTTTAGTTATGCACGCCACTGGGCCTCCACGTGTAAAATAATATATAAATATTCCCTATATCAATATTTTTTCATTAATTCCCCTGGAAAACACCGGCAGAATTAGTGCACCTGCAACTAAACCGCGTCCGTCTTACACGAACTGCAATAAATTCTATCAAAAATTTGTTTTATTTAAAAAAATACATATATTTACAAAAGAGCACCTAACATATCCTAACCTAACTTAAAACCTTTGTCCTATGCAATCCCTGTATATCTTCCTGTCCGTTGCCGCATGTGCCGCCATTCTCATGATCATCCGTAAAGAACAGGCATACCTGCAACGCCTCAGCCATACGTTCATCAAATTAATGCAGAAATTTGAATCCTGGCAGATGCTGCGCTAAGCATCCGCCCCCCTGTCCCGAAAACCGAATACCATATCCTAATACACAAAAACCTGTTCCTATGAAGTTTGGTCTGCTGTTCAAACTGGCGTGCTTGCTCATCGCAGCCATCATCCTTTGCGCGCACCTTGCAGGTCAACACCTGCGCAAGCTGCATCTGAAAAAAGTGCCGGCTCACAAATCCTGATCACCAGCACACCTTTCTTCTTTTTTGCCGGGGCCCCCGGCGCCGAACTTTCACCTCTACAACAAAGGAATAACACCGGTACGGCGTTGTTCCTTTTGTTTTTTAACACTTGTCCGTACGGCGTTGCCCTTCCCTGATCCCCGCCCCCGCTATTCCTTTAGCACCCGCTAAATAAAAGAAGCGGGACCATGGCCCCGCTTCTGCTTGATAATATATGTCAGCGCAATGCTTACCGGTTATAATACTTATTCACTGCATCGGTACGGCTTCGTACATGCAGCTTCTCGTAAATGTTGTGCACGTGGCGTCTTACGGTTTCAATGCTGATAAACAGGTTGCTGGCTATTTCCTTGTACAGGAAGCCCTTGGACAGCTGGTCCAGGATCTCCTTTTCCCGGCTGGTAAGCGCTTCCAGTGCAGGATTGGGCTTGGCCTGTTTCTGGAAATAGGCCACCACGCGGCGGGCTATCTGGCTGCTCATGGGCGAGCCGCCATGGTGCACTTCCATAATGGCTTCCAGCAGTTCACCGGGGCTGGTCTTCTTCAGGATGTAGCCGCTGGCGCCAGCCTCCAGTGCCTGGAAGATCTTTTCATCATCCTCGTACACCGTCAGCATCATAAACTGCATATCAGGAAACTCGCCTTTCAGGCGTGCTATACATTCAATACCATTCATGCCGCCCGGCAGGTTGAAATCCATCAACACCACGTTGGGCAGCAAAGCCGGGATCTGCTCTACCGCGGTCTCACCATTGTTGAACGCGCCCACACAGGCATAACCCTCTGAACCGTTTATCAGCAACTCCATAGCGGTCCGAATATCATGATTGTCTTCCACGATGGCCACTGAAATAATATCCATGGATCCCTGGGACTTCTTTTTTGAGTAAACAGTCATTGTATTTAATTAGGTCGATTGCTCTCAGGAGTGTTTTTTCTCTGAAAGCGAATGTAGGTTAATTTAACGGTATATCTAGCAGCACCGTGGTTCCCTTGTTAGTAGAAATATCGGCATAGCCGCCCACAGCCTGCATACGTTTCTGGATATTTTTCAGGCCATTCCCGAAAAGGCGCACTTTCTCGGGGTCAAACCCTTTGCCATTGTCACGGATCAGGATAGTCATTTTGTTGTCCGCGATCTTCAGTTCAATGATCACCTCCGTGGCCTGCGCGTGTTTCATCACGTTGTTTACCGCCTCCTTCACCGCCAGGTAGATATTGCGCCGCGTGCCCCCGCTCAGCTTAATGTCCGGGATACTCTCCGGGATGTAGAACGCGTGGTCTATATGCGCATGCTCCAGGAAGTCTGCCACAAAACTGCGCATGTAGGCGATCAGGTTTTCCAGGGAGTCATTACTGGAGTTCATGGCCCAGATGATCTCTCCCATCTTGTCCACCAGCTCGCCGGCCGCTTCAGAAATACGTTCTATCTCCTTCGTTTGTGACGGGTCCTGGATCTTGCGTTTCGCAATCTCGCTCAGCAGGCGGATAGTGCTGAGACCGGAGCCCAGGTCGTCATGCATATCACTGGAAATGCGGGCCCGCTCCTGGTCTACCGCCTGTTCCTTCTCCAGCTTCAGCTTCTCATGCCGGATCTTATAGTCCAGGTAGAGCGTGGAGAAATAATACGCAATGCCCAGCAGGAGCAATAACAAGAGGAACCGGAACCACAGCGTTTGCCAGAAAGGCACGCGGATCACGATCTCCAGCGAAGTAGAGGTACCGCTCCAGATGTCATCGTTATTGGATGCACGCACCTTAAAAACGTATGTACCCGGCCGAAGGTTCGTATAACGCGCCATTTTAAAGGTGCCTGCTTCCACCCAGTCCTCGTCCGCTCCTTCCAGCATGTACTGCATCGAGTTTTTCAGAGGGTTGGTAAATTCCAGCGGCACGTATTCTATGGCAATGGTATTTTGATTGTACGGCAATTCTATGTGCCGCAGCAATGACACCGCGGTGTCCGATTCATACGGGCGGTCCAGCACTTCCAGGCTCTTGATCACCACCGTAGGCACAAAGGGATTATTCTTGAAGTTCTTGGGATAAAACCCGTTCACCCCGCGGATGCCACCAAAGAACAGTTCCCCGTCCACCGACTTAAAATAGGCCCCGGTATTAAATTCATTGCTCTGCAGCCCGTCCACATAGGTGTAGGTGTAGATCTCGTTGGTCACGGTATTGATCACAGACAGGCCTTTGTCGTGACTTACCCACACACGGTCCTTATCGTCCAGCAGCAGGCCATACAGGAAGTCGTTTACCAGCGATGGGTTGTCGTAACTGTTATAATGCTGCAGTACATTGTATTGCTGGTCCAGGATGAACAATCCCCGGCTAGTGGCCACCAGCAACTGTTTGTGGGCATTCTTGTTCAGTGATTTGATGGTGGTGCCGGATGGCATGGGAATGCTTTTCCAGTTATTCAGCCCGGCCTCTTTTACATACAGGGATGCTTTGGTACCCACGTATTGATTGCCATCAAAATCTTCAAAATAACAGGTAAGGCTTTCATGCGCAAACTGGTGTACAATGGCGGTCCGGTATTGCCCTGCATCGTTGATAAACTTGAGCAGGTACTCTCCATCATTGAAGTACACCTCTCCGTTGGGCCGTTTAAAAACAAAGGGCCAGTCGTTCAGCTGGGGCGGCAGTCCCAGGGCATTGATCTTGTCGGTGAGGTTCTGGAACTTCCGGGTATTGACCTGGAACAGGCCAATGCTGGACCGCTGGAAGTGCAGCCAGATGTGGCTTTCATCTTCCCTGCAGATAGCGCTCAGGTTATCGCCGGGAAAAATACCGGGCGATGTCTCGTTGGAAATGCGCTCCATAAAACGCCCGTCCGGCGCATAAATATCCATCCCGTCTGCCATCATGCCTACAAACAGGCGCCCGTCGTCGTGTTTATAAATGGCCTTGGCCATGTTATGCGTGAGGTAGGGAGAGCGGTATTGGTTAAATACTTTTTTGTGCGGGGAATACTTCTTGATGCCGTCTCCATCCGTGCCTACCCACATATTGTCTGCCGCATCGCGGTACAGGTAGTTCACGTTGTTGAGAGAGCGGGTTTCAATAGAGTTAAAGGTGATGATGTGCTGTACAATGGCGTGGCTGGCCACGTTGTAGATCAGCACCCCATCACTGCCGCCTATCCATACATTGCCGGCGTGGTCCATTTCCATCACCTGTGGAATGAAGTCCTGGTTGTACACGTTGTGAATGTCAAAAGGCAGGTCGGTATAGCGGTTCAGGCGTTTATTGAAAATGGTCACATGCCCTCCGCTGGCAATCAGCAGGGAGTCACGGTTCAGGCTGCGCATCACACAATTGTTGCCGATCACGGGCACGTTGTAGGTCAATACACGGGAGCTCTTGATATCCATGGCCAGCAACTCTCCGGGCTTGCGGTTCATCCAGATCACGGAGCCATCTTTTACCATGGCAGTAGGCAGGGGCTGGCCGCCAAAACTGCGGGGATACAGCACCACCTTGCGCAGGGTGTAATTAAGATCGTCCAGCACATACAGGCCCTTGGCAGGGCGCCAGATCCAGAGCTGGCGGGCAGCCGTGTCTTCCCCCAGGATCACGAACTTGCGCAGGAAATCACGCTCATACTCATTCACATTGGAGGTGTCGTGAAAGACTTCCCGGAAAGAGTTACGGTATTTGTCGTACAGGGAAATACCGCAATTGTGGGCCAGCAGCAGCTGGTGGCGGCTGTTATTGTAGAACTGGTATTGTTTATAACCTTTGAGGTCAAAACGGTTGATCACCGCGCGGCCACCGTTAGGGGCCCGGTGTACCAGGTCGCCGGCGCCGTGGCGGTTCTCATCGCCCGTGCTGGGATTATAGCGGTATTCATTGAACACGTAGCCGTCAAAACGGTTCACCCCATCCCTGGTGGCAATCCACAGGAAACCCTGGTCATCCTGTATGATATTGTAAACGCTGCTTTGCGAAAGCCCTTCGTTCACCCCGTATGCATCAAAAATGTAACTCTTCTCCAGCGTCTGGGCATACGCCTGTGGCATAAAACCCATCACACCAAGGAAAAAAAAGGTAAGCAGTCGTTGGATTGGCGACATGTAAGTAAAATAGGTGTCTGTAAAGCGTATCTTGCAAATATATAATTCTGGCGGAAACTTTATATTTTTCTTACTTTGGAGTCACTTATTACGCTGTTTTGAACAAATTGCGCTGTTTTGAACAAACCTACCGACCTATGACCTTACAACCGGCACACACCCTTGTCCTGGGCCTGTTTCTCCTGCTCTGCTATGGCACGGCCTTTCCCCAGGCACCTAAGCTCACTCCCATAAAATCCGGTACCACCGCCAGTTTCCGCGGCCTTTCCGTGGTAAACGACAGTGTGATCTGGCTCTCCGGCACCGCCGGTACCGTGGGCCGCAGCACGGATGGCGGCAGGAACTGGCAATGGCACCATACCACTTCCTGCGACTCGTGCGACTGGCGCAGCATTGCCGCGGTGAACGAGATGGAAGCCTTTGTGCTCAATGCCGGCTCCCCCGCCAGCTTGCTCTACACCTACGATGGCGGCTACACATGGACCATCCAGTATACCAACCGTGACTCCACCGTGTTCTTCGACAGCATGGTGTTTGCTGACTCCCTGCACGCCTACGCCATTGGCGATCCTGACAGCGACGGCCATTTCCGCATGCTATACACGGAAAATGGCGGCCACCGCTGGCTTACGTATGATTACGATGAAGGCG
The DNA here is from genome assembly GCF_003071345.1 of Chitinophaga parva. Lineage (NCBI taxonomy): Bacteria > Pseudomonadati > Bacteroidota > Chitinophagia > Chitinophagales > Chitinophagaceae > Chitinophaga > Chitinophaga parva. Next base: position 1,771,807 of record NZ_QCYK01000002.1, on the reverse strand, counting down.
AGTTCCCGGAAGCCAGGCCCGGTGAAGCCATCTTTGCCGCCAGCAACAGTAACCTGGCGCCGGACCGGGGCCAGCCCCGTTTTATCACCGGCGGTAAGGCCTGCCGCCTGTTTACTGCCACGGCAGTGGAAGGCAGGGCCACTCCACCCATTGGCCACCTGAATATACAATGGCATACCCAGGACCTCCCCATGTTGCAGGGCCAGTCCACCACCGGGGCTTTTGCCATGGATTTTTACCAGGACCACGGCATTATTGTAGGAGGTGATTACAAGCGCGAAGGCCTGCGCATACAAAACTGCCTGTACAGCACAGACGGCGGCCTAAGCTGGAAACCGGCGCAGACACCGCCTTTCGGCTACCGTTCCGGTGTAGCGTTCGTTAACATGAACTGGTTAGCAGCGACCGGGACGGCTGGCACGGATTATTCGCTGGATGGCGGTAAAAACTGGCATAATTTGGGAAAAACGGGGTACAACACGGTTAAAAGCCTGGGCAATGGCCAAAGCGCTATCCTGGCGGGCGCCGGCGGAAAGATAGCCCTGCTCACCTTTCCAGTAACGAATAAATAACCTGCGGCTATATTGCATTTACCGGTAATGGTTTGTATTTTAAAGCATTAGGAAGCAAGGCCAGCCACCCGTGGCGCCTGCGGGCAAAAAAAGGGTGGCCAGACCTGGAAAGGCGCACCACCGGAATAATAGTTTAAAGCAAAAAGTAAATTTATAGCGATGAAGTTAGTGACTTATCATTACCATGCCATACCACCTTTTAGCCAACTTTTATGTGCCCGGAAATGTGGTTATTCGCTGCTGGCTAAACAAGGGCCCAACCCGTTTTATTTTTATTAGTTTTGTGCCCACTTTGGCATTTGAAAATGTGATTTATGCAAATTGAAACTTCGTCCAGTAAATATTCTGTAAAACACTACCCGGACGCCATAAGGGAGTGGAAACAAGAGGGCAACTACTTTAGCTTCACCACCGCAGAAACCATCCTGGAAGTACGCGTTATCACCGATAAGATCATCCGCTTCCGCTACGCCGCAGACGGCACTTTCCAGCGGGAATTTTCCTACGCCACCAGCGCCCGCATGGAAGATGCGCCGATCTTCTTCCAGCTCCGTGAACTGGAAGAGGTATTCGAGATCACCACGGATGCCATCAAGGTGTTCATTGCAAAAGACAACCTGCGTATTACCATTACCGACAAGGAAGGCCGCATCATCAACCAGGATGAACTGGGCTTCCACTGGCAGTATTACCTCCAGAAGGGCGGCAAGATCGTGTACTGCTCCAAGGTGATCCAGGAAGAAGAAGCCTTTTATGGCCTGGGCGACAAGCCCACGGAGCTGAACCTGCGCGGCAAGCGCATGGAAAACTACGGCACCGATGCGTACGGCTTTCAGAAGGATACCGATCCGCTTTACCGCAACATTCCTTTTTACTATGGCCTGCACAACGGCATTGGCTATGGTATTTTCTTCGATAATACCTTCCGCACCCTCTTTGATTTTGGTAAGGAGCGCGATGATGTGGCCAGCTTCTGGGCACGGGGCGGAGAGATGAACTATTATTTCATTTACGGACCGGAACTGCTGCAGGTAGCAGAGTCTTATACCCGCATTACCGGCACGCCGGAACTGCCGCCCCTGTGGAGCCTGGGCTACCACCAGTGCCGCTGGAGCTACTACCCGGCTGCAAGGGTGAATGAGATCGCCGCAGAGTTCCGCAAGCGCGAGATCCCCTGCGATGTGCTCTATCTCGACATCGATTATATGGAAGGATTCCGTTGCTTCACCTGGAGCAAGGAAGGCTTCCCCGATCCCAGCACTTTTATTAAGGAACTATCCAAACTGGGCTTCAAGATCGTAGTGATCATTGACCCTGGCATAAAGGTGGATCCCGAGTATTTCGTATACCAGGAAGGCATCAAAAATAATTACTTCTGCAAACGTGCCGACGGTGCGCTGATGGAGGGCGATGTATGGCCGGGTAAATGCGTATTCCCCGACTTTACCAACCCCGTGGTACGCAAGTGGTGGGCCGATCTCTTTGCCAGCCTGGTGGCCTATGGCGTGCGCGGTGTATGGAATGATATGAACGAACCCGCCGTGTTTGAAATGGGCTCCTTCCCGGAAGACGTACGCCACGACTACGATGGAGAGCAGGTAAGCCATCGCAAGGCCCATAACATTTATGGCCACCTCATGACCATGGCCACGGCCGCAGGCATGAAAAAACACCTGATGCCCTACCGTCCCTTCCTGATCACGCGCAGTTGCTACTCCGGCGCACAACGCTTCACGTCTGTATGGACGGGCGATAACGTGGCCAGCTGGGAGCACCTTTGGCTCGCTTCCGTACAGTGCCAGCGCCTGGCGGTAAGCGGCATTTCCCACGCGGGCAGCGACATTGGCGGTTTTATTGGAGAGCCGGATGGAGAGCTGTATACCCGCTGGATCCAGCTGGCCACTTTCCACCCACTCATGCGCACACACTCTGCGAGCAATGAGACCGGCTTTAACCAGGAGCCCTGGAGCTTTGGTACCAAGTACGAATTCATTGTTAAGAAGTTCATACAACTACGCTACCACCTCCTGCCCTATTTCTACACTACTTTCTGGCAATACTCCACCCTGGGCACGCCCATGCTGCGCCCCATTGCATTTGTATCACAGCACGATCCGGTGACCCGCCACCGCAATGATGAGTTCATGTTTGGCGATGCGCTGCTGGTCAGCCATGTAAGTGAGCCGGGCATGAAACAAAAGGAAGTATACCTGCCGGAAGGCAAGTGGTATTATTACTTCACCAATGAAGTGTTTGAAGGGGGTAAGATCATCACCATTCCCACACCCATTGAGGAAATGCCCCTGTTTGTAAAAGCAGGCATGGTAGTGACCAAGTATCCGAAGATGCAGTATGTAGGGGAACAGGTAGTGGAAGAGCTGGCGCTGAACGTGTATTACAACAGCGATGAAGTAACACACAGCGTGCTGTATGAAGATGCCGGTGATAACTATGGCTATAAAAGTGAGCTGTTCAACATCATCCGCTTCCGCCAGATGTCCGACAGCAAGCAGTTCCGGCTGAAAAAGAAATTTCACGGCAAGTACCGCAATACGTACACGACGCAGAAGGTGATCATCCATGGACTGCCGTTTACCCCGAAGGAATTTGTGGTGGATGGACAGGTGTTTCCCATCACGGCAAAGAACCTGGCAGCGGGTGTGGTGAAAATGTCGCTGGAGCGCAAGTTCGAAGAACTGATCGTCCGGTAATGAATGACGGTTTATCAAAGCAGATCATCCGTTAAGCAGTACTGATCATCCCGGTTGATCATTCACCGGGAATAGCAAAAACATATCCAGGCAAAAAGCGGTTGTTGTGCAGGCAGCCGCTTTTGCTTTTCCACGCTGGCCCCGTTTCGCCTTATTTTGGTACTGTTAATCCCTCAACGAATGGTTAAAATTTTGTTATTGCCAGGGCTCTCAATATCATTCTAATGCCATTTTTTCCAAAAAACCCGTTCATTTTGTTCATTCGGTTTATAGGCTATACATGTGTGTTAGAAGGTTATATATTTGTATTAACTCTAAAGTTGGCATAGGTTATGAGAAGGCACTGAGATTTCAATCTATAGTGCCTTATTTTTTTGAAACCCTTTGCCAGTAAGGCTTCTGGCGATAATTACTATCCACGAAAACCCTGTTTGGGACGATCATTCTGCAGTGCCGCGTTATCCGCCGGGATTTTCCGTCACCCTGCAACACGCCATCCGTCACCTGCGCCCTTTACCGCCGGCCCCATCTTTTGCACCTTTTATGCACACTCATAAACATTACATTGAATGTGTTTTATCTTGCATAAGTCAATATAACTAAACCTATGAACGACATGCTTACCTGGGCCGATACCCTTGAGAGCAGGCGCAATGCATTAGAAGCCCGCCTCTATGCTGCCCACATAGCCGACCTGGAGATCACGTGCTTATCATACCTCGATGCGGCACAATGGCATTTCCGCGACGCCTCCACCACTGCCCGCCGTGTACTGGTGCTGTACGCCCTGTCACTGGCGGCTTACAAGCCCTCCAAAAAACCGGCCATCCTTGCCTGGCTGCAACAACAACGGCTGCACTTCCTGGTATCGGCGGAAGAACACCAATTCCTGCAGGGCCAGCACTCCGACGAAAAACTACAAGCCAGATACAGCTGGAGCCTGGAAGGCGCCTACATCCTGGCCTGGGCCCTGGACCTGGTGCCCCTGGCACCGGATGCCGCCAGTGAGGCACCCATCGCCGCCCTTCTCTCCCACATCCCCCACCTGGGGGCGGATACGACAGCCTTCATTGCCCACTGCCATTACCGGGAGCCGGAAGAGCTGGTGGCCGAATACGTGTTCAACGACCTGGCGGTAGTGCACCTGCGCCGCCTGTATGAGCAAGGCGCCCGCACGGTACAGCAGCTACACCCTATGGCGGTGTTTGAACGCAGGAAAGCCCTGAGCTGGATCACAGAGAGCCGGCCTCAGAGCGCGTAGAAGACACCCGTTTCAAACTTCAGGAAAAAAGCCATGGACAGCCATCATGCTCCCACCAGGGAACATATGGCAAAGGAACACCGGTCCTTTCATTGAAAAGGACCGGGCTCACAAACACGTAACCGCGCTGCTTACGCCGCTAATAGATCGTTACGTAATAACAATAAAACAGTGCAATAAAAAGAAATAAGACACACAGCACTCTCCATACCCCATACAGGTACGCTGGCTGTGGTACAGCTTTCAGGGACATTTTCATAAGACAATCTTTAACGACGAACAATGTTTTTCAAAAGGATACAGACTGGGTCACAATAAGCCTGGTGACAATCTTTGCATTCGGTTTAGTCGCAATATAATAATCAAATAACAAACACGGCCATTCAGTTTATTCAGGGCACGGTTAAAATTATAAATCAACCATTTGCCATAAAAAACGGCCCGGGAGCAAAGTGTCCCGGGCCGTTGTTATCATCACTTTAAAAACTACTTGTGCAGGGTGATGGTGCCTGTGTTGGTCACTTTACCCCCCTTCACAGTAAGACCTGTAATAGTGGTGTCTTTATAACCATTGGAAGCATTTACATACATGCTGTAAGTGCCTTCCTGTACACCGCGGATCATGAACTCACCACCTCTCCAGGGCAGTGCATACAGCGTATCGGTGCTGCCATACAGGCTTACCACCGGCTTGGCATCATCAGGGCCCACTTTACCGGACACTATACCAAAGCGGTTCGGCGTGAACACGCGGATGAACGGATTGAGGATGAAGTGCCCCCTGAACACTTCCAGTACGGAGTGGTTCACGTCAAAATCAAGCCAGAGGCGGAATGCATCGTCGGAGAAGTTTTCCCAGTCGCTGCGACGTACATTGATCACCAGCTTGGTTTCACCATTCCAGGTACCCAGCGGGTAGGTAACGCTGTCTTTTACCAGGCTGTTATTGTTGCCAATGGTAATGCGGATGCGCTCAATGTTGCCTTTGATGGCATTGCCGGCAGCCAGCAACGTGTCTGTACCATTGCGCAGGTTCAGCAGGTTATATACACCGGCGCGGATGTCCAGTGTATCCCATACGTTGCACTTTTTGTTATCCCACTTACCATTGTCCCAGCCGCAGCGGTTGGGGCCTTCACCTACCTCGCTGCTGTCTACGCTGCAGGTGTCCACGAGCACTTCCACAGCGCGGATGTCCAGGTTCACGGCATCAAAAAAGCCGGGACCATCAGACAGGTAAATGTTCAGTTTTTGTTCGTTGGCATTGGGCTTTGCGCCGCCCGCACTATTGTCTTTGTTACAGGCATAGATACCCGTGAGTAAAAGCGCCACCAGAGCAAGTGGCCACGCACCAAAGCGGAGTTTCATAATGAAGGTTTTTAAAATGAAGAAATGGTAAAGTATAGTGTAACTGTTTAGTTCATAATAAGTACTCCGGTGTGACGTAAAATGTTTTCGATCCTGGCGTTCCTTCCCGTTCTTGCATAGGGAATGGTCTTTAGATATGGTTGCCTTCTTAAAGTTTAAACCCTGTTAAAATTTTTTATAGTCAACAAAATTGACGTTCATGTGCTGCTAAATTTTCCAGGCTGTTTTCCATATAACGATGGAAGCGTTGACATCAAAACGCAATAAGCTACAGTTCCAGTATGTGTATCGGTCTAATGGTTCGGATTATCTTACTGTAAGACAAAATCATACCAAAAAACGGTTTCATACAAAAAGGCTGTACCGCCTGCGGCACAGCCTTTCCCAACTGTTTATGTTACAATATTTTATTTCCGGCGCTTCAGCACCAAAGCCCCCAGGGGTGGGGCATCCAGCATAAGGCGGTAGGGTTTGCCGTTCCATTCTTCCATGGTGGTTCTCAGGGGGCCGGTGTTACCTACGCCGCTGCCACCATACATATCGTCATCGCTGTTCAGGATCACCTCCCAGGTGCCTTCCTCCCGCATACCCAGGCTATAACCCAGGCGGGGCACCGGTGTCATATTCAGCACCACCAGGACCTGGTCCTTTTCCATTTTGCCATGGCGCGCGTACGCCACCACGCTGTTATCATAGTCATTGACGGTCACCCATTCAAAGCCTTCATATTCAAACTGCTTTTCGTACAGCCCCGGGTGCGATGTGTACAACTCGTTGAGCGCCCTTACGTAATGTTGCAGCCCCTCGTGCGATGCATATTGCAGCAGGTGCCAATACAATTCACCTTTGTAATTCCATTCTCCTGTTTGCCCGAATTCACCGCCCATAAAAAGCAACTTGGTGCCCGGATGGGTGAACATGTACGTGTACATGGTGCGCAGGTTGGCAAACTTCTGCCAATCGTCTCCCGGCATTTTATATAGTAAGGATGACTTACCATGCACCACCTCATCGTGGCTCAGCGGCAGCATGAAGTTTTCTGAAAATGCATATGCAATGCTGAAGCTGAACTGGTCCTGCATCGTTTTACGGTACACCGGATCTGCTTTGAAATAACGCAGGGTATCATTCATCCAGCCCATCATCCATTTCTGCCCAAACCCAAGCCCACCGGCAAACACCGGCTTAGACACCCCATAAAACGAAGTAGATTCCTCCGCGATCATCTGCACATCCGGGAACGTTGCATAGATGTAGGTATTCATTTCCTGCAGGAACGCAATGGCTTCCAGGTTCTCCGGGCCACCGTGGATATTGGGCTCCCAGGTACCTTCCGGGCGGGAGTAATTGAGGTGGATGATAGATGCCACCGCATCCACACGCAGGCCGTCCACATGGAATTTATCCAGCCAGAACACAGCATTGCTGATAAGGAAAGATTTCACCTCGTTGCGTGCATAGTTAAAAATATAAGAGTTCCAATCAGGATGATACCCCTTGCGCTCATCTTCCGATTCATACACGAAAGAACCGTCAAACTTATACAGCCCATGTGCGTCATAAGGGAAGTGGGAAGGTACCCAGTCCAGGATCACGCCGATGCCCGCCTGGTGAAAGGCATCTACCATGGCCATAAACTCCGTAGGTGAGCCATAGCGGCTGGTGGGGGCGTAATAGCCGGTTATCTGGTAGCCCCAGGAGCCATCAAAAGGATGCTCCATCACCGGCAGCAGCTCCACGTGCGTGAAGCCCATTTCCGCTACATAGGGTACCAGCATTTCAGTGATCTCCCGGTAGCTGTAAAACACCTCGTGATCGTTGGGGTCCGGGCGGCGCCAGCTGCCCAGGTGCACTTCGTACACGGTGATGGGACTTTGCAGGCTATTCTTTTTGTGGCGGTTGGTGAGCCACTTTTTGTCTTTCCATTTGTACTCCAGGGAAGTGGTCACGGATGCCGTTTTAGGGCGCAGCTCCCACTCATTGGCGTAAGGATCGCCTTTGTAAAGCTCGTCGCCTGTGGCGGAGATAATACAGTACTTATATTTTTCGCCGTAGTCCACGCCGGGCACAAAGCCTTCCCAAATGCCGCTTTTGTCCCAGCGGGGCAGCAGTACATGGCTATCCTTGTTCCATCCGTTGAAATCGCCCACCACACTTACCCGCCGGGCATTCGGTGCCCACACGGCAAAGTACATCCCGTTGCCTGCCTCTTCATGCGAGACCGCATGCGAGCCAAACTTCTCATACAAGCGGTAATGTTTTCCGCTCCCAAACAGGGCAATATCAAATTCGGTGAACAAGGTGTAAGGCAAAATGCCCGTAGCAACGGCGGTAAGCTTGCTGGTGCTCTTTTTTCTCTGGGTGGCCATGTGGTTGCGAGGTGGTTAGATATTTACGGGAATATACTCAAAAACCTTGCAAAAAGAGAAAAAAGGTCCCCCCAACAAAAAAAGGGCATCACCTTTCGATGACGCCCTTCTATCCAAATTAAATATTAAGTCTTACTTACTCTGCTCTCCGTTTTCCCTTAAAGCTGGGACGGCCGGTGCTGTATTCACGGCGGGCACCGCCTTCGCGGTCGCCATAGCTGCGTTTACGGTCTCCACCGCCGTAGGAACGGTTGTTACCACCACGGTAACCACCACCGCCGCCACCACTACGCTTGTCGCCATCCTGCGACATTTCAATGCGCACGCTGCGACCGTTGTAGTTGAGGTCCTTGAAGGCATTCTGCACCTGTTCCAGGGAATCGTTCTCTACTTCAAAAAAGGAGTAAACGCCCTTCAGGTCTATGCGGCCGATCTTGTTGCCTTTCAGGCCTGTATTGTCGCACAGGTAGCGCAGCATATCGCCGCGGTTGAAATCGTCTACAGAGCCCAGGTTGATGAACAGGCGGGTGAAACGGCCGGTGTTGCGGAATGACATGGAGTTGCCATCGCCTTCTACACGGCGTTCTGCCTTTACATTCAGGTCTTCAGCGTTCTCGTAGTAAGCCAGGAATTCATTGAACTCCAGGGATGCAAAGCGCTTGATCAGCTCTTCCTTGCTCATGTCCTGGAATTCTTCGTAGATGCGTTCCAGGTAGGGATCTATCTGCTCGTCATTGACAGTTACGTTGTGCACTTTATGTACCAGGGCAAACAGTTGTTTTTCACATACTGCAAAGCCATCGGGCACTTCGCTCTTGGTGAACTTCTTACCGGTCACGCGTTCCAGCTGGCGGATCTTGCCGGTATCGCGGGCGGTGATGATAGCGATGGACACACCGGATTTACCAGCACGGCCGGTACGGCCGGAGCGGTGGGTGTAGTTCTCTACGTCATCAGGCAGTTCATAGTTGATCACGTGCGTTACGCTGTCCACGTCAATACCGCGGGCGGCAACGTCTGTAGCTACCAGCACCTGCAGGCCTCTTTCACGGAAGCGTTTCATCACCTTATCGCGCTGCTGCTGGGTGAGGTCACCGTGCAGGGAATCAGCGTTGTAACCATCACGGATCAGGGATTCAGCGATCTCCTGGCTTTCCGCCTTGGTACGGGTGAAGATGATACCGAAGATATCGGGATTGTAATCCACGATGCGTTTCAGCGCAGCATATTTATCGCGCGGGCGTACCACGTAGTATTCGTGCTCAATGTTCACATTACCGGAGTTCTTGGTACCTACGGTCAGTTCAAACGGATCTTCCATGTACTTCTGTGCAATACGGCGCACTTCCTGTGGCATGGTAGCGGAGAACAACCAGGTGGTCTTCTCTTCCGGTGTTTTGGAAAGGATGTTGTTGATGTCTTCCTGGAAACCCATGTTCAGCATCTCATCCGCTTCGTCCAGTATGGCGTAGCGCACGTTGTCGAAGTTGATAGCGCCGCGGTCAATGATGTCCAGCAGGCGGCCGGGAGTGGCCACGATGATGTGTGCACCGCGTTTGATCTCGCGCAGCTGCTGTACAATGCTGGCACCACCATATACCGCTACGATGCTCACATCGCCCAGGTATTTACTAAAATTCTTAAGGTCATTGGCAATCTGTAAACACAGCTCACGTGTGGGACACAGCACGAGGCCCTGGGGCGCGCGCAGTTTCACGTTCAGCTGGTGCAGTAAGGGCAGGCCAAATGCTGCAGTCTTACCGGTGCCCGTCTGGGCAAGGCCTACAAAGTCCCGATCCCCACCTAACAAAACCGGGATGGCTTTTTCCTGGATAGGCGTCGGGGATACAAATCCTAAGTCCGTAACGGCTTTTAAGATGTCTTCCTGCAGGCCTAATGATTCAAATGTTGTCATTGATTGTATTTAATGCCTCAAACAGAGGCCATGTATCCGCAAAGGAGCGGTAAAAAAGATATGTTTTGTGTTAATTAGTCTACCAGTTCGCCTTCCAGGTCGTAGTCATAAGCCTTGGTGATGCGTACATTCACAAACTGGCCTGGTTGCAGGCGTTTTGTGGTGGAGATGATCACTTCGTTATCTACTTCCACGGAGTCAAACTCGGTGCGGGCCAGGTAACGGCCACTTTCCTTTTTGTCTACCAGCACCCGGAACACCTGGCCTACTTTGGCCTGGTTTTTCTCAAGGCTGATCTCTTGCTGCACTTCCATGATCTCCTGGGCACGGCGTTCTTTTTCTTCCGCGGGCACATCGTCCACCAGTTCGTAAGCGCTGGTGTTCTCTTCATGGCTGTAGGTGAATACCCCCACGCGGTCAAAGCGCATTTTTTCCAGGAATTGTTTCAGTTCTTCGATATCATCCAGGGTTTCTCCCGGGAAACCTACGATCAGCGTGGTACGGATGCAGATGCCGGGCACCTGTGCGCGCATTTCAGTGATCAGCGTTTCCATTTCCTCACGGGTGATCTGGCGTTTCATTGCTTTCAGCATGTTGTTAGCCGCATGCTGCAGTGGCATATCAATATAATTGCAGATATTCTTACGGGTGCGGATCACTTCCAGCACCTCCATGGGGAACTTGCTGGGGTATGCATAATGCAGGCGTATCCATTCTATACCGGGTACATCGGCAATGGCGTTGAGCAGGTCTGCCAGCCGGCGTTGCTTGTACAGGTCCAGGCCGTAATAGGTCAGTTCCTGTGCGATCAGCATTACTTCCTTCACCCCCATTTTCACCAGCCGCGCTGCTTCCCTCACCAGCTCTTCGATGGGGCGGGATACGTGCCCACCGCGCATAAGCGGAATGGCGCAGAAAGAGCAGGTACGGTTACACCCTTCAGCGATCTTCAGGTAAGCGTAGTGAGAAGGGGTGCTAAGCAGGCGCTCGCCTACTAATTCCGATTTATAATCTGCATCAAATTTCTTTAGAAGCGCGGGCATTTCCATGGTGCCAAACCAGGCATCCACACCGGGGATCTCCGCCTCCAGGTCGCCACGGTAGCGGGCGCTCAGGCAGCCGGTCACATAAACCTTATCCAGTTTTCCGCGGTCTTTCAATTCTACCTGTTCCAGGATGGTATTGATGGATTCTTCTTTGGCTTTATCAATAAACCCGCAGGTGTTGATCACTACAATGTTGTGGTCTCTTTTTGCGTTTTCGTGTACTACGTCAATATCGTTGGCACGCAACTGTCCACTGAGGACTTCAGAATCCACCAAATTTTTAGAACAACCGAGCGTAATAATGTTAACCTTGTCTTTCTTTAAAGTTTTTGTCTTCAATTCGTGCGTTTTAAGATCATACAGCAGCCAGAACGCTGCTGAAACAGCCACGAAGACACCGGACACGAACAGACAATAAAAGGAGTAAGTGTGTGTTATGGGAGCCTTAGTGGCAAGGGACCATCGTCGTGGTCCTTCCAAAGGATTCGCAAAGTTAGCGATTAATTTCCGTAATAACTAACGGCGCGGGGCACAATGTGCCATAAACCATAAATTTAACAACCCGGACATATAGCGATTAATCACTACATGTGAATACCGCTAGGCATGCACGCCCAGTTTCTCCAGGGCGCGGTTTGCGCGTTCCCTCGCCACTTTGCGCTTGTAGTGGTACCACCAGGTGGGGGCCATTTTTATGAGCAGGTTGTTCATCCCTCTCAGCCCCAACAGGTGGTAAGCGCCATTGAGCTTGCCGCTAAGGCGTTGGTCCAGCGCCCGGAGGCTCATGGCAAAGCCACTGTCAATGTATTCCATATGGTGCCAGTAGCCAGCAGGCATGAAGAGGGTCTCGCCATGGTTCAGCGTTTCAGTGTAAGCCCTGGCATAGTTCAGTGCAGGAAAATCCTTTGTATTGAGTTGCTCCTGCCAGTTCACAAAGGAGGCCGCGCTTTCCACCGTCATGGGCATGCGGTAGATCAAAGGGCTCTGGTTGTTTTCCAGCAGCAGCAGGCGCTTGCGGCCTATGAACTGGGTATGGAAAATATGGGAAAGGTCAATATCGTAATGCATATGCGCCACGGAGCCCGCCCCGCCTACAAAGAGCATGGGAAATTTGTGCAGGAAGCCCCTGGCATATTCATCCGGCCAGGTGAAGTCCTGCACCAGCTGGGGCGCATGCTGAAAAATGTTGAACAGGAAAATGCGCAGCTCTACGGGCCCTTGCTGGATCATGTCCAGGTAGTCACCAAATTTGATGTAATCATCGGCACCGTTCACCGGCGTGCTGGCACCGGCGCGGGTATTATTGTAGACCCCTACGGTTTGTTCCCCTACGATGGATTTGAAATAATCCCAGGTCCATTTGGTCTTAGCTTCCCAGTTCTGGGACAGGCCGGAGATAATCACCGGTTTGCGCGGCAGGTAATACTTTTCTCTGAATTCAGCCGGCGTAATGTCGGCAACCCGTTCAATTTGCTGAATTTTCATACAGGTGGTCTAATGAGTCTTGGTGAATAACGAGTGTTATAGTGGGTTGTCAAAAATTTTCATTCCCGTAGAAGTAGAAATAGTCGTGCCAAACTGCACCATGAGAAATAGGCTCCGTTTAAAACCGGGGATTCAGCACAGCTATAGTAGTAAATATAACAAAAAAAGGCCTCGTGCGCACGAGACCTTCAGATTATTTAATACGCATTCGCCTTCCTGCTTCACGGCCTGCACCGGAAACAGGATGGCGGGTATTCCGGCAAGCAGGACCTGCAGATCTCCAAGGGTTTCTTAAACGTGAACCCTTGAAAACCGTTACTGCACGGGGCTGAACAAAGAATCTACAAAGGCGTCCTTGTCAAACACCTGCAGGTCTTCCATCCTTTCCCCGATGCCGATGTACTTTACCGGGATCTTGAACTGGTTGGCAATGGCCAGCACTACTCCACCTTTGGCGGTGCCATCCAGTTTGGTGATGGCCAGGGCGGTCACCTCGGTGGCGGCGGTAAATTGTTTGGCCTGTTCCAGGGCATTTTGCCCGGTGGAGCCATCCAGTACCAGCAGCACTTCATGGGGGGCAGCTTCGATCTTCTTTTTCATCACGCGCTTGATCTTGCTCAACTCGTCCATCAGGTGGGCTTTATTGTGCAGGCGGCCGGCGGTGTCAATGATGATCACATCTGCATTGCGGGCGGTACCGCTTTCCACGGCATCATAGGCTACGGAGGCAGGGTCTGAGCCCATTTGTTGTTTTACGATAGGCACGCCCACGCGCTCGCTCCATACGGTCAGCTGGTCCACCGCTGCGGCGCGGAAAGTATCTGCGGCGCCCAGTACCACGGATTTGCCGGCTTTTTTATAGTTGTAAGCCAGCTTACCGATAGTGGTGGTCTTGCCTACCCCGTTCACCCCTACCACCATGATCACGTAAGGCTTTTTATCGGCGGGGGTATCAAAGTCGCGGAAGCCGCTATCAGGAGCGTCTACCAGCAGGCTGGTAATTTCTTCTTTGAGGATATTATTCAGCTCACCGGTGCCCAGGTATTTGTCTTTGGCTACGCGGGCTTCTATTTTGTTGATGATCTGTACGGTGGTGGTAACGCCTACATCGGCGCTGACGAGCGCTTCTTCCAGGTTGTCCAGCACTTCAGTATCTACAGTGGATTTGCCGGCAATGGCCCGGCTGATCTTGGATAAAAATCCTTCCTTGGTTTTCTGTAATCCCTGGTCCAGGCTTTCCTTCTTTTCCCGGGAAAATAACTTATTAAAGAAGCTCATATTCTTCTGGTTTGTAGCAATATCGTGCAATATCGGCCATTTCGCCATGCGGTCAAACAAATTCCATCCGGGTAGCCATTCAACACAAAAAGCTGTCCGGCGAAGGACAGCTTCTGTGAAATATAATTAGTAAAGCCGAATTACTTGGCGTTGATGTGCTCCTGTACCTTGTCTTTGTGCACAATGGCCTCTTTGAAGGTATAGGCGCCGGTTTTCGGAGAACGAACAGCTTTGATCACTTTCGTCCACACTTTAGATTCGGCGGCTGCTTTAGCGTCTTTTACTTTCGCGTTCTTGGATGCTCCTTTTGCCATAATATTATTAGATTAAAAGTTAAGTAGATCGTTAAAAGTTACGTGTCAAATGCTAATCGCGACGACATGCTAACGATTAACCCTCAACATTAACAATCAATTATTATTTGATTTCTTTGTGTACAGTAACTTTCCGCAGAATGGGATTGTACTTTTTCAGCTCCAGGCGTTCCGGAGTGTTCTTTTTGTTTTTGTTGCTGATGTAGCGGGAAGTACCGGGCAAACCAGTTGCCTTGTGCTCAGTACATTCCAGGATCACCTGCACCCTGTTACCTTTCTTTGCCATTTTTATTCAAATTAAAATTTGTTCTAAGAAATTAGATAGTCTGACCAGCAGCACGCAGTTCTTTCACTACGGTGTAAAGACCATTCTTATTGATGGTGCGGATTGCCTCTGCAGATACCTTCAATGAGATCCAACGGTCTTCTTCAGCGAGGAAAAAACGTTTCTTCTGCAGGTTGGGCAGAAATCTTCTCTTAGTTTTAATGTTAGAGAAAGAAACACTGTTACCTGTGATCGGCTTCTTTCCTGTCACCTGACATACTCTTGCCATTTTTCAAAAAATTTTGGACTGCAAAAGTCGATTTTTTTTATTGATTTAGCAAATAATATGGTATTAATTTATTCACATCTGAAAACTTGTCCACATCTGTGAATAAATGCTAAATCTTATTGCCTGGTTCCCAGGACCTTAACAAAAAGGCAGTTCCGGTCAGTTTGCGACGGTACCCCGGGAGGCGGCTGCAAAAATAAACAAGTTTTACCGGTTTACCGCGTTTTGGGTACGATAAAAAAGTAAAACTTGCTGCAATAAAAGCAAACAACTGATCTTCAACCGTTTACCAAGGTTATCAGCAATACTGCATTATACCCGCATCCGGTAAACGCTTGCTTACAGCAACACGATCAGGCTGCGCAGTATGGCGCCCAGGCGCACGGCTTCCAGGATGCGTTGCTGGGAAGTCCCATGTTTCAGCAGGGCTTCTTCATGGCTGGTTACGCACATTTCACAACCGTTCAGGGCAGATACTACCAGGCTGAGCAGCTCAAAGAATTCTTTGCCCAGCACCGGGTTTGCCATGATACTCATGCGGATGCCGGCGGGAGTGGTGGTATAGTACTCCTTATTCACAAAATGACGGAAGCGGTAAAACACGTTGTTGGCTGCCATAAGCGAGGCACAGCTGATCGTTTCGGCAATCTCCTTTTCGGTAGCACCTTCCGCGGTGGCCAGGCGGGCCAGGGATGCCTGCAGCGCTTCGTGTTTTTCATTCACCGCCACGGACAGGCCCACCAGGTAGGCTTCCTTTTTAGAAAGACTGGTAGCTTCAATGGCGTTCGTTACGTTGATCTTCAGATCTTTCAGGTAACGGGCATCGGTGGTGGCCAGGGTTTGCAGGCGGGTGGAAATATCGGTAAGGCCTACCACCTGCAGCAGCTGCAGGGCGGTATCCTGGTTAGTAGTGGCAAACATATAATTACATTTTATTGCATGAAAAAGCCGGAAGCAGGTACCTCGCGGTCCCTGCGTTGCTTCCGGCCTTTAAAATGAGCCCTGGCCTTGCGGCGCGGGCGGGTGTCAGTTCCATTAAGCAAGGGTAGCCTCACCTTTCTGCCAGTTGCAGGGGCACAGCTCGTCTGTTTGCAGGGCATCCAGTACGCGCAGTACTTCTTTCACGTTGCGGCCCACGCTCAGGTCGTACAGGGAAACCCAACGAATAATACCCTGGGGATCTACGATGAAGGTAGCACGGTAAGCTACTTTCTCATTGGCTTCCAGGATACCCAGTTCTTCTGCCAGGGATTTGGAAGTATCGGCCAGCATGGGGAAGGTCAGGTTCTTCAGGTCTTCGTGATCCCTTCTCCAGGCCACGTGTACGTACTCGCTATCGGTAGAAGCACCGATCAGGATCGCGTCACGGTCGGTGAAGTCTGCATGGTGTTTATTGAACTCAGCGATCTCGGTAGGGCATACGAAAGTGAAATCTTTCGGCCACCAGAACATTACCATCCATTTACCGGAGTTCTTCAGTTCTTCGGAAGACAGTTCATAAAACTCTTTACCTTTTTCGGTAGAAACTACGGCCGTCTTTTTAAAATCCGGGAATACAGCACCCAGGGACAAAGTTTGATTTTTCATGTATTGAAGCGATTATGTTGTATAGCTATTGACTAATTATGTAAACAAATTGTTATTCGTCTTGGAGTGTCGCTTAAAACGGCTTATTTTCGGGTAACAATGGTTCCTTTCCGTAAAAGCTACGCAAAGATGAAGCGTTATCGTGAATAATGCCAATAGATTTTTGAAATATCACATCAGAAATCTCTATATGGCAAATCTGATACATGCGACAAACCGTACATATTACTGAGGATTATTACAGGGCGAAAGGCCCGGCCCCTTTTTCAACAACATATAGGATAGCAGACACCCAAAACAACCGAAACATCATTGATAACGAGTAAGTAACAGCTGATCAAAATCCCCTCTATTTCTCGCTGATCATTGATCCCAATATTTTGGCCAAACCTTAACGAACCAGCCGGCGTGCTCTACTCAGGGCCATGGCGCTATTTGAGTCATTTTCATGTGCCTTCCGGCATGTGGGGCTCAACAATTTGGCATAGTATTTAGTTAAATATTTATACACTCTAAAACAGCGCGGATATGAAATTAAGAAATGTACTCTTGGTGATTCTTACGGTAGGTTTAGCTTTGATCCCGTTTATTAAAAACAGCATCATGAAACAGGACGAGTTTGATGCCACACAGGACCTGTTCATCTGATGCCGGACTGCTACCCTACTGGTTTCCAGCTGCAACTGCAGCCCCTGCATGCCAACCCATGCGATCAAAATTTTAACCGCTTTTCCAATCTGACGAGACCTGGTAATGCCCCGAGCGGTGTGTAACGCACGCCCTGCCCCGTTTTGCATGTAACGCATGCCAAACCCGCAAGGCCGTGCCACATATACCGCAAGCAACCAGCTTTGTCCATCCATAAAAAACCGCCGCCCGCAGCACCCTGCAGCCGGCGGTTTTTATTTGTCCCCTACCGCACCGGGGGAGTAACAATTTTACCCAATGTGTGGGCAAACCGATAGCAGGTAAACGAAGGCGTCTGACCACCTAGCTTACCGTCATCAGCAAGTCTTTGAAATTCTTTACCCCGATCACTTTTTGCGTAGTGAAGCCCTCCGCGTACTGCACGCCGATCATCTTACCAAACAGGCGGTCCCGGTGCAGGATACTATCGAAGAAAGCGCCGGAAGAAATATAGGTCTGGGGCTCCTTATTATCGCCCTCGGCAAGGAATTGCGTTTTGAAGCATTTGATCGCAGCGATCTTGGTGTCCATCACGGCTGAAATATCCACGACGATATCCGGGGCCTGGTACGTGTCCTGGATAAAGTGGAAGACCTGCTTGGGGCGCCAGGCGGCCTGGGGCTGCCCGTTTCCATCCAGGGTTTCTACTTTGCGCAGGCCGGCCAGGAAACAACTGTCTGCAATGAGATGGGCGGCGCGGCCATGGTCCGGGTGGCGGTCATTAAAGGCATTGGCCAGGATCACCTCCGGCTGGTATTTGCGGATCGCCTGGATGATGGCCAGTTGTTCTGCTCTGGCGTTCTGGAAAAAGCCATCTGCCAGGCCCAGGTTCTCCCGCACGTGCAGGCCCATGGCGGCGGTAGAGGCGACGGCTTCTGCTGCGCGGGTTTCGGGTGTGCCCCGGGTACCCAGCTCCCCGCGGGTTAGATCTATTACGCCTACTTTCTGTCCTTGTGCAGCATGCGCCAGCAGGGTGCCGGCACAGCCCAGCTCCACGTCGTCGGGGTGGGCGGCTATTGCGAGTATATCCAGTTTCATGTTTCCCGGGTTTTAGATGTGGGCGCAAAGATAGGCCATCGCTCCCAAACTAATAATCCCCCATGGTACGGTCATCTTTCAGCTGGCCGTTCTCAAAATCCTGTTCTTCTGTTACTACGCTCTTCGGGCCAAAGAATTGCCAGGTACCGGTTTTCTTGGCCACGTACACAGTGCGCTCATTGAATTTAATATCGCCGGTCACAGGATCTACCGTGCGCAGGGAAATAAATTCGGCCTCGGGCACACCGGCATACTGGCCTTTCAGCATAATGCGGTCGTTGCTGGCCACCCGTTGTTCAAAGTACAGGGTACCGTTGCAATCAGAGACATACACTTTCAGGTAGCGGGCGGCGTCCATGGGCACCCGGAAGGTATCTTTGAGGGCTTTTACCTGCACGTCTATATCCAAAGTGTCCAGGTAAATAGCGTGGGGGCACACACCGGTGGCTTCCGGCCTGGAAGCGGTGGCAGGTGCGGGTTTAGCAGGCACTTTCTTTACCTGCCCGGTGGCCGTGGTGGCCAGTATGGCAAAGGATAATAATAAATACAGGCATTTCATAACGGGCGGTTTTTATGATGGGATAAAGATAGGGATCTGCCAGGGCTACTACCGCGCATAAGCCCCATCGCCGGAAGCTACGGACCCCGTGGTGATCAGCACCCCGGCAGCTTTGCCCTTTACGCCATATACGCGCTCCAGGTCTTTGCCGGGCATTACGGAAATAGCGCGCAGGTCATTGTCTTTAATGGCAGAAAGCTCCCCTTCCGGATTGATGGCCAGCACCCGGCCGTTGAGGATGTAGGCAAAGCGGGTGTCGTCGCCTTTATTGTCGTTGAGCAATTTCCTGTAAGCAGCGGAGCGGTTAGAGAACAAAGCGGTGTAATGTTTGCGGGCAAAGGCTTTGGTCTCGATATAGATCACGCCATTGGCGGCCCTGTCCCCGTATTTACGCACGATGCCCGGGCCGGATACCACAGAAATAGAAGCGATCTTTTCCGGGCTCAGGTCCTGCATGGCCCCTATGCCTACGGCTACGCTGTCTACCACGTAAAAAGTACTATCGCCGGGCAGGTCAGCACTGATGCTGTCCAGCCCCGTCTGGGCTTTTGCGCTAAAGCTGGCAGCCATGCAGGCTGCTATCATTACCATCCGTTTCATCACATGAACAAGTTTTAGTTATATGCTTTCAGGGAATGGTAAACTTCTATTTCCTGGACAATCATTTCAATATCGCGGTCTTCCTGGATATCGTATTCCGTCTTCAGATCGCCCCCTACAAAGAAGGCCACTGTTTGCCACACACGGGCGTTGAAGCCTCCTTTCAGTTCTTTGATAATATCATAGCAATTCTCGCCGGTCTGGCGGTTGATGAGCTTCATCAGCACTTTTCCCTGGTACACGCTCAGGTCTTCCAGTTTGTTGCCAAACTTCTCTTTCATCTCCTTTTCCTTGCTGGCCAGGAATTCCTTGCGGGCGCGTTTGTCCGGCAGGGATGCCAGTTTGCCGTTCACGTCCTTGAGCAGGGCGGCAGCGGTAAGGGCGTATGGATACGTTACGTATACGGCATTGCGGAGGCGGGTCCAGCGGGCATGCTCCTTTACCAGGCGGCGTGGCAGGCGGTCTACCACTTCTGTGAAGGGCAGGGTAATGGCGGGGATCAATTCCCCGTTATACATCACTGTTGGCAGCGGGATGGTATCGGTGGCGGTGCGCTGTTGGGCTAACGCGCTGCTACCCCCAAAAATGAGTACCAGCAGAAGGGTTATGTGTGAGAAATAGCGCATACTCCAAAGTTAATATAAATCGGCAAATCCCCTCTCCCGGCGGCATTAAACTTACATTGCATTTTCCAACGTATAAACGCAGCCGTTCGTTACACCGGTATGCGGTTCGGCCTTTAATTTTCTAAAGGACGCAGGTGCAGCTTGTTTTCCATAAACCGGTCGATGTTAGCCTCCACAGTAGGTATGTCCTTGCTGGTAAGGGCGCAGCCCATCACGTGGGCGCCGGCGTTGGGGATGTCTGCCAGCTGTTTCAGGCTGTCCGGCGTGCCCAGCTCCTGGCTCATACGCAAGATGGCGCTCACCCGCACGGTGGGGTCCTGTTCTTTTTCGTTCTTGTAATAATATAATACAAGAGCGGGTTGATGAATCTCCTCAAAGGTTTCCCGGGTCATGCTTGTTTCCAGCAGCTCCTGGAGCTGTGCTACGGCCTCCAGGCGGTATCTGGTATACCAGTAACGGGCCTGCAGGTCATTGCGGGCGGGGGAAATATTACAATCGCCCTGTTTTACGATGCGGGCCAGTTGAAGGCCCCAGTGATTGTTGGCCAGGAAGGCCAGGGGCTGGTTGATCTCTACATTCGGGCTGAGGGTGATCACGGCATAAACGTCCTGCGGAAAGGCGGCGGCCAGTTTCAGGGCCAGGGTGCCGCCGGTGGAAGTGCCCACCAGGATTACCTTTTTGCCCAGTGCCTTCCCGATCTGGAGGGCTTCCTTGGCATCGTTCCACAGGCCGGTGACGGTCATATTCATCAGGGGCTCGGAGGTATCCAGGCCATGGCCGTCCAGGCGGCTCAGGTACAGGTTGCACCCGTACCGGGCGGCCATACGGCGGTGTACCGGGTCGCCTTCTTCCTGGCTGGCGGAGAAGCCGTGGAGGTATACGATGCTATATTCCGTTTTTTCCTGCAGGCTGTCATGGCACCAGACAATGCGGGCCTGGTTATCCGGCTTGAGCCGGTGCTGGCTTTCCTTCTGGTGGATGTAACGGACCAGTGCCCCCGGTTCCTGGGGCACAACGGGAAGGTCTGTTTCATACGCCGGGTGCGCAGGGCACGGTCCCAACAGGTAAATTACTGCCAGGATCACAACAAGGGATACTACAACACGGAGCCATATTGGCATAACAGGCAAAATTTAGCAGGTGATAATCCGGGGTAATGCATCGGCGTTAAAGATATCAAAAAAGGCAGGCAACGGGATTACTAAATCGTGGGATTTTTACTGCGGCCGCAGTGATCATGATCGGTGCTTCCATCCTGCATTGCAACCACTCCCCCATCTTTGTCCGCGGAATATAGCTGTTTCCGTATCTTAGTAACAGTTAAAACCAGCTATTATGAAACGTATTGTATGGATGCTGGGCATCTGCGCCATGGCCCTTGCGGGCAAGGTGCAGGCCCAGGACCAGCCGTCCGCTCCTGCCGCCGCAGATGTAGTGAAAGCCGCGCAAACCAAAGCGGGCAAAGAACACAAAAATGTATTGCTGATGTTCCATGCCTCCTGGTGCCATTGGTGCCACGCCATGGACACCGCCATTGCCGACCCGGCCTGCAAGGCCTTCTTTGACCGCAGCTATGTACTGGAGCACCTCACGGTAGCAGAATCGCCCAAGAAAAAGAACCTGGAAAATCCCGGCGCGGAAGCGATGCTGAATAAATTCACCGATGGTAAGGAATCCGGCATCCCGTTCTGGGTGATCATGGATCCCAAAGGCAAGATCCTGGCGGATTCCAGGTTGCCGCAATCCGGCGATAACATGGGCTGTCCCACGGCCGGCCCGGAAGTGGAAAGACTGAAAGAGATCCTCAAAAAGACAGGTAAAGGCAGTGCTGAGGAGATCACCGCAATCGGTGAGCGCTTTAAGCAGGCCGCGAAATAATTTTGTTGTGTTAGTATCATGAACGGTCCGCTGCTATTACGTGGTGGGCCGTTTTTTTTTGCCCGGCACAGTTGCCTAGCGGCCCGTTGCAGTATGTCGTGTAACTGACTACTCTACCTTGAAATAAAAACGGATGTTGCCAAACTGTACTTCCGGCGCATCAGGGCTGGCGTTGTACTTAATGCGGCGGGCTGCACCCAGTGCAATGCTGATCAGTTGTGCATTATTCAGCGTGGAGCCGCGCAGGCTGTGGGTGGCTTCTATTACATTACCATCCCGGTCCACCTTGATGTTTACCGCCACATAACCACTTTCATTGCCGGTATAAGTAACGCTGGGGCGCCCTACCAGGCTGCGGCCACTGAGGCGGAAGTCTGACTGGCCGGAGCCCAGGCCACCACCCGTATAGGCGCCACCGTTAGGGTTACCGCCTGCCGCGCCACGGTCGCCAGGCTGGCCGGTGTTGCCCTCCCCTTTGGAATTATTGCTGCCGTCTGCCCCATTGCCGCTGTTCTTGGTGGCAAAGGTGCCGCCGGTGGCCACTGCCTTGGGCTTGGGAGCCGGAGGAGCGGGTGTGGGCGGGGCTTCCGTGGGTTTGGGATGTTTTATTTTTTCCGGCTTGGGGTCCAGGTCTTTCGGCTGCTCCTTGGGTGGGGTTACCGGTTTTACGGGCTTGGCCACTTCGGGTGCGTCTTCTTCATCCTGGGTGGCTATATCCTGTGGCGGCGTTGTATTCCGGGCGGCATCCTGCGGCACGTTCTGGGGCACCGCTGCTGCGGTTGCAGGAGCATTGCTGGGCGGGTTGGGATTGAGCGGCTGCTCATCCCCCATCCCCTGGTCTGAACTACCGAGGTTCACTTCCATGCCCAGGTCCTGGTCAGGCAGGGGCGCGGGCGCAATCAACCCGGGTAATAACCAGAACATCAGGCACATCAAACCTACCACCAGCGCGGTAAGACCGGCTGCCTGGAGGTTCTTGGTGGTATTTTGTTCTATCGTCTGCATATTCCAAAGTTAATGGTTATTGTTAGAATGTTGGACGGCCGGATGATCAGATTGTTAAATTGTTGAAGTGATAAATTGGGAGATTGCCACAGGTTTATGGCCTTGCATACAACGCATATTGGCCCGCTTAATTGTGGCCTGCCGTCCGCCCGTGCATGGGCATATCATCCACCCAACCGTGATCCGGCCATTCAATAGTTTAAATGTTCCGTGCGGCCTGATTTCCGGGGCACTCTCTCACGGATTTGTTAAATATCGTTACCAGGCTTGCAAGCGCGGGGGAAATGCCCTTAATTAGTGCCCGTAAACCAACCACGATTTTTCTAAACCAACCCCGCGGGCTTACCGCGGCACAACCCTTCCCAAGTAATGATCAGACACCTTCTGCTTGCTGCCGGCTGCCTGTTGCAAACGGCTGCCATGGCTGCTGCGGGCGCCGACAGCAGTGCGCACAAGATCCATTTAAAAGTATTGTACGTGGGTTACGATCCACAACGCCCCATGCCCGCTGATGTAACCCTTTACAGCACCGGCAAAGGCGTGGTGGCGGATGTGTACCAGCACCGTATGGCCGACTTTAAAAGCTTCCTGGAGCAGCGCTTTGACGCCGTACAGGTCATGGACGTGCACGATTACACCACGGCCGTCTCCCAACAGGCGGATGTAACCATCCTGGATGCGGGCCCGGTGAACATTCCCCCGGATTTTGACCGGCCCACCATGCTGCTGCACCAATTGGCACCCAATGTAGGCATGCCCCTGCGCCTCAAGTTTGACTGGTACTGCCAGTGCCTGGAAAACGACGCACTGAACATCCGCACCGGGCACGAAATCTTCCGCACGCCCAATGCCGTGCACCTCACGCTGGAAACACGCCCCACGCCGGCTTCTTTTTTCAATGGCTTTGAAGGCCTTACCACCCCGAAGACCATGCCCATGTGGAACGTGATCAAGCGCAGCGCCAATGCCAGCAACTACGTGATCGGGATGGTGGCGCACGGCGAAGGTTTCAACGACTCACCGGACGCGGAAGTGATCTCCGGCGGTGTATGCCTGAAAAACGCGGAGGCCGTGGCTTTAGGCCGGCAGGCCAACTACTTCATGTGGGGCTTTTCGGCATCGCCTTCTTACATGACAGACGAGGCAAAAGATGTGTTCGTGAACGCCGTGGTGTACATCAAAAAATTTGACCACCAGCACGCGCAAATGGAAAAAGTGCAAACCGTGACCCGCACCGGCATAGACGAACTGGTGTACCGCACGGATAAAGACCTGTATAATAAAACCATCATTTCCCGCCGGGAAGGCAATGCCCGCCTGCTGAAATTCCAGGACAGCCTGCGCGCGGAAAAGGCCGCCGGTAAAGACATAGGCCGCAGCGGGGAAGCCATGCTGCACATGCCCATTACCAACGCCGTGCAATCATTTGAGGACTACATCAGGGGCTTCATCGGTGATGAATTGTTTGCGAAATATGGCACGGACACCAAACGCATTCACCAGTATTACCACGATAACTACGAATACTTTTATCCGGACGGCGCCTACTCCCTGCAACTGGATACGGATGCGCAGTCTTTGGGAATCTCCAACCGCAAGGTGGAGATCCTCGAAAAATGCGTAACCCTCCTGGAAAGCAGTAAGGACACGGCTCTGGCCATGCGGGTACTGACCCGGTACACGTTGAAGAATTTTAAGACGGCCCCGGAATGGCGCCAATGGCTCACCGAAAACAAAGCCCATTTCTTCTATACAGAAGCGGGCGGATTCAAGTTTATGGTGAACACGCTGAATGCCGCACCAGCGGCCACTTCCAGTGCCACTACCCCCGAAACCGCGGCGCCTAACCGTGCAGACCCCGTGCTGGTGAAGGCACAGCTCCGCGATGGCGCGGCCGGCAAAAAGCAGGTAGTGATCAATGCCACCATTTTAAAAGGATGGCATATCTATGCGCTGGTGCCGGAAGCCAGCCCTTTCATTGTTACCGAGCAAAGGCTGGAGATCCCCAAGGGCACTGCGTTTGACACCGAGTGGAAAACCAGTGCAGGCGTGCCGTTTGAAGATGGAATGTTCATTTATGAAGACCAGGCAACGTTCACCGCAGATGTGGATGCCGTGAAACTGAAAAAGGGTAAAGTGATCCGCTGCGGGTTATACTACCAGGTATGTGATAATAAGAAGTGCTTCCAGCCGCAAACAAAGTGGGTGGATGTAACCGTGGAATAGATGTTGTTGCATATAAAAAAAGTGGCTGCCTTGTTGAAGGGCAGCCACTTTTTTATGCAGTTAGTTAGTGGGCAAAGTCTTGTTCATAATCGCCCAGGATGCGCTCCATCGGCGGGTTGAAGTAGCCAAACCTTACGTTCGGAAACTCTTCATGGATAAGCTCCATGAGCTGTTTCATACCCAGGCATTCACCGGGATCGGTGATGTTTAACTTGCCCAGGTACCAGTCCGGGTCAATGTTGAAATTGCGCCACTGGATCATGTTCAGGTCTGTATCTATGATAAGCTGGCGCAGGGCTTCGTATTCGGCCACACTGTCTGTAAGGCCAGGGAATACGAAGTAGTTGATAGAGGTCCAGCCACCATAGGAACGCACTACCTTCAGGCTTTCCACGATATCGGAAAACTGGTAATTATTGGGGCGGTAGTACGGCGTGTACCAGCGTTCCTGCGCGGAGTTCAGGCTTACGCGGATGCTGTTGAGACCTGCTTCGCAGAGGGCTTTCACGGCGTCTGGTTTGGAGCCGTTGGTGTTGATATTAATGCTGCCTTTGGGCGTGTGCTTACGGATCTCTTTAATAGACTCGGCGATGGTTTCCCACATGAGGAGGGGCTCTCCTTCGCAGCCTTGTCCGAAGCTCACGATCGGGAAAGGCGCCTGCTCCAGGTGGGGCACGGTGTACTCCACGATCTCTTCAGCCGAGGGTTTAAAGCGGAGGCGGTCCTGGGTGGATACGATGGTCTCTTCTTCCGGCTGGAAAGAAATACAGCCTATGCAATTAGCATTGCACGCGGGAGAAGAAGGAATGGGGCACTCCCAGCGGCCCATGAAGTAATTGCGGGCAGCGGGGCAATGATAGGTGAGCGCACAATTTTGCGCCAGGTGCTGTACCAGGCGGTTGTGCGGATAGGCTTCCATTAAGGTTTTCACACCTTCTTTCACCTTGGTATCGTCAAAGCCGGCGCATTCCTGGCGGATATCATTTTCAATACGTACCGCGGGTACATAGAACTTGCCATCCCACCAGCCTACTGCCGTATAGCAGAACAGGGGTAAGGTAGGCGCGTCCGGGAGCGTTTCATAAGCCGCAATGTAAGAACCGGTGTGCGCCGGCGGAATGAACGCCGCCACGGCCCAGCCTTTCTCACAGATGGTCATATCGCCGGTATTGGCATCAATGCCAATGCCGCGCCGTCCCGGCAGCTCGTAAAGTGAACCACCTTCCGGCAGTTCTATCCATTCCGATTCATCTATCGGCCAGGCATCCCAGCCGGCGCGGCCCGTCACAAGCAGGGAAGTATCTTCAAAGATGTTCCCATTGCCATCGGAATAGAGGATGTAAGGTGTCATATCAATTTATTTTCACAGCCTGCCCTGGCAATACTCATTGATCGTATCGCGCTCGGTTGCGGGAAGATCATCCAGGATTTCCAGTTGCAGGATCTTGTTGTTTTTAAAATCCACGGTGAAAAGATCGTTGCGGACCACCGCGTTTTGCAGGTCTGTCCAGGGAAACAGCTTTTCACTGAAAGTGGTAGGCAGTGTAATGCCGGTCATGTCCAGCTTTGCAAAGGCAGGCTGCATGATCTTATGCTCTGCGTAGCCCACATACGCTACCCCGATGCCCACCGCCAGCAGCAGCACGGCGATATCCGGTTTGCTGTGCGACAGGAAGTAAAGGCTGCCGGAGAAACAGGCAAAGGCCTGGAACACCCTGGCCATTGTATTCACCTGCGTAAAGTTACGGAAACGGCGCAGCACAAACGGCAGCGCCACACTCACCAAACCCAACACCAGGAAAAAGCCGCTCATCGCATAGCTGGGATGCGGCTCGTGGTAAGCCCCAATCGCGTTGAACAGGAATAAAATCCCCACCAGCCCATGCATCATCGGTTGCAGGCGCAAACGCGTAACCGTGGACGGGTGAAGAATTCTGAATTTATACATGTTTGCCTGTTGGGTTTTGTTAGATATGCTGGCTCACCAGCAGGTTGCATAATTTAAACAACACGCGGGCGCCCACGTTGGCATCCCATTCATCGTGGCTGGCGCCTACTTCATTGAGGTCGAAACCGATGAGGGTGCGGCCGCTGGCCAGTACGCGTTTGAAAAGATAGTAAACCTGTTCACACTCAAAACCGCCGGGCACCGGGGTGCCGGTGTTGGGGCAGAGTTTCGGATCCAGGCCATCAATATCAAAGCTGATGAAAACCTGCTGTGGCAGGGTTTCCACGATGCTGTCGCAGATGGATTTCCAGGTCTCGCCTTCATATTCACGCTCCTTGATGTTCTTATCAAAGAAGGTGCTGATGCGGCCGTTGCTGCTGTTGATGCAATCCACTTCTTCATCGCAATAATCGCGGATGCCCACCTGTACCAGTTTAGTGATCTGGGGGATCTCGTTCAGTGCGTTATACATGATAGCCGCGTGGGAGTACTGGAAGCCTTCGTAACCATTACGCAGGTCGCAGTGTGCATCTATCTGGAGAATGCCGAATTCACCTTTCTTTTCGGCAATGGCTTTGAAATAGCCGAGGGGAGTGCTGTGATCACCCCCGATGAGGCCTACCAGCTTGCCCTTGTGCAGCAATTCCTTGGTTTGCTGGTACACCCAGTCTATCATATGGCGGTTGCCTTCATTCACATCCACCAGGGTCTTTTTCAGGAAAGGATTTTCTGAAATGTCGCCCCCTTCGATGAGGTACTTCAGGTACAGTTCCGCTTCCTTGCGCAGGTAATCGCTGCGCAGCAGCAGGGCCTTGTCCGGCTGGCGCATGAAGAAGCCCTGTTTCCACCCGTCCAGCACGTCCGGGTCGTACAGGTCCACCTGCAGTGACGCCTTGAAAATGTGCTCCGGGCCGCGGGAGGTGCCCTGGTTGTAGGAAACCGTTACTTCCCAGGGAACGGGAAGCAGTACCAGTTTTGCCTCTTCTTCGGTAAAGGGCAAACCAAAAATGTTGTTGGACAACAACCCTACCGAGTTGGGGTCAAATTGCGATAAATCAGCCATCGTTTTCAATTTCGGGAGGCAAAGATAACCTATTTCCTGTTTCCCACAGCCCTTATGGACCATGTAAAGCTACCCTGCACAAAGTGTAGCATTTACATAAATCAATATTATTATATGTTAAGAAAATGCCAAAACAACGTAAACTGACTTTTGTCATGCCGGGCCCGTGGGCAAGCCCGCATGCCGGTTGGCACCAAACGCAGCAGTGACGCGGGTCTCCCGGCCCGCCTGCCCTTTATTGCGCCTATCCATACGGGGGATACCGTATAAATAAAAAATATACCCCTCAACGGCATTTTGCCGTAATTTTGCGGCTGCACAAGTCTAATAAAGGATGAAAAAAACAAATATAATTCTGCTGGTCCTGGTAGCAGTATGTATCGCAGTAATTGTAACCATGGTGGGCGATTTCAGTACCTACGAAACATTTGCCACCGCTAAAGCCAGTGAAGGCAAGGATTTCCGCGTGATCAGCGTGCTGGATACCTCCAGAGCGATGGAATATAATGCGCTGAAAGATGCCAACCGTTTTACGTTCTACGCCAAGGACAAGGCCGGCGAAGTGCACAAGGTGATCTTTTCCGGTACCAAGCCTACTGACTTTGAAAAAGCAGAATCCGTGGTGCTGCTGGGCAATATGAAGGCCGATGGCGATTTCCATTGCCGCGAGATCCAGATGAAATGCCCGTCCAAGTACAAAAAAGACCAGGTAGTGGTGGGCAAAAATGTGATGTAACCCTCTGCCTGCAGCAAATACTTACAACAACGACTTTTCTATGGTAACGCCCGCGTGATGGCGGGCGTCATTGCTTCCATTAATACCGACAAGACTTGGAAACTAAATTTATAGGCGAACATCTTTTTCCCGGCCAGTTCGGCCACTTCTTTGCCGTGTTGTCGCTCGTGGCCTCCCTGGTAGCGCTGGTCTCCTACTTCAACGCCACCCGCGCCGCAGACGAAGCCACCAGGGCGTCCTGGAACCGCATGGGCCGCATCACCTTCGTGATCCAGGCACTCTCTGTATTCGTGGTGTTTGGCTCCCTGTATTATATCCTGCAGCAACATTATTTTGAATACAAGTATGCTTACCGCAACTCCTCCCGCAACATGTTGCAGGCCTACCTTTTCTCCAGCTTCTGGAGCGACCAGGAAGGCAGTTTCCTGCTGTGGAGCGTTTGGCAAAGCGTACTGGGCCTCATCCTTATCCGTAAAGCCAAGAGCTGGGAAAACCCGGTGCTCACGGTGATGAGCTTTGCGCAGTTCTGCCTGGCCACCATGCTGATCGGCATTTATTTCTTTGGCTACCGCGTGGGCGCCAACCCGTTTGAACTGCTGCGCCAAACCGAACCTTACAACGCCGCACCGGTGTTCCAAACGGCTAATTACCTGGCGGATTATGTGCCGGATGGGAATGGCCTCAACCCGCTGCTGCAAAACTACTGGATGGTCATCCACCCCCCCGTGCTTTTCCTCGGCTTCGCCTCTACCATTGTGCCTTTTGCCTTTGCCTTTGCCGGCCTGTGGACCCGTCGCTTCAGCGAGTGGGTGAAGCCTGCATTGCCCTGGGCCCTCTTTTCCGCCATGATCCTGGGTACCGGTATCATGATGGGCGCCGCCTGGGCTTATGAGTCCCTCACTTTTGGAGGGTACTGGGCATGGGACCCCGTGGAAAATGCCTCCCTGGTACCCTGGCTTACCCTGGTAGCGGGCATTCATACCCTGCTGGCGTATAAGAGTACCGGCCAGTCGCTGAAGATCACGTTCTTCTTTTTCTTCATCACCTTTGTACTCATTTTATACTCTACTTTCCTTACCCGCAGCGGCATCCTGGGCGATACTTCCGTACACGCCTTCACAGACCTGGGCATGACCCAGCAGCTGCTGTATTTCATGCTGGCCTTCCTTATCCCGGCTTTTGGCCTCATGATCTACCACCGCAAGCGCATTCCTTCCGTACATAAAGAGGAAAGCACCTACAGCCGCGAGTTCTGGATGTTCGTAGGCTCCCTGGTACTGCTCATGGCCGCTATCCAGATCACTTTCACCACGTCTATCCCGGTGTGGAACAAGGTGCTGAATGGCCTGGGCCTTATGAAGCTGTTTAACATGAAGGACCTTGCTCCGCCACTGGAGCCGGTATTCCACTACAATAAGATCCAGATCTGGATAGCCATTGTGCTGGGCGTGCTCACCGCCGTGATCCAGTACCTGAAATACAAGGAAACACCCAAGGGTTATACCTGGCGCAACATCTGGCTGCCTACGGCCCTTGCCGCCCTGGCTACCCTGCTGATCGGTGTGTTTGGCAAGATCGATTATGATCATTACGGCACCGGTTTCCTGGTGGCTATCTATATCATGCTGTACGCCAGCGTATACGCCGTGGTGGCCAACGTCCACTACATCGTGGGCGTGCTGAAAGGCAACTTCAAGGCAGCCGGCGCTTCCATTGCCCACATTGGTTTTGGGCTGGTGCTGCTGGGCGTACTGATCTCATCTTCCAAAAAGCAGGTGATCTCCCTGGACCAGATGAATATCCTGGATGGTTACTTTGGCAAGGACTCCAAGGAAAACAGCCGCGAGAACCTGATGCTGCCGCTGAATATGCCCATGCAAATGGGTGACTACCACGTGACTTACGTGGGCGACAGCGTGGTGCCGGGCGATTTCAAAACCTATTACCGTGTGCGGTACGTGAAGGTGGACAAGGATGGCAAAATCACCGAACAGTTCACCCTCTACCCGGATGCATTTGTAAACCGTAAAATGGCCCAGGCCAGCCTGGTGGCCAACCCGTCCAGCAAGCATTACCTGACCAAGGATATCTTCACTTACCTCACCTCCCTTCCCGATCCGGACGCGTACAAGGACACCGCCCAGTATGTGCCCCACGACGTGAAGCCGGGTGATTCTATCTTCTTCTCCCAGGGCTACATGGTGCTGAAGAATATCCAGCCCCGCCCGGAAACAAAGAACTACAAACCCCAGGGCAACGATATCGCCGTGAGCGCCAAGCTGGAAGTGCATAGTCTCACCAACGATGAACTGTACCACCTGGAGCCGGTGTACCTCATCCGCGACAGTGCCTACCAGTACAGCGTGGAAGATACCGTGAGCGCCATGTCACTGTACGTGCGGTTTGACAAGCTCACGCCTACGTCAGATAACCAGGCGCGCATCCAGCTCCAGGTAAAAGATGCCGGTGGTGCGCAGAAGAATTACATTGTGCTGAAAGCCATGGTGTTCCCCTACATTAACGTGCTGTGGATAGGTGTGCTGGTGATGATCCTGGGCTTCTTCCTGAGTATTATACAACGGGTAAAACAAAACCGCCGTACCGAAAAAGCGATGACCCAGCGAAAAGCGAAAGAGGTAAGCGCATAAAATTTATCGACAAACCATTGCAGCCACAAACAGGGCGGTGATGATAACTGATCTTTCAATTTCCAGCATTCGGCGGGGTAAGACCCGGGAATAGCTGGAAATTGTTTTTCAGGGCAAGGCTGATCCCGGGTAGCCGGTGATCACCGGTTTGTGTCATAAAAAAATCCCCGCAAAACCCTATCTTAATCCCGATATATTTTTCCCCTTACCTGCATGCCCGGCGCACAATAAAGCACTGCCTGCAATTAAATTCCCGGAAACGCGTTATGGGGAGGAGCATGGCATTTGGCATGAAGTATGCAATTATGCACCAGCTCGACCATATTTACGCACTCACTGTACGAAAAACCATGCGCCATTTAGTTACTGTATTATTGCTGACATTTCTGCCAGGACTTGCTGTGGCGCAGACTTTCGGCGGGTACAACACCAGCCCGGATGCCGGCATTTACGGCATCTATACCAACCCGGCCACGGCGGCCAGCACCCACTTTAAATGGGACGTGAACATTGCAGGTGCCCATGCAGTAGCCGGTAATACTTACATCAGTTTTGCCAAAAGCGCGTTGCGCGCAGATACCCTTAAGAGAGGCGTTGATTACTTCCAGGATACCAGTTCCAAACGTTACCAGTTTGGCTGGGCCCAGGCAGACATCCTGATGCCCTCCGTGCTGTATTCTATTGATGAAACCCAGTCTGTTGCCTTTACCTGGCGCGTGCGCGGTATGGCCAATGCCGGCCCTGTAAGCCCGCGGGTGCTCAATTTCACCACGATCAGATTCCCCAACCCGCAATACATCGGCAATACACTGTACATCGACAATGCTGCGGGCACCTTTAACAGCTGGAACGAATTTGGATTTACGTATGCCCGCGTGCTGAAAGAAAACCAGCTCTCGCGGCTTAAAGGCGGTATTACCGTGAAATACCTGAGCGGCATCGTATCCGGCTACACGGCTATATCCAATACTTCCTTTACGGTGAACTCGTCTACCAGCATGAGCATCAACAGCGGTCATGCTATTTACGGCTATTCAGAGAATATGGACAGTGCCAACCGCGCGGGCCAAAGCTATTACAACCTGACCCGCTACCCCGGTGTGGGCGCAGACATTGGCTTCACCTGGGAATGGAGGCCTGATCCCGAAGGTGGCGATGGCGCAAACTACGGCTCCAATGGTTATTTTAATGACGATGCAGATGCCTATGTATTGCGTTTAGGCGTTTCCGTTACAGACATTGGCGGTATCAATTACAGCAACTCTCCCTACAGTACCAGCCTTGACCTGCGGAAAGCAGACATTGACCCGCATACGCTGGACAAGCGCAAGGGAGAAAGCTATTCCAAATGGTATAGCCGCATTAAACAATACTTTACGCCCGACGGCCCCCGGCAGGTTTCCTATTACATGCAGCTGCCCACGGCCCTGCACCTTACGGCAGACTACCAGTTTGGTGGTGGCTGGGCAGCCAGTGCCAATGCAGTATTTGGGCTTAATACCAATGCAAAGAATAACTTCCGCAACAACATGATCACCATGCTCCAGCTGACCCCACGTTATGAGCATGGATGGTGGAGCGCCTTTTTACCAACAAGCGTAAACCGTTACGCCGGTGTGGATGTGGGCGTGGGTGTACGCCTGGGCCCCGTGCTGCTGGGCAGCAGCAGCATCCTTTCCGACCTGGTAAGCAGCAAGATCAAGCGGGCAGACGTATTCCTGGCGGTGCGCCTGTGGCCGATGAAGGCCGGCAAAGAAGGCAAGACCAGCGCAGAAAAGCGGGCTTTGCGCCAGGTGAAATGTGCGTTATAAATTACGGTCTGACCCCCCAACAATTTGCCAAGAAGCACTATTTTCGTAGTCTATTTCCAACATCATGGACTACGCGCAAACATTGAACTTTCTCTATAACCAGCTGCCGGTGTTTACCAAGCAGGGATCTGCGGCGCTGCGCACAGGATTGCATAACATTGAAGCGCTTTGCGCAGCACTGGGGCACCCGGAAAAGAAATTCAAATCCATCCATATTGCAGGCACTAACGGCAAGGGCTCTACGAGCCACATGCTGGCAGCCATTTTCCAGGAAGCAGGTTACAAAACGGGCCTCTACACCTCTCCCCACCTGAAAGATTTCCGGGAGCGCATCCGCGTGAACGGGCAGATGGCGGAGCAGCAGTTCGTGGTGGATTTTGTAGCCCGCATACAAAACGAACTGGATGACCTGCAGCCTTCTTTCTTTGAAGTGACGGTAGCCATGGCCTTTGAATATTTTGTGCAGCAGCAGGTAGACATTGCCATCATAGAAGTGGGACTGGGCGGGCGTTTGGACAGTACCAACGTGATCACACCGGAGCTGTCACTGATCACCAATATCAGTTATGACCACATGCACATCCTGGGCGATACGCTGCCACAAATTGCCGGTGAAAAAGCAGGCATTATCAAGGATGGTGTGCCGGTAGTGGTGAGTGAAACGCAGGCCGAAGTGGAAAAAGTATTTCGCGACAAAGCCGCCGCACACCATAGCCCCCTCCACTTTGCCGACCAGGAATTCCTGGTGCAGGACAGCCATACGGAGCACCAGCATTTACAACTTTCTATTTTACATACACCCACCGATCACGGGCAGCAGATAGCGCTGGACCTGCGCGGCCAGTACCAGGGTAAGAATGTGCTGGGCGTGCTGATGGCTGTGAAGCTGATGCAGCAAAAAGGCTGGCAGCTGCCGGAAGCGGCGGTGCACAAAGCCCTCTCCCATGTGAGCCATCTTACCGGCCTGCGGGGCCGCTGGGAAGTGATACAGCAACATCCCCTCACAGTGCTGGATGTGGGCCACAATGAAGCCGGCATCACGGAAATTGTACAGCAGCTGGCCTACCAGGTGTACAACCAGCTGCATATTGTAATTGGCTTTGTAAAAGACAAGGACATAGAAAAAGTACTGCAACTGCTGCCCAAAACAGCGCATTACTACTTCTGCCAGGCCGCCATAGAACGGGCCCTGGAAGCGGATGTACTGGCCCGCATGGCGCTGCACCATGGCCTGCAGGGGCACACCTTCCCCAACGTACAACTGGCTTATCATGCGGCGCAGCAGGCCGCGCATAAAGAAGACATGGTGCTGGTATGTGGCAGCTTCTTTATTGTGGGCGAGGTACAATAAAAATAATTTGGTGAAAGCAGCGATGTAATGTCGCTGCTTTTTCTTTATCTACATTTTAATATCTCCCGTTCTCTCAAACGCATAAAGCATGTTGGTGACGTGCAATGCCTGCACCACTTTATTCTCCCGTAAGAGCTGCTTCACCTCGTCCACGGTGAGCTCCATCACTTCTATCTCTTCATTGTCATCCAGGTCCTGCTCCGCTACTTTTTCCCCGCCGGTGGCCAGGAACATATGCGTGCGGTTGTTGCTGGTACTGGCATTGGCAGATACATTGCCCAGGTATTCGATCTGTTCAAATTTATACCCGGTCTCTTCCAGCAGCTCCCTTTCTGCAGCCACCGTGGGCGATGCATCTTCAGGGTCCATGGTGCCGCCGGGCAGCTCTATGATGGTAGCGCCATATGCCTGGCGAAACTGCCGTATCATCAGCACTTTGCCGGTTTTGGTAAAGGCCACTACATTCACCCAGTCCCGGTATTCCAGCACGTAGTAGGGCTCAATGATCCTGCCATCGGGGCGTTCGCATTTGTCGCGGCGGGCTGTCAGCCATTCGTCGCGGAAGATGTAAGTTGATTCCAGTGTTTTCCAGTCCATTGCGTCCATAGTCCAGTTGTTAGATTGTAGTTACCAGCCCATCCGCTCTTTCAGGCGGATGATGTGCATGAGGTGATGACGGCCATGCCAGGCGTACATGCCGGCCACCGCCTTAAGTGCAGCAGTCCTTTGTGTGGCGGGGTGCAGGAAGGTACGTTCCCATTGTTCCGGTGTAAGGTTATCCAGCAGTACGGTCCAGCGTTTGTGCAGGGCATGCAGCAGGGTGTTGCTTACGTTGATGGCGGTT
This sequence comes from Chitinophaga parva, assembly GCF_003071345.1. Lineage (NCBI taxonomy): Bacteria > Pseudomonadati > Bacteroidota > Chitinophagia > Chitinophagales > Chitinophagaceae > Chitinophaga > Chitinophaga parva. The sequence continues at coordinate 1,736,327 of NZ_QCYK01000002.1, read as the reverse complement.
TTATGCGTATCCGGCAGTTCCGCCCACAAATGTTCTTCGTAGGGTTTGATGGTGGGATTATCTTCTGTAAGCGCCAGTTTAAAGCGGATGTAGGCGTTCATATGACTGTCTGCCACATGATGCACGACCTGGGTCACGGTCCAGCCATCCGGGCGGTAGGGTGTAAGCAACTGGGCTTCATCCAGGTCCTGGGTGGCTATTTCCAGCAGAGTGGGCAGGTGGCGGATATCGTTGATCCAGCCTGCCAGGATCTGCGGGGTGATCTCCGCAGGGGCTTCAAATTTCCCGATGGGATATTTCAGTACTTCGATGTCTGTAGTGGTCATGCGGGAGGAGGATTATTGTTCGCGGATGTCTTTACCGGTGAGGTGGATGAATACGTCTTCCAGGTTGGCTTTCTTCACCTGTTTGGGCCGTTCAAAACCGGTGGCCACCAGGTTATCAATGAGCGCATCCGGTGAGTCGATGGCGATGATGCGGCCACTGTCTACAATGGCGCAGCGGTCGCAGAGGAACTCGGCTTCGTCCATGTAGTGGGTGGTGATCACCACGGTGGTACCTGCTGCACGTACGCCCTGGATGAGGTCCCACAGGTTACGGCGTGCCTGGGGGTCCAGGCCGGTGGTGGGCTCGTCCAGGAAAATGATCTTGGGCTTGTTAATGAGGGTGGTAGCGATGGAAAAGCGTTGTTTCTGGCCACCGGAAAGCTCTTTGAACTTGGCCTTGGCCTTGTCTTCCAGGTTAAAGCGGGCCAGCAGTTCGGTAGCATTCACCGGCTGGTTATAAAGTCCTCCGAAGAGGTCGATGAGTTCCGTAAGGGTAAGGCCGGGATAATAACCGGAAGTTTGCAGCTGCACGCCGATGCGGGTCTTAATGGCTTCGGGATCCTTGTCCAGGTCCAGCCCGTCCACGGTTACCTGGCCTGCTGTTTTTTCGCGGAGGGTCTCGATGATCTCCAGGGTAGTGGATTTGCCGGCGCCGTTAGGGCCCAGCAGGCCAAAGATCTCGCCTTCATACACGTCGAAGCTGATGCCTTTCACCGCGGTGAAATCGCCATACCGTTTCACCAGTTCTTTCACTTCAATAATCTTATTCCTTTCCATGGCGGCAAGGTACGGCGGAATGGGGAGTTTTACAATGACTTTTGCCGTTGTGATATGGCGTGGCGGGTTGTGGTGTTTCGTTCTTTGGGTTACCGCCCTTCTGCCACCGGCGGGATAAAAAAAGGGAGACAAGTGCCGGGGGATAAAACCGCCGGGGCAAAAAAAGAAGCGGCCGTCCTAAACAGGATGGCCGCTTACATATGCTTGATTCCACGTTATGATCTTATTGCTGGATGAAAAGCTGGGTAAAGTAAATCATCCCGTTTTTCCCTACCGCGGTACCAATACCGGAGAGGGCGTAATTGCCTTCCATGTTCTTGCGGTGGCCCGGGCTATGGATCCATCCGTTCACCACGCCTTCTGCGTCCAGGTTACCGTAAGCTACATTTTCTGCGGCCCGGCTCACCTTGCCCTGTAATTTGCTGTAGGTGGCCACCCGGTCTTCAAAGCCATCGTGCCCGAAGGGGGTGGTACCATTGGCCATTTGTTCGCTGTGCATTTCTGCCAGGCTATCCATCAATTTGTTTGCCACAAGTGGCGCCAGACCCTTGGAAGCCCTGTATTTGTTTACATAATACAAGATCTGCGCATTTAAAGTGGCCGCGTTCATAGTGGCGGCAGCTTTCACGGTACTACGGGCGGGCGGTGTTGCTTTGCGGGCGCAGGCATCTGCCTGGCTACCGGCCATGACCAGCACGGCCATGATAACGATACGATTCAGTGTTTTCAAGGTGTAATGGTTTGAGATTGCAACCGGGTATTTCAAAAATGATACCCGGTTTTTAAACGCAGGCACAAGTTAATTATTGCACCTTAGTATCAGATACTGTCCATCTCAAAAAGTTTAACAACCCTGGCTAAAATATTTTGTCAAACCGCCCGCCGGCAGGGAATTTCCGAGGCTCAGTTTCCAATTTCAAAGGAAGTATAAAGTCTCATGTCCCCTTTGCGCAGCATGGAGGCCGGCAGCTTACCGCGGCAGTGTTTGCGTATGTTTTACAGGAAAGCGTAAAATACAGGGGCCTCCTGCAGCACGCACGCTTACCGCGGGCTGCGGCTGGCGTTATTATACGTTTACACCACCGTGCTCATGGCCGCCAGCCGGGCCTTCACCCCTTCCATCATGGTACTGGAACCAATGAAGATGGGCGTGCGCTGGTGCAGGCGGGTGGGCTGCACGTCCAGCAGGCGCTGGGCTGCAGCCGCCAGGGATACGCCCCCCGCCTTTTCCACCAGGAAAGACATCGGGTTGCATTCATAACAAAGCCTCAAACGGCCACTCTGGTATTTGCCGTAGGCGGGATAAAAAAACACGCCCCCCTGGATAAGGGTACGGTGGATCTCCGCCACCATACAGCCCACCGCACGATGCTTGTATATCCGCTCCTGTGGCGTTTTTGCAAGGAAACCATCTATTACCCGGCGGGTGGCATCATCATACAAATGGTAATAGCCCATGTTGATGGAAAAGATCTCCCCGTCTGCAGGGCATTTCAGGTTGGGATGCGACAGGCAGAACTCCCCGATGGAAGGGTCCAGGGTAAAGCCCTGCACGGAGCGGCGGGTGGCGTATACCAGCATGGTGGAAGAGCCGTAAATGATGTAGCCCGCGGCTATCTGGGCGCTGCCCGGCTGCAGGAAATCTTCCAGCTTGCAGGGTGTGCCTTCCGGGGTAATGCGGCGGTACACAGAAAAGATGGTGCCGATGGAAATGTTCACATCAATATTGCCCGATCCATCCAGGGGATCGATGAGCACCACGTACTTGGAGTTCATGGAGTGCTCATCCAGGAAAGGAATGAAGTCTTCATTCTCTTCGGAGGCCATGCCACAGCAGTAAATGCTGGTGCGCAGGGCGTCAATAAATTGTTCGTTGGCAAATTCATCGAGCTTTTTTACGGCCTCGCCTTGTACATTGGTGCGGCCTGCCTCCCCGAGGATATCGGCTATGCCGGCTTTATTTACTTCTACATTCACGCGCTTGGCGGCCAGTCCTATGCCGCGCAGGAGGCCCGATAACTGGCCCGTGGCGCCGGGGAAATTGCGTAGTTCCTGGATGGTAAATTCATCCAGTGTCATGACGCTTTGCTTGCTGTTCATAAACCTGTTTAGCTTGTTTTGGTGTGTAATGATTGGTGGTTATGGTAACACTTTATAACGTGGGCCCTGACTCCGGGAGGGCAAAGCGAATGTAGGATAATTCTCCCTAAACCCAGGCAGGGCGCCTGGTACGGCAAGGGGCTTCATAACGGGATTGTCATTTCCTGCCGGGATTCTTTAGAGAAAATGCAGCAATTGCCGTATTTTGTTACGCATTATTTTATAGTAGATCGAGCAAATATGAAGGTTTTTAAATTTGGTGGCGCCAGCCTGGCCAGCATTGAACGCATACAACAGGTGGCCTCCATCGTACGGAGTTTTGCAGGGGAAAAGATCCTGATCGTGATCTCCGCCATGGGCAAAACCACCAATGAACTGGAAAAGGTAGTACAGCACTTTTATAACGGGCAAAAGGAAACGGCCCTGCAACTGCTGCAGGGCATTGAAGCGCAGCACCTCCAGGTGGCCCGCCAGCTCCTGCATAACCCGGACAACCCCGTGTATGCACAGCTGCAGCAGTTCTATACCGAAGCCGAATGGACCGTGGGCGAGCAACCGGTGCAATCTTTCGATTACTATTACGACCAACTGGTAAGCCTGGGTGAGCTGCTCAGTACCGCCATTGTGAGCGCCTACTTTAACGAAGCGGGCCTGGCCAATGCCTGGATGGATGTGCGCGACGTGTTCCGCACGGATGATAATTACCGGGACGCCAACATAGACTGGAACGTGACCCAGCGCAATATGACCCAAAAGGTAGTGCCCCTCTTTAACGCACTGGACCTGGTGATCACCCAGGGGTTCATAGGCAGCACGGATGAAAATGAAAGCGTGACCCTGGGCCGGGAAGGCAGCGATTACAGCGCAGCGGTATTTGCCAACATGCTGGACGCAGAAAGCCAGACCATCTGGAAAGACGTGGAAGGCCTCAAAAATGCCGATCCCAAGCTATTCCCCAACACGGTGAATATCCCGGAGATCACCTACAGCGAGGTGATTGAAATGGCTTATTATGGCGCACAGGTGATCCACCCCAAAACCATCAAGCCCCTGCAGAACAAGCAGATCCCGCTGTATGTGAAATGCTTCCTGAACAAGGACCTCCCGGGCACCCGCATCAGCGAAACCGCCGATACGGCCCAATTGCCGCCTATCATCGTTTTAAAACAAAACCAGGTGCTGCTCTCCATCACCTCCCGCGATTTCGGGTTTATAACGGAAAAGAGCATCAGTAATATCTACGCCATCTTCCACCGCCTCAAGATCCAGATCAACCTAATGCAGAATGCCGCTATCAGCTTTTCCTGCTGCATAGACCATAATGCAGAAAAGATCGAAGCGCTGATCAAGGTCCTGCAGGACGCGTTCAAGATCAGTTATAATGAAGGCCTGTCCCTGCTGACCGTCCGTCATTATAATCAACCGCTCCTGGACCACTTACTGCAGGGAAAACAGCAGTTGCTGGAACAGAAGTCGCGCCATACGGTACAGGTGGTCTATTAACATTATCGTATTTAAATTAAAGAGGTCTTTCCCCGGCGTAGTATGACGGCTACAGCACATGGAAAGACCTCTTTTTTTATGCCGTCAAACCCGCCACCAGACCAGAGATCACATTTACCCCCAAAAAAAATTAAAAATATTTCTACGTTTGCTGCAACCTTTTTCAACACGGATCGTCTTTTTAGTGTAGACTGGTTGCAAAGGCGAAAAGGTACAATCCGAAAAAAACATTTTCCCCCGAGCCCCCCGGCATACACAACGCGTTTGTTTAGTTACTCGAATACTTATTTATCAGGATCAACAACTGTAGAAAAAAGCGGGCCTTCCCGCGCTCGTCGTCTCAAACATTACTAAGTCTTTAATACTGCTCTTTTATGAAGCATTTACTACTGGCAGGGCTCATGCTGCTCGCCGGCATAACATTGCACGCCCAAAATCAAAACAACGGAACTGTACAAACGCAGGTACTGGACGCACAAGGCAAGGCTTTGCCCTTTGTGACCCTCATGCTGAAAAAAGAAAAGGACTCCTCTTTAGTTAAGGGAGAACTGAGCAGCGAGGACGGCCATGTAAAGTTTGAAAAAATACCTTTTGGAACATTCTACGTGGAGGCTTCCCTGGTTGGATATCAGACCGCGAAAACCAAAACGATCACCATAGATGCTACTCATCCTTCCGCCAAAGTAAGTAACATCGTCCTCAGCATCAGTACTAAAACCTTACAGGCTGTAAACGTTGTAGGTCAAAAACCATTCATTGAACGGGTGGGCGGCACTACCACCCTGAACGTAGAGAACAGTGTATCCAGCACCGGTACCACCGCCCTGGAAATTCTCCGGAAAGCACCCGGCGTTACCATCGATAAGGATGACAACGTGCTGCTGAAAGGACAGGGCGGGGTTACTGTAATGCTGGACGGCCGCCTCACCCATTTAAGCGGGGAGCAACTGGCCAACCTGCTCAAGAACATGAGCAGTGAAACCATTGCCTCCATCGAGATCATTACCAATCCTTCCGCCAAATATGATGCTGCCGGGAGCACCGGTATCATCAACATCAAGACCAAGAAAAGCAAGCTCACCGGCATGAACGGCAATGTGCATGGCACCATGGGTAAAGGCATGTACATGCGCTACAATGCCGGTGCAGACCTGAACTACATGACCAACAAGTACAACCTGTATGGCAACTACAACCTGGCCGATAACCACACTGGTACGACCCGCGCCCTGGACCGCGAAGTAGGCGGCGAACCGACCGACCTGCTTTTCAGCCAGCGCGTAAAAGAGAAACATCATTACAACGGCAATAACTACAAAGCCGGTATTGATTATTATCTCACCCCAAAGCAAACCCTGGGCTTTATGTTCACCGGCTACAACAGCGCCTGGCAGAACAACCGCCCCAGCACCACCACCATCCAGAACGTGGGCATGCCCATTGACTCTGTGCTGCACTCCCGCACCACCAACGATGAGCATTACAAGAACCAGACGTATAACCTGAACTATAAGGCTACACTGGACACTACGGGCAAGGAGATCACCTTTGACGGCGACTATGCCACCTTCCACAACACCGGGCTGGAACACCTGAACGACAGCATGTATAACAATGCACAACAGCAGTACACCGCTATCAACGGCATCCGTGACAATACCAATACCAACATCACCATTGGTACCGCCAAAGTGGACGCCAGCCTTCCTTTCACGAAGACCACTAAAGTGGATGTGGGCCTCAAAGCCAGCCTTGTAAAAACAGACAATGACCTGCGTTATGATTCATTGTTCAATAACAAATACCAGTTTGCGCCCAGCCGCAGCAACCGTTTCATCTACAAGGAAAATGTGTATGCAGCGTATGCCATGGTGAAACATTCTTTTAAGAAAACAGACGTGGTAGTGGGCCTGCGCGCAGAACAGACAGAGGCCACGGGCATCTCCCCCACCATGTCCAATACCTTTAAACGCAGCTACCTGGACCTGTTTCCCAACGTCAGCGTGGACCAGAAGATCGATAGCCTGAACAAGGTGGGCATCTCCTACTCCCGCCGCATTAACCGCCCGCAGTACGACCAGCTGAACCCTTTCCTGTTCTTCCTGGACAAGTTCCTGTACGGCTCCGGTAACCCGAACCTGATGCCGGAATACATGACCAAACTGGAAGGCGCTTACACCTTCAAAGACAAATACATCCTTACCCTGGGCTACCGCCACAGTAAAGGCATGATCAATGAATACATGAGCAATGACACCGTGACCAAAGTGGCCTACGATACGCAGATCAACTACGATAACAGCGACGGATGGGACCTGGCCGTGACCGTGCCGGTGGATGTAACAAAGTGGTGGAACTCCAGTAACAACGCGAGTGTAAACCGCACCATCTACCGCCTGCGTACAGACCCGGTGAACCAGCAGCTGATCAACTTCCAGAACATCAACTTCAATTACGGTTTCAACACCACCAATACTTTTACGGTAAACAACGCCGTGAAGCTGGAACTCAGCGGTTACTATTACTCCCGGTTCGCAGAAGGACTGTGGAGAGGTAAAGCGCAGTACGCGGTGAACGTAGGCGCACAGTACACCTTCCTGAACAAGAAGGCTACACTGAAACTGAATGTGAACGATATTTTCAATACGCAACAGTTCATTGGCGGCACCCACACGCCCCAGCTGAACATAGACATCCACAACCGCTGGGATAGCCGCAGAGCTTCCCTGAGCTTTACGTACCGCTTTGGTAAAACGGATGTGAAGCCCCAGCGTGAGCACCATTCGGAAGAAGAAAGCCGTGTAAAAGGAAACTAAAAAATATTTGCATCCCACGGCGAATGGTGTGCCATGGCCCGGCTTCGTTGGATGCTTAACAGGGAGTGCCGGAAAGCAAACATCATTCGCCGTGGGATTTTTTCGGATTTGTACTACTACCTATGGGCGCGGGATTTTTCCTGCGCCTTTTTTGTGCAGGAATGCCGTGTATAATGAAGATGCCGGCGGGCCAGTTGTCACCCGTGATAGGCGCCGGAGATATACTTTTCCAGGTTTTCAATGGTATGCTGTTGCTCCTGCATGATCTGCTTTACCAGGTCACCGATGGAGACCAGGCCTACCAGCCGTTGCTGGCCGTCTACTACAGGCAGGTGGCGGATATGTTTGTCCGTCATCAGCTGCATGCAGTGCTCCAGGGAGTCGGCCTCCGTTACGGAAATAGGGTGCTCTGTCATGATGTCGCGGATGTGGGTATCGCGGGAGTTGCGCCCTTTCAGCACCACGCGGCGGGCATAGTCACGTTCGGAGAACACACCGAGGAAATTCTGGGCGGCATCCACCACCATCAGTGCGCCTACATTGCGCTCCACCAGCATTTCCAGCGCCTCGTACACGGTATGATCTGGCGGGATTGTGTACACTGCATGGCCCTTTACGTGCAGGATCTGTTTTACAGTAGTCATAGTTAAATTGTTAGATGGTTAGACGGATAGATGGGCTGATGGTCGAATGGCCGGGCTATTGAATTGCTGGGTTGTTCGATGGCGCTGATAAAATCGACGGATGCCGGGGAGGCCCGGGTATTGTTTTGGTTGAAAAGACAGGGACTTACAGGACAGGAACAGATACTAGAAAAATAATATACAATAGGGCTTATGGAAGTAGTTGCGTGTTTCCTAAGATAATAAAAATGCGGGGTATTCACAAGACATCCCATAAAAAAAGCCGCTCCAACCGGAGCGGCTCTGAAAAATCTATTGTTAAGGCACAAACGGCTATCGCTAACGATTCACCATCTGGGCACCTGACAATTTAAAGATCCTAAATATTGCCTTTCTTCATTTCCTTCACAGCGTAATCCACCGCGCGGGCGGTCATGGCCATGTAGGTGAGGGAAGGGTTTACGCAGGCAGAAGATACCATGCTGGCGCCATCGGTCACAAATACGTTCTTCACGCTGTGCACCTGGTTGTAGCCATTGAGGATGGAGGTCTTCGGGTCGCGGCCCATGCGGGCGGTACCCATTTCATGGATGGCCATGCCGGGCCAGGAGCCTGCGTCGTAGGTCTTTACGTCCTTTACGCCGGCGGCTTCCAGCATTTCAGCGGCATCGTTTGCCATGTCCTTGCGCATTTTGTGCTCGTTCTCCTTAAACTCGGCGTTGAACTTGAGCACGGGCTGGCCCCATGCATCCTTGGTACTGTTGTCCAGGGTTACGTAGTTGTCTTCGTAGGGAAGGCATTCACCAAAACCACCCAGGCCCATCATCCAGTGACCCGGTTCGGTGAGCATTTCCTTGAAGTCCTTGCCCACGCCCATTTCCGCGATACCGCGTGCCCAGCCTTCGCGGCTGGCGCCACCCTGGTAGCCAAAGCCACGGATGTAATCGCGCTTATCGCTGCCAATGTTGCGGTAGCGGGGAATATAGATACCGTTTGCACGGCGGCCAAATACATATTTATCATCAAACCCTTCCACGCGGCCGGAAGCACCGGTACGGAAGTGGTGGTCCATCAGGTATTTACCCAGCACACCGCTATCGTTGCCCAGGCCGTTGGGGAAACGGCTGGAGGTAGAATTCATGAGCACAAAGGTGCTACCCAGGGTAGAACCGTTCACGAAGACGATCTTGGCGTAGTACTCGGTCATCTGCTTGGTGTGCTTGTCTATCACGCGCACGCCGGTGGCTTTGCCTGCCTTTTCATCATAGATGATAGAATTCACTATGCTGTCGGGGCGCAGGGTCAGCTTACCGGTGGCCACTGCTGCGGGCAGGGTGGACGACTGGGTGCTGAAATAAGCGCCAAACGGGCATCCGCGGCTGCACAGGTTGCGGTACTGGCAGTTGGTACGGCCAGGCAGCGGCTGGGTGATGTTTGCCACACGGCCAATGGTCATGCGACGGCTGGGGAACTTGCCTTCAATGCCATGTTTTACGGCTTCTTCCACGCAGCTCATGGCCATGGGCGGCATGAAGTGGCTGTCGGGCAGCTGGGGCAGGTTTTCCGCCTGACCGCTTACGCCGATGAAGCGTTCCACATAATCATACCAGGGGGCCAGGTCCTTGTAGCGGATGGGCCAGTCCACGGCAATCCCGTCTTTCAGGTTACCTTCAAAATCAATATCGCTCCAGCGGTAGCTCTGGCGGCCCCACATGATAGACTTGCCTCCCACGATGTCGGGGCGGTACCAGTCGAAGCGTTTTTCTTCATTATAAGGAGACTCTGAATCCTTGATCCAGTATTTTTCATTGTGCTCGCTGTAGGGATAGTCGCGGCTCAGTTTAGGATGCGTTTCCCGCTGGTCCACGGTAATGCGGCCACGGTGGGGAAACTCCCAGGGATCTTTGGTAGCAGTTTCGTAATCTTTCACGTGCTCCAGTTTCTTACCGCGGTCCAGCATCAGCACGGTGAGACCGTGTTCGGTAAGTTCTTTGGCGGCCCAGCCACCGCTAACGCCAGAACCGATCACAATGGCGTCGTAAGTATTCTGGGCGTCTGCTTTAATGTTTAAATTCATTGTGGAACCATTTTCGGCGGCATCGTTCCCGAGCGCCCTACTGGCGCGGGTTTGCGAGCTTCCTTGTTAGAATAAGTTTTGTGCAAAAGCTTCCGGTTGCGCAAAGGCATGTTGGATCAGGTGGCCCAGGCCTTGTCACCTTTTTTATACGGCAGGCAGGGATCAAATTTGCCCGGTACGGCTACGTAGCGAAGGGCTTCGGTAGCGCCCGGCTTGGAAGTGAAGTAGCCCAGGAGGGTCAGTTCTTTCAGCACCTGGAAGTAGTGAGGGCCGGCGCCTTCCTGCTTGGGTTGCTTGTTGTACTCCACGCGTTCCTTGTCAATGGCGGTAAGCACCTGTTCCCGCTGTTCAGGTTTCAGGTCCATAAAGCTGTTGCCAAACTGCTTTTTGCTGGCTTCATCGATAGACTTCAAACCGTCCAGTACCCGCTGCTGATCTTCCGGCTTGTAGCAATCATTCAGCATGGTGATGATGAACTTGTCTACCCCACCGGCTTTAGCGCCAGGCGTGTTCGTGGTGGGAATGATCGTTTCTGCAATTTCTGAAAGCAGGTCTTTGGTTTCCGGAGCCTGTAAAGCATAGTTCTTCGGGCCCGACACACAGCCATTCAGCGCAGATAACGTGGAGGCAGAAACGGCCGTTCCGAGCAGGATGGCTACGCTTCTGATGGCTTCTCTTCTGTTCATGTTGTTTAGTTAGATAAGTGGAATTTGACCAATTTCCCCAAGTTGAAAAAAATAATCGACATTTCAAGGCTTTTCGTGATGAATGGGGCAGTTTTACGCTTATTCCCCTTCCGCAACCGTTTGCCAGCAAGGATTTGCGGTCAAAAAATTTTTTCCCCGGGGAATGGATTTCATTGTGTTGAAATGACCTAAACTTTACTATCCGGGCATTTCCGGGCATTAAAAAAGCCGGTTGATCTCTGGGAACCACCGGCTTTTTGCGGGTATTTTGGAAATGGTTGTCCTGTTATTACATGATGTACTGACCCTTGTCATCCGTGAGCACCACGGGTATGCGATGGTGTTTTTCAAAGTACATGTAGGCCGTGCGCAGGTTATCCCAGAACAGGCCTTCACAATCATTGTTACATACATTCATCAGGTAGCCGGCAGACCCCAGGTTGCTGAAGCGCACCGGGTATACATGCACGGGAATGAAATCCTGCCCGGCATTCTTGGCATTCACTGCCAGGATATACACTTCATCTATAAAGTTGTCGCTTAGCGGAATGCAACCTATGGTAAGGCAGCTGCCGTGTATGTAGATCTCGTTGCCCGGGCGTTTCGGGTCGCTGAGAATACGGTCGGAGTAGTTCGGGTAGTTGATGCCCAGGGACAGGTGGTAGTTGCTGTTCGGGTTAAAGTCGTTGATGTAGTAAAATCCTTCCGGCACCTGGAGGTCGCCCTCGCGGCGCTTGGGCCCCATCTTGCCGGACAGGTTGCACACCTTGTAAGACTTGAACAGGCGGAACGTGTCTGCAATGTTGTTTTTCACCCAGATCTCCAGTTCACTGTCCAGCTTAAAGGAGCGGAGATAGATATATTTGGCCGGATAGGTCAGGCCCTTTTTTTCAAACTCCTTCTTTAATGCGTCTTCCTTGGCGCGGTAGGCCTCTCCCACCTTGGGAAACAGTTTCTGGTTCTCCAGGAACGACTGCTGGGCGTGTACGGCAGCGCCACACAGCAGCAGGGACAGGCATAAGGTGATCCATTTCATCATATAAACAACAACTTCTTCTTTATCTGTGTGCCAGGTTAAACCAGGCTAAAAAATACATGAGACAAGCCAGGAGGAGGTAAAATACTGCACTTCCTTTTTTGCCCAGGAAACGCATGGTATAATGCTGTTGACCCCGGAAGAGCAGGAAGGCTGTAACACTCTGGAAAAGACCGGCTACCAGGAAAATAATACCTATAATCAGATGGCTGTTCATACAACGTAAAGCCGGGCGGAATATTTTATTGGGACCGGGTTAGGAGCAAATTTAAAAAAAGTGCAGATTTTGAAGGGGTTGAGAATAGTTGTAGGAGATGGTTTTAACAAGATGTTAACGGGAGGTGCCGGGGCAGCCCCCGGTCGGGGCTGGTCCGGCGGGTGGCGGGTAAACAAAAATACCGGCAGGGCCTTGCCCCACCGGTACCGGATCAAACATATAAAAGCGCAAATAATACTGCATGTACAGTGCACCGGTGCTACAGGTTGCCCCGCAGTTCCTGCTCCCGCTCAATGGATTCAAACAACGCCTTGAAATTGCCCTTCCCGAAAGAAGTAGCTCCCTTGCGCTGGATGATCTCGAAGAACACGGTGGGCCGGTCCTGCAAAGGCTTGGTGAAGATCTGCAGCAGGTAGCCCTCATCATCCCGGTCTACCAGGATCCCCAGTTTTTCCAGGGATGCAATATCCTCATCGATCTTGCCTACGCGGGCCTGTAACTCCTGGTAATAGGTGCTGGGCACCGTCAGGAATTCCACGCCGCGGGCCTGCAGGTCAGACACCGTCCGGATGATGTCATTGGTGGCAATGGCCACGTGCTGTACACCAGGGCCTCCGTAGAAATCCAGGTATTCTTCGATCTGGGATTTCTTTTTGCCTTCCGCCGGCTCATTGATCGGGAATTTCACCCGCCCGTTGCCATTGCTCATTACCTTGCTCATGAGGGCAGAGTACTCGGTGGAAATGTCGGAATCATCAAAGGAGATGAGGTTGCGGAAACCCATCACTTTTTCATAGAAGCCTACCCAGGTGTTCATCTCGTTCCAGCCTACGTTGCCCACGCAGTGGTCTACGTACAGCAGGCCGGTCTCGGAAGGATTATATGCACTTTTTACAGCGCGGTAGCCGGGCATAAAGGCGCCGGTGTAGTTCTTTCTTTCAATGAACATATGCACGGTTTCACCGTAGGTGTAAATGCCGCTGCGCACTACCTCGCCAAATTCGTCTTTCTCTGTAACCGGCTCCAGGTAAGGCTTTGCGCCGCGCTTCACGGTTTCTTCAAAAGACCTGCGGGCATCGTCCACCCAAAGGGCCAGCACTTTAACACCATCACCGTGTTCATTTACATGACGGGCAATGTCTGAAGTGGGATGCAGGGCGCTGGTGAGTACAAAGCGCAGTTTGTGCTGCACCAGCACATAAGAGGCGCGGTCGCGCACACCGGTTTCGGGACCGGCATAGGCTACCGTTTGAAAGCCAAAGGCGGTCTTGTAAAAATGGGCGGCCTGCTTGGCATTGCCCACGTAAAACTCTACGTAGTCTGTACCATTCAGCGGCAGAAAATCTTCCGCGGAGACGGCCGGTTGGTTTGCAAGTGTAGATTCCATGGTGATTTTGTTGTGATGAATTGGTTTTTGATATTTTTTACGAAACGAGTGCTAATCCTTGTAGTTGCTTGTTGATGAAATCCATTTCCTCGGAGCTGAGCTTTACCTGCGAGGCACGTGCGTTCTGCAAGGCCTGGTCTGCATTGCGCGCGCCTACCAGGGCGGCGGTAATGCCCGGCCTTTCTATGGTCCAGCGGATCACCAGCTGGGCCACGGTGGCATTTTTGGTTTCTGCCAATGGCTTTAAGCGGCCCAGGAAATCATTGATGCGGCTTACATTTTCCGGCTTGTAGACCCGGCTGGTGGCGCGGGTATCGCCTTCGGCAAAGTGATGCCCCGGGCGGATCTTACCGGTAAGGATACCTCTTTGCAACGGGCTGTAAGCGAGGATGCCAATGTTCTCCCGCACGCAATAAGGCACTATTTCATGCTCAATATTTTTTTCCACCATACTGTAAGGCACCTGGTTAGATGCGATGGGCAGCACGGCGTGGGCGCGTTTCAGCTGCGGCACATTGTAGTTGCACACACCGGCTTCCAGGATCTTGCCCTGCTCCTGCAGGCGCAGCACGGCTTCAAAGGTTTCTTCAATGGGCGTGGTGTTATCCGGCCAGTGGATCTGGTACAGGTCTATATAGTCCGTGCGCAGGCGGCGCAGGCTGTCTTCACATTCCCTGATCACGCTGTCCCTGCCGGCATATTTATATACCTCAATCGGGTTACCGTTGTTATCCTTGCTTTTCATGGCCAGTTCTCCATGCGGGGTCACGAGGTCCCAGCGCATGCCGAATTTGGTCAGGATCTGCACTTTGTCGCGGTTCACTTCCTGCAGGGCCTCTCCCACCAGTTCTTCACTGTACCCCTGCCCGTAAATGGGCGCGGTGTCAATGGAGGTCACCCCCTCGCCAATGGAGGTCTGTATGGCTTTGATGGCATCCTTGTGCTCACTGCCGCCCCACATCCATCCACCGATGGCCCAGGCGCCGAAAGTAATAGCGGATACATTTACGCTGCTTTGTCCGAGTTGACGGTATTCCATAATTGCTGTATTTGGTAGGTTGTACGAATCGGTTGTTATGCCGTCCAGCTTCTTACGTAACCCTCATCCTCAATGCCCAGGGCTGCCTCCGTGATCTGCAGGGGATGGAAAGTATCCACCATCACGGCCAGCTCTTTGGTTTCCCTGGCGCCTATGCTTTTCTCCACCGTACCGGGGTGCGGCCCATGCGGGATGCCCGCGGGGTGCAGGGTGATCATGCCCCTGGTCACATGCTTGCGGCTCATGAAATCACCGTCCACGTAATACAACACTTCATCACTGTCAATGTTGCTGTGGTTATATGGCGCGGGGATGGATTGCGGGTGGTAATCGAACAGGCGCGGACAGAAAGAACACACCACAAAATTGGTGCCTTCAAAGGTCTGGTGCACCGGCGGTGGCTGGTGTACCCGGCCCGTAATGGGCTCAAAGTCGTGGATGGAAAATGCAAAGGGATATTCGCATCCATCCCACCCCACCACGTCAAAAGGATGATGGCCGTAGTGAATGGGGTACATCATCCCTTTTTTCTTGATGCGCAGCACAAAGTCGCCTTCCTGGTCTATGGTCTGCAGGTTTTGCGGCTGGCGGATGTCGCGCTCACAGTAAGGCGAATGCTCCAGCAGCTGGCCGTATTTGCTCAGGTAACGTTTGGGATAACGGATAGGGCTGAATGATTCCACGATGAACAGGCGGTTGTCTGCCCCTGCAAATTCCACCTGGTAAATAGTACCCCTGGGCACCACCAGGTAATCACCATACCCAAAGGGCAGCTGCCCGTACTGGGTATGCAGCACACCACTGCCTTCGTGGATGAAGAGCAGCTCATCAGCATCGGCGTTTTTATAAAAATAATCTCCCATGCCCCGGCGGGGCGCTGCCAGGGAAATGTGCAGGTCATTGTTCACCAGCACAGGCACCCGGCTTTGCAGGTAATCATCCTGCGGGGCAATATGGAAGCCCTGGAAGCTGCGGTGTTTCAGCATTTTTTCTTCGGCCACTCTGGGGGCCACGGAATAGGCTTCGTCTACCCGGAGGATCTCGGTGGGCGGGTGGCAATGGTACAATAAGGTGGAGTTGCTGGAGAAGCCTTCCGTGGAAAAAAGCTGCTCACTGTATAATCCTCCATCCGGCTTTCGGAACTGGGTATGCCGCTTGTGCGGGATACGGCCAGCCTGGTGATAATGCGGCATGACTGAATATTGAAATCAGGAAAAAAGGAGTGGAATATTCATACAGGGTGATTGTACACGGCGTGGGCTACAAACGGTAGCACGCAGGTACAAGGAACACCATTAATAAATGTACTTGGGTAAAAAAGGCATTACATCGTTGAATCCATAGCCAGGGTGGCCATGAGACAATAGTAGCGGAGCTGTTCAGTATTTTTAAGCAACGATGCCAAAGTAGTGATTGTTTTCCAAGGCTAATGTAAGGCTATTCCCCGTGAATGAGAAAAAAAATAACCATGCCCGTTACATTAGTTGCTACAGCATTTATATAAAAACCAACGCTTTCTTTAAATAATTTCAAAAGTTTGACAATTGCTATTGCAAATGCCAATGCTATTTCGCATTTTTGTTTCCAGAAAGTCACAAACACCCAGTGTCCCGTAAGTCTACATATCACTTCTCCTCCATTTGCAGCGCCCCTGCAACCGGCACTACCGTGGCTTTTGGTGTGATCTCCATTATTACCACCACCATTATTACAACCCTTCGGGGTTAATCTATTCATATCGTCCACAGACCAGTACCTGGTACACTTCCGGCAGAAGCCGGCACTCTTTCCAACTTCAACCTTTCGTCAAACATGCAAGTACTAAAATTTGGCGGTACCTCCGTAGGTAGCGCAAAGGCCATCGAGCAGGTGTGCCATATCCTCCAGCAGCACAAACCCGCTGGCCGTTATGCCATTGTTGTTTCCGCGATGAGCGGCGTTACCGATAAACTGATCCAATGCGGCACCCTGGCCTCCAAAGGACAGGAAAACTATAAAACCGTGCTGCAGGATATTGAAACCCTGCACCTCGATACCATCCGCACCCTCTTCCCTATCACCGTACACAGTGGCCTTATCAGCCAGGTAAAAAAAAGACTGAATGCCCTGGAAACCCTGACAGACGGCATTTTCCAGGTAGGTGAACTTTCAAAACGTTCGCTGGACAAGATCATGAGCTTCGGAGAGTTGATGTCGTCTTACCTGCTGGCAGAAAAACTGAAACAACTGGGCCTTTCCGCCGCGTGGAAAGACAGCCGTGAAGTGATCATCACCGATGACCGTTTTGGCAATGCGCAGGTAGACTTCCTGGCCACCAACCATCAAATGCAGCAGTTCTTTGCCGCCAGTACCGTGGAATACGTGGTAATGCCGGGCTTTGTAGCCGCTACCGCCGAAGGTGAGACCACGACCCTGGGCCGCGGGGGCTCTGACTACACGGCCGCCATCGTAGCCGCCGCGGTAAATGCAGACCTGCTGGACATCTGGACGGACGTAAGCGGCATGATGACCGCCGATCCACGCCTGGTATCGCAGGCCCTGCCCATTGCCCACATCTCTTATGAAGAAGCCATGGAGCTCTCCCACTTTGGCGCCAAAGTGATCTACCCGCCCACCATCCAGCCGGTGATGAACAAACGCATTCCCATCTGGATCAAAAATACATTTGCCCCTGCCGATCATGGCACGCTGATACAGAACAGCACCGAGCGTAACTTCCCGGTAACAGGCATTTCCGGCATCCAGCACATTGCGCTGCTTACCCTGGAAGGCAGCGGCATGGTAGGCATTCCCGGCTTCAGCAAGCGCCTGTTTGATGCGCTGCTGCATGCCCGCATTAACGTGATCCTGATCACGCAAAGCTCTTCCGAGCACTCCATCACCGTGGGCATCCATGAAGCAGACATGCTGAAGGCCAAAGCCGCGGTGGACAGCGAGTTTGGGCAGGAGATCCATGAAAAGAAAATAGAGCCCCTCATCGTGGAGCGCGACCTGAGCATCATTGCCGTAGTAGGCGATAAAATGAAGAACCACCACGGCACCAGCGGCAAACTGTTTGGTGCTTTGGGCCGCAACGGGATCAATATCCGCGCTATTGCACAGGGCTCCACGGAAAAAAATATCTCCACCGTTATTAATAAGAACGACATTAAGAAAGCGCTGAACGTGCTGCACGAAGCCTTCTTTGAAACACCCACCAAGCAGGTGAACCTGTTCATAGCCGGTGTGGGCAACGTGGGCAGCAAGCTGCTGGAACAACTGCAGCAACAGCACCACTACCTGGAAGCAGAACTGGGCCTGCACATCCGCGTGATAGGGGTGGCTAACAGCAAGCAGATGGCCTTCCGGGAAAAAGGGATCGCCTCCGGCGAATGGCGGGATGCCCTGGTAAGCGGTGAGCGCATGGACATGGACGCCTTTGTGCAGCAAGTAAAAAAACTGAACCTGCGCAACAGCGTATTTGTAGACAACACCGCCAGTGCCTCCGTGGCCAGGGTATACAGCGAGTTCCTGCAACACGGCATCTCCGTGGTGACCTGCAATAAAATTGCCTGCTCTTCCAACTACGCCAATTATAAACAACTCAAGGAACTGGCCCGCCAGTTCAACGCTTCTTTCCTCTTTGAAACCAATGTGGGCGCAGGCCTGCCGGTGATCAACACCCTGAACGACCTGGTGCGTAGTGGTGACCAGGTAAAAAAGATCCAGGCTGTACTTTCCGGCAGCCTCAATTTTGTGTTCAATCATTTTGTGGGCAATGCCAGCTTCCGCAACGTGGTGCAGGCCGCACAGGATGAAGGCTACACCGAGCCCGATCCGCGTATAGACCTGAGCGGCGTGGACGTAGCCCGCAAGATCCTCATCCTGGCCCGTGAAAGCGGTGCCCGCATGGAAATGGAAGACATCATCAACCACTCCTTCCTGCCGGAAGCCGCGCTGCATGCACCTTCCGTGCCGGCCTTCTATGACCAGCTGGATATATTTGCCAGCCATTTCAATGGCCTCCGCGAAGCCGCCGAAAAAGAAGGCAAGCGCCTGAAGTTCGTGGCATCGTATGAAGATGGTAAAGCGTCTGTAGGCCTTCAATCGGTAGGCCCGGACCATCCTTTCTACAACCTGCAGGGCAAAGACAACATTGTGCTCTTTACCACCACCCGCTACGCAGACCAGCCCCTCATTGTAAAGGGCGCCGGCGCAGGGGCAGACGTCACCGCATCGGGCATTTTTGCAGACATTATCCGTACGGCGAGATAAATGACAACGTATCAATCTAACCATTTAACAATCTAACAATCCAGCCGATGGAAGCAGACTGTATTAAAATATTCGCTCCCGCCACAGTGGCCAATGTGGCTTGTGGCTTTGACGTAATAGGCCTCGCCATTGACGCCCCCGGCGATGAGATCATCCTGCGCCGCAGCAGTGAACCAGGCATCCGCATCCTGGCCAATCATGGGGCAGACCTGCCACTGGAAGCTTCGCAGAATGTGTGTGGCGTAGTGGCCCAGCACTTTCTCAAAAAGCTGGAACAGCCGGATGCCGGCGTGGAAATGGAGATATTCAAGAACATTGCCCCCGGCAGCGGCATTGGCTCCAGTGCCGCCAGCAGCGCAGCGGCAGCCGTGGGTATGAATGAGCTCTTTGGCAGGCCTTATGACAACAAGCAACTCATCCGTTTTGCCATGGAAGGGGAACGCCTGGCCAGTGGCGCCGCGCATGCAGACAACGTGGCACCGGCCATCATGGGCGGCTTCACCCTGGTGCGCAGCTACCAGCCGCTGGACATTACCGCCCTGCACACCCCAAAGGAATTGTGGGTCACGGTGATCCATCCACAGATAGAAGTAAAGACCTCCGATGCCCGCGCCATCCTGAAACAGAAGGTGCTCATGACAGACGCCATCAAGCAGTGGGGCAATGTGGCCGCACTGGTGGCGGGCCTTTACCAGGAAGACTACGGCCTCATTTCCCGCTCCCTGGAAGATGTGATCGTGGAGCCGGTGCGCTCCATCCTCATCCCCGCGTTCCAGGAGCTGAAGCGCAAATGCAAGGAAGCCGGCGCCCTGGGTGGCGGCATTTCCGGTAGCGGTCCTTCCGTGTTCATGCTGAGCCGCGGGGAGGCTACCGCCCGGCAGGTACAGGCCGTGATGAACGAAGTGTATGCGCCGCTGGGCGTGGATTACAGGATCTATGTATCGCCCATCAGCACCCAGGGCACAAGAGTGGTGCCCTTTTAAAAACAAGAACAGACATGCAGTATTATAGCTTAAATGACCATTCCCGGAAAGTATCTTTTGCAGACGCCGTAGTACAGGGCCTGGCGCCGGACCGCGGCCTGTATTTCCCCGCATCCCTGCCCACGCCGGGCAAGGAATTCATGGAAAACCTGGGCCAGTACAGCGATCATGAAATTGCCTACCGCATCATTGCCCCCTTCGTGGGCGATGAGATCCCTGAAAACGTGCTGCGCAAGATCGTGGCAGATACCCTGAGCTTTCCTTTCCCGGTGCATGCCGTGGAAAAAAACGTATATGCGCTGGAGTTATTCCATGGCCCTACCCTCGCGTTTAAGGACGTGGGCGCCCGCTTCATGGCCGGCTGCCTGGGTTATGTGCTGCGCAATGACAAGCGCCCGGTAACCGTACTGGTGGCCACTTCCGGCGATACCGGCGGCGCCGTGGCCGCAGGCTTTTACAATGTACCCGGCATTAATGTAGTGATCCTCTACCCTTCCGGTAAGGTGAGCACCCTGCAGGAAAAACAACTCACCACCCTGGGTGGCAACATCAGGGCCCTGGAAGTGCAGGGTACCTTTGATGATTGCCAGCGCATGGTGAAGAGCGCCTTCCTGGATACGGAACTGCAACAACATGTGCTGCTTACTTCTGCCAATTCCATCAACGTGGCCCGCTGGCTGCCCCAGATGTTCTACTACTTCCTGGCCGTAAAACAACTGAAGGCGCAGGGCAAGGAAAAGCTGGCCTTCTCCGTGCCCAGTGGCAACTTTGGCAATATCTGCGCCGGCATCCTGGCATCGGTACTGGGCCTGCCCATTGACCATTTCATCGCCTCCACCAATGTGAATGACACCGTACCCCGCTACCTGCACAGCGGCGAGTACAAACCCGCCGCCGCCATTGCCACCCTGAGCAATGCCATGGACGTGGCAGCGCCCAGCAACTTTGTGCGCGTGCTGGAACTGTTCCAGCAAAGTTTCCCGGCCCTCACGTCCAAACTAACCGGTTACAGCTTTGACGATGCCGCCACCGTAGCCGCCATGGAAGCCGTGTACAAAGCAGATGGCTATATGATGGACCCGCATGGCGCCGTAGGTTACCTGGGCCTGAAAAAATACCTGGCAGACCACGCAGACTTTACCGGCGTATTCCTGGAAACCGCCCACCCGGTCAAGTTTGCCGATACAGCCCCCCCCTCGTTACAACCCTGCATTGTAACACCGGAGCGCGTACGGGAACTGTTTTCCAAAGCCAAACAAAGCACCCTGCTGCCCGCAGACGACGCCGCGCTGAAAAGCTGGCTGCTGGCACAATAACAGGTTTTTGTATGCTACATTATCACAAAAGCTGCACCTGTAAAACCGGTGCAGCTTTTATGTTATGCCGCCCTGGCCACCGGTGTGAAAATTTTCTCCATCCAGTACTTAATTTTTCGCGAACGCCCATGGCGTGGGTATTCACCGCTGCCATCCCCTTTCCTAAAATCAACCTTTCTCACTAGCTTTACGGCCTATGAAATACATCCCCCGCGTATTACCGTTGCTGCTCTTACTGGCCGCCTGCCAGACCAGGCAAAAGCCAGCTGAAACAACTGCCACACCCGCCGCACCCGGCACCATTGATTCTGCGCTGTATGCGCCGGATGTGGCACCGCTTACGGATTCTATTAAAATGTTTCCCACTGCTTCTTCTTTATATTACCGCCGCGGACTGGCCCTGTTCAACACCCAGCCTGCCCTGGCCCTGGCCGACCTGGAAAAGGCCACCAGCCTCAATCCGCGCATAGCAGATTTTCCTGCTGCCGCCGGCGAGGCTGCGATCAATAATTCATTATACCCAAAGGCCATCGGCTACTTCCGCCAGGCCCTGCATATCTCCCCAAATGATTATTACTTAAAATACCGCCTGGCACTGGCGCTCATTGAAAACAAACAATACACCAGCGCAGATAGCGCTATCACGGAACTGGCCAGGGATGAGCATTCCAGGGATAAAGCCGGCTACCTGCGGGCACGCGTGGCAGAAGAACAAAAAGACACGGCCATGGCCATTCAATACCTCACGGAGGCCATCCTGGCGGCTGGCAAGAACCCACAGTTTGATGCCGTGATGGAACTGGGCGACCTGCTCTCCGCCCAGCACAATCCCAAAGCAATCAGCTATTACAAACAGGCCGCCCAGCTGGATCCTACCAGCGGTGACCCCATGATGGCCGCCGGTGATTTTTACCAGGCACAAAAAAATTACGCCGCTGCTGTTGAAGCCTACAAACAATGCATACTAACGGATGCGGAATATACCAATGCCTACTTTGCCCTGGGCGATATAGCCCGCCTGCAGGGCCAGTGGAAACAAGGCGTTACCTATTACAGCATGGCCGCCAGGACGCATCCTACCAGCGCGGATGCCTACTTCCTGCGGGGCGCCTGTGAAGAAAAACTGGGTAACAGTGCGGCCGCCAAAGAAGACTACCGGAAAGCGCTGTCTTTCAAAAAGTCTTTCCCTGAGGCACAGGCCGCGCTGGACCGTTTACATGGATAAATCAGGAACAGGCCACCTTTTTTAACCGCGAGATCGTTAACTTGCTGTATAACTGTTTCTAAAAACCAAGCTTACTATTCTGACCATGAGCACTCCTTATATAGCGCCCTCCTTACTGGCAGCGGATTTCCTGCACATTGCGCAGGCGGTGGACATCATCAATAACAGTGAGGCCGACTGGCTGCACCTGGACGTGATGGACGGCCGTTTTGTGCCGAACATCAGCTTTGGCATGCCCATTATTGCGGCGGTGAAAAAGATGATCAAAAAAACCTGCGATGTGCACCTCATGATCGTGGAGCCGGAAAAGTATGCCGCCGATTTTAAAAAAGCCGGAGCAGACATCCTTACCGTGCATTATGAAACCTGTCCCCACCTGCACCGCAATATCCAGCAGATCAAAGACCTGGGCATGAAAGCCGGCGTGGCCATCAATCCCCACACCACCATTGGCCAGCTGGAGAATATCATTACAGACGTAGACCTGATACTGGTGATGAGCGTGAATCCCGGCTTTGGCGGGCAATCCTTCATCCCGCAAACCTACCAGAAGCTGCGCCAGCTCCGTAAGCTGATCAACGAAACAGGTGCCAAGGCCCTCATTGAAGTAGATGGCGGCATCAGCGCCCACAATGCCGCGGATATCATCCACGCGGGCGCGGATGTGCTGGTGGCGGGTAGCAGCGTGTTTGGCGCGCCGGACCCCGTGAAGGCGATTGCGGAATTGAAAGCGGCCGCCATGGCCGGGAAATAGCATAAAAAACCAAAAGTCCAATACACCACCGTGCATTGGACTTTTTAAGTACAAAATATCTTCGTTTAGAACTTGCGCCTATTGCGCCTCTTCCAGCAATTTCATCATCACGCTTTGCGCCAGCGGCTTGGTGAGGTAGCCGTTCACAAAATGATATTGGCTTACGCGCTCCTTGTCCTTCTCATCAATGGAAGAGGTAAGTACGTAAATGCGCACGCTGTGCGGGATCTTCTGGTAAAGGTTTGCGTATTCGTTGAGAAAATCCCAGCCATCCATTACCGGCATGTTCAGGTCCAGGAGAATAATGTCCGGCATGGCAGACGCCTCCGTGAGATGGGCCTTGAGATAGGTGAGCACTTCCTCCGCATCACAGAACTTCATGATCTTTTTAGCAACGCCCAGGCGTTCCAGCATGATCTGTGAGATCTGCTGGTGAATAGGATCATCGTCTACAATAAATATCATGTTAAAGGCCTTCATGCTCATAATAGGGATCATTCGGCCTTAAATGTAATGATAAATTTGGTTCCTTCACCTAACTTACTCTCCGCGCGGATGCTGCCGCCCATGGCTTCTACCTGGCTCTTGGTAATGAACAGCCCGATGCCCTTGGCGTCTTTGTTCTTATGAAAGGTCTTCCGGAAGCCAAATAACTTGCTGCCAAACCGGTCCATGTCTATCCCAATACCATTGTCTTCCGCCGTGAGCACTACGTACTCCTCTTCCCGGGTAGCCTTCAAATGCAGCTTGGGCGGGCGTTCCGGCGAGCGGTAGCGGATGGCATTGGTGATCATGTTCTGGATAATGCTGTCCAGGTACACTTTCGGGTATTCAATGCCGGGGGCTTCTTCAAAGTCCGTGGTGAGCTGCATGCCGCTGGTCTCAATGTCCATATACAGGATCTCTTTCAGGTGCTGTACGCGGTCGGCAAAATTGAGCCATTCCCGCTCCACGTTCACGTCCTTGCGGATCTGCACTACTTCCACCAGGTCGTTGAGGGTTTCGTCTATTTTCTTGATCACCTCGTGCAGCATGCCCAGGTACAGGTCGCGCTCCGCCTGCGCGGAGGCTTCGTTGTGCATCTGCATCAACGCCTTCAGGTTGGCAATGGGCGCACGCAGGTTGTGCGAGGTGATGTGGGCAAATTCTTCCAGCTGCCGGTTCTGCTTCACCAGGTTCTTATTGAGCCCGTTCAGCTGCTCATTGGCGCGCCGCAGTTCTTTAGACATTTTCTTGCTGTCTGTAATATCGCGGAAGAACACGGACACGCCGCCTTCGCGCATGGGCGCTATGAGGAAGTCGTACCAGCGGTCGACGCGCTGGAAGTAACCGTTGAACGACTGGGAGACGCGGCGGTTGATGGCCTCGTTCAGCCTTGCATGGAAGGTGGTGTTCACCATCCAGGGGAACAGTTCAAAGATGTTGCTTTCGGTGCGTACGTTGCGGCGGATGATCTGCTGGGCCTTGCGGTTCAGGTATGTGACACGGCCGTCATCTTCTATTGCGGCATAGCCCATGTCGATGGCGTCAAAGAAGAGGCGCATCATTTCCTGGTTGCGGGTCAGCTGTCCGCGCATCTGGTATTGTTCCGTGATGTCCTGCACCACGCCGTATATGCGTACCAGTTTGTTGTTCTCATACACGGGGCGGCCTATGGCGCGTACCCGCTTGGTATTGCCGCGGGAGGTGCGGAGCGTAAGCTGCACGTCGTTCGGCTTTTTACCACGGATAATATCCCGCAGCATGCTGAGCAGCAATGCCTGCGATTCCTCATCATAAAAAGCCTGCAGGCGGGCAAAAGTAATGGGCGGGTAGAGCGGGATCTCGTGGATCTTATAGGTTTCATCGCTCCAGCGCAGGTATTTCTTGCGCACGTCCAGTTCCCAGCCGCCTATTTTCCCGATCTCGCCGGTTTGCAGCAACAATTCCTGTGATTTGGTGTTCTCGCTTTCCTGGCGTTTCTTTTCGGTCACGTCGTTCATCAGCGCCACCACGATCAGGTCCTTATCCACCGGGTCTTCCACGGGGAACACTGTCATGTCTATGTACACCTCGCGGCGCACATTGGTCCATTTCTGTTCGCGGGAAAAATCCAGTTTTTTCTCCGTACGGATCATGCGGTTCTTCTGCAGCACTTCCATGAAGAGATTGTCCAGCTGGAAGAGGCGGGAGAAGGGGTCGCTGAGGATGTTATAATGTTCCGCGGGATTGTCCACGGAGGGTGAATTAAAGAAGGAGCGCTGGCTTTGATTGACCCGCTGGATGAAGCCAAAATTATCGAACTGGATATAGCCCATGGGCAGGTTCTCAATGATATTGTCCAACAGGCGCTGGTTCTTCTCCACGGCTATCTTGGCCAGTTTTTTATCTGTGATCTCGTCCAGGATGAGGAAGAGGAAAGAGACTTCCTGCTGCTCATTGAGGATTGGAAACACGGTGGCTTCATAATAAGCCGGTGATACGCGGGTGATGCTGCCTTGTTGCTCTTCCTTGTATTTGAGCAGCAGTTCTTTTTTCACTGCTTCCTTGCGTTGCAATACTTCCAGGAACAGGTCGCACAGGCCATTGCGCTGGTAGTAGGGATCACTCAGCAGGTTGTACCCTGGCTGGGTCATGATGGGGTGGTCTTTTCCCCAGATGCCGCGCTGTACGGTGTTCATATCAATGCTGAGGCCCTGCGGGCTGAATTCCTGCAGGCCAATGGGCAGTTTTTCCAATACTTCGCGGAAGAAGCTTTCGTTTTCCCGGATCTGTATTTCCTGTTGCTTGCGCTGGGTCACGTCAAAGCCCAGGGCCACATAGCCGGTCACGGCGCGACGTTCGTCCGTCACAGGGGTGATGGACACGTCTATCCAGATCTCTTTGCGGTCCTGTAAAGTATATCTCAGTTCTGAGCGCCAGGTTTGGCCGGCCCGGAGTTGCTGGTCTGCCAACGGCCATTCTTCGCGGGCGGAAAGACCCGTCATTTCTGCAAAGTTACGGCCACGCAGCAGGGGTTCCGGCTGTTGCAGCATTACGCACGCGTGGGGGTAGGCAGAGAGGATCTGCCAGTTAATATCGAGCATGAGCACCAGCGCACAGCTATTGATAGCTTGCTGGATGCTTTGTAATTGAATATCTGACCGGCGCAGGTCACGTGCGTAATTCAGTTCATTACTGATATTACGGCAGACAAAAAAGGCGGCCTGTACTTCCCCACTATCGCTTACCAACGGCTTGAAGCTGATCTCAAAATGTGCAGGGGCTGCCAGGTTCGGCAGGCGCGCACTCTTTACATATTGAAATGACTCTCCAAGTAGTGCGCGTTGCCAGTCGGGGGTTTCGTAGCCGAACAGTGGGATCCTGTTTCCCAATGCCCGGAGGCTGTCGCCCTTTTGTAATGCAATGCCCTGATATTTTAGGATCTCCGCTCCGAATGCCGCATTCATTTCCAGCAGGCAGCAATTTTTATCATATACCGCCACCGGGTCCCGGATCACGTCCAGGACTTGCTTCATCATCGCAATGTTCATAGGCATATGTAAGAGATCATAAAAATAATTAATATATTACTTACTTCCAACGACTTGTAGAAAATTGTCCCGTCTGCCATTCCGAATAGCTAAATCTCGATATCTTTGGGCCGGTTCGGGATACCGGAGCCGGTAGGTTGCCGTAAACACACACCAGTTAGGACGCTGGGAAAAGCGGCAAAGGCAGCAGCATAGCTTAGGTCCGCTACAACCAATTCATTAATAGCGGATTGTACTCAAAAGTCATGGAATTAATATCAACAATCATAAAAATCTGAGGATGAAAGTACTAATTATTATGGGTTCTGAGAGCGGCAACTAAAACGCGCCTGTCTTCTTTTCCACATTTGTGCGTAAATAGTTAACTGGAAACTATTTTTTAACATGATTTGCAAGCTTTTTGCATGTAAATTACGGTAACACCTGGCAGGAAGCTTTAACCGCCCTGTGTTACGCCTTAGCTTGCGCAAGCCTGGTGATGACACCAGGCGGCAGGACCTCAGCCAACCAGGCGCTGAATGATGCCTGCTGAAAGCCGGTACACCCCGTTCCTGGTATTATTGTTACAGCGTAGCCAGGTACGGCGCCACCCAAGCTCAGAGGCGTCTCCACCTTATTCATTATTTAAACTCTCTTACCGTTGACGGAATCTATCATTAACCTGGACAGTATTAATCCCATTGAGTTTTTTGGTGTCAACAACGGAAAACTGGATTTACTGAAGAAAAAGTTTCCCTTACTTAAAATCCTCTCCCGCGGTACGCAGCTCAAATTATCCGGATCGGCAGAAGAAGTGAACGCCGCCAGTGAAAAGATCAACCAGATCGTGCAGTACCTGGAACGCAACGGCAATCTCAGTGAGAACTACTTTGAACAGATCCTGAACGATGAGGAAAGCATAGACAGCTTCCGCGACCGCAATCCTAACGAAGTATTGGTGTTTGGCCCGAATGGCCGCAACGTGAAGGCCCGTACCGCCGGCCAGAAAAAAATGGTGCAGCTGGTAGACAAGAACGATATCGTGTTTGCCATCGGCCCTGCCGGTACCGGTAAAACCTACACAGCGGTGGCCCTCGCCGTACGCGCCCTCAAGAACAAGGCCGTGCGCAAGATCATCCTCACCCGCCCCGCGGTGGAAGCCGGCGAAAGCCTGGGTTTCCTGCCCGGCGACCTGAAAGAGAAGATCGACCCGTACCTGCGCCCCCTCTATGATGCACTGGACGACATGATCCCGGCAGATAAGCTGACCTACTTCATGACCAACCGTGTGATCGAGATTGCGCCACTGGCCTACATGCGCGGCCGTACGCTGGACAATGCCTTCATCATCCTGGACGAGGCCCAGAATGCCACGGACCTGCAGCTGAAGATGTTCCTCACCCGTATAGGCGCCAATGCCAAAGCTATTATCACCGGCGACATGACGCAGATAGACCTGCCCAAGAACCAGCGTTCCGGCCTGGAAAAAGCCAGCCGCATCCTGAACGGGGTAGACGGCATCGGCAACCTGAAACTGGATGAAGAAGACGTGGTAAGACACCGCCTAGTGAAATCCATCATCCGCGCCTACGACAAGGCCCAGGAAGAGGAAGAAGAACAAGGCAGGCCTTATGTAAACGTACCCCGCGCTAAAAAAGTGGCGGAGTAGTAATACCACTACAAACGGGTGAATGCCGCTCCGGGCCTGTTTTAGCACGGAGGGTGCTCACCCGTCTGTTTTCCCGGGAAATACATTAGCGCAAATAATAATACCTTTTATTTCGCGTTATTACTGCCACAACATTACGGACAACGGGCAAAAGCAGGCGTTAGTAGCCAAATTTAACGGCCTTGCAGCATTCTTTTGCTTTTTCAATCTTTCTGAATAATTTTGTAAGTGATTTAATCACGCTGTCGCATGACTTACCGGCCTTATCTGAGTTTTATCTTCGTATCAGTATTTCTTTTGTTGACCAGTTGTATCAAACATGCGACCCCGCAGGATGTAGCGCTGAACTTCATGCACGCTATCCAGCAGTCTAATTTTGAACTGGCCAAAAAGTACGCCACCAAGGAATCCCAGCAAGTCATCAGCCTTTACGCCATCTTTGATGACCGCCGCAACCCCGCCGAGCGTGAAAAGATCCGCCAGGCTGAGATCAGCATCGTGAACCACGAAGAGAAAGGCGACCAGGCCACGGTAACCGTGCTCAATTCCTCCTCCAAAAAGGAAGAGCTCCTGAACCTGGTGAAGGAAAGCGGCCAGTGGAAGATCTCCCTCACCCTGGAAAGCATCATCCCCTCCTCTACCGGTGCCGGCCCCAATGACAGCGTACCTGCGGCTGCCCCCTACCCGGCCGACAGCGCCAGTGGAGCGGCTCCCGGCAAAGGCATCTAAAAATTTCACTATTTTTCCCTTTCTGCTGATATTTTTTTAGCTATTCTGCTGGAGTTGCTTAATTTTGCGACTCTTTGCAAGCTGCTGCTGTATTTTTGCCAACCCGCAGTGGTTCCGAAAGGAGTTACACACACATTTAACTAAACGATAGTAACTAGATGACGACGACAAATCCATGGCATAGCGTGTCACCGGGCGAAAACGCCCCGAAGATCGTGAACGCTATCATCGAAATTCCGAAAGGCTCCCGCGCTAAATATGAACTGGACAAAGAAAGCGGCCTCCTGAAACTGGACCGCGTACTTTACTCCTCCGTATACTACCCTGCAAATTATGGCTTCATCCCCCAGTCTTACTGCGATGACCATGACCCGCTGGACATCCTGGTGATCTCCCAGGTAGACTGCGTTCCGATGTGCATCATCGAAGCCAAGGTGATCGGCGTAATGCAGATGGTAGATGGTGGCGAGGCAGATGACAAGGTGATCGCCGTGGCAGCAAATGACATGAGCGTAAACCATATCAACGACATCAGCGAACTGCCCCAGCACTTCCTGGAAGAAATGCGCCACTTCTTTGAAGAATACAAAAAGCTGGAGCGCAAAACCGTAAAGGTAGAAGAGTTCCAGAACCGCGAAAAAGCACAGCAGATCGTGCTGGACGCGTTTAAGATGTACCAGGAGAATTTCTAGGAATTGTACAGCGTACAACGTACAACGTACTACGTACAACGTACAGCGTACAATGTACTACATAACGAAGGCCGGAAGTGTTATCAGAACGCTTCCGGCCTTTATCTTTAAGCCTACTTTAATGCCCCTGCAGTAAGGATGTGATGGTTAATTTGTACCTTGGCCTCCATAGATTGTTCTTTGACCCCGCCGCCTGTATTCCGCTTCCCGGTACGCTGTACGTTGTACGCTGTACGTTGTACGCTGTACGTTGTACGCTGTACGTTGTACGCTGTACGTTGTACGCTGTACGTTGTACGCTGTACGATTTTCAAAACAACCGCTTAATGATCCTCAGCTGGTGCGTCCTTACACCGGTTTCTGCGTTGATGATGCCCTGGGTGTCTATGGCGTCTATACGCACTTTGCCGGAGGCATGGAGGATCTCGTGGTCATTGAGGAGGATGCCTACGTGGGTAATGCGGCCCTCGGCGTTATCGAAGAAGGCGAGATCGCCCGGGCGGGCCTCCTGGAGAAAGTCCAGTACCTGGCCCTGGGTGGCCTGCTGGTAGGCATCGCGGAGGAGGGGAATGCCCAGCACGCGGTATACGCTTTGCGTGAAGCCGGAACAATCCACACCAAATACGGTGCGGCCTCCCCAGAGATAAGCGGTATTCAGGTAAGCATGGGCGAATGCCAGCAGTTGCTGGCGGAAAGGCTCACTGCCGGGGTGATGTTTGGGAAGCAGGGTCAGGGCTGCATTAAAACGGATGCTGGTGAGGCCCCAGGTCACAGCTTCCTCCGTTTTTAGCACACACCCAAAAGGCAGGTGCATGGGCAGATCATTCACGGTAACCGTATTGCTCCAGCCGGCTGTAAAGTGGGTGGGGGCGGCTTCGTAGTAATCCAGGGGAACGGGCTCTATGTGGGATGCTGTGATGAAGCCCTCGTAACCATCGTACTGGTGGCGGATCTTCACCCATCCATTGTCTGCTTCGTGCAGCACTTCCAGGCAATCGCCAAACAGTGACTGGGAGATCATTTCGCTGGTATGCGCGGCCAGCTTGCGCAGGGGCGATACCGGCACAATGGTAACGGCGTATGGCATATTAATTGTTTGAATTTTTTTTTATATAATCGGGCTATAAAAAGCGTAAATTATAAAGAATATTCCGCTATGCAG
The DNA here is from genome assembly GCF_003071345.1 of Chitinophaga parva. Taxonomy (NCBI): domain Bacteria; kingdom Pseudomonadati; phylum Bacteroidota; class Chitinophagia; order Chitinophagales; family Chitinophagaceae; genus Chitinophaga; species Chitinophaga parva. Next base: position 1,705,465 of record NZ_QCYK01000002.1, on the reverse strand, counting down.
CAGCAGCTTCACAATTTATCCGACAAGGAACTCATTGTACGCAACAAGAAGGGAAAGGACCAGGAGGCGGAAGCCGTGCTCCTGGAGCGTTATGGCCACCTGATGGTGGCTACCTGCCTGCCCTGGCTCAATGCAGAACGCAATGCCGGGGTCGTGTTTCCTGCGCTGCTGGAAAAACTGCGGGCTGGTCTTAAAACGGATTCTATCTACAAGATGAATGAATGGCTGCACCAGGCCATCCGTAATATGCAAAGCAAGCAGGATAAACCCCTGCCCTACCCGTCGCGCGAAAAGCGGGCCCTGCTTGGTATAGAACAGCAGGTGGAAAGTGCGCTCACCAATACCATCTCCACCGAACGCATGGCCACCCAGCTGGAAAAAGCCATGGCCACACTTTCTAAAGAAGAACAACAGGCCCTCACCGGCTTTTATATAGACAACCGCTCTTTCAGCGATATGGCAAAAGCGAGGAATATTACGACCGAAAAAGTGCGCCTGGCCCTCAAATCGGCCAAGCGTAAATTAGCTGTACAAATGATGGAACAATCTTATGGCCAATAACGGATCTGCCAACCCAAAGTTGCTCAAAATATTCACCCCGGTGCGTTGCCTCAACCGCGACCAGCTGCCCCGTTATATCGAGGGTAAGCTCACCGACCTGGAAAAGCACCTGGTGGAACAACACCTGGTGGACTGCGATCTATGCAACGAGGCCATGCGCATCCTGGAAAACGAGACGCACCGCAGCCGCTATGCCACGCTGGTAGGCCAGTTGCAGCAATATATCCACGTCAATATCCGCCCTGAATCACAGGTAAAGAAAAAAGAAACCGCCATCCGCAAGGAGCGCAACCGCGAAAGCCTGCTGGCCATTTTCTGGCTGGTAGCCACCGTAGTGCTCATTGCCGGCGGCGTGTATGTATACAACGGCTTCCAGCGCCAGCAACGCAATGCCGGCCTGCAGCCCATTGCACAAAGCAGCGCCGCCATTCCCGCCAATACTGCTGCCGACCTGGAACACCCGGCCGCCCGCCATCCGGACACCCTGAAAAGCACCCCGGCCCCCGCCCCCCAGGCCCCGCTCACCGCAGCGCCACCTCCTGCCACCACCGCGCCGGTCCACAAGCCCGATAGCGCCGCTAAAACGCCGGCCGCAACACCAGCAACCGCCAGCGCTGCCAGTGTTGCCGCGCGTAAGGACAGCGCCAAAGCAACCCCTAAAAAGCCCGTAGACACGGCCTCCAAAACGCCCGCAGTAGCAAAGGCGCCGGACAGCGCCAAGAAAACGCTCCCTTCCAAACCGGATGATAAGACGGACGACAAAACACCGCCCAAAAAGGACGTAGCCAAAACGGAAGCACCCAAACCGGAAGCATCCAAAAAGAACGATGACACACCCGGCGGCACTTCCCTGGACGAATTCATGTACAAAGCCGCCCGCGTATCCCAGCAGGATGGCGATCTGAATGAGGCCATTGTGCGCTACAGGAACATCATCAATTCCGGCGCACCCAAATACGTGGAGCTGTCTAAATACCAGATGGCCCAGTGCTACAAAGCCCAGGGCCACCATGCCAAGGCCAAGCGCCTCTTCAAGGAAGTGGTAAAAATGAACGGCAGCATGAAAGCACAGGCCCAGGCTGCCATTGATAGTGATAAGTCTGATGCGGAATAGGACCTAAGACTTAAGACCTAAGACCCAGGACAAAAAGATTTATGGAATCCCTATCCCCCTTGCATCCTATCCACACTATCTTTAGCCCGTGAATCAACGACTGCACAACGATATGAGCGACCAGGAACTGCTCCAGCGCTATAAGACCGATGGCGACAGCTATTGGGTGGGCATCCTGTTTGACCGCTATGCACTGCAACTGCTGGGTGTGTGCATGAAATACCTGAAGAATGAAGAGGATGCCCGCGATGCAGTGCAACAGATCTTCCTGAAAGTATTATCTGATATTCACAAGCACGAGGTGCAATATTTCCATGCCTGGATCTACCAGGTGACCAAGAACTACTGCCTTATGCAGCTGCGCCACCCGGAGCGGCGGCACCCGGCAGCGATCACGGAACAACATGCAGAGCAACTGGACAGTGGTGCCGAGCAGGCACTCAACCCCGTGGAAAAGGAGGCCGCGCTGGAACACATGGAAGCCGCCCTGCAGCAGCTCAATGAACCACAACGTGTGTGTGTAACGAAGTTCTACCTGGGAAAGCAATCTTACCAGGAAATTGCAGACACCACGCCCTACACATTGCTACAAGTGAAAAGTCATATCCAGAACGGGAAGCGCAACCTGCGCCTGTTCATGGAAAAACAGGGCGCTTTTAAGTCCCGTTAGTTTATTTTTGTAAGGCATATGAAAGCATCTTTCGACGATATTTTTGTGACGACCACCTGCCCTTCCCAGGAGCAGCTGCTGGACTATGTGCAGGGCAAGCTAAGCCCGGAGGAGCGCCATGCCATTGAGTTGCACATCACTGACTGTGAAATGTGCAGCGAAGCCCTGGAAGGCCTCATGGCCATTCAGCAAAAGGAAAAGATCCCCGGCTGGCTGCGCCAGATGAAGTGGGAAACCCTCTCCAAACTCCGTCGCAAGTCACGCACCCGCAGACCGGTGGACTTTAAGATCTCTTTGGTGGTGATCGTGTGCGCCGTTATTTTCCTGGTACTGGCGTTGTTCTGGACGTATTATTTCTATGTGAGGAAATAAGGGCCCAACGAAAGCAAATTACACTCTAATAAAAAAAGTCCAATGCACCTGCGTGTATTGGACTTTTCAGTTATATGTTCTTGCCAAAAGCTGGTATGGGCCCCCTGTCAATGAAGCATTTCACGGCTTTTTTTAAAATTACCCCGGAGGGTCATCAATAAAGTTTCTTATCCCCCTTCTCTTTCCAATCCCGGAACACCTGCAATGCTTCCTCGCTGGGCATGGAGATCAAAGGGATCTTGCGCTGGGGCAGGGGTACGTTGATCTCTTCGTAAATAAAGGAATCGTCGAAATCAATGGCGGCGGCATCGGCCTTGGTATTGGCAAAATATACGCGCTGGGGGCGGGCCCAGTAAATGGCGCCCAGGCACATAGGGCAAGGCTCACAGGAAGTGTAGATCTCGCAGTCGTGCAGCTGGAAGGTGCCCAGGTTCTTACAGGCATCCCGGATGGCCATTACTTCCGCGTGCGCGGTGGGATCGTTGGTGCGCAGCACCTGGTTCCAGCCACGGCCCACAACTTTATCCCCCTGCACTACGATGGCGCCAAACGGGCCGCCTTCGCCTTTTTCCATCCCCTCCGCGGAAAGGCGGATGGCCATTTCCATAAATCGTTGTTCTCTGTCTCCCATTTTTATAAGCTTGAACTTGTCTTTGGCAATTTAAAGAAAAAACCCGGCGAGGAATCGCCGGGCGTCATGTAACTGTATATCGTCGTATTTATAGAAAGTTGAAAAGTGCTTATTAATTAACGCTTGCGCTTATAGTATTATTGGCTGCGGCATTCCGGATCACCACTACCCCATCAAACACATCGACCAGTACCGGTTTGCTCTTGTCCACATCTCCTGCCAGGATCTTCTTACTCAGCAGGTTGATGATCTCTTTCTGGATCAGTCTCTTCAGCGGGCGGGCACCAAATTGCGGGTCAAAACCCTGTTCGGCCAGGTAATCGATCGTATAGTCTGAAAACTCCAATACTATGCCATTTTTAGCCACCAGCTCACGCAGATTTTGTAATTGTATGTTAATAATTCCCTTCACTTCTGAGCGCATCAGGGGCTGGAACATAATCACTTCATCTACACGGTTTAAGAACTCCGGACGGATGGTCATCTTCAACAAATTCATGACCTCTTCCTTCGTCTTTTCCACCACGTCTTCCACGTCGCTGTCTGTTACTTTTTCAAACCTTTCCTGGATGATATGGCTGCCCATATTGCTGGTCATGATGATAATGGTATTCTTGAAATTTACCACGCGGCCTTTGTTATCTGTGAGGCGGCCGTCGTCCAGCACCTGCAGCAGGATGTTGAACACATCCGGGTGGGCTTTTTCAATTTCGTCCAGCAGCACCACGGAGTATGGTTTGCGGCGCACAGCCTCTGTAAGCTGGCCGCCTTCATCGTACCCTACATAACCCGGAGGTGCGCCCACCAGGCGGCTTACGCTGTGTTTTTCCTGGTATTCACTCATGTCTATGCGGGTAAGCATGGCATCATCATCAAAAAGGAAAGATGCCAATGCCTTCGCCAGCTCTGTTTTACCCACACCGGTGGTACCCAGGAAAATGAAGGAACCAATAGGCCTGCGGGGATCCTGCAGCCCGGCACGGCTGCGGCGGATAGCGTCTGCCACCGCGGTGATGGCTTCTTCCTGGCCTACTACGCGTTTGTGCAGTTCATCTTCCAGGGTAAGCAGCTTGTCCTTTTCACTCTGCAGCATGCGCGCTACCGGTATGCCGGTGGCTTTGGACACATTTTCTGCAATGTCTTCCGCATCTACTTCTTCCTTGAGCAGTCGCTTGTGGGAGCTGCTCATCGCGTTCAGTTCTGCGGTATATTTTGCCACGAGGGCTTCCTGTTCTTTTACTTTACCGTAACGGATCTCGGCCACCCGGCCATATTCCCCGTTCCGTTCTGCCTGATCGGCTTCCAGCTTCAGGTTTTCAATCGCAGCTTTGGCACTCTGCACTTTGTCTACCACTTCTTTTTCCTGCTGCCATTTTGCTTTGAATGTATTGCGGTCTTCGCTCAGGCGGGCTATTTCCGCGTTGAGGTCTGACAGTTTCTGGTCGTCGTTTTCCCGTTTGATGGCTTCACGCTCAATTTCCAGCTGACGGATGCGGCGTTCCAGTTCATCCAGTTCTTCCGGCATGGAATTCATTTCCAGGCGCAGTTTTGCCGCGCTTTCGTCGATAAGGTCAATGGCCTTATCGGGCAGGAAACGGTCTGTAATGTAGCGGTGCGACATTTCCACGGCGGCAATGATCGCTTCGTCTTTGATCAGCACATGGTGATGGCTTTCATAGCGTTCTTTAAGGCCACGGAGAATGGAGATAGCGTCTTCCACGGAAGGCTCGTCCACCATTACTTTCTGGAAGCGGCGTTCCAGGGCTTTATCTTTCTCAAAATATTTCTGGTATTCATTCAGCGTGGTGGCACCAATGGCGCGGAGCTCCCCGCGGGCCAGGGCCGGCTTCAGGATGTTTGCCGCATCCATGGCGCCTTCCATGGCACCAGCGCCTACCAGCGTATGGATCTCATCTATAAAGAGGATGATGTTCCCATCGCTTTCAGACACTTCTTTGATCACTGCCTTGAGGCGTTCTTCAAACTCCCCGCGGTACTTGGCGCCGGCCATCATGGCCCCCATGTCCAGGGCGAAGATGATGCGCGACTTCAGGTTGTCCGGCACGTCGCCGCTGATCACGCGGTGGGCCAGGCCCTCTGCGATAGCAGTTTTACCTACACCGGGCTCGCCCACCAGGATGGGATTGTTCTTGGAGCGGCGGCTGAGGATGTGCAGGGTGCGGCGGATCTCTTCGTCGCGGCCGATCACCGGGTCCAGCTTACCGGCGCGGGCCAGTTCGTTGAGGTTCTTGGCATATTTCTGCAGGCTGTTATATTGTTGATCGCTGGTCTGCGAATTGACTGTTTGTCCTTTGCGCAGCTCGCGAATGGCGGCCTTCAGTCCTTTTTCGGTGAGGCCTGCATCCTTAAGGGCTTTGGCGGTATCGTCACTACCGGCGAGGATGCCCAGCAGCAGGTGCTCCACGCTCACAAATTCATCTTTGAATTCGGCAATGGAAGCGCCGGCGCGCAGCAGTGCATTATTCGCCTCGCGGCTCAGCATCTGGCCCGGCTCCCCGCTGGTCACTTTGGGGTATTTGCGCAGGGTTTCATCCAGCTTGGACTGCAGCAATACTGTATTCACATCATTTTTCTTCAGCAGGTAGTCGATGCTGTTATCATCATCATCGAGCAATGCTTTCAGCAAATGACCTGTTTCCAGGGATTGGTGTTGCATATTAAATGCAATCTGCTGCGCCCTTTGCAGGGTTTCCTGTGATTTAATGGTGAAGTTATTCAGGTTCATACGTTTTGTTTCCTTTTATGAAAAAAGCACTGGGATTTACGGGGTAAAATTCCCCGCATTGCTTTCCCTGTACGTAACAAATTATACACCAGTAAAGTGAAGCGGTTATTCTGTCATTCCCGCGCGTAAAAAACTGATCTTTTGCCAGTTATCTTTAACAAACCCTGCCATTATGTAAGCCAAGGCGGCCCCGGCTAACCAGGCTGGGCATGCTTTTGGCACCTAGTATCCTGTACTTGTTTCTCCAGATCCAACCTTAACCACTTAAAAATTACAACTATGTCACTTGACCTTGTAGACAGCACCCGCAATCTTTTCACGGCGGACGTTATCAGCCGGGCAGCTACCCAACTGGGAGAGGCCGATACGAATGTACAAAAAGCAATTCACGGGCTGATACCCTCCGCACTGACCGGCATCTTATACCAGGCCGGCAGCGACGCCGGGGCCAGCAACATACTTGCCTACAGCCGCGACGCGGCGAATACTGCCCCGCCCGTTAGTTTTGGCAGCACCGTGTTTGCTCCCGGGGCTGCTTTTGCACCGGGCGCCACGGACTGGGGCCATAACCTCTTTGGCGATAAAACCGCCGGCCTGGCCGCCCTGGTAGCCGCTTATGCGGCCGTCCGCGAGTCTTCCGCCCTCTCCCTCCTGAACGCGGTGATACCCGCCGCCTACAGCGTAATCGGCCAATACGCGGGCGCCAACAACCTGGGCCCCGGCGGCGTGGTAGCCCTCCTGCACGACCAGCGCGACCGTATTATCAGCGCCGTGCCTTCCGGCATCCCGGTAGCCGGCATCCTGGGCCTGCCAGCGCTGGCAGATGTGGGGGAACGCATTCACCGCGCACACGCCGCTTATGCCAGGCCTTCGGCCAACCATCACTACCGGGAGCACCGCAAACGCAGCTTTCCCGTGGCACTGGTATTTGTGATCCTGATCATCATCATTGGCGCCGCCTGGTTCTTCTTAAGCGGCAACCACGATACGAAAAACAGGCTCACCACCAGCGATACCACAGTGTCCACTATTCCCACTGCAGATACTGTGGTGACCACCACCACCACTACCACTTCGCAACAGGTGGATACTATCAAACATTAACCAACCCTATATTAAAAAGACAAATTCCAACCCACATTTGTTTGCAGGTTGGAATTTGTCTTTTGGGAAATTGCATTAGGCATTTTGTCTTAGGTACCAGGTCTTAGGTCCTCCGCCGGCACATCATTCCTTCACAAACACCGCCCTGCTCCTATCCGCTTTGTACACCGCATCATAGAAATTCACAGCATCCTGGTAGGAGGCCGCGGGGAAGATGCCGCTGCGCTGTTTAAAATCACGGATGTAGGTAAGCTGGTTGTCTTTCAGCTGTACCTCGCAGTGATAGTCGCCAAAGGCGCTGTGCAGGTCCTGTGCCCTGGGCAGGGCTTCTGCCTTGTACCCACCGGGAAGTGTGAAGCGGGTGGTATCGCTGTAATGATAGGTATCATCCAACTGCAGGTTTGCCGTGCGGACGGTATCCTTATTCAGTTTCACCCCGGAGTGATGCAGCACATTGGGCACCACGAAGAGGCGCTTCCCGGTCACCTGTGCATAGCCATTTACATCCAGCTGAATGTGTTCATCAATGGCAGGAATCCTTCCCGGATACTCTTGCCAGGTATAGCCGGCCACGTCGTAGGTAGGCAGGCTATAGGCGTCTTTCAGGGCACGCAGGATCTCTTCTTTAGAGCGGTTGTGAATGAGCTGGTGGCGGCCATCCTGTTCCTGCCCGGTGTAGTGCGTGGTACAGTCCATGTGGGCATTGCCCGTTTCATCCACCGTTACCTGCATAAAGGAATTACGGCGGTTGTCTTCCATTTTATACGTAGGCGTGTGCACCAGGGCACCTCCATCGGGGGTAACGGCCAGGCAATAGCGGTTAGATGTGAAAGCGCTCAGGTAACCGGGAAACAGCGTCTGGCTGGTGCATTCCAGCCAGGTGGTATCCTGGTTATGCGGCACCATTACGATCACGTGATTAAACTGGTCACTTACAAAATCGGGGATGAAATCTGTTTCATAACTGCCGCCGTGAATGAGCACACAACTGGAAGGAATGCCGGCTGCCTTGAGGAGGCTTTGCATGTAGTTGGACAAGGCCTTACAATCCCCGTAACCACGCCTGGCTACGTATTGCGCATCGTAGGTTTGCAGACCGCCTATGCCCAGGGAAATATTTACATAGCGGGTGTTCTGCTGCAGGTATTGGTACAGGGCCGCTATTTTCTGATCCACGGTCTTCAGGGTATCTGTGAGCTGGTGCACCTTTGCGATCATGGCGTCCGGCAGCACATCCCGGTTTGCATTGAGGGTACTGAAGAATTTACCCATGTTACTCCAGCTATCCAGGTTGCCCTTATAGCGCTGCATTTCAAAGTCGCCGGGGCCGGTGAGCACATTGGGGCTGCGGCGGCTCCACGCCTCTGCCATGGCTTCATGCGGCATGGCGCAAAGGCCGCTCACCGTCCAGTCGTACTGGTGCATGCCCTTTTCCGGGGCGCTTTCCTTTGGCTTGCCTACGCGGCCCAACCGGTAGCGCAGCGGGTAATTATCCGGCAGCTGCACGGAGAGGGCGCTATGTTGCACGGCCACATCTTCCCGCTCCTGCGGGAGCCAGTCCGGGAAGCTGTAGCTGTTATACATTTTTATATCCAGCTCATAGTCCACCGTGTAAGGATACTGGTGGCAGGAAAAGTTGTAGTATTTGTACCGCGTATCGTCTACCATGGCGCCATCTACGTCATAGTTGCCATCCTCCATATCCGACATTTTCATCTTCCTTACACGCATGCCATTGGCATCATAGAGCGTAGCTTTTACGCCCGCCACTTCATACAGGCCAGGCGTGTAAGTATGGATAATGACACCATAGCGGTCACCCTCCGGATCGAGGATGGTAACGGTATAATGCCGGATATTGTGGCTGCGGCTCAGCTCTTCCATGCGGAAGGTTTCCGTGCTTTCCCGCACCACGGCATGTGCATTTTTCTTCAGGCTGTCCGGTATGAGGGCGGCGGCCAGCTCCGGGCGCATGTCCTGTGCTTTAATGCCGCTAAAAGCCGCCATCAGTAAGGCAGCGCTACACCATAACTTCTTCATCAGGCTTTCTTTTTTAGCACGATCTGCTCGGCTTCTTTTTTTACAATGTAATCGAAAAATGCACGGAGGTCGTTGTACTCCTCCGGCTGGAAATTAGCACGGGTAAGGTGTACTACCACGCGCAGCTGTACATTCTCCGCGGAGGCCTGCACCAGGTACTGGAACACGCCATCCACTTCATTGAGTTTTACCACCGCGGGTTTGGGCAGTTCCTCCACTTCGTAATTAGGCGGCAGTGCCAGGTTGAGCGTATACATCTCCCACATCATGTAGGGAAACTCCACCGGGTAGCGGCGTTCCACTGCGGCAAAAGGATTTTCACGGGTAGCAGCACCGAATAAAGGTGTCAGGTACAGATGGTCTTCATCCCCGGTGCTATTCACCTTGAAATCAAAAGAGGTCATCAACGGTACATCCAGGCTGTCGAGGTCAGACACCTGTTCATTACTGATCAGTGCATCGTTGTAAAAAGACTTCCCGGTTTCTTTAAAAAAGCTGGCATTGCCTTTATCGTGTATATCGCGCCGGATCTTATAAGAGCCATAATACCCCGGTTGCGACTGTACGTTACCGGTCAGGTTACCGGTACTATCCAGCGTGGCCATCACCGTCGTCCTGTCCAGTTCCTGCAGGGAATCTGCTTCCAGGAATACCGCCGGCATGTCCGGCGTCACCATGCGGGCATGCCCGTTGTAGCATTCCAGGGGCAGGTGGTTGAAGCCCAGCAGGGGCCGGGATGCATCCATGGAAAAAGCCTGGTCACCATCCTGTGCATACACAACAACATAGTTATAACGGTCTGCCAGCGGGTACATGGCCGGTGTGGTACCATTATCGCGCGTACTGAGGATGATGGGCCATGCCTGCAGGCCTGCCCGGCGCAACATGGCCACCAGCAAGAGGTTCAGCGCAGTACTATTGCCCTTCTTATTATTGAAAACAGCTTTCAGACCATCTTCATCCATGTACAGGCGTTCTGCTTCCGTGCAGGAGTAATTATGCTGGATGTATGCGTACAGGCGGCGGGCTTTTTCTTCCCCCGTTTGCGCGCCGGCGGTCACCTGCTTCACTACATCGGCCAGGTACCCGTTGTTCTTGCTCAGCGAGGCGCCAAAGTTCTCATCTTCCAGGAGGGACTGGGCCAGCTGGCTCCAGGAGCCCAATACATTTTTAGTAACCCCACTCGGCCACCGGATAGAAGCCAGCTGAAATGTGATAGCCTGCTCATGGTTGCGGATGGTGGTCGTGAAAGGCTCTTCGTGCAGCGCCGGCATATTGTGGCTTACAAAGCGGTAGTCAGTAACGTTCTGCTCCAGGTCTGATGATTCAGAACGGCCGGTAGCGCCATCCGGCTCATAGCGGATGTGGAAGCGCTCCAGGCGCGTTTCCTTGCTCTCTGTAACCGGGTAGTAACCCTGGCGCATGAACACGAAATTAAACAGCTCGGGAATGCTCACATCGTACTCACACCACTCCCGCGGGTACTTGCCCTGGAAGCGCCAGGATGGCAGGGCATAGCTGGTAAAGCGGTGCAGGTCGTAGCTTACTTCAATGATGGACCCTTCCTTCACATTGGGCAGGGTAAAGGATTCATCAAAGATGTGGTCCGTTACTTTGGTGGTGAAGACGGATTTGCTATCCAGTTTTGTTTCCACCACCTGGCCGTTTTCCAGGTTGTAGGTAACGGCTTTCAGGTCTGTAAGGCGGTCATCGTCCGCCGCGGAAGCACCTTTGCGCATGCGCACGGAAAAATCGGCCGCATCGTAGCCCGCCTTGTGCAGGATGCGCACGCGGGTATAGCGGTGGAATACCATTTCCATGCTGCCGCTGCTGGAGTTGTAGCCGGCATTGCCCACATCGCAAAGGATCACGGCATGCGCCGCAGAGTCGATGGAGTATACCTTGGGGGCAAAGTCCTGCGCTGTTACTTTGCCAAAGCGGTAAGGTATTTTTTCTTTGTTCTTGTCCTGCGCCAGTACGGGTACTACAAACAAGGTTGCGCAAAGCCCCAGGAGGGCTTTAAATGTTCTGTTCATACAGTTTAATTTCATGTATTGGGATTGAAAAACTATTTGCTGGTTATTGCTTCTTCAACACTACCGTCTCCGCTTCCTTCTTCACTATAAAATCAAAAAATCCACGCAGGGCATCATATTCATCCGGTTTAAAAAAAGATTTTTTAAACACCATGGATACGCGCAGCTGCACGGCATTGCCCTCCTGCTGGATCACGTAGCGGAAACTGGCGCTGCTGTCGGGCAGCATTACATTGGCCGGCTTGGGCAGGCTTTCCACCTTGTAATGATCCGGCAGCGTGATACTGGCGGTGTAATTGGCGCGCTGTGTGTATCCAAATTCCACCGGGTAGAGGCGCTCATTTTGGGTAAAGGGATTTTTGCTTTCGCCCCCTGCCAGTACGGGCGTGAGGTAAATAAGATCCGGCTTGCTTTCTTCCGGCGCCAGTTTAAAATCTGCTTTTAGGGTAAGCGGCGCCTCCGGGTCGTCCTTACCGTCTACCACAATGTTGCTTACCGCAACCTCTTTGGGCAACCCGGTAACGGCGTGAATGTTTTCTTTGATGGATGACATCCCCTGCTGGCGCAGGCGCAGCGCATGGTGGTAGCCAGCCATGATGCTGGCCGAGCCACTCAGGTTGCCTTCCTCATCCAGTTCCGCGTGTACATACGTCACCTCTGTTTCGTGCAGGGAATCTGGGCTCAGCATGATGGCCGGTGCGTCGGGCGTCATGAGGCGCGCGTGCCCGTTATAGCAGCGCAGCGGCAACTGCCCAAAGGCCAGCGCGGGCTCAGATGCGTCCAGCATGGAGGGGCCCTCCTGCAGATTGATCCAGGCAATGGTGTAGTTGTATTGATGATACAGTGGATAGTCGGGGTACGTAAATCCATGGTCGCGGGTGCTGAGGATGATAGGCCATGCGTCCAGGTTAGCGGCGCGCAGCATTTCCACCAGCAGCAGGTTGATCTCCGTGCTGGTGCCCTTGCGCTCCTGGAACGCCTTTTTCAGCGGCGTTTGGCCCAGCAGGTAATTCTCCGGTTTGCGGCCCATGGTGTGCTGCATCCAGTAAAAGATGGCGGCTGCTTTTTCCCGGTCTGTTTGCTTGCCTGCGGTAAGCTTCTCCGCCACTTCCTTGAGATAGAAATTATCTTCGAGGAGACGGGCGCCATAGTCGGAACGTTTCATCAACTCTTCCTGTAACTTAGGCCAGGTAGGAATGATCTCGTGTTTGTTCGATTCATCCGGGCCAAAATTCACCGCTGCCAGCTGGAACTCCACGCCACTGGCAAAATTGTACCAGGAGCTGGAATAGCTTTCCACGTTGAGCGCGGGCAGGTTGTGCATGGTGTAGCTGTAGTTGGTTACATGGGCAGACACGCTGCCGTTTTCTTCCTGGGCGGCGTAGCTGGTAGACAGGTCTGCATCCTGGTGCCAGCGCCAGCTTCCCTGTGATTCCTTTTTGGTAACATTCAGTTGGTAATAGCCGCGCGGCAGCACTGCGAAGGCATAAAAGCTTGGCACCTGCATGGTAAACTGGCTCCATAGCACGGGATATTGTCCCTGGAAATACCAGGGAGCCGGTGAGTTCATGGAATAGTACTGGCAATCGTAGCTTACTTCTATGATGGATCCTTCTTTCACATTGGGCATCGTAAAACGCACCAGGTGGTCTTCCTTGTTTTTGGTAACGTACACCTGGGCAGGGTCCAGCTTTGTTTCCACCACCGCGCCGTTTTCCAGGTTGTAGGTGGAGCCGCGCAGGTGCTGGAGCACATCTGACCGGTCTGTACGTTCATCATTGAGGTACACTTCAAACTCCGCGGCGGCGTAACCTGCCTTTTTGAGGATGTGTGCCCGCAGATAACGGTGGGTAAGCAGCTCCATGTCTCCCGTGCGCCCGTCAAATTCAGCGGCACCGGCATCTGCCAGGATCACCGCCGCCGCACCGGAATCTATCGCGTAGGGCGCCTTATGAAAATCCTCCGGGGACACCTTGCCAAAAGTATATGGATTTTTCTCCTGGCCCAGTGTGGAAAGACTGGTCAGCAGGAACAGGGACAATAAATGAAATCTACGCATACAGTATCGGGGTGTTGGATTTATGATTGTTTCCGGAGCACCAATAACTCCGCTTCCTTGTTTACAATAAGATCAAAAAAACGGCGCAAGCCTTCATATTCTTCAGGGCTAAAGACAGCGCGGTTAAAATTAAGCATCACCCTTACCTGCACCAGGTTTCCATCCTGGCGCAGCTGGTAGCGGAAAGTAGCGGCACCATCGGGTAGGGTTATGTTTGCCGGTGCAGGCACGCCTTCCACCACGTAGCCGGGCGGTATAAGAATGGAGGCAATATACGTTTCATTGTCCATATAACTCATCTCCACCGGGTAACGCCGCTCCATGGCCGTGAAAGGATTGCGCACCTGCACCTGCCCCACGATGGGATGGAGGTACAAACGGCTTCCATCCCCGTTGTGCTCCCATTCAAAATCAAAATTTTCAGCCACCGGGGCATCTATGCTATCGAGGTTAATCAGTTGCAGGTTGCTCACGGTGGCATCGTTGCCCAGGATGCGGGCCAACCTTTGCCGGAATGCGTCCTGGCCCTGGCTTGCCACATCATCGCGGAGGTGCAGGGAGCGATAGTAGCCTTCCTGCTCCGTGTAGGTGCCTTTCACATTGCCATTGGCGGCCACGTTCATGCGCACGGCCGTCACCAGGTTTTCGTGCAGCGTGTCTGCGTTGAAGTAGCGTGCGGGAGCTTCGGGGCTCATCAGGCGGGCATGCCCGTTATAAAGATAAAGCGGCAGGTGCCCGAAGCCCAGGTGCCCGCGGGAGCCGTCCAGGTTGTATTCCCGTCCATCTGCCTGCACCCACGCTGTTACATAATCAAAGCGGCGGTGCAGGGGATATTCTTCATACGTTTTGCCGTGCGCGCGGGTGCTGAGGATCAGGGGCCAGGCTTCCAGCCCGGCTTTCCTGAGCATGGCCACCAGCAGCAGGTTAATATCCGCCCCGGTGCCCCTGCCGCTGGTAAATACATGGCGCAGGCCGGGTGCCTCCATGTACATGCCGCTGTAACCGGTGCAGGTCATGTGTTGCTGTACCCAGCGATAGATAGCCTTTGCTTTTTCCGTGTCATTGGGCGCTTTGGCGGTCAGTTGTTTTATCACATCCTCCAGGAATACGTTGTCCTCCATAAGTGGTGCGCCAAACGTGGCATCCCGGAACAGCTCTTCCTGCATCTGGGGCCAGGTGGACAGTATCCTGTGCTCATCACTGTTGGGATAATGCACGGATGCCAGCTGAAACTCCACGCGGCACAGGTGGTTGCGCAGGGTGGTGGTAAAACTTTCATCGCGCAGGCCGGGCAGGTTACGGGCGGAGAAAAAGTGGTCAGTAACGCTCACGGATGCGATGCCGCGGTGGGCCTCGTGCGCCCCGGTGGGTGTGTAGTTAAATGCAAAGTTGGCCACCCGTTCCTTGCTATCGTAGTCCACATCATAATATCCCTGGCGCAGGAAAACGAAGCCGTACCATTGCGGGATGCTCACCGTATAGCCGCTCCAGATACGGGGGCAGCTGCCTTGGAAGTCCCAACTGGGCGGGGTACGGTCCACATAACCGGAGCGCGTATAACTTACCTCTACGATGGAGCCTTCTTTCACGGCGGGCATGGAAAACTTTTTCACTACCCATTCCCGGTCCTCCTTTTCTGTGAAGATGGTTTTGATATCCAGTTTTGTGGCCACCACGCGGCCGTTTTCCAGGTTGTAGGTTACAGCTTTGAGGTCGTTCAGCACATCCGGCTTGCCGGCATTGCCACTGTATAAAGGGATGGTAAAGGTGGCTTCATCGTAGCCGTTTTTGTGGAGGATGTGAATGCGGGTGTAGCGGGTAAATTCCAGTTCCAGGTCACCGCTGCGGTCATTGTAGGAAGCCTTGCCCACGTCTGCCAGGTACACGGCTGCGGCGCCCGTGTCCACTGCATAACTGGTGGGACGGAAATCGTCCACAGACACCTGGCCAAACTGGCAGGGGCTTTTCTCCTGGGCCTGCAGCCTGGTAGGGGTGGTCAGTAAGACCAGGGCTGCTAAAACAAAACGCAACATACTGCCGTACAGGTTCACATGAGGGATAAAGGGCGGAAAGGCCCTGTGGCAACGCTCCGACGGGCGGTACAATGCAGCACGGGGCTAAAGATAGACAAACCTTTCGTATTTTTGCCCGATGACCCAGCAGGAGCGGCATACGGCATTTATCAAGGAGCAGGCAAAGGCCCTGGGCTTCGACTATTGTGGCATAGCCCGGGCGGAGCAGCTGGACGATGATGCCCGCCGCCTGGAAGCCTGGCTGGGCAAGGGCCTGCATGGGGGCATGCAGTACATGGAAAATCACTTTGACCTGCGCATAGATCCCCGCAAGCTGGTACCGGGCGCCAAATCTGTGATCACTTTCCTGCTCAATTATTACCCCGAGCAGCAGCAGCGGCCGGATGCGCCACAGGTAGCCAAGTATGCCTACGGAGCCGACTATCATGAAGTGATACGCGCCCGCCTCAACCAGTTCCTGCAATGCCTGCGCGCGGAGATTGGCGAAGTACAGGGCCGCGGCTTTGTAGACTCCGCGCCGGTGCTGGAGCGCAGCTGGGCCCAGCGCAGCGGGCTGGGATGGATAGGGAAGAATGGTAACATCATCCATAAGCAGGCAGGTTCTTTCTTCTTCATTGCCACACTGATCGTGGATCTTCCGCTGGCGTACGATGGCCCCGTAACGGATCACTGCGGCCGCTGCACCCGCTGCCTGGATGCCTGCCCCACGGGGGCGCTGGCCGCCCCCGGCCTGGTGGATGGAAGCCGTTGTATTTCCTACTTCACCATAGAACTGAAAGATGCGCTGATCCCGGAAAAGTTCCAAGGGCAGTTTCGTAACTGGGCCTTTGGGTGCGATATCTGCCAGGATGTATGCCCGTGGAACCGCTTTGCGCAGCCGCACCAGCAGGAGGCACTCCA
Source organism: Chitinophaga parva (assembly GCF_003071345.1). Classification (NCBI taxonomy): domain Bacteria; kingdom Pseudomonadati; phylum Bacteroidota; class Chitinophagia; order Chitinophagales; family Chitinophagaceae; genus Chitinophaga; species Chitinophaga parva. The sequence continues at coordinate 1,689,199 of NZ_QCYK01000002.1, read as the reverse complement.
GCCTATCCCGGCGTTGCTGAACATGAGCACACAGGAATGGGAAGAAATGAGTGAAACCACGTTCCGGGAGCTATTCCGCCAGTCTCCTATCAAACGCAGCAAATACAAGGGGTTGCAGCGCAATTTGCAGTTCCTTAAGTTGAAGTGATTTTTGCCGCCCATTAAGTGTCCCTGGCACAAATAATTTCCTGGTTTCAATTTCCCTGAAAACAGGGCTTGCAGCGCAATGCCAGCTACTACAGCTGAAGCGATCACCTCACCCTTCCTTCTCCCGGTTAACAGAAAATTAACCGTGCATTCGACATTTGTTTGTACATTCATACCCTACAATGATAGGATTACTGTCTTCGTTTGCCCGCTCCCAAACTAAATGGCCTAATAGCAAAGTGCTTTATTAACGATCCTTCCTGTAGATTCCCCTGATTTTTTTGATGATACCCCTGCACGGTGTGTGCATATTGTATTTACGGTCCGCTGCCAACTGCCCTCACAGGGCTCCTGGCAGCGTATTGCATTATGACTTGTCGTTCCTTTTCTATAAGGCTGTTATGGCCTATCCTTGAGAAAACCCGCCCGTGTGTCTTTCGATCCACGGGCTTTTTTTATGCATTGTCTTCCATTAAATACGCCAAACATTTTTATCGTTAACAATTCATTCACCAACAACTTTTTACCGTCCCCTACCTTTAGGAGGTTGATATTAAAGAGCAAAAAATTATAAGGGTGCATTGTCTAGTGCGCCTTTTCTTTTTTGTGAAAAACCCGTGGAATACTTCCCACTCCTGCATTTGGATATGGCGGGTGCTGCCGCTATTTTTACAGCATGCAAACGCCCTTACTTTTCATGGCGCTTATTGGCTGCAAGCCGCCACAGCGTCATACAGAACAGCATGATGTATTCTTTGGCATTGGTCCGGATATGAAGTCGCTCCTGCCCCACATACAAGCCTTCTGGCCGGAGGCCGGCAAGTGGCATGTGGATGGCTACCGGCCGGTAACGGTAGTAGACGGATACCAGGTACGGGTGGTGCCCAAACGAACAGCTGCACCCGGGGCGCCCCGCCTGTTCTTCCTGAACCTGGGTGGTTATAAGCCGGGGGAGTTTGAAGAGTATCATTACAAAATGCTGGCGGTAAGTACGGATGCCAGCGGGGCTATACAACAGGCAAAGGCTACGGCCTTCTTTAAGCATACCGGCCTGGCCACCTTCAGCACGCATATTGATGATAAGTACGGCGTGGATGTGGATGACATCATGCAGGTGGAAGACATCCTGCCGCCCGCATTCCGCGCGGCTTTCAGCCTGGAGCTGGTACCGGCCGCTGGGCTAACGGCACAGGATGAACTGCAACTGGGCTACTTTAAACCGGAACACTTCCAGGGATAGCTTTGCGTCATAAATACAGGGCATGCCGCCATTTTGCAGTGTTTTCACGTGGACTGTAAACGTGGCCCCGGGCCTGTTTCAGGGCCCGCGTCTTCTAAAAATGTTTCCGCTGAAATATTTGGCTTTTATAAAAAAAATCACTATACTTGCTTAGAGAAATAAGCACTTAAAAATTAATACTGCATCGACACCGGTTCAACCAGATTGTCCATTATTACAGCACTACAACTTTATACCAATTTCCAGCGCATCATTTATTTTTTGCCGCAGGGCATTTTCATCCTGATATCTAATCCCTGGTAGTTTTCTTCTGTATCGGTTCCATAGATCCAGACCAAATAACGCTAAACATCCGTTCAAATATATTTGCACCAAACCGGTAAGGTACCTTCTGCATGATCTATGCTGCCGATACTTTATTGAGCTTGTACAGGTATGGTAACCACCGTACCAATTAACCCCAAAGTAAAGTCCCGCTCCACTGAGCGGGACTCATTATTTTTAGTACATGCGTGGGCGGATGTTATGCGATACTGCATACTAACCGACTTTATCCCGCAGTCACCCCATAGCTATGTCCTGGCTCCAGGCTGTTATCCTCCAGCATCTGGCTGGCATGCTGGCGCACCGGCAGCAGTAAAATAAACGTAGCCCCCTGTCCTTCCTGGCTGCGGGCGCTGATAAGCCCCTGGTGTTTTTCAATCACTTTTTTGGCAATGGCCAGGCCAATACCGGTGCCCTCGTATTCTTCCCGTGCATTCAGGCGCTGGAAGATGGTGAAGATCTTATCCAGGTATTTCTCATTGAAGCCGATCCCATTGTCCTGAATGAGGATGCGGCACCAGGCGCCATTGGGGGCTGCCGGTGCATCCAGGTCTTTTTCCGCCACCAGGGCGGCGCTGATACTGATCTCCGGTCGCACGTCCTTTTTACTGAATTTCAATGAGTTACTAATAATGTTCTGGAATACCTGCCTCATCTGTCCGGGGATCGCCTCGATCTGGGGAATATCGGCCACAACAATAGCAGCCTGCTTTTCCTGGATGGAGAGCTCCAGGTCGCTGAGGATGTCTGTGATGGTCCGGTTCAGCTGCACAGGCTCAAAAGCGCTGTCTACGCTCAGGCGGCTGTAGCCCAGGAGGTCGTTGATCAGCTTACTCATACGCTCACTGCTGTTCACAATGCGCGTAATGTATTGCAGCGATTCATCGTCCCGGCTTACGTGCCGGTCGCGCAGGATGGAGGAAAACAGCTGGATCTTGCGCAGGGGCTCTTTCAGATCGTGAGAGGCCACGGAGGCAAACTGCTGCAGGTCGTGGTTACTGATCTCCAGGGCCAGGTTCATGGCCCGCAAGGCTTCCGTACGTTCTTCTACCCGCTGCTCCAGGATCTCATTGGCCTGTTTCTGGTGCGCAATGTCCGTAAACGTGCCTACCCATTTCACGATCTGGGCGCCTTCCTTTACCGGTGTTACGCGCAGCAGGTGGCAGCGGTAGTCCGGTGCGCCAAACACATTTTCCGCGGCCTTCCGCTTGATGAACACTTCTGTTTCCAGCGAGTGGCCGGAGGCCAGCACGCGGGCCAGCTGCTCCTTCACCGGTGTTTGTCCCGGCAGGGTTTCCGGCCAGGAATGCAGGTCCGGGCTGTAGGCATACCAGTGCTGGTTCACGTACTCCAGGGTACCGTCTGCCTTGGCGGTAAAGGCGATCTGCGGAATGCTTTCCAGGATGCTGTGCAGCTCCTTCACCGTATCACTGAGCGAGGCCTGCGCCTGTTTGCGCACCTCCACTTCTTCCTGGAGCTGGGCCTGCATCTGGCTCAGTTGCTTGGTCTGCTCATAGAGCTTATAGAATGTTTTTACTTTCAGGATAAGGATGTCGGGGTCTACCGGCTTGGTGATGTAATCTATGCCCCCGCTGGCGTAGCCACGGGTTACAAATTTCTTGTCTTTGTTCACCGCGGAGAGGAAGATGATGGGTACGTCCTTGGCCTTGCTGTAGCCGGAAATGGCTTCCGCCACCTCAAAGCCATCCATACTGGGCATCTGCACATCCAGGATGATGAGGGTATAATTGGTCTTGAGAATTTTTTTAAGTGCTTCTTCGCCTGACAAGGCTGTATCTACCTCGAAGTTGTACAACTCCAGTGTTTTTTTCAGCGAGAGTATATTTTCCGGTTTATCGTCAACGATCAGGATCATATTCCTTGGCTTCTTTTTGTGGATCAGGTGTCGCTGACCGCTCATTTAAAAGGTACCCGCCGGTTTTTGATCCTGGCGGCAGCATGGTGACAACTTCTTTACGCTTTGGCAGTGATTTTTGGTCGCCTTTAAAAGGTGCTGTATTGGCACAAAAACTACGCCAAATGCATGCTGGGCGCTGCTTCTAACGGGACAGCGCCGCAAACGTATTAATATAATCCGCCATTTCCGTAATATCCAGGATCTTGCTCACGTGGGCGTATTCCAGGGCCTGTTCCGGCATAAATGGCACCTCCGCGGTTTTAGGGTTCTGCACTGCTGTGAGCCCGCCGCAAGCGGCTACATCACACAGGCCTTCCACACCGTCTGCATTGGCGCCGGATAGCAGGATGGCCAGCAGTTGCGGGCCATACAGGCGGGCCGCACTGGAGAAGCTAACGTCTATGCTGGGCCGGGAAAAATTCACTTTCTCAGAATAGTCCAGGCTCAGGCTTCCATTGCTTTCCAGCAGCAGGTGATAGTCTGGCGGCGCCAGGTAAATGCAGCCCGCCTGCAACACGTCTTTTTCTTCCGCTTCCTTTACCTGCAGCGTGGTACGGGTACCCAGCAGGTCTGTGAGCACTGAGTCTGCATAGTTCTTCCGGTGCAGCACAATGATAACCGGCACTGCCAGGTGTGGGGCCAGCCCTGGCAGCACTTGCAGCAGCACACTGAGACTGCCTGCGCTGCCCCCTATTATCACCAGCGATGTTGCGTTCATAGCGTTGATCAGATAGTTAGTTTACAGGTATAGTGAAAAGAAAATCAGATGCTCACTTTTCTCCAGATCTTTTCGCGCTTGTCTATTTGCCGGAACTTGTGGGCGTCATTGGTAAATTTAAGTGTTTCCTTGGCACCAAGGCCCAGGTAGCCCAATTGCTCCAGGCTTTCACTGAAAAGGCGCAGCACCTTTTCCTGCAGGTCTTTATTGAAGTAGATCAGTACGTTCCGGCAAATGATGAGCTGGAACTCGTTGAACGAGCCGTCTGTCACCAGGTTATGGGGCGCAAAGATCACTTTGCGGCTCAGGGATTCGTTGAATTTAGCATAATCATACTTGGCGGCATAGTAAGCACTGAACTCATGCTGCCCGCCACTGGCCATGTAGTTCTGCGAGTATTGCTGCATATTGGCGATGGGGAAAATGCCTTTGCGTGCTTTTTCCAGCACGCTGGTGTTAATGTCTGTAGCATAGATCACGGATTTGTGCAGCAGGTTAGCCTCCTGCAGCAGGATGGCCATGGAGTACACTTCCTCTCCCGTGCTGCACCCCGCATGCCAGATGCGGATAAAGGGATAGGTAGCCAGCATAGGCAATACCTGTTTGCGCAGGGCCAGGTAAAAACTGGGGTCGCGGAACATTTCTGTAACGTTCACCGTGATCTCTTCCACAAAGTGCTGTATGTAGGATGGATCGTTGCGCACCCGGTAGCGGAACTCCGCAAAGCTCGGGAAGCGGTCCATGCTGAATAGACGGTTGATGCGCCGTTGCATGCTGGCCAGTGAATAGTCCGTAAAGTCGTAACCATAGCACTCCAGCAGGTCATTGAGCAGCACACTGATCTCCTCTTCTTTAACGGCGTTCAATTCCACTTGCTATACAGATAAGTAGTTCTTTAATTGCCCGAGCAACAGGTCCATGTCGATCGGTTTTGAAACGTAGGCGCTGGCGCCCGCGGCCAGGCATTTTTCCCGGTCGCCCACCATGGCCTGTGCGGTCACCGCAATGATGGGGAGGTTTGCCCTTCCCGGCAGGTGGCGCAGCAGTTGTATGGCTTCATACCCGTCTGTTTCCGGCATCATCATGTCCAGCAATATCACCTGCACTTCCGGGTGCTGCTGCAGGGTGGCAATGCCTTCCTTTACGCTCGCGGCGCATAGGCTGGTAAATCCTTTTGCTTTCAACACGGCCTGCAATGCATAGATATTGCGGGCGTCATCGTCAATGATCAAGATCCTGTTCACTGGTTATATTGTTAGATTGATAGATTAATATTTCCGCCCCTTATCGTATAGCCATACCCGGAGCAAAGATAACAACTGATCCACGTCTACAGGCTTGGAAATATAATCTGATGCGCCGGCGGCCATGCATTTCTCCCGGTCGCCCATCATGGCCCTGGCGGTAACGGCTATTACCGGCAGGTTTTTGAGCTTACGGTTGGCGCGGATGTGGCCAATCGTCTGGTACCCATCCATTTCCGGCATCATCATATCCATCAGCACAATGTCTACTTTATGCTGGTCCAGCTGGTTCAGCGCTTCCTGGCCATCTATGGCGGAAAGCACGGTCATCTGGTGCTGTTCCAGTGATTTGGTGAGTGAAAAAATATTGCGCACGTCATCGTCTGCCACCAGCACTGTTTTACCATTGAGCACTTCATTCAACCCATTGCCCCGGCCCTTAGCGGCCACGCTTTCCGGGCGCCCGCCCCGCTCTTCCACCAGGTGCAGGAACAGCGACACTTCATCCAGGATGCGCTGGTAGGAATGGGCCGTTTTTACCACGATGGAGTCTGCATAACGGTGGATGCGCTGCTCTTCAGATTTGCTCAGGCTTTTGCCCGTGAAGATGATCACCGGCACGTTTTCCATGCCCGCACCGGATTTCACAGCCTCCAGGGTTTCGTATGCCCGGGGATCTGGTATGCCCATGTCCAGGATCACACAATCAATGCCTTGCTGTTGCAGCACTTTAAGGCCAGCGTCCATCTGCTGGCAGATCTCCGTGTTCACGTTGTACGTGCCCAGGAAATAGGCCAGTGCCTTGGCATGCTGCGCATTCTCTTCCACGATGAGCACTTTCTTGGGATGCTTGTTCAAAACATATTCCAGTTTCGCAAACACATCCTGCAGCTGGTCAAAGGCCGCGGGCTTGTTAATGAAATCCACCGCGCCCCGGTGCAGGCTTTCCTTTTTCATTTCCATACTGGACATCATGTGCACGGGAATGGGCCGCGTTACCGGGTCACTTTTCAGGGCTTCCATCACTTCCCACCCGTCTTTCACGGGCAGCATCAGGTCCAGCAGGATGCCCTGTGGACGGAATTCCCTGGCCAGTTGTATGCCCTGGTCCCCGCGCACCGCCACCAGGCCTTTATAGCCGCGGGCGCGGGTATATTCCAGCAGTGATTTTGCAAAGGCGGTATCGTCTTCAATGATGAGGATCGTTTTGTCTGTGGCCGTAATGTTAATGCGGTCGTCCGGCACCGGCTCCGGGATAAAGTCCGTGATGAAGTGTGCCTGCTGCACCAGGGGGGCAGGCTCGGAAAGCGTTGCCTCGCCGGCAGGCTGCACCCTTACCGGATCGGCCATGGCAGCGGGTCTGGCAACAGGTATCACCAGCGTGAAAGTGCTACCCTCCTCCGGGATACTTTCTACTGAAATATGTCCACCCAGCAACCGGGCTATTTCGCGGCTGATGCTGAGCCCCAGGCCGGTGCCACCATACTTGCGGCGCGTGGTGCCATCCGCCTGGCGGAATGCTTCAAACACCACGTCCTGTTTTTCCGGGGCAATGCCAATACCCGTATCCATAACCCGGAACTCAATGCGGTCTACACCCCGTGCGGCCACCTGCAGGGAAATGCTGCCTTTGGCGGTAAATTTTAGCGCATTGCTCAGCAGGTTTTTCAATACCTGGTCCAGGCGTTGCCGGTCTGTGTCGATGTATTCCGGTGTGCCGGTACGTATTTCCCAATGCATGTCCAGGCCTTTTTCCTTAGCCATCGGCTCATAAATGGCCTGCAGGTCTTCCAGCAACAGCGCGGGTTTTACCTGTTGGTATTCCAGTTCCATGCGCCCGCTTTCAATTTTGCTCAGGTCCAGTATTTCATCTATGAGGGTCAGCAATCCTTTGCCACTTTTGAGGATCACCTGTGCATATTCCACCTGGTCTGCGGAAAGGTTGCCATCATTGTTTTCTTCCAGCAGGCGGGAAAGCAGCAGGATGGAATTGAGCGGGGTACGCAGTTCGTGGCTCATATTGGCCATGAACTCAGATTTGTAGCGGGTGCTTTGCGCCAGTGCCTCGGACTGCCTTTGTATGTCCAAATTGCGCGCGGTGATCACTTCGTTCTTTTCTTCCAGCAGGCGGCTGCGTTCTTCCAGTTCTGCATTGCTCTGCTGCAATTCTTCCTGTTGCACACGCAGCTCCTCGTCCGATGCCTCCAGTTTCTGTGCCTGCAATGACAGCTCCGTATTCAGCGCTTCCAGTTCACTGTGCTGGGTTTGCAGCTCTTCGGATTGGGCCTGTGTTTCTTCCAGCAGTTCCTGCAGGCGCTGGCGGCTGCGCGCTGTTTGCAGGGCAACGGCAATGCGCGATGCCGCTTCTTTGATGTACTCCAAAGCGGCATCAGCGAAGGGATGCATGGCACCCAGTTCCACCACGCCTTCCACCCGCCGGTTATGTACCAGCGGCACGATGAGCGTGTGTGCCGGCACGGCTTCCTGCGTGGCGCTGCTTACGTTCATAAAGGCATCTGCATGCTGTTCCAGCTGCATGGTTTGCTGGTGCCGGGCCGCCTCGCCCAGCAGCGTGCTGCCCATGGCTATTTGTTGCGGGGCAGGCACGCGGTCATTAAGCCCATAACCGGCGTACAGGTGCAGCCAATCCTGCTCCCGCACATACAGCACGCCCACCTGCGCCTGCAGGTACTGCACCAGGCTTTGCAGGGCCAGGTTGCTGAGGGAATGCATGTCACCTTCGCTGATCAGTTTATCATTGAGGTCATTAATACCCTGCTGCACCCAGATGGTGTGCTCATTATGTTCATGGTAGGCCTTCAGATCGTTGCGCATGTGCACCAGGGCGTGGCCCAGCACATCTTCCTGGCTGCGGGGGCTGATGAGCACATTGAAGTGCCCCTGCCCTATCTGCGCTGCTGCTGCCGCCAGGTGGGCATTGTTCTGGTCTATCTGTGCAAAGGCTTTGGATAACTGGCCGATGGAATCGCGCGTGTACACCGGCAGTTTCACACCGGTGGCGCCGCGGGCAATCCGGCCTGCCGCCTCCTCCAGTTCCCGGAGCTGGCTGGCCATATTGCGCAGGGTAACGCTGATAATGTAAATGCCCAGCGCTACCAGCAGCACCAGTACGGCAATGCTGCGGTTGCGCACCACCAGCTGGCTTTCATAAATATGTGCGGCACTGTCGCTGATGGCCGCTACCAGTGACTGCTCCACCTCTTTGAGCGGGTGCAGGCTCACTTCTGAGTCATTCCACCAGGCATCCGGCGTCATGGCCAGGTCCAGGTGGCGGTCCTGCACAAAATTGTCGATCACCGCCATAGTAGCGCGGTAACTGGCGCTTTCCGTAATACGGTGCAGGTCGCGCTGCGCATCGGCCGGGGACTGCTCATTGAACTGGGCCAGTAATGATTTATAAATAGCGAGGCTGGTGCCCATCTGCTCTATATCACTGGCATCGGCCTGGCGCTGGATAAGGAGCATGTAGAGGTCCAGCCGCATAATGTTCAGGTAAGTGGTCATTTGCGACAGCAACGACTCTGCACGCAGGCGGGGATTGATGGTGCGTGCGGCGGGCATGTCCGGCAGGGTATTGATGGTGAGGCTGTTCAGCCGCAAAATGAGCGCTGTAAAAAAGCTCATGGCGGCGCGCTGATCCAGCTCATTATTATCGATCTGCCTGCGCTTACCTGCCAGGAGCGAGAGCAGGGAATTGCGCTCAAAATTAGCCGGCGCCATGGACACCTGGCCCTCCAGCGCACGGATGGCGGCATCTGTGCGGGCGCGTTGCAGCAGCAGGTCATTGGCATTGCCGGTAGGCGACATAAAATAACTTACTGTAAAGCGGCGCTCCTGCTGCACTTCGTCCACGATCTTCATGATCGCCACGGACTCCTGCACCCCCTCCTGGAGCTTTTGCATGCTGTGCACTTCGCCGGTTTGCCGCAGCAGCAGTTGTATGGCGAAATAGACCATGCAGCCCAGGGGCACGAGCACCACCAGGGACAATTTGATATGAAGCGGAAGTTTCCTGAAAAATTTTCTCATACAGAATCAATGCTAATGCTGTGGTAACAGGTATCGGATAACCGGAATGGGAAAACAGCACAGGCCGTGCCAAATAAAAACAGGCGCCGGGTAAGGCGCCTGTCTGTTGGCAAAGTGGCAAGGTTATGAATAAAAAATCGTACGTCCGTTAACTTTATAGACCACCAAGGTAGCTCAAATATTAGTTAAGCAGTTGTTAATGCATGCTAAATAATTATTATCAGGTGGGCCGCGCCTGCGGCCAATGCGCTGCGGAAGGCAGGAATCCTTTTTGATATATCTTCACACCAGACTAAAACACCGTTATGCCCAGACACAGCGCCGGCATTCTTCTTTACCGCTACCAGGCCCATATGCTGGAAGTACTCCTGGTGCACCCGGGCGGTCCCTTCTGGGCCCGCAGGGATGCCGGCGCCTGGAGCATCCCCAAAGGGGAATATGAAGACAACGAAGATCCTGAAACCGCCGCCCGGCGGGAATTTGAAGAAGAAACCGGCCAGCCCCTCACCGGTAAGCTGCTGCCCCTTACCCCGGTAAGGCAGAAAGCCGGCAAAATAGTGCAGGCCTATGCCTGCGAGGGGCAGCTGGATGTGAACAAAATCCGCCCTAACACGTTTTCGATAGAATGGCCTGCGCGCTCCGGAAGACAGCAAAGCTTCCCGGAGATCGACAAGGCGGCCTGGTACACGCTGGCGGCAGCCCGTGAAAAGCTATTGCCCGCCCAGCTCCCCTTGCTCGATGAGCTGGCGCAAAAGGTGTGAACTTGCATGCCAGCGATGGATTTGCTATCTTGCTGCTGCCGTGCAACAAACACCACCATTGTTGCCAATTTTTCAGCCCTTCATTTTTAAGATCCATGCACCGACAACACATCTGGCTTGCAATAGCCGCGATACTGGCAGGTGGTTGCCATCATCCTTCTTCCAAAACTACCAACATTGATTCCAGCGGCAAAACCGCTTCCGGCGTGGAATGCATCAACCCTGCCTCCCGCTCTGCCATGATACAGGCAGCCGGCAAAGGTAGCAGCAGCCAGTTGGTAGCCGGGCCATCCGCCACGGAAAAAATTGTACTCGATACGACCCACTGGCCGGCCAGACCCTGGCCCGCCGGCATGGTGTGGATCCCCGCCGGCACCTATACCATGGGCGGTGTGGGCGGAGAAGCGCGTAAGGATGAATTTCCCCTGCATGCCGTAAAGATCCTGGGCTTCTGGATGGATAAAACGGAGATCACCGTGGGGGAATTTAAACGCTTTGTAAAGGCCACCGGCTTTATAACTGAAGCAGAGAAAACCCCGCAGTGGGACCAGCTGAAACAACAACTGCCACCCGGCACACCGGAGCCCGCGCCTGGCACCCTGGTGCCGGGTGGTATGGTATTTACCCAGACAGATGGCCCCGTGCCGCTGGACAACTACGCCCGCTGGTGGCGCTACGTACCGGGAGCCAACTGGCGCCACCCCAACGGCCCGCAGAGCGATGTATGGAGCACCGCGCAGTTTGACAACCATCCCGTCACCCAGGTATGCTGGTACGATGCCCTGGCCTATTGCAAATGGGCCCACAAGCGCCTGCCCAGCGAAGCGGAATGGGAGTACGCCTGCCGGGGCGGCCTGGAAGGCAAAGAATTTGAGTGGGGTGATGATGCGCCTTCCGCTACTAACATCCGCGCCAACCTCTGGGAAGGGGAGTTTCCTTACAAAAACTACAAACGCGATGGCTATGAACTAAGTGCACCGGTAATGTCGTATAGCCCTAACCGTTATGGGCTCTATGATATGATCGGGAATGTGTGGGAATGGTGCAGTGACTGGTACCGGCCAGACACGTACGCGAAGAGCCAAGCCGGCGTCACTGATCCGCTGGGCCCTAAAGATGCTTATGACCCGGACGAGCCTTATGCACAAAAGAAAGTAATCCGCGGCGGCAGCTTTTTGTGCAATATTAATTACTGCGCCAGCTACCGGCCTTCTGCACGGATGAAAACAGATCCGTATACGGGAGAGAACCATACGGGGTTCCGGGCGGTGATGAGTGATGGTGATTGGAGGAGCAGTATGAAGCTGGTAGCAATGAAATAGGGAAAAAAGCACACCCTCAGCGTGTGCCCATCACCGTTAGCACTGTAAAACCAGGAAAAAGAGATCAGGAAAACTGGGTCACCAGCTGTACAATGGCCATCCCTATCATGGACAGGCCCAGAAGATCCGCGGCTTTCAGGAAGAGCAGCGCGGTGCGCACCTTGCGTTTTTCAGCCACATCGTCCGTAGCTACCATGTAGCCCCGCAGCGCCTTGCTGTTTACACGACGGTACCAGTCAAACTTGATGTGTGAATGGGCGGGCGCCTGCAAACGGCCCACCATCAGCAGTGCCACCACCATAAAAATGAAAACAAAAACTACGCAGGCAATCAGGTAATCTGCAATGATATCCGACATAGGTTAGTAATTCTAGCGTCAGCCCTCCCGGCAATTTGTTTCTTCAAATTGGCAGGCTCAAGATAGTGAATTTTATATTACATCATAGTTGTAGGTAAATTTTTTTAGTGCCCTGCAACCTTTACCAGTGGCCTATTCCAGGCTTTTAACAGCTAACGTTTACCTGAATTACATTAAATCATTTTATATATAATTTATTCCAATATATCAATAGTTTTATAAATAAAGCACTTACCAAAAACAGCGACGGACATTCACCGGCAAGCCAGCAAACATCCGTCGCATCACACACTACGAACACCGCCCGTAAGACTTAAGAAAAAATTAATCGTGGTGCACCTTTGGTTTGAGCAGTTTGTACATCACCGGTGTTACCAGGCGGGTAAGTACGGTAGAACTGATCAGGCCTCCCACCAGTACCCATGCAAGCGGTGAGTACAGTGGGCTGCGTTCCAGCACCAGGGGAATAAGGCCGCCAATGGCGGTAAGCGTGGTGAGGATGATAGGCAAAAAGCGCGTCTCCCCTGCTTCCTGGATGGCCTCGTCCAGCCCCATGCCGCCGGCTCTGAGCTGGTTAGTATAGTCTACCAGCAGGATGCTGTTCTTCACTTCAATGCCTGCCAGTGCGATGATGCCGATCACGGAAATGAAGGAAAGTGTATTGCCGGTAATGAGCAGGATGGCCACTGTGCCCACAATACCCAGGGGGATCACAGACAGCACGATCAGTGTGCTTTTGAAGGTCTTGAATTCCAGCAGCAGGATGCCCAGGAAAGCAAAGATGGTGATCACGATGATGGTGCCCAGGTTGCCAAAGCTTTCCTGGCTGCTTTCCACTTCGCCCGCCATCATATAGCCGTAGCCGTTAGGGAATTGCATTGCCTTCAGTCCTTCTTCGATCTTTTGCGTGGTCACTGCGGTGTTAAACCCGTTCTTCACAAAGCTGGTCACCAGTGCATAGCGGTTCTTATTATAATGCTTGATCTGGGGCACGGACGTCTCAAACTCCAGGGTGGCCAGCTGGTTGAGCGGTACCATGGCGCCGGCCGGCGTGGGAATATAGATCTTGTTAAAGGCGTCCAGCGTCTGGTGCTGGTCGCGGGGCAATGATACGTTGATAAAGTAGTTATCTCCCTTCTCGTCTTTATACTGCGCCACATTCAGGCCGGCTATGCCCATGCGCACCATGCGGTCTATATCACTGGTCTGGATGCCCAGCAGCGCGGCTTTGTCTTTATTGATCTGCAGGTGCAGGTCTGTTTTATACGTTTGCAGCGGGTTATTCACGTAGATGGTACCCGGGGTGCGGTGCATCAGCTCTTCCACGCGGCCGCTGAGGTTGCGCAAAGTATCCAGGTTATCTCCAAACAGGCGGATGGCAATAGGTGCTTCCTGCAGGGGACCTTGTTCAAATTGTTTCACTTCGATCTTTGCATCTGCATAGTGGTCAAAACGGCCGCGCAGGGTATCTACCAAACGTTCCATCTCCGGCACTTCCAGCGGGTGCAGGCGGATGAACAACTGTGCAAAATTGGAAGCCTCACTGTGCTGCGCCTGGTTGTAATACACGGCGGGGTTGCCCTTGCCGGTGTTGGAAAATACGTTCTGTATATCCGGGTGCCGGCGCAGTTCCGCTTCTACAAAACGGGCCACGCTATCCGTTTTATCCAGGCTGGTGCCCAGGGGTGTTTCAATATTCACCAGGAACATGGGCTTTTCAGAACGCGGGAACAACCCGAAGCCCACCACCTTGAACAACATACACGCCGCAATGAACAGTGTAACCGCGAAACCCAGCGTCCAGTAAGGTTTTGCAAGGGCCCTGTTTAGCAGGCGGCGGTAAGAACCATTGATCAGTTGCTGCAGCTTGCGCAGCACAATATTACCCTCCGGGTGTGCATGCGGGCGCAAAATAAGGCGGGACAGAAAGGGCACGATGGTGAGTGAAACAAACAGCGATGCGATCACGGTGGTCACCACGGCCATGGGCAGGCTGCGGATAAAATCACCTGCGCCTTCCGGCAGGAACAGGATGGGTAAAAAACTTACAATAAGGATAGCTGTACATCCTACTACTGCTACACTGATCTGCTTCGTGGCGTCTATCGCGGCACGCAGCGGGGTGGCGCCCTGGCGCAGGTAACGTTCTATGTTCTCGATCACCACAATACTATCGTCCACCAGCAGGCCTAAAGCTACCACCATGCCTACAATGCTTAACTGGTTAATGGTGTAACCCAGCATCTGCAGCATAAATAAGCCAATGGCAATAGACAACGGGATAGAGATCATCACCACGGAAGATGCACGCCAGCCCAGCGGGATAAGGGTAACCGCCACGAGGAGAATGGCAATGATAAAATCGCGCCCAAAGTGAGACAGCCGCTTCTGTACATCCTGGGCCTGTACAAAACCTTCGTACAGGGCCATGTTGCCCGGCAGTGTTTTCTTAAACGCGCTGATCAGGGGCTCTACCGCTTTGTTATTAGCCAGGATATTCGTACGCTCTTTCTCGTTAGCCGTGATGTACACGCAACGCTGTCCGTTGAAACGCGCCAGGTAGCTGGGTTCTTCATCATCCATGCGTACATCGGCAATGTCGCCGAGGAGCACCATCTTATCACCGGCAGCAGCGATCACCGTGTTGCGGATATCATCGATGCTGGTATAATCACCGTTTGTTTTGATGTTGAACTTCTTACCACCAGCGTCAATACTGCCACCGGGAATGTTCTGTGCCCCAGCCTGTAACGCAGCGATGATGCGGGGTAGCGACAAATGCTGCTGGGCCATTTTTTCCAGGTCTACCGATACGCGGATCTGCTGCTGTGGATAGCCGTGGATCTCCACTTTCTTCAGCTCCTTTACTTTTTCCAGCTGGGTTTTGAGTGCATCTGCCACATCCCAGAGTTGTTTGTAAGTGGCGCGCTGGCTCACCAGTGCCAGCTGGTAAGTATTCACATTGGACGACTCCGCCTTCTTCACATCCAGGCTCAGTAGGGCTTCCGGCAGGGTGGTGCGGATGCTGTTCAGTTCCCGTACCACTTCATTGTACTTGTCGTCCGCATTGGTGCTGTAGTCAAATTCCAGGTCCGTCACAGACAGGCCGTCATTGATGTCCGTACGGATGCGTTTTATATCGGAGAGCTCATGCAGCTTGTCTTCTATAGGTTTGGACACCAGCTTCTCCATGTCGTTCGGACTGGTGCCGGGATACACGGCGATGATGGTAAAGCGCGGGGCTTTGAAAGGAGGGTCTTCCCCTCTTGGCATGTTCAATAAGGAAGTCAGCCCAAGCGCCAGTACCATGAGAAAGATCACGATGGTGAACTGGTAGTTCTTTACAGAAAATTGGGTAATGCGCATAGCAATAAGTTTATAAATGAGGCGGGCGGTAGCTGCCGGTTATTTGGTTTCTTTAACGAATGAGTTTTCCCGGAGAAATGCCGCACCGTCTGTTACTACCCGGCTGATATTTTCCAGGCCCTTATCCACGCCCACGGCATCTTTCAGCTGGCAGGCAATATTTACTGCATGGCGGCTTACAGATTTTCCATCCGCATTGATCGTGTATACGTAGGCGGTAGTGTGGTTTACTTCCGTGATGGCTTCTACCGGTACAAAGGCCAGGGGCGCAGCTTCCGAAGGATAGAGGCTGATCTTGGCAGTAAGCCCGCTGGCAAGGGCAATGCCGCCCGGCAGGACCTTCAGCTTAAGGGGGAAGGTACCCGTAGCCGCATCCGCGGCTTCTCCCCGCTCGGTAAGCACAGCCTTTAATGTTTTGCCCGGATAAGCGTCCAGCGAGAGCGAGGCGGTATCCCCTATTTTCAGGCGTGCCCAGTCGCGGTCTGCCACGCCGGTGCGGATCACCCAGTCTGCGGCATTGGTGCTGTTGATCACATACACCGCCTGGCCGGGGGCCGCTATTTCGCCGGTATTCATTAGTTTATGCAGTACGCGGCCGGATTGATTGGCGTAGATAGCGGCGTATTGTTCATTGAACTTTGCGATATTCAGTTGCTGCTCCGCCATATCCAGGGCGGTCTGGCTGTTTTCCAGCTCTTCGCGGGTAGCGGTGCTGTCGTTATAGAGATTACGGGTGCGTTGCTGCTGGCGCAGGGCCTTATCATAACCTTGCCTGGCTTGCAGCGCCTGCGCATGGATCTCTGTGAGATTGAGGGTACCGAGCAACTGGCCGGCGTGCACGGCATCACCTTCTTCCACATTCAACCGGGCGATGATACCACCGGTTTTAAAACTGAGCCGGGTTTCCTTATCAGAACCGATGGTGCCGCTGCATATGATGGGCGCCACATAGCTGCGCATGGCCACTGCAGCGGTTTTTACGGGCGTGATGTTTACCGTTTCTTCGGGTGCGGGTGAAGAGGTTCCGCAGGATGCCATCAACAGGATGACGGGCAGACAAAAGAAAAATACCTGTTTCATACAATGCTATTTGGTGTGTAGTGTGATCGTTTTTTATAAAGGATAAGCGGCGGTAACCTGTTCCAGTTCCGCTTTGCGGGTGAGCACTTCAGTAAGGGAAAGTTGGTAGGCCAGCTGGCTGTTCACCAGTTGGGTAAATGCGTCGCTCAGCTCTACCAGGAGCACCAGGCCTTCTTTGTAGCGTACTTTCATTTCGCGATAGTACTCCGTGGTGGCATCCAGGCTGGCACGGGCGCTTTCCAGCCGGGCCTGCGCATTGTGCAGGTTTGTATTGGCGGTAGTAAGCTGGAGCCGAAGCTGCTGCTGGGTTTCCTCCATTTCATTTTGCAGGGAGCTGAGATCCACTTCCGCCTGTTTCAGTTGGGATTTGCGCTGGTAGCCATTAAAGAGGGTCCATTTCAATGACACACCGCCAAACACGTAGCGCTGGTCTGCATTGAAATGATAACCGGTGCCCTGGTAACCACCGTCAATAAAAGTGGAGAGTGTGGGCAGTTTATCCGCGCGTTTCATTTTTACATAGAGCTGCGTTTGGGAAATGCCGCTTTGCAGTACTTTCAGTTCATCGCGCTGGGCCAGCACTTCTTCGCGTATAGCCGTTACCGTATCAAGCCCCGGTTCATTGTACACGCTGGAGTCCGCGGTGAGCGGCGTGTCCAGGGGGCGGTTCAGCAGGAAGTTGAGATAAGCCTGGGCCACCTGGATGTTGTTGGTAGCGGCGGTGAGCTGGGCCTGGTTCTTATTGATGTCGGCCGTTACTTTGAGGAGATTGCCCCGCAGCATTTTGCCATTGTTCACCAGCGACATTGTGTTACGGTATTGCTCCTGCAGCAGGTTGGCGGCGTTGGAAAAAATGTTTTGCTGACGCAGGGTATTAAGATAGTTGTAGTAAGCCGTTTTGATGTCCTTTACGAGGTTGCGTTTGTATACGTTGATCTGGGCCTGTTGCTGGGAGATCATTTCTTTATGGATCTTGTAGTTGTACCATATCTCCGTATTAACGAGGGCCATACTGGCTTGCAGGCGGGTGTCCTGGAAGTTGTTGGGCAGGAAGAGCACCTTTTGGTTGGGGATGTTGGAGAATTTGGTGCCTTGCTGCAGTTGGTTGAGGGAGTTGTAAATGGGATTGAACAAGTCGCCGAGGGGCAGGTCTATTTTGCGGCCACCATTGGCGTAGTTGTAATCTGAGAGGAATGAGAGGGATGGGTAAAAGAGGCCTTTGGCTTCCTGGAGGGAGAGTTGGGCTTTTTCCAGGTTTTGGTTTTGCCGCTGCAAGGCCAGGTTGCTTTGCAGCCCTTGTCTTGTAAGCTGCTCCAGGAGCGGGCTTTGGGCCAGGCTGCTGCTGATGGCGGCGAGGAGCAGCCCGGCGGTGAGCAATAAGTGTTTCATGAGTGTGATTTTTATTATAACCTATATTAACTTAATGAACACTGTTCACTAGATAAGCAAAAAATAAAAGGCTGGCTGCCTTTCGTTTATAAAATGAACACTGTTTGGTGATTGCGGAGAAAAAACGGATGCTTTTCACCCGTTGTAAGTTTTAGTTTGGCAGGTTTTGGAAACTTCGCTACATTTTCGTATAGCCGTAACCGTTATAGTCTATTTGATGACGGCCTTCAGGTACGCATCTACTGCCTGATCCAGGAATTCGTCAATTTTATCCTCGTCAATAATCTTACACTCTATCATGATAAGGCGTTTGCGGATATAGAGCGATATGATGCCGTGCAGGGTGGCCCAGCAAAGCAGGGCACCCATTTCGGGGCTATCGTAGCGGATCAGGTTTTTGGCGATGCACGCGTCTACGATGGCTTGCAGTGTTTGAAAGGCAGCGGTGCCGGTTTGAAAATCAGCCTCGTCATGTACCATTTCCATGGGTTTGCGCATTACGAACATCAGATCATAATAGGCGGGATTGTCGTTGGCAAAACTCATGTATAGCTTGGCGATGTCACGGAGACAGGCAAGTGGATCCTTTTCGGGATCGCAGGGCATCTGGCGGAATTTTTCCAGGAGCATTTCAAAGCCCTGTGTCATGAGGGCGTGAAAGACTTCTGTTTTATCCTTGAAATAGAGATAGATGGTGCCTACACTGTATTCTATTTTTTCGGCGATGCCGCGGAGGGAGGTTTTTTCGTAACCGTCTTGTACGAACATGGCGGCGGCGGCTTCCAATATCTTGGTGCGCATTTCCTGTCGTTCGCGGTCTTTTCGTTCGGCGATGCCCATGGTGAATTAAATTGACAATGCAAACATAATGAACAGTGTTCAGTATTTGCAAATTTATTTTTGGGTTTTCCTTAAATAATTGATTTACAGTAATATTTTGGAGTTACGTACATCTCAATTACCAGGCCTGGCCTTAACAGTACATGGCTGTGGGCTTATGTAACTTGTCTTTGCGATAGGTTCACAGGCATTTATCTCGCCTTTAAAGTAGGGTCGTGGCGTTTGTACCCCGTCCTTGCGATATAACACAACCTGCGCCTTCCCTCCCACGCACTTTACATTCAGCCACGTATCTGATCGTCATCCATTCTAGATATTGATTCCCTCACCAACGTGAACGAACAAACGTCAATATGATACGCTTCTAATCTTTTCTACACCCTGACATGCATAAGCACCGGCAATTAAGTTTGTTGGTATCCAGGCTTCCCTGCTGAAAGGTACCGTGTACCTATACATCGCACACACTTCCACTTTTAACAGCTTTTGTTAACCAGTTGTTATCACCAACAATATCACAGCACTTACGAGGAATAATACTGCCTTTACCAAACATCACTTGACACGCGCTGCAGCCGCTGTATATTTGTATCAGGTTTTTCATAGGATATGGTTAAAATATTGAAGGCGGTGTTCTCACCGCCTTTTTTTATTGCCATGCACCACTGCACATGCTGCGCACACCTCATAACTCATTGAACTTAAGCGGAACATCATTCCCCAAAATCATCACCTCTGAAAAGCAGCATCACAAATAGTTCCAATCCGTTTGTTAATCACTTGTTATCACCAGGTATATCACTGCACTTACGAGGAATAATACTGCCTTTACCAAACATCACTTGACACGCGCTACAGCTGCTGTATATTTGTGTCAGGTTTTTCATAGGATATGGTTAAAATATTGAAGGCGGTGTTCTCACCGCCTTTTTTTATTGCTATCACTCGCCACTTGTACTGTGCAGCTCATCCCGTGTAAACGGAGCATCCTGCTCCCAAAATCATAAATGCCCGGGCTCCCGGTACTACAAATGGTGCCGCTACTTCTGTTAATTACTTGTTATCACCAATAATATCACCGCACTTACGAGGAATAATACTGCCTTTACCAAACATCACTTGACACGCGCTACAGCTGCTGTATATTTGTGTCAGGTTTTTCATAGGATATGGTTAAAATTATTGAAGGCGGTGTTCTCACCGCCTTTTTTTATGTTCCTGCCTTTTTTTTACTTACATCCTGCCACGCAATTACTTCCCTTTACCTTAGCCGCTACTGCCTCGCCTTCTAATTCCCTGATTATAAATGAACCATAAAACCACAGGCTCCTAACCAGCTGAAAACCAATACCAGTAATAAATGCAGCCTATTTGTTAACCGTTTGTTATCACGGGGCATTTCCCTGCACTTACCAAGTAAAATCACACTTTCCCTAAACAAGGATTGACAGGGACCGGCAGCGTTCTATATTTGCATCAGGTTTTTCATAGGATATGGTTAAAATATTGAAGGCGGTGTTCTCACCGCCTTTTTTTTATGCCCGTCCGGCACCTATCTTCGTAGTAAATTCCTGCAAATGAAATCAATCCTCACATTTATCCTCCTCCTGGCGGGCACCTGCTCCTTTGCCCAATCTGAAAACCCCTTCCAGCGGTTACATTACCTGCTGGGCGATTGGGTGGCTGAAGGCACCTCCGTGGAAGGCAGCGGTTATTATTCATTCAAAGAAGACCTGGACCAGCACATCCTCGTACGCCGCAACCACGCCGACGTTCCCGCCACCGCGGAACGTAAGGCGGTGTCTCATGATGATCTCATGGTGATATACGCGGATAAATACCAGAAGGCCGCAAAAGCACTTTATACTGACAATGAAGGCCATGTGATCCACTACACCCTTTCTGCCTCCGAGGATGGTAAAACCATCACCTTCCTCAGCGCCGCGGCTGGTCCCATGCCCATTTTCAAGCTGATCTATGCCTTCTCCGATGAGAATAATGTGACCATCACCTTCCAGGTGGCGCAAGCTAACGCCCCGGAAGATTTTCACACCTACATATCGGGCAAAGCCCACCGCAAATAAAACAGGAAAAGCTGCCTTCCCGGCGGCTTTTTTTATGCTTTTTTTTTAACTGGCTTATGGAATGCGCTTAAAACCCGCATCTTATAAAGGTGTGCAATGAACTGTTTATCCCTTTACCTCCTGTCATTTTGTTTTCATAGGATATGGTTTTTTAAAAAGCTTAGGCGGTGTTCCCACCGCCTTTTTTTATAAGGGCAATCACCCCGGGCAATGGGCTTCCTGCTCCAACCTAACTGGTCAAAGCGGAACAACCAAACGTGGAAAATTACAGGAAGAAAATAAAGCAGGTCCGGGATATGGCCAGCAAACAATGTTTTATACTTCAATCGGTTGCAATCAATGGATGCTAACGTTGGCAATGGCTGGGAACCAAATCTAAACGTCAGCTGTACATTTCCAACACAGCACCGTCAGCCTCCTATTTCCGGCTCCGCTACTTGTAGAAACGGGGTCCACAATCAGTGGAAACGGGGAGCTGATTAATGCCGGCTGCCGTTGTGAAACAGGTAGTGCTCAATGTTGGATGCAATATCCGCCAGGAGCGATAAACTGGCTTTGGTGCGGGCACCGGCGGCACGGAGGTACCCGTCCAGGTCGTGCTCAAAATACACTTCCTCGCCGTTTACATTTACTTTAAATTTCTCGGTGTTGCCAGCCAGGAACGGTACTACGTCAAACCGGTTCCTGCGAATGTTGATGGTGAATGCACTCATGGTTTTTGATTTTGTTATACAGTAATGGGGATGCATATCCAAAGCATGTGCCACGCGGCACCTGTTATTTCCAGGTATATATAAAGGGGATGTAGGAATTGGGGTATTCGGACGTTCAAGATACGAAGGGTTCAGAATTAAACCAAATTCAACTGATAATCTTGCATCATATTCAATAAAACATACCTTATGCGCCTCCTTCCCTGGTTTGCCTGCCTGTGCCTGTGGGCACCTGCTCATGCCCAATCCTCCCAATACCACACCCTGCAGCAGATCCAGATCGGTGGCAGTGGCGGTTGGGATTACATTACCGCAGATGCTGATCAGCACCGCCTCTATGTAGCGCATGGCACCCGCGTGGAAGTACGGGACAGCCGCAACGGCGCTGCCATCGGCACCATCGACTCCACCACCGGGGTACACGGCATTGCCCTGGATCCCACGCTGCACAAAGGATTTATCAGCTGCGGCAAGTTGAACACCGTACTTGTGTTCAATACGGAAACACTGCAAGCCGGCGCCAGCATTGCTGCCGGGCAAAACCCGGATGCCATTCTTTACGATGTGTTCTCCAAAAAGATCTATGTAGGTAACGGCCGTAGCCATGACCTCACCGTGATAGACCCTGCCACTGAAAAAGTAATCGCTACCATTCCGCTGGGCGGCAAGCCGGAAGCAATCGTAGCGGATAAAAAGCGGGTGTATGTAAACATTGAAGATAAGAACAGCATTGCCGTGGTCAACCCGCAAACGCTGCAGGTTGTGAATAACTGGCCGCTCACCGGCGGCGATGAGCCTTCCGGCCTGGCCATCGACCTGAAGACCGAACGCCTCTTTGCCGGTTGCGGCAATAAAACGCTTTGCGTGGTAGATGCTACCAGCGGTAAGAACATTGCCCAACTGCCCATTGGCGACGGTTGCGATGGTGTTGCCTTTGATCCCTCCACCGGCACCGTTTTCAGTGCCAACGGGGAAGGTAATATCACCGCCATCCAGGAAGCAAATGCAAACACCTTCCGCGTAGCGGCCACCATCCCTACCCTGGCCAGCGCCCGCACGATCACAATTGATAACAATACTCATCACTTGTTCCTGCCCGCGGCAGCGGTAAAGCCTGCAACCGGTGGCGGCCGGCCACAGGCAATACCTGGTACCTTCCGGGTTCTCGAAGTTGGCCTATAACTACAACTGGATACATGGTGATGAAAAAAGGCTCCCCGCGTGGGAGCCTTTGCTATGTAATGAAGTCTTGTTCTTATTTTGCCAGCGCCTGCAGGTGCGCGGCCAGTTTATTTACCGCGGCTGCGGCCACGGCTACCTGCTGTTCTGCTTCTTTCCATTGCCTTTGCTCAATGGCTTCCCGCACACCGGGCAGGGTTTTTACCCCATAACCGGTATAATAACCGGGTGCATAAATGGTATGCTTAAACCAGGCCCGTTTGGGCAGGCCATCCACTACCAGCAATTGTTGTTCGGCGCGGTACAGGCCTTCGTTAAAAGCGGCATCACCCGCTCCGGTGGCTTGTTTTGCGGCAACAGCATCCGCCGCCTTCTGTAACGCCACCAGTGCATTCTGCAAAGGTGCAAAATCCACGTACGGCACTTCTGCCCTTACCGGGGGTGCCTGCATGGAATCGCGGGGATTGAGGGCCAGGGCATAATCACCGGCGTTAATGATCTTGTTTTCCACTTCCGTATTGGTACGCTGTGCTTCCGTGGCGCTCATCAGGTCGTCCAGGTAGGCACTGATGGTTTTATACAACGCCCTGAAGTCGAATGGCACACTAACGGCGTCGGCTATACGCAGCGTAATATGGCCGGCGGCCTGGGCCAGCGCCCGCTGGTATTGGAAACCCGGGTCTTTGAAGCGCACAAAATCATCGTACGAATCGTAGATGGAGTGGTATTCGCCACCGGCATCCTCCCCGCCAAAACCCAGGTTGAGCGAGGGAATACCTGCATGCTGCAGGAAGGGGGAGTAATCAGAACCGGAGCCCAGGGCCCCGATCTTCAGGGTGCTGGTTTCCAGCAGTTCCTTCTTCGCCTTTGCAGATGCAGCATCTACCACCTCCTTTGCACGGGCCCGCTCCCAGAGCGATACACGGGTTTCGGGATCGGAAATGCCCTTCATCACTTCGTTTACCATGGGCTGCAGTGCATGCGAACCGGCTGCCTCAAAAAAGCCGCGCCCATTGTTATCGGTGTTTACATAGGCCACTGCCTTTTGTTGCAATTCCGCCCCATGTGTTTCCACCCATTCTGTAGAGCCCAGCAAACCCGGCTCCTCCCCGTCCCAGGCGCAGTACACCAGGGTACGCGCGGGGCGGTAGCCTTGTTTGGCCAGCTCCCCGATAGCCTTTGCTTCTTCCATCATCACGGAGAGGCCGCTTACGGGATCGGAGGCGCCGTTCACCCACGCATCGTGGTGGTTGCCGCGCACCACCCATTCATCGGGATACTGGGCGCTCTTGAAAGTGGCGATCACGTCATACGCGGGCTTCAGGCCCCAGTCAAATGCCAGTGCCAGGTGCACCCGGGCGCCGTTGCCCCCCACGTGGTAAGTAACAGGCAGCGCGCCCCGCCAAGCGGCGGGTACCACCGGGCCTTCCAGGGCTGCCAGTAAGGGCTGCGCGTCTTTATAACTGATGGGTAGCACGGGGATCTTTAACAGGTTGGGCGCCTGGGTACGGTCCAGGCGTTTGGCGTGCGCTGTAGCGCCTACATTAGGGGTCAATGGATCACCGGGATATACCACGAAGTCCATTACGGAGCCACGCTGCACGCCGTTTTCATTCTTGAAAGGGCCTTTGGGGTATACGTCGCCCTGGTAGTAGCCATCGTCGAACGGATCGGCATATATGATGCAGCCAATGGCGCCGTGCTCCTGGGCCACCTTGGGCTTTATGCCCCTCCAGGCCTTGCCATAGCGGGCTATTACGATCTTTCCTTTTACACTGATGCCTTTACGGTCCAGCCATTCATAATCATCCGGCAGGCCATAGTTCACGTACACCAACTGGCCCGTTACGTCCCCATCCGCGCTCCAGCAATTGTAAGTGGGCAGTTGTCCCTCCTGCCCGCTGGTGGCGTCTGCCGGCAGGGCGGGCTCTTTCAGGCTGGCTTTGTAAGTGGAAGATCCTACCAGCTCCAGCACCCTGCTTTTCGGTGTGGAAAACAGTACCTGGAAGGTCTCTATGCTGGCATCCCAACCATAGCTTTTGAATTGCTCGCGGATGTTTTCCGCTACGGCCTTGCCCCGGGCGGAGCCCATGTGATGGGGAAAGGCGGAGAACTCCCTGATATTGGCGCCAATGTGCTCCGCACTTAGTTGCTGGTCAAAACGGTCTTCCCAGGCCAACTGGCGGGTTGCGGCCGTATCAGTAAAGCCCAGGATCCTGTGCTGGGCCAGGGCGGGCGCTGCGCAGCAAAGCAGGCCGGCCAGTAAACTTCCGGGTAAGGTCTTTTTCATGTAATGCGTTTAAAACAAACCGCCAGGGTGGTAAGCAGGCAGGGTGATCTTTGGTTGAGCTGGTTCAAATATAAATTTCCAGAACACAATTTCCAACATCAAAACGGTTACGCATATAATTCCGGCGCGGGTATAACGGCTGCAGTTAAACTACGGTGGGGCTTGGCATGAAAAATGTGAAGTTATTTCCCTGCCGCAATAGTGCCACACTTTGCTGCTGCCAATTCCAGTCATGAGGCCGCTTTTTTAATTATGCCTGCCGTAACCCGGCGCAGCAAGGATTTCAACTATGATTTGCTTACCTTGTTGCGCATCCGCAAGGGAGTTAACTACCCGGAGGCATTGGCCTTACCATTGGCAGTAAGATCGTAGCGCTCATAACGGTTCCATCGCTGCTACCAGGGCCCTGGCGCCGGGAGCGCTTTCATTGTAACATTACCCGTAACCTAAATTGACGTACCTGTTTTTTATGAGTAAGAAGATCAATATACTGCTGGCAGACGACGATGTGGAAGACCGTTTTATTATCGGCGATGCGTTTGAAACCATTGGCCTGGCGGACTGCATACAGTTTGTGGAAGATGGGGAAAAAGTACTTTCCTACCTGGGCACCATCGATACGCCGGAACCCTTGCCCAACCTGGTGATCCTGGATCTGAACATGCCCAAACTGAATGGCACCCAAACTTTGAAATTACTGAAAGAAGACCAGCGTTACAGCGATATTCCCGTGATCATTTTTTCCACTTCGCTCAATGAACTGGAAATGCAGGAATGCATGCACCTGGGTGCAAATTCCTACGTGATAAAACCGGTAACATTTGATGAATGCATTGATACGGCGCGGAGGTTTTATAATTTCTGTAAAGGCACTTACCAGTTTCCGTCTGTGCAGTGAAAGTTATTTTATAGCGCAAAAGAAAAGGCGAGGCGGTGAAGGGCTTCGCCTTTTTTATGCGGAGGCTACAAATAAAAAAAGGGCGGCCCGGGAGGAGCCGCCCCAAAAGACATACGCTTGCGCGCTGTCAACTATTTATGCTCATCAGAGAAAGAATACGGGAAGTCCGTGGCTTTGATACCACGCGTCTTATTAGGCGTAGCGCTCATTTTCACGTCCAGCACCGCACCCTTCATCAGGGAGCTGTAATCGAGGTAATTTTTCGTATAGTCAGCACCGTTATATTTCAATGTGTTGATATAACGGTTTGCTTCACTGTTTTCAGGTGCATTGATCACCACTTTTTTGCCGTTTTCCAGCGTAATGGTCATTTTCTTAAACAGTGGCGCTCCCATTACGTACTGGCCGCTGCCGGGGCATACCGGGTAGAAGCCCATGGCGGAGAATACATACCAGGCGGAGGTTTGGCCGTTATCTTCGTCGCCGCAGTAGCCATCCGGGTGCGCAGCATACAGGCGGTTCATCACTTCGCGGCTCCAGTACTGGGCTTTCCAGGGCTCTCCGGCAAAGTTGTACAGGTAGATCATGTGCTGGATGGGCTGGTTGCCATGCGCATACTGGCCCATGTTCATGATCTGCATTTCACGGATCTCGTGGATCACGCCACCATAGTAGCTATCGTCATACACCGGTGGCATGGCAAATACGGAGTCCAGCATTTTCACAAACATCTCGCGGCCACCCATGAGGTTCTGCAGGGCCTTGATGTCGTGGAACACGCTCCAGCTATAGTGCCAGCTGTTACCTTCTGTAAAGGCATCGCCCCATTTGAAAGGATTGAAAGGTTTTTCAAAGCTGCCGTCGCGGTTCTTGCCACGCATCAGTTTTGTTTCCGGGTCAAAGAGGTTGCGGAAATTCTGGGAACGTTTTTTATACAGGTCAATGTCTGCCTGGGGGCGTTTCAACGCCACTGCCAGTTTGTAAATGCACCAGTCGTCATAGGCATATTCCAGCGTACGGGCGGCATTTTCATTGATACCTGCATCGTAGGGCACATAACCCAGGGTATTGTAATATTTCACACCGGCACGGCCTACGGAGGTCAGCGGCCCCTCGTTTTCGGAGCTGTGCACCACGCCATCCCACAGGGTATTCACGTCAAAGTTGCGGCCACCCAGCAGGTAAGCATCTGCAATGAGCGATGCGGAGTTGGAGCCCACCATGCAGTCGCGGTGGCCAGGGCTGGCCCATTCCGGCAGGAAGCCACTTTCCTTATAGGCATTGGCCAGGCCTTCCATGATATGGCCGTTCATGGTGGGGTTCAGGAGGTTCAGCAGGGGGAATACGGCGCGGAAGGTATCCCAGAAGCCGTTGTCCGTAAACATGTAGCCGGGCAATACTTTACCGTTGTAAGGGCTGTAGTGCACCACTTTGCCATTCGCATCGATCTCGTAGAACTTGCGGGGGAACAGCATGGCGCGGTAAAGGCAGGAGTAGAAGGTAGCGGTTTGGTCGGCCGAACCGCCTTCTGCTTTTACGCGCAGCAGTTCCTTGTTCCATGCGGCTTTTGCTTTTGCCTTAACCGTATCAAAATTATCGTTGCCGATCTCTTTCAGGTTGAGCAGCGCCTGTTCAGGGCTGATGAAGGAAGAGGCCACGCGGGCGTACACCTGCTCCCCTTTCTTTGTTTTGAAACCGATCACGGCGCCCACATGTTTGTCGCTGGCTTCTTTGCCACCGCGGGTCAGCACGGTATCGCTAAAGGTGGAAGTGCTGGTGAAAGGCTTGTCAAATACGATAACGAAGTAGTCCTTGAAATTAGACGGTACGCCGCCGCTGTTCTTGGTGCTGTAACCAATGATCTTGTTCTCTTCGGGGATCACTTTGATGTAGGAACCTTTGTCCAGCGCATCGATCACGACGAAGGAACTATCCGTTTGCGGGAAAGTGAAGCGGAAACCTGCGGCGCGCTCGGTGGGCGTGATCTCGGTGGTCACGTCGTGCTCCGCCAGGTACACGCTGTAATAGTAAGGTTTGGCCACTTCGGCTTTGTGGGAGAACCAGCTGGCGCGGTCGTCCTGGTTAAATTTCAGGGAGCCGGTCACGGGCATCAGCACAAACTGGCCGTAGTCGTTGATCCACGGGCTGGGCTGGTGGGTCTGCTTAAAGCCGCGGATCTTCCGGGCATCATAAGTGTAGAACCATCCGTCGCCCATCTTGCCGGTCTGGGGGGCCCAGAAGTTCATGCCCCAGGGCGTAGCCACCGCGGGGTAGGTATTGCCGGTAGACAATGCGTAGTCAGACTGCGTACCCATGAGGGGATTGATCCATTCCACCGGATCGTTCACCTGGTTCACGGTCTGTGCGGAAGCGGCCATCGCGGCCATTCCCAGCAGGGATAAAAAAATTTTCTTCATACAGCATTTTTAATGGCGTAGGCAGCAATACGTATAACCTGTTGTCGGTGTTGCTACAAACGGGAATTATTAAACGGTTTATTGTACTTAATCGATTTAGCAAAATAAACATTCCTTCCCGAATATGCAAAATGATTGTGGAGAACGGTGGCAGAGGCTGGGAAATGGGATGTTTTCAAAAGAAACGCCTCCTGCAAAAATGCAAAAGGCGTTGAAGGTTTACAACAAAAAAGACTTGCATCAGCGCCAACTACTGGCTGCGCCTACGATGGCAGACTTTTCACCGAGTGTGGCGCACTTGATGGGCAGCGTGATATTATGTTTAGCCAGTTCGGCTGTCAGTGATTTTTCAAACAGGGGCAATGCATTGGCTACGTTGCCACCCAGGATAATGATCTCCGGTTTATCCATCTCCACAAAGGACGCAAGGAAGATACCGAGGTTGGTGCCAAATTCATCAAAGACCTGCTGTGCCAGCGGATTCCCGGGCAATATCTCGCTAAGTTCTTTTACATCCTTCACGGTTTTGCCACTTAGTGCTGCATAACGTTTTACAAACCAGCGGGTGGAAATATATGCTTCCGCAATGCTGTCTTTGAAAGGCGCTTTCCAGAGGTCTGCGTCTTCTGCAACTCCATCCAGTACGCGGGAACTACCCAGGCCGGTGCCAAGGGTAAGGCCAATGGCGCGGTGGAAGCCCTTTGCAGCGCCGCCAAATACTTCTCCCTGCAGGAAGGAGGCCGCATCGTTTATCATATGAATGTTCTCAACGGGTATGTGGCATTCGTTCGCCAGCAGTTCTTTCACATTGAGGCCATAGAGCGCATCGTACTTGTTCTGATCTTTCATCAGGGAAATACCGGCTTCATAGTCGAACGGACCGGGCATGGCAAGCGCCAGTTTTTGCTGGGCAGGCTTAAAGGTGTTAAAGATCTCTGTGATCACCACACACCATTCACGGACAATCGCATCCGCTTCACCCATGGAATTTACACGCGCTCTACGCCAGGACGCTTCTACCACTTCCCGGGTATCCAGGTCCACCAGGGCAGCGGTGATGTGTGAACCACCGATATCGATGCCCAATACTACATTGCTCATTCAATGAAAAATTTTTAGGTCCATATTTATTGGCCATTCATCCGCCGGGGGAAGGCGCCAAATCATCATAATGTGAAATTTATTATTCCCCTTTCTCCGATCAGCTAAATCGTTTTACCAAAGAGCGCTAAGTTATGGCTTTTTTTGAAAAATCCTACGGAAAGTAAATTTCACCGGTTGTTTGTTTTTTGTGGTGGATTGTGCGGCAATGCAGGTGGGGAGGCTATTTGATTTCCGTCCGTGTTTTCTTTGTACCAGGCCTTCACATCGTGCATGAAAAAAGCCCGGGTTTCCCCGGGCTCTCCTATTTTAAACCAAGTGCCTGTCATCGCTCCTTCAGTGCCCCCGCGGGTGCTCCGCCCGGCTGTGCGTCTTGCAGGGAGCCGCTTTGCAGGCCCGCTCCTTTATTATATGCAACGATCACCTGCGCCAGGTTCACCGTGCTGCTGTCCTGCTTTAACAGTTGCTGTGAAAGCGCATCATTATCCTTTAAATACTCCGCCAATTGATGCCGGAATTTAAACTCATCATCCGCCAGGGCCATGTAAGTATAATCACCTTCCTTGCGCAGCAGATAACACCCCACCGTGGCGATCATCCCACTTTTAGCAGCAGTAAGCGGCCGGGGTTGGTTCACCTCCCGGTACACGCAGTACAGCTTTACCGGTCCATCCACCAGCAGTTCTGCAAAAGCCCTGCGGGCGTGGTTTCTCCAAAGGCTGGACTGCCAGTGCACGTCTTCCAGTACCACAAAATTGCGGTTGTTATAACTAAAGCCATTACACTGGTCCACTACGATGCGGCTTTCCCTGCCACCCGGTTCCGCGCGGAAGTAAAAGTGATCATAATTGCTTTCATTGAAATAAATGAAGCCTGCCACCTTATTGTTCCCGGCATCCAGATAATAGCCCGGGAAATATTTATCCTTGCCCTGTACAAGATTGCCCACCAGGACAAACAATAATAAGAGCAGGGTGGAACGTCTGGTCATATAATCAATAATTTATATGCAAAATAATTTAAATTTAACATACTTTATTGATCTTGAAGGATTTTTTTGCGGGGCAAAGCGGGGCTGGGTATGCGGTGGTACGCGGCGCAGGCTGGTTGCAACGGGTTTTCCCAGGATGTAGATCAAGGCGGGGCTATGCGGCAAGCAAGCCCACTATGCTACGCCTCGCAGGTTGGCCGTGGAGGGCCTTTCCGGTGGCCAAAGCCCATTACGCAACGCGCCGCAGCAACGGCCGGTCCCAGTTGATACTGGCTGCCAGCCGGTAACAGGCGTACGTAAGCAAGGGCGCCGTCAGTACATCCATGGTATAGTGCACGTGCTGCACCAGCAGCAATGCCGCCACCACGGCGGCTATCCCGCCAACCACCCATTTTTCCCACCGGCCCGGCAGGCAATAGGCCAGCAAACACACCGTGGCGGTATGGCCGGAATAAAAAAGGTCTTTCGTGATAAAACCGGCTTTCCCATAGAACTGGTTAGACAAGGGGTCTTTCAGCTGGATAAGATCCAGCGGCGGGTTGAGGGCCACCAGGTAAATGGTGATAATACGGGAAAGGCAAACGAACAGGAAGCCATACAGCAGGCGCACAAAGACTTCCGGCTGACGGCTGGCCTGGTAAAGCGTATAACCGGCACTGAGCCAGATCAGCAAAAAGATGGGCACAGATACATCTGAGGCAGGAACCACCTGCAATACAAAATCGTGCAGCACATAGCCGTTGCGCATTTCAATGCGCTGGAAAAACGCAGGCAGGTATGAAAGCACGCCAATGAGCGCCACCACACCGCCTATCACCCGGCGCTTGAATGCGGGGATCTGCCAGTTGGCCTTCCAGGGATGCTGCATGGCATAGGTCAGGCTTTGGGCAGGGTCATTTTTCCACTTGACTTCCATCTTGCGATGTTACAAAAAAATTCACGATTTCTTCGCACCTGTTTCATATCTGCAATGCGGGAAAAGTGGTATATATTGGTGCAGGGCGCCTGAAAAGGCACTGCATTTGATGACTGTACAAAACGCTTATGAACCGCACTACCTTCTTAAACGCCCTGCTGGGCCTCTTATGCCTTTTGCCACTGGCTGCCGCCAGGCCGGAAGTGCCGCCGGTAAAGGATTTTGAAACACAATGGACGCGCCGCTCCTATCCCCTGCTGGCCGGCTTTGCCGCCCAGGGATCGCTGGAAGACGCATTGCAACAGGATTCCAGCCTGCACCTGCTTTCCATGATGCGGGCAGGTACCGCCCGCGCAGCGGCCAATGACTGTAAAGACATGGCCTGCATGGTAAAGCCCCTGCAATGGAACGTAGCCGACGCCGACCATGCCGCCGCTGCCCTGGTAGCCCTGCTCGCGACCAACCCCGACCTGCAATCCCTGGTGCGGCAGCTGCGCACGCAACATGCCTACCCGCTCTTTGAGCCCTTCAGCGATGCGGATTATCTTCGCAAAGCCTGGCTGGAAGCGGTGCGCGGGCAGAACTACGTGCTCTCCACCTACCTGCTGGGCACTGCGCCCCGCTACGCTAAAATAGACAGCCTCAGCATACGGCCCGCGGATCACAGCAGCCAGCAGAAGGTGCGCCGCCTTATTAAAGCCGCTACGCGTAAAGCAGGCGCGCCTTTTTACCAGCTGTCTCTTTCGGTGTGCACAGGCGCCCTGGAAATGAACGGGCGTAATGAAGCCGTGCGTTATGAACCGCTTACCGCTGGCAGCAACCGCGCACCTTACGAGGCGCTGGCGGAGGTAAAATGGACCGATTATCCCTACAGTGCCATCGTGGTGCCCGGCCTTGGCCCCGAAACGCTGAGCACCAGCCTGGATTCTAACGGCGCCAAACGCTGTATGCTGGCCGCTGCCAGCTACCGGAAACACCAGGCGCCTTACATCATTGTATCCGGCGGTCACGTGCATCCTTACAAAACGCCGTATGCAGAAGCCGTGGAAATGAAAAAGTTCATGGTGGGAAAACTAGGCATTCCCGATGCAGCGGTGATCATAGAGCCCTATGCACGCCATACCACCACGAACCTGCGCAACGCAGCCCGCATTTACTACCGCTTTAACATGCCTGCTGACAAGCCCCTGCTCATTGTAAGCGATGCCTTGCAGTCGCTGTACATTGGCAGCGCTATGATGGCGAAGCGCTGTAAAGATGAATTGGGGTATGTACCTTTTGATGCCCTGCACAAAGCAGGTAAAGAAGAAACAGCATGCGTTCCGCTGCGCACTGCGATGCAGCCGGACCCGCTGGATCCGCTGGACCCTTGACAAAAAAATTCCAATATCCATCCCAGGCATAAAAACAAAGTCCAATGCACAAAACGTGTATTGGACTTCTTATTAGTACGAAGCAGGATATCTTCGTTTAAAAGCTGGAAATCATTTACAACAGGATGCCTGCAATGGTAGCAGACAAGTAAGACGCCAGTGTACCGCACAGCAGCGCTTTCAATCCCAGCTTTGCCAGGTCTGCCTTGCGTTCCGGCGCTATCTCACCAATGCCGCCTATCTGCATGCCCACGCTGCTGAAGTTGGCAAAGCCGCAGATGGCAATGCTTACGATCAGCAGGCCTCTTTCCGTTACCACCGGCTGGATGTGGGTGGTAAGATCCCGGAAAGCCACAAATTCGTTGATGGTCAGTTTTTCACCGAGCAGGGTGGCTACGCTGTGCACATCCTGCTGGGGTACGCCCATAGACCAGGCCATGGGGTAAAACAGGTTACCGAAAATATAATTCAGGCTGAGATCAAAACCAGGATTGAAACGGTGGCCTATCCACAGCAGCACATAGTTCAGCAGTGCTATCACGGCCAGGAAACCGATCAGCATGGCGATCACGTTCATGGCTATCTTAAAACCATCACCGGCACCATGGGAGATGGCGTCGATCACATTGGTGTAGTTGCTTTTCACTTCCAGTTTTACACGGCCCATGGTCTGGCTTACCTCTGTTTCCGGGAAAACGATCTTGGCAATCACCAGTGCGCCGGGAGCCGCCATCAGGCTGGCGGTGATCAGTTTGGGCGCCAGGTCCATGCCGGCTTGCGCGCCCATGTTGGCATACACCACCAGGATACCGCCTGCTATACAGGCCAGGCTTCCGCTCATGGAGGCCAGCAGCTCACTGTTGGTCATGCCCTTGAGGTAAGGCCGGATCATCACCTGGGCTTCTACCTGGCCCACAAAAGCGGAGGCCACGTTGCTCAGCGCTTCCGCGCCGCTCACCCGCATTACCCAGTTCATGGCGCGGGCTATTACCGCCACTACGCGCTGCATAACGCCAAAGTGATAAAAAATAGCCACCAGCGCGCACACGAGCACAATGGTAGCCGTTACGTTAAACGCAAATACAAAACCCGATGCAGCTGTGCCGTAGTTGTCTACCTTACCATCGGGCGTAAACACCCCGATGCCGCCATACACAAAGGATGCTCCCTGGTGGGCAAACTGCTCGATCTTGCCCATGCCACGGCCCAACCACTGGAAAAACAGGGTCACGGGGGGTACCTTAAATACTAATAATGCGATAACTACCTGCAGCGCCATACCGCTGAATACCAGGCGAAAATTGATCTTCTTCCGGTTGTTGGAGCATAAATAGGCTATTCCTAAAATAAGGACAATGCCGACCAATCCCTGAAAACGTCCCATAAGCGCTTAAAATCGTGAATTACAAGCGATGAAGATAGGATTTTTTTGAAACCCTGCGCAAATGCATTCCTCACTATTCCGTGTTATGGCACGCGGCACGGACGCCCGGCCCGGCGGGCATCTTTCACTACATCCTTTTCTCCTCCGTGCCGATCAGGATGGCCCAGGGCTCCAGCTCCTCCACTTTTTCACTGATGATGCGGATAATGGCCGTAAGCGGGATAAACAGGAACATACCCGGCACGCCCCAAACCAGGTGGCCGGTGAGCACTGCCACGATGGTCACCAGGGGATTGATCTTTACCCGGCCGCCCACAATGCGGGGCAGGATAATGTTCGCATCGATAAAATGCGCCACGATCATTACGATGGCGATGGTCACCGCCTGGCTGCCGCTGCCGCCCGCGTAAGTGATTAACATGCTAAACGCCATGGCGGTATAAATGCCCAGGTAGGGGATGATATTGAGCACGGCCGCCATCACGGCTATGAGCACGGCGTACTTGATGCCGAATATTTCCAGGGCAATGAGGATCAGCACAAAGAGGATCACCATTTCAGACAACAGGCCCAGGATGTAACTGTTAATGAGCGTACGCACGCTGAACACCACTTCCTGTACTTTGGCGCGGTGGTCGCGGTTTACCAGCGATATCACGAAGTTCATCAGCAGGCGCCGGTGATCTAAAATGAAGTAGATAAAAATAAGGAAGAAGACAAACAGCACTACTGTTTGCAGCACGCCTACAAACGTGGTGCCGATGGAATTGGCCACACCCCCCATCAGGCCGTTCACGGATTTATTGATGTATTCCGTTTGCTGGGCATCGTCCAGGTGGTAGTGATCGCCCAGCCAGTCCTTCACGTCTGCCAGGGAAGCCGTGATGCGGGTTTGCAACTGGGGCAGGTCTTTTGACAGATGCACTACCTGCCGGCTGATGATAAACACCAGGGAGCCAATGAACAGCACAAAAGAAAGCAAAGCCGTTACGGAAGCCAGCGGGCGGGGGAAGCGGAACCTTGTTTCCAGCACCAGCGCCAGCGGGTATAGTAAAAAGGAGATCAGCAAGGCAAAAAACAAGGGGATCAAAATGGTTTTGCCCAGGTACATGAACAATAGCGTGAGCGCTACTGCATGCAGTATCAGGGCCAGCCGGGCATAGAAAGCAAGTTTTACGGATTTCATCTGTTGAGCTACTTGAGTAAATGCGTTATCAAATTCGCGGCCAAAAGATGCCAGTCCTGCCACGCTTTACCGCGCTGTGCTATCCCTCGCTACCAGCAGGGGTTCCAGCACGATCCGTTCCGGCGTGCCAGCGGGCTTGCCCTTTTGCTGCAGTACTTTGAGGAACAGCGCAGCCGCCTCCTCCCCCATGCGTACCGTTTGCTGGTCAATGGAACTGAGCGCCGGTGTTACCAGGCTGCCAAAGGCTTCATTGGCAAAACCGATCACCCCCACTTCCTTAGGCACCTTTATTTTATTGCGTTTCAGCGCCTGCAGCACCCCCATGGCCGTATAATCTTCCACGGCAAATACGGCATCAAACGCCAGCCCCTGGTCCAGGAAACTTTGCGCAGTGGCATCGCCAAACTCCAGCGACAGCGCGCCCCGCACAATGTACTGCTCATCTATCGGCAGGTGATGATCGCGCAGGGCGGCCTTGTAGCCCTCCAGGCGGTCTGTGAAAATAGCCAGGTCCTGGTGGGTGTTGATGTGTACAATGCGTTTATAGCCCTGGTCTATCAGGTGTTTGGTGGCCATGTAGCCCCCCTTGAAATCGTCTATCACCACGGCCGGCACTTCCAGGCCGTTGATAGCCCGGTCAAAGAACAGGAGCGGGATGCCCCGCTTGCGGATCTCTGCAAAGTGCGGCATTTCCCGGGTTTCCTGCGTAATGGATGCAATGATGCCATCCACGCGGCTTTGCAGGAAAGTATCAATGCCGCGGGCTTCGTGGTCTGCCTGCTCATTGCTTTGATATAAAAGGATATTATACTCGTTCTCATTCATCACGCGCTCTATGCCATGCACTACAGAACTGAAGAAGCTCAGTTGCAGGTTAGGCACGATAACGCCAATGATATGCGTGCGGCCGGAACGCAGGGATGCCGCTACCTTGTTCTGCCGGTAACCCAGGCGGGTGGCGGTTTCCCGCACGGCTTTCTTGGTAGCGTCGCTAATGGCCGGATGATCATTCAGGGCCCTGGCCACGGTTGAAAAAGAAATATTCAACTTGGCCGCTATATCTTCTATGGTGATCCTTTTCATGAATAACTCCGTGGAAATTGGATGTAGATCGCGTAAGTGTCCTGACGACGCCGGCGAACCTGGTGATGCAAAACTGATCGCTAAATAACAAAACATTCCCCGCATTTTGCGATTTGGACAATAAATCCTATTTTTATGCCAACGTTGGCATAAACCAATTCCATTCCCGTTATGTTGCTTTTAGGTATAGATGTAGGCACCTCCTCTGTTAAGGTATCTGTGGCAGATGCCGCCACCCGCAAGGTACTGGCCACGGCGCAGTATCCTGATGCAGAAACACCCATAGACGCGCCCCAGCCCGGCTGGGCGGAGCAGGCCCCGGACCAGTGGTGGCTGCATGTGCAGCAGGCCATCCTCCGTGCCCATGCTACCGGTGCATACAACCCGCAGGATATTGCGGCCATTGGCATTGCTTACCAGATGCATGGCCTGGTGATGGTGAATGAACAGCAGGAAGTACTGCGCCCCGCCATTATCTGGTGCGACAGCCGCGCGGTGGAACTGGGGGAACAGGCGTTCCGGGCCATCGGCACGGAAAAATGCCTGCAGGAACTGCTCAACTCCCCCGGCAACTTTACTGCCGCCAAACTGGCCTGGGTAAAGGCCCACGAGCCGGCTACCTATGCTAAGGCGTATACGATCATGCTGCCCGGCGACTTCATTGCCATGCGCCTCACCGGAGAGATCACCACCAGCATTGCCGCGCTTTCTGAAGGCATTTTCTGGGACTTTAAAAAACAGGAGCTCTCTAAAGATGTATTGAACTATTTTGGTTTTGATGCATCGCTCCTACCGCAGGTGCTGCCGGTGTTTGCCGTGCACGGGCAGGTGGGCCCGCAGGTGGCTGCCGCCCTGCAATTGCGCCCCGGCACCCTGGTGACCTACAAAGCAGGCGACCAACCTAATAATGCGCTTTCCCTCAACGTGCTGCAACCCGGTGAAGTAGCCGCTACCGCGGGCACCTCCGGCGTGATCTACGGCGTGAGTGACCAGCTGGTATATGATCCTTCTTCCCGCATTAACACCTTTGCGCATGTAAATCATAGCAATGCCGCACAACGGCTGGGTGTACTGCTTTGCATCAACGGCACCGGCATCCTGAACCGGTGGGTGCGCGATGTGTTTGGCAAAGCGCTCAGCTACCCGCAAATGAATGCGGAAGCAGGCACAGCTCCCGCCGGCAGCGCGGGTTTGCGCATCCTGCCGTTTGGTAATGGCGCGGAGCGGATGCTGCAAAACAAACTCATTGGCACCCAGTTGCTGAATATAGACCTGAACCTGCACACCCGTGCACACGTATTGCGCGCAGCGCAGGAAGGCATTGCCTTTTCCTTCCGCTACGGGCTGGATATTATGCGTAGCAACGGTATGAGCCCCGCAGTGATCAGGGCCGGGCAGGCCAATCTGTTTCTCAGTGAGCTGTTCTCCCAAACTTTTGTAAACATCACCGGGGTACCGGTGGAGCTTTACCAGAATGATGGCAGCACCGGTGCGGCGCTGGGTGCAGGGATAGGGCTACAGGTATTCAGCGCGGAAGATGCGTTTGAGCACATAGCACCGCTGAAGACCATTGCACCCCAACATAGCACAGCGCTGGAAGATGCTTACCAGGACTGGCTTTCTTTACTTAACAAACAACTACATTCCACACTATAAATTTTGTAATCATGGCAAACATTGTGCTTGGCAACAAAGAATTTTTCAAAGGCATCGGACAAATAAAATACGAAGGCCCGCAGTCTGACAACCCGCTGGCTTACCGCTGGTACGACGAGCACCGTGTGATTGCCGGCAAAACCATGAAAGAACATTTCCGCTTTGCGGTGGCTTACTGGCACTCCTTCTGCGGCAATGGCGGCGATCCCTTTGGCGGCCCTACCCATATCTTTCCCTGGGATGAAAAATCAGACGCGGTAGAACGCGCCAAGGACAAGATGGATGCGGCTTTCGAGTTCTTTACAAAGATCGGTTTCCCTTACTACTGCTTCCACGATGTAGACGTAGTGGACTATAGCAATGACGTGGCAGACAATGAAAAACGCCTGCAGGCCCTCACGGAATATGCCAAACAGAAACAAGCTGCCAGCGGTGTAAAACTGCTTTGGGGCACCGCAAACCTCTTCAGCCACCGCCGCTACATGAACGGCGCGGCTACCAACCCTGACTTTGCGGTGCTGGCACACGCCGGCGCCCAGGTAAAAGCCGCGCTGGATGCTACTATTGCACTGGGTGGTGAGAACTACGTGTTCTGGGGTGGCCGTGAAGGTTATATGACCCTGCTCAATACCAACATGAAGCGCGAACAGGAGCACCTGGCCCGCTTCCTGCATATGGCAAAGGATTATGCGCGCAGCCAGGGTTTCAAGGGCACTTTCTTCATTGAGCCTAAACCCTGCGAGCCCACCAAACATCAATATGATTACGATGCGGCCACCGTGATCAGCTTCCTCCGCCAGTACGACCTGCTGGGCGACTTTAAACTGAACCTGGAAGTGAACCACGCCACCCTGGCCGGCCACACTTTCCAGCACGAGCTGCAAGTGGCCGTGGATGCGGGTTTGCTGGGCTCCATGGATGCAAACCGTGGCGACTACCAGAACGGCTGGGACACGGACCAGTTCCCAACCAACCTGAATGAGATCACCGAAGCCATGCTCATCATCCTTGAAGGTGGTGGCTTCCAGGGCGGTGGCATTAACTTCGATGCGAAGATCCGCCGCAACTCTACGGATCCGGCAGACCTGTTCTATGCCCACATTGGTGGCGCGGACACCTTTGCCCGCAGCCTCATTGCGGCAGATAACATCCTGCAGCATTCCGATTATAAAAAACTGCGTGCAGACCGTTATGCGTCTTACAACAGCGGCAAAGGCCAGGAATTTGAAGCCGGCAAATTAAGCCTGCAGGACCTGCGCAACATTGCAGCTGCCAGCGGTGAGCCTGCCGTGACCAGCGGCCGCCAGGAATACATTGAAAACCTGATCAACCGTTTCATTTAATTTTCAATTTATTTCCAGGACGCAGTAATACGGGTTCCTAACTGTAAAATCCAATCCTGGAATACCAAAAGTCCCGGTGCACGAAATGTGGGCCGGGACTTATTTTTAAAAGTCCCTCCGGACAGCCACCATCAACCGGTTCCAGTTATTGATCGTGATAATCGCCATCAATAGTTCCGCAGCACCACTTTCTCCAAACGCATTCACTACCGCGGCATAAGCAGCATCGCTCACGCCCCCTTCGCTGATATGCGTCACCTCGTCTGTAAAGGCAAGGGCTGCGCGTTCTGCTGCTGTGAAGTGGGCATGCGCCTCGTGCCAGGTATTTACCAGCACCAGGCTACGGGCAGGCACTCCCATCTCCAGGGCGCGCACCGCATGCATGTCCAGGCAGAAACCACATTGATTCAGTTGGGATGCGCGTATGAACACCAGTTCCTGCAGCGATGGGGGAATGCTGGTAATGGCCAGGTAACCTTTCAGCTTATACATGGCATCAAAAATGCCCGGCTGTACTTTCGCGAGATCCATTCGTTGAGACATAGCTGTAATTTTTATCTATTCCGGTTTCATACGGGTGCTCACACCAATACGGTTCCAGGCATTGATGGTCACGATGGCCATCAGCAGTTGCGCCGTTGTTGCTTCCCCAAAAACGGCCATGGCTTTGTTGTAGGTATCATCACTTACGCCCTGCTTGCTGATCAGCGTCACTTCCTCGGTGAGGGCCAGGATGGTGCGCTCTGCCTCGGTGAACTGGGGCGATTCCCTCCACACGGCTATGAGGTTAATGCGTTGTTCTGTTTCGCCCAGCCTGCGGGCATCCTGTGTGTGCGCATTCACACAATAGGCGCACCCATTGATCTGGGATGCGCGGATCTTGATCAGTTCCTTGTGCAGGGGATCTATCCCGGTAGTAGACAGGTATTTTTCCAGTGCCGCCATGGCCTGGTAAGCGGCGGGTTGTACGGCTCCTACATTTAATCTTTCGGACATAACTTTTGTTTTTTGAGCGGTACAAAGTTATTGCCGGCTTGGACTATCTTTGTAGTCCAGCAAATCTAAAACAAGTAGTCCAGCTATGTTATTACCATTTGATACTCTCGTGCACCTGGACCGCAGCGCCGGTACGCCAGTGTACCAGCAACTGGCCAACCGCCTCATAGCCCTTATCCTGGAAGGCGCCCTGAAGCCGGGCATGCCCCTGCCAGCCAGCCGGGAAATGGCTACCCTGCTAAACCTGCACCGGAAAACGGTGATAGCCGCGTATGATGAACTGCAGCAACAGGACTGGATCTACACCGTGGAGCGCAAAGGCATTTTCATTGCGGAAAACCTGCCGGAAATAAAGCCCCGCAGCTTCAAGGCCGCTGCGCGTACCGGTGCTTATGCGGAAAATGCCAGCTTCCCTTATTATGAAGCCATGCATATAGCATTGCCCCTTTACGTAAAGCAGACCCCGAAATATACTATAGACGATGGCTTCCCCGATCCACGCCTGGCACCCATGGATGAATTGCTGAAAGCCAGCCGGGAATTGATGCGCATCCCGGAAAACCGCTATGGTCTTATCTCCGGCGCATCGGAAGGTGCATGGGCATTGCGCGAAGCGCTGACCACCCATTTAAATAACAGCCGCGGGTTGAACATCCATTCGCAGAACATCCTTATTACGCGGGGCGGGCAAATGGGCATCCACCTCGCCGCCTCCCTGCTGCTAAAACCCGGCGACAAAGTAATTGTAGCAGCGCCCAATTATCACCTGGCAGATCTTTGTTTCCAGCAACTGGGCGCCCACCTGGTGCGTGTACCGGTGGATGCAGAAGGTATTGATGTGGACCGTATTGCCTCCATTCTCGAAAAGCAGGACATCCGCCTGCTGTACATCATTCCCCATCACCACCAGCCCACCACGGTGACGCTGAGCGCTGAGCGAAGAATGAAACTCCTGACGCTGATCCGCCAGTACAAACTGCCGGTGATAGAAGATGATTACGATTATGAATTCCACTACAGCGGTGGCCCGCTGCTGCCCCTGGCCAGCGCGCCTCACCAGGGCCAGGTGATCTACATCGGCTCCATCAATAAATCACTGGCACTCCCCTTCCGCAGCGGCTACATGGTGGCGCCGCCGGATTTCATTGCGCAATGTACTTACCTGCGCCGCATGATAGACCTCCGCGGCGATACGCTGATGGAAGCATCCCTGGCAAAGCTGTTTGAGAACGGCACCATACAAAGGCACCTGAAAAAATCATCCAAGCTTTATGAGCACCGCCGCGATGTGCTGTGTGATACGCTTTCCAAACAACTGGGCAGCGCCGTGCAATTCACATCGCCGCAAGGGGGCATGGCCGTGTGGGCACAGTTCGACCCCTCCATTCCACTTGTCACCCTGGCACGCCGCGCTGGTGAAATGGGTCTCCGCATGAGCGACGGCTCTTCGTACAAGTATGGCGTAAAGGACCAGAACGCCCTGCGCATCGGCTACGCAGCCCTGAATGATGAAGAGATCCGCGCCGTAGTGGGCATCCTGCGCAAATCAGTAGAGGGAAAGTAGAGGGGCCATGCATCCGGATATTGCATGGCCCCTTTTATCCGTACAACGTACAGTGTACAACGTACTTTACATGTCGCGCCAATGATCGTTGTACGCTGTACGTTGTACATTGTACGTTTCCCTATTTCACCGCTACCTGTTCCATCTCCCAATCATCTGTTCTGAAGGGCGCCACGGGGAGCGCTCCTTTCGTGAAGATGTTGCCTACTGCGGTGTTGCTGAAATCATAGCGCACGGCTACGGGTGTCTTCACTTGTTTGGCGGACACCTCTAGTTCGTTGCCTACCACCTTTGCAGTGGCGGGATAAAAGATCTTGTCTTCACCGGCTACCAGGAGGTTCAAAGGTGTTTTACCCTTGATCTGCAGGCCCTCTTCTGCATGGTCAAAGCTGATGATGGCTTTGTCCTTTTCTACGCGCATGCTTTTATACAACGGGCTGTAAACCCCGCCAGCCGGGCGTTTGCCGTATACCTCGGTGAGGGCCAGGCCGGCCAGGCGGTCGCCCACCTGCCGTTTTTGCTTCGGATGGATGTCGTTGGTATCGCCGGCAATGTCACTGGTGATCACGATGCCGGTGTGGGGCAGGCTTGTGCTTTTAGCCTGTGCCTCGCGCAGGAGCATACCCTGGTTACTGGTACCATAGCGGAACGGTGCTATCTGTACAAAATAAAAAGGCAGGTCCGGTTGCTGCCAGCCTGTGCGCCAGGAAGTGATCATGTTGGTAAACAGCTTTTCGTACCCGGCATAGCGGTCTACGTTGCTTTCACCCTGGTACCAGATCACGCCGGCTACTGGCAGGAAAGTGAGGGGTGCTATCATACCGTTGTACAAACGGGCTGGGGCACCGGGCCACCAGGGATTGGGCTTTATTTTGGCGGCGCTTTCCATAAAATCGGGATTGGCTTTCATGGTGCTGTCGGGCGTCCAGGTCTCCGCAGGCGTGCCGCCCCAGTTTGTACTGATGAGGCCTACAGGCACATCCAGTGCACCCTGCAGGCGCTTACCAAAGAAATAAGCGGCGGCGCTAAAGGATTTCAGGTTGTTGCTATCGCACACTACCCAATGGCCTTCCACATCTTCCTGGGGGTAGGCGCTGCTGTGGCGGGCTACGGTGAAAAAGCGTAACTGGGGATGGGTGTGGGCCGTGGCCATTTCCTCGGTGATCTGTGGCATATGGCCCCAGTTCTGGTTCATCTCCATGTTAGACTGTCCGGAGCCTACCCATACTTCCCCGATCAGCACATTTTCCAGCACGATGGTGCTGCTGCCCTTAAAGGTGATCGTGTACGGGCCGCCGGCAGCGGGCGTTTGCACGGGCAGCTCAAAAGTGGCATCACCGGTACCATTCACCGTTTGGGTACGGTTGTCCCAGGAAGTGGTGATCTCGATCTTTTCGCCGGCATTGCACCACCCTTTCAGTTTTACGGTGGCATGCTGCTGTAAGACCATGTTGCTGCCCAGGATGGCCGGAAGGCGCAGGGTAGCGCTGGCGCGCAATGCGGAGGCCAGGAGCAATAAGCATAATAGTTTCTTGAACATTACGTGGATTTTAGGAGATACTAGCCTTGTAAAAATTGGAAAAAAATGGCGGAACACAAAGCAAAGAAGGTGTTTAAGTCAAAATTCTACCGTTTATGGTAAGAATTTTGCAACAATTTGCCTTACACGCTGTTTAGCGTAATAATCATTCCCTGAAAATCCAATCATCATGCAAACATTACGCATTCTCACTGCCGCCCTGCTGCTTTCCTGCCTGGTGTTCGGCAGCTCCTCCGCCCAGGTAAAGCGCTTCAGCATTGGTCCTTACATAGAAACAGGCGCGCCCACTGGCGATTTCCATGACACCCATGAAGTGGGCTGGGGCGCGGGCCTTAATGCAGACATCAAGCTCATTGCGGGTTTGGGTGTTACCGGTTCTGTAGGTTATATGCATTTTAATGGTAAAACCTATATGCAAACGGACCCGGTGAATGGCACCAGCAGCTATTCTTACCCTAATGTGAGCGCCATTCCCATCCGCGTGGGGGTAAAGTACCACTTCTTCCCCCTGCTCTACGCCAAAGTGGAAGGCGGGGTGGCTAATTTCACCAACAACAAATACCGCGACGGGGCCGCGGGTATCTTTGCACCCGGCATCGGCATCCGCATCCTGATGATAGATGCGGAAGTAAAATACGAG
Organism: Chitinophaga parva; assembly: GCF_003071345.1. Classification (NCBI taxonomy): domain Bacteria; kingdom Pseudomonadati; phylum Bacteroidota; class Chitinophagia; order Chitinophagales; family Chitinophagaceae; genus Chitinophaga; species Chitinophaga parva. Next base: position 1,645,088 of record NZ_QCYK01000002.1, on the reverse strand, counting down.
CTGTGGTCGCGCAATGGCTCTTCCGGCTTCTGGGGACTGAAGGCGGGCATTAATTTTTGATCATGTACATTTTATTATGGGGAAAGCGCCTTGCACCAGCGGGGCGCTTTTTTGTGTTGCTGGGCGAGGTGGGGGCCGCCGGAAGGATGATAACCCGGGAAGCGGTGAGGAATACCGCCAGAGGCTCCGCAAATTATCCGGGCATTTGTAACATTTGCGGGGCAACAACGTCTTACAGGCATCCCCTCACCCAAAATCAAGATTCCCCCGATGAAGCAACTATTCTTACTGCTGGCCTTTGCTATTGCCGTGCTTAGCACCACGGCCCAGCAAAAAAAATTTTCCATCGGCCCTTACCTGGATGGCGCCCTCTCCTTCGGAGAACTGGCCACCATCAACAAAGCCGGCTATGGTGGCGGGGCCCGGGCCAGTTTTACCCTGACACCACGATTCTCCCTGCAACTGGCCGCTGGTTACCTGCATTTTAAAACTGCAAAAGGGCATGACAATGTACGGATAGGTGATATTATCATGGACATGGACTACCCAAATCCAAAGATCAATGCCATACCGGTAAAACTGGGACTGCGTTATGAACTGCCTGCCCCTTTTTATGTGCAGGCGGATGCAGGCGCCGTGATCTTCCTGGACAATCATTTCCAGGATGAATTTCCCGGCCTTCATTACAACAGGGAGGATGACACTTTCTACACGCTCGACAACCGCTATAACAAAGGTGCCACTTTTACCCTGGCACCCGCCGTTGGCGTGCATGTTTCCAAATCCGTAGCGATGGACCTGCGCTACGAGCACTGGTTTGCAAAAACGCCCGCCGGCTTTATGGCATTGCGCGCCGCACTTTCTTTCTAAGCATGCAGCCGCTCTTACGCCGCGCGCTCCTACCCCGGGGGCGCGCTTTTTCTGGTGGTATTTTCTGAAAATCCCGTATTAAATTGCCGCGCATGATATAATTGCCGCCGGAAATGAGTAATATGCCGGTGAAAGGAAGTGTATCCACGACACTATTCCCGGTGCTCCGCGTTTTTATGAATTGCCAATACGATCTTACATACCACGGGCGGTGCCGTTATCACCGCTTTTATTGCATGCTGCTGCAGGTATTTACCTGTTTATGCCTTGTAACCATTTCGCCTGCCGCGTTTGCACAGCTACCCACTTACCAGTTCACCCGCATTGATATCAACCAGGGACTTTCCGCCGGCCAGGTAAACTGCATCCTGAAAGATGACCAGGGCTTTCTCTGGGTAGGCACCGTGTCTGGCCTTAACCGCTATGATGGTGTGCATTTCCAGGTATTCCACCATGCCCCGCGCGACAGCAGCACCCTGAGCAGCAGTTTTATCAGCACCCTGGAGCAAGGCCCTGGTGGCCGCCTGTGGGTGACCACCTTTTCCGGCCAGGATGTATATGATCCGCGCACGGAAACCTTCCGGCGCAATGCCGGTGCCGTGCAACAAGCCATGGGACTGGATTCCGGCACCGTACGCCACATTGTGCGTGACTACCGTGGCTGGTACTGGTACCTGCTACCCCAGGCAGGCCTGCAGGCTTACGATCCTGCAACGGGGAAAGTATTCCGCCTGCGCGCCGGTAAAGACAGCATCCATCTGCTTACAAATGATATTGCCAACCTGGGTACCGATGCCCGTCATCACTACTGGGTGTTGCACACCAATGGGGTGCTGGAAGATGTGGAGCCGCAACGCTTCCGCGTAGTAAAACGCTACCGCTTTTTGCCATCTGCAGCTACTGCGCAGCATTGTGCCCTGCTCATAGACCATGCGGGAGACTGCTGGATCTACAACCCCACCGGTCCAGCCGGTGTGTACCGGCTGCAAACCAGTACCGGCCAGGTAACCCTTTACCAGACCGGCCCCGGGCCCACAGCGCTGAATAATAACATTGTGCGCGGCGTGGTGGAAGATGACCAGGGGCAGATCTGGATTGGCACCGACCATGGCGGTATCAACGTACTGGATATAACGCGTACGCATATACGTTACGTACAGAATAACCCTGAAGATCCGAAGAGCCTTAGCCAGAACAGCATTAACGCCCTGTACCGCGACAGCAGCGGCATGATCTGGGTAGGCACTTACAAGCGGGGGCTGAATTATTACCACGAGCACCTTTCCAAATTTGCCCTCTACCAGCACCAGCCTTACAACCCGCAAAGCCTTCCTTATGATGACGTGAACCGTTTTGTGGAAGATGCCAAAGGCAATCTCTGGATAGGCACTAACGGGGGCGGTTTGCTTTACTTTGACCGGCAGCAGCATCGTTTTACACAATACCGCGCCGGTATGCCGGAGGCGCCGGGCAGCAACGTGATCGTAAGCCTTTGCATGGACCACGCACAAAAGCTCTGGATAGGCTCTTATTTTGGCGGGCTGGATTGTTTTGATGGCAAACATTTTACCCATTATGCCAATGATCCACGTGTGCCGGACAACAGCATCTGGGAGCTGTATGAAGACCGGCAAAAGCGGCTGTGGATAGGCACCCTGGGCCACGGCCTGTGCTGGACAGACAGCCTGCGCAAAGATTTCCACCTTGTAAACAATGACCCGTTACACCTGCTGTATATCAGCACCCTGCTGGAAGACAAAGCCGGCAACCTGTGGATAGGTGGCGATAAAGGTCTGGAAGTGCTGCAGCCGGATGGGCGCTTCAAAGTATTTACCAGCAACCCCGGAAGCCTGAGCGATAACCTGATCATCTGCCTTTTTGAAGACAGCCGGGGATGGATCTGGGCTGGTACCCGGGAAGGGCTGAACCTCTACGATCCGCAGCAGCAGCGCTTCCGCGTGTTCCGTAAAGAAGACGGGCTGCCGGATAATGCGGTGCTCAATATCCTGGAAGACGGCCAGCACCAGCTGTGGATGAGCACCACCAATGGCCTGTCTGCCCTGAGCATACAGCTGCCCGACAGCAGCTTCACTTTCCGTAACTACGGCGAGGCAGATGGGCTGCAAGGCAAGGAATTTAACGAGAATGCCGCACTGAAAACCCGCGCCGGGGAATTGATCTTTGGCGGGGGCAATGGCTTCAACCTTTTTTACCCGGATAATATTGCAGCTAATAAACAGCCGCCCCGCGTGGTATTCACCGACTTCCAGATCTTTAACAGCAGCGTACACGCGGGCGAGATCATTAACGGGCGGGTATTGCTGCCGCAGGCCATGACGCAAACGCAGTCCATCACCCTGCGTTACCGGGAAAATGTATTTTCCATCAGCTTTGCGGCGCTCAATTTCCTGCACCCCGAGAAGAACCGCTACCGCTACAAGCTGGAAGGCTTTAACACGCAGTGGCTGAGCACAGACGCCCTGCAGCAGAAGATCACGTACACGAACCTGGACCCCGGCGACTATACCTTCCGGGTCATGGCGGCTAATAATGACGGTATCTGGAATGAACAGGGCGCCACCCTTCACATAAAAATACTGCCGCCTTTCTGGCGCACACCCCTGGCCTTCCTGCTGTATGCACTGGCTGTGATAGGCGCACTGCTGCTGGCCCGCTATTACCTGCTGGAAAAAGAACGTTTCAAATTCCGCCTGGAGCGGGAGCGCCAGGAAGCACAACGCATGCACGAAATGGATGCACTGAAATTGCGCTTCTTCACTAACATCAGCCACGAGTTCCGCACACCGCTCAGTCTTATTTTATCACCGGTGGAGAAACTATTGCGCCACGCCGGGGAGCAGGCACAAAAAACGCAACTGGAGCTGGTACAGCGCAATGCCCGCCGCCTCTTGAACCTGGTGAACCAGTTGCTGGATTTCCGGAAGCTGGAAGTGGAGCCCATCAAGCTGCACCCGGCAGAAGCAGACATCATCTCCTTCCTACAGGAACTTACTGTACAATTTTCCGACCTGTCTGAGAAAAAGCAGGTGGGCCTGCAATTCCACAGCAACCTGCAAACGCTTACCATGCTGTATGACGCGGACAAGCTGGAAAAAATATTGTTCAACCTTCTATCCAATGCCTTCAAATTTACACCAGCTGGCGGGCGTGTATCCGTTACCGTTAGCCTGGTCCCGGGCGAGGGCGGAGAGCCGGACCTGCTGCAATTGCAGGTAAAGGACACAGGCATTGGCATTCCCGCGGAGCAGCAGGAGCGCATCTTTGAGCGCTTCTTCCAGCATGATGTGCCCGCGTCCATGGTTAATCCCGGCAGCGGTATAGGCCTTAGCATTACCCGGGAATTTGTGCGCCTGCACCAGGGACGCATCACCGTGGAGAGCGCGCCGGACCAGGGCGCCACCTTTACCGTGTGGCTGCCGGTCCATACGCTATCACAGGCAGCGCCCGTGAGCGGGCAGGTACACGCCGTGATCAGTGCGCCGGAAGGCAGTACCAGCGAGGCTTCCGGCCCGGCGGGCAACAAACCTTTGCTGCTGCTGGTGGAAGACAATGAAGATTTCCGTTTTTACCTGAAGGATAACCTGCGCCAGTATTTCCGCATTGCGGAAGCCGGCAACGGGCAGGATGCCTGGGAGCAACTGCAAAACCTGCAGCCAGACCTGGTGATCAGCGATGTAAGCATGCCCCTCATGGATGGCCTGCAACTTTGCGCCCACATCCGCAAGCAGCCCCGCACGGCCCACCTGCCCGTGATATTGCTCACCGCCCGCGCCGCGGAAGGCATGCAACTGGAGGCCCTGGAAAGCGGCGCCACGGAATACGTGACCAAGCCATTCAACTACGAAGTGCTGCTGTCGCGCATCCGCAACATTATCCAGCGCCAGCAGGCCTTGAGCAAGCACTTGCACCCACACCCGGAGGTAGACCCCGTGCCCGTGAGCATTACCACCCAGGACGAGCGCTTCCGGCAAGCGGCCATGCAGGTGATAGAAGCCCATTTGTCCGATCCTGGCTTTTCCGTGGAAGAACTGAGCCAGGCTTTGTTTATGAGCCGGGTGTCTGTATACAAAAAATTGCTGGCAGTAACCGGCATGCCACCGCTGGAATTTATCCGCTCGCTGCGCATGAAGCGGGCGGCCCAGTTGCTGAAGGAAAGCCAGCTTACCGTGGCGGAAGTGGCATACGAGGTGGGCTTTAATAACCCGAAGAATTTTTCCAGGTATTTCAAGATCGCCTACCATATGCTGCCCTCGCAGTACCAGAAGCGGCAGGCAGGCACCACCCCGGAACCATCCTGACCACCGGTGACCGTGCCATCGCATCATCCTGGCACTTTTCCAGGGGAGGCCGGCCAGCCTCCCCCTTTTTTTGCCCCCTGGTTAACAAATCCACCCCCATTTACAAACAAACCCCTCCCCTCCCTTTCCCGCCACCAGTCTACATTTACGCCCATTCCCGCCCCCCGATGCAGGGCGCCCACGTTTTTGAAAAATCACGCCACGTTTATATGAAGCTCAAGTTCCTTGTTCCGCTATTGCTATCCGCATTTTGTGCCAATGCCACCCCCTCCGGGAAGGTGGAAAAGCTGGAAGACGGCATGTTGGTGCACCTGGCACCTAACACACCTAATGCCACCCGCCAGGTAAAACTGCAAGTCGTTAATGACCATATTATTCACGTAAGCGCCACCCCGGCCACCAGTTTTGACACCACGGCCAGCCTGATGGTCAATTTCAGTGCACCCGCAGGCAACTGGGAGTCTGGTGAAAAGGATGGCCTGGCCTGGATCCGCACCCGTGCCATTTATGCTACAGTAAATGAAGCTACCGGGGAAGTGAATTTCTCCGATCTCCAGGGTCACCCAATCCTGCAGGAGCAGGCCGGGGGCGGCAAGACCTTCCAGCCCATCACGGTGGATGGAGAGCACCTCTATCATATTAAACAGGTGTTCCGCTCCCCGAAGGAAGAGGCCTTCTATGGCCTGGGCCAGCACCAGACAGGCCTCATGGATTATAAGGACCAGGACGTGGACCTTACCCAGTACAATTCCATCGCGGTAACGCCCTTCCTGCTCTCCACCCGCCACTATGGCCTGCTGTGGGACAACTACTCTATCAGCCGTTTTGGGGACGACCGTACCTACCAGCAGCTGGACGGCCTGCGATTATTTGACAGCCAGGGCCAGCCCGGCGCCCTCACTGCCACCTACCGCCAGCACGATAGCATTTTTACCATCCGCCGAGAAGCCTCACTGGATTATGCCTACCTGGACCAGCAGCAGGATTTTCCCAAAGGCATCGACCTGCGCAACGCTACCGTGCGCTGGGAAGGCCAGGTGTCTCCCAAAGAAGACGGCCTGCAGAAATTTTTCATAAGCGGCTCCGGTTACCTGAAGATCTGGGTGGACGGAAAACTGATGCTGGATAAATGGCGGGAAAGCTGGAACCCCGGCCCCTCCCTGTTCCGCTACGCCATGCAAAAAGGCAAACGCTATGCATTGAAAGTGGAATGGATCCCGGATTCCGGAGCGTCTTATATTTCGCTCAAATACCTGCCCCCCACGCCCGCGTCGCTGGCAGACCATATGCAACTTTCATCCGAAGCGGCCACCCGCATTGACTATTATTTTATCTATGGCGCCACGGCCGACGAAATTATAGCCGGCTACCGCACCCTAACGGGCAAGGCTACACTCCTTCCCTCCTGGGCTTTTGGTTTCTGGCAAAGCCGGGAGCGGTACAAAACCCAGGCAGAGATCATGCAGACGGCACAGGAGTTCCGCCGCCGCCACATTGGGCTGGACAATATCGTGGAAGACTGGTCTTACTGGAAAGAGAATGAATGGGGCAGCCACGATTTTGACAGCACCCGCTTCCCCGATGCAAAAGGCATGATAGACTCCCTGCATGCGGAGCACATTCACTTTATGATCTCCGTGTGGCCCAAGTTCTATGAAGGCATAGCCAACTACAACGCTTTTGATGCACACCACTGGTTGTACAAAAAAAATATTGAGAACCGCCAGCGCGACTGGATAGGGGCCGGTTATGTTTCCACCTTTTACGATGCCTACAATCCCGCTGCCCGCAAATTATTCTGGCAGCAGATCAAAGACCACCTGTTCAGCAAAGGCGTGGACGCCTGGTGGCTGGACGCCTCCGAGCCTGATATTTATTCCAACACCAGCATTGCGCAGCGTAAGCAGCTCATGAACCCTACAGCCCTGGGCTCTTCCACCCGCTACTTCAATGCATATGCACTGGAAAATGCACGGGCCGTGTATGAAGGCCAGCGCGCCGCGGCGCCAGACCAGCGCGTGTTCATCCTTACCCGTTCTGCTTATGCCGGCATACAGCGCTACGCGGCGGCCACCTGGAGTGGCGACATTGCCGCCTGCTTTGATGAGCTGGCACGCCAGATCCCCGCCGGTATCAACTTCTCCATGTCTGGCCTGCCTTACTGGACCACAGACATTGGCGGCTTTTATGTGGAAGATAAATACGACCGCCCCGCACCCAAAGGTGCTGCGCTGGAAGAATGGAGAGAGCTGAACACGCGCTGGTACCAGTTTGGCGCCTTCTGCCCGCTCTTCCGCTCCCATGGCCAGTTCCCTTACCGTGAGATCTACAACATTGCACCGGAGCATACCGTGTATTACCAGTCCATGCTGTACTACAACCAGCTGCGCTACCGCCTCATGCCTTACCTGTATTCCATAGCAGGGGCGGCCTACCACCAGGATGGTACGCTGATGCGCGGCCTGGCCATGGACTTTGCCAGCGACACTGCCGTACTGCACATTGCCGATCAATATCTTTTTGGGCCTTCCATTCTGGTTAATCCCGTACATGGCTACAAAGCCCGCAGCCGCAGTGTGTACCTGCCCAAAGGCAACGGCTGGTATAACTTCTACACCGGCCGCTACCTGCGCGGGGGCCAGCATATACAGGCCACGGCGCCGGTAGACACCTTGCCTTTGTTTGTAAAAGCAGGCAGCATTTTACCCGCGGGGCCACGCATGGAATATACCCGCCAGCTACCGGCAGATACACTTACGCTATATGTGTATACCGGTGCAGATGCGCAGTTTGCGCTCTACGAAGATGAAGGCGTGAACTACGGGTATGAGAAGGGCGCCTTCAGCAATATTCCCTTCACTTACCACGAACAAACCCATATGTTCACCATTGGTGCGCGCAGCGGCCAGTTTCCCGGTATGCTGCAGCAGCGTAGCTTCCGCGTGATCACCATCAGCCCACAGCACCCGGCTGGTTTTGATACCCACGAAGCGGGCACCCTGGTGAACTATACCGGTAACGCCACTACGATTTCCTTACACAAATAAATACTCCAATACAAATTCCACGATCATGAACCATTATTATCACTCCCACCCAACACGCCGGCTGTACAGAACAGGGCTTTTGTGGCCCTGTGTGGCGCTCCTGATGGCCACGCCCGCAATAGCCGCCAGCCCGCGCCCCCAGCCAGCTTCCGTCTATGCCATGGCTCCTGCCCATGAGCTGCACGGCACTGTGACCGGGGCTAAAGACAACGCGCCCCTGCCTGGTGTAAGCATCCAGGTACAAGGCACAAACCGAGGCACTGTAACCGGTGCTGACGGCCGCTTTACCATCCGTGTAAATGACAACGACGTACTTGTGATCACGCTGATGGGATACCAGCGACAAACCATTACCGTACATAACCAAACCACCTTGCAGATCAGCATGGCGGAAGCGGCTACCGGCCTGGATGAAGTACTGGTAGTAGGTTACGGCACCGAACGGAAAAAACTCAACACCGGCGCTATTGACCATGTGGCCAGCGCCTCCATAGACCAGCAGCACAACCTGCGGGTAGACGAAGCCCTGCAGGGGCAAACACCCGGCATACAGGTAACGCCTACCTCCGCACAACCAGGTGAGCCGATGAAAGTGCGCATCCGCGGTACAGGCACCATTGGGAATGCCAACCCGCTTTACATCGTGGATGGTGTGCCCACCTATGATATCAGCTACCTCAATGCCGCAGACATTGCCAGCATGGACGTAGCCAAAGATGCTGCCTCCACGGCCATTTACGGCGCCCGCGCGGCAAACGGTATCATCTTCGTGACCACCAAGAAAGGAAAGCGCGGTATCATCAGCCTGGGATATGATGGCTTCTACGGCGTACAAAATCCATCGCGCAAGCTACCACTCCTCGATGCCCATGAATATGAAGTGATCATGAACGAAGCCGGCATCAACTCCGGCCGTGGCCCCTACTTTACGCTGGACCAGGTGAACAGCGCCGGCAAGGGTACGGACTGGCAGGAAGCCATGTACAACAAGAACGCTCCCATTCAAAGCCACGCCATCAATGTAACCGGTGGCAATGACAAGTCTGTATACGCTTCTTCCATTTCTTACATGAAACAGGAAGGGGTGATCGGCTTCAAAGGCCAGTCTGTATACGACCGCCTGAATGTGCGCTTCAACTCCGAGCATGACATGTACAAGGACATTGTGAAATTCGGCGAGAACTTCACCTATTCCCTGTCTAACAAAAGCGGCGTAGGTGTGGGCAATATCTATGCAAACACGATACGTGGCATTGTGAACACAAGCCCCCTCTTCCCGGTGTATGACTCCGCCGGCAACTTTGCAAAATCCACCTGGAACCCGGATGAGACCAATCCCATTGCCCTCATGCGCTACCAGAATAATAACAAGGCAAAGACAGACCGCCTCATTGGCAACGTGTACCTGCAGGCCCAGCCCATCAAGGGTTTGACCATCCGCAGCGACTTTGGCCTTGACCTCAGTTACTATAACTACAACAACTACCTGCCCACTTACAACCTGTCTACCAACGTGGTGAACAACCACACCCGCGCCACCATGGGCATGCAGCGCGTAGCTACCTGGAACTGGGACAACACCGTGGCGTATGAACACAGCTTTGGCAAGCACAGATTCAATGTGCTGGCGGGCATGAGCTCACTGCAGGCAGATACTTTTTATGTGAATGGTTATAAGGAAGACCTCATCATTGCAGACCAGGACCATGCGGTGATCAACAACGGCACCAATGAAGACACCAAGCAGGTATACGGCAGTCATAACCAGATGTCGCTGCTCTCTTACTTTGGCCGTATTGGTTACAATTATGCAGAAAAATACCTGGTAACGGCGGTGTTCCGCGCGGATGGCTCCAGCATGTTCGGGCCTAACAACCGCTTTGGTTACTTCCCCTCCGTTTCCGCGGGCTGGGTGGTGAGCAATGAAGAATTTGCCAAACGCATACACGGGCTGGACTTCCTGAAAGTGCGTGCCGGATGGGGCCAGAACGGTAACCTGCCCTTGCTCAACTGGGCTTACCTGGCCACCGTTTCTTCCAACTACCAGGACTATTATTTTGGCAGTGATGAGAGCAAATATGTAGGCACCTCTCCCAACCAGATCCCCAACCCGGACCTGAAATGGGAAACATCCGAACAGGCAAACATTGGCATTGACGGACAACTGTTCCGCGCCTTCACCTTCACCGTGGAATTTTATAACAAGACCACGAAAGACTGGATCATACAACCGCCCGTACCGGTGATAGCCGGTACTTCTGCACCCCTGGTGAACGGCGGCTCTGTGCGCAACCGCGGGGTAGAAGTAATGGTGGGTTATGAAAACAATGACCACCAGCTGCACTGGCGCGTGAATGGCAACATCGGCATTAACCGTAACCAGGTAATAGACATCCCCAACACAGGTAAAGTGATCCAGGGGCAGACCGGTACCAACTACGTGGGTGGTGACGAATACTACCGCGCGCAGGTGGGCCACCCCATTGGTTATTTCTATGGCCTGAAGACCAACGGCATTTTCCAGAATGAAAAAGAAGTAAGCGCTTACACCGGCAAGAATGGCCTCATACAGCCCAATGCGCTGCCGGGTGATGTGCGTTTTGTAGACCTCAATGGGGATGGCATCATCGACAGCAATGATAAAACACAGATCGGCAACCCCTTTCCCAAATTCACGTACGGCATCAATGCAGGGGTGAACTACAAAGGCGTGGACCTGAGCCTGTTCTTCTACGGCAACCAGGGCCAGGATGTGTATGATGGCATCCGCGATTACTCCCGCCCCGTGAGCAACTACACTACGGAGATCCTGGGCCGCTGGACCGGTGAAGGCACCTCTAACCGCCTGCCCCGCATGACCCTGGGCGATGACAAGAACCTGAACATGACCCGCTCTTCCGATCTCTTTGTGCACAAGGCATCTTTCCTCCGCATCAAGAGCATTAACCTGGGGTATGATTTCAAGACACTGTTTCCCCACATGCCCATGCAGCAATGCCGCCTGTACATATCTGGCCTCAACCTGTACACCTTTACGCAGTACAAGGGCATGGACCCTGAAATTGGCTATGGACCGGACAGCTGGTCATCTGGCGTGGACCTGGGCGCTTACCCGCAACCCAAATCATTGCTGGTGGGCCTGAATGTTAAATTCTAAAAATGTATTCCATGAAAAAATTCATCATAGCAGCGGCAGGCCTTTTCCTCTTGGCCTCCTGCAGCAAAAGTTTCCTGGACAAAGGTCCGGTGGATAAAAAGACCATTGAGAACTTTTACAAAACACCGGCAGACGGTATGGAAGCCCTTACCGCGGCGTATGACGGCCTGCAGTATGGTGACTACGATAATATTACCCTCGTATCTGAGATAGCCAGTGATAACTGCTTTGGCGGCGGCGGTGAAAGTGACCTGCCCTGGAAGCGGTGGGACCGCGTGGAGAATGATGTGAACCTGAATGAAGGCGCCTGGACCCGCTACTACACAGGCATTTACCGCGCCAACATTTTACTGGCGCACCTGAATGATATAGACTGGGGTGCAGACAGTACGCTGAAAGTACGCTACCGTGCAGAGGCCCGCTTCCTACGCGCGTACTTCTATTTTGACCTGGTGCGCATGTTTGGCAATGTACCGCTGGTAGACCATCCACTGGCACCTGCAGAATTGCAGATGAAACAAGCTGCACCGGCTGATGTATATAAGTTCATCGTGGAAGACCTGGAAGCAGCAGCAGCAGACCTGAAACCCGTATCCTACAGCGCCATCCCCACCAGTGAATACGGCCGCGTGACCAAGTGGGCCGCAGAAGCCCTGCTGGGCCGTGTGTTCCTGTTCTACACCGGTTATTATCAACAGCCCGATGTGGCAGGCGTGCTGACCAAAGCACAGACCCGCACCTACATTGATGACGTGATCAACCAGAGCGGCTATGGCCTGGTAGACTCTTTCCCCACGCTGTGGCAGAGCAGCCGCAAAGCCTTTGTGGGAGAGGATAACAAGGAAACGGTATTTGCCATCAAATTTACCTACAAGGGCCTGGGCGACTGGAACAAGCATGATGGCAACCGCATGCAGGTGGATATCGGCATCCGCAATGCCGTGGACACACCTTACTACAAAGGCTGGGGCGCCGGCACGGTAACGCCTAAACTGTGGAACAGCTATGAGACCGGGGATACCCGCCGTGGCGCCACCATCATTTCCATCAATGATGAAAAGCTGGGCGTGCCCACACCTTTCCCTCAGTACACCGGCTATTTCTGGAAAAAGTACGCGATGATGTATGACGACCGCCCTGACCAGCCCTCCATTGGTGGCGACTTCCAGATAGACAACTACTATGACTTTGTCTGCATCCGCTTTGCAGATGTGCTGCTCATGGGTGCAGAACTGAACCTGGATGGAGACCTGGCCAAGGCACAGGGTTATTATGACCGGGTGCGGGACCGCGCATTCCGCAACCACTCCCACACACATACGCTGACCAATGATGCGAACGGCCTGCAGCTCATCTTCAAAGAGCGCAACCTGGAGCTGGCGCTTGAGGGCATCCGGTACTGGGACCTGCTGAGACAAGGCATGACCAAAACGAAAGCGGAGATAGATAACAACAGTACCGATCCGCAATTCCAGGTAACCTTCCGTCCGGAAACCAAAGGCCTGTTCCAGATACCGCAGCAGGAAATTTCAGTATCCAACGGTGCGCTGGTACAGAACCCGGGCTGGTCTAACTAATCATTTACGTATAATCATTACCGTTATGAAAAAATATTTTTTCCTTTTTATACTGCCCCTCTGCTGGCTGGCAGCCTGCGATCCGAAGGAGGACCGGGAAGATATGCCCAGGCCTGCTTACACTTCCAAAGACCTGCAGTACAGCATTACCCAGCAGGCGGGGTACGACAACCGCGTGATGCTGGAAAACAAAACACCGGGCGTCATTCCTTACTGGGACTACATTGTAGGAGTGAGCAACAGGCAGAAAGACACCATCGTACTGCCTTTTGCGGGCGATTTCTTCATCAAGTTCTACGCTTACACCAAGGGGGGCCCGGTGGTAGATTCCACCAAGATCACCGTGACCAATAATGATCCCAACTACTTCCATAACCCGGCCTGGAACTTCCTCACAGATGGTGTGGCTGGCAGAACATGGGTATGGGCGGCAGACGTGCCCACGGGCTTCTGCTTTGGCAATGGCTCCGGTGCAGCCACCACCCCGGAATGGTGGCAGGTGCCCGCCTCCCAGCTGGGCGATGCCGTAGCGGATGAAATGCACTTTGACCTCGATGGCGCTTACAACTATACCATCACCCACAACGGCGTTACCACCAAAGGCCTTTTCTCCCTGGACACTACGGCCATGAGCCTGAAGATCACCGGGGCGGATATTCCCAAGGGCAACGGCGTTACCTACAATATTGTGAAGCTGAACGACAATGAGCTCACCATTGTACAGCAGGGCGATGGCTGGAGGGACCTGTGGCTGTTTAAACGCAAGGGATACAATTACTAATACACACATTTTCATCGTGGACTGAAAGCCGGCAGCAGCCCCCTGTAAAACGGGACAGGTGGTCTTGCAATGCCGGCTTTCTATTTTAATTGTACATTGTACACGAAAACCATTTGCCAAATGACAACACTACTCAAACGATGCATCCTGGCAGCCGACCTGCTGCTGGGTATGAACAGCCTGCACGCAGCAGACGGTGGCCACCGCGGCACCGTGCTGTTTGACAGGGACTGGAAATTCCACCTGGGAAATGAAAACAATGCACAAGACCCTGCCTACAATGACGCGGGCTGGCGTAAGCTGGACCTGCCGCACGACTGGAGCATAGAAGGTGCCTTCAGCAAAGACGCCCCGGCTACCACCGGTGGCGGCGCGCTGCCGGGCGGCATTGGCTGGTACCGTAAAACCTTTACCCTGCCCGCCGCAGACCAGGATAAAAGCATCGCCATTGATTTTGATGGCGTATACATGAACAGTGAAGTATGGATCAATGGACATTACCTGGGCAAGCGCCCTTATGGCTACAGCTCTTTTGAATACCTGATCACCCCTTATTTACATTACGGGGCTACGCCCAATGTGATGGCCGTAAAGGTGAATAACGACCAGCAGCCAAACTCCCGCTGGTACAGCGGTTCCGGCATTTACCGCCATGTATGGCTCACCATTGCGCCCAAGGTGCATGTGGGCCATTGGGGCACCCACATTGCCACACCGGAAGTAAGCACACAGCAGGCCACCGTGGTAATGCATACCATTCTTCGCAATGAAGATGAGCAGGCTAAAACTGTATCCCTCACCACTACCCTGCTGGATGAGTCCAACAAACCGGTGGCTGCTAAAACACAGCAGCAGCAGGTGCCCGCGGGCGATAGCATAACGGTGAGCACCACCTTCACCGTGAAAGCACCCCGGCTCTGGAGCGTAGACCGTCCCTACCGCTACACCGCGCAATCCGTGGTAACCGCCGCAGGACAAAACGCAGATACCTACAAAACACCTTTCGGTATCCGCTACTTTAAGTTTGATGTGAACAAAGGCTTCTCACTCAATGGCAAGCCACTCAAAATACTGGGTGTATGCAACCACCATGACCTGGGCAGCCTGGGTGCGGCTGTCAATGACCGCGCACTGCAACGCCAGCTGGAACTGCTGAAAGACATGGGCTGCAATGCCATCCGCACCAGCCACAACCCGCCAGCACCGGAGCTCCTGGACCTTTGTGATAAAATGGGCTTCATCGTGATGGATGAATCATTCGACATCTGGAAACACGCCAAGACCACTTACGATTACCATTTGTATTGGGATGAATGGCATGCCCGCGACCTGCAGGATATGCTGCGCCGTGACCGTAACCATCCTTCCATCATCATCTGGAGCGTAGGGAATGAAGTGTGGGAACAGGGAGAAGACAATGGCCCTGGCATTATCCGCGAACTGCGGGCATTAGTGCGTGCCATGGACACCACCCGCCCTATTTCCACGGCCAATAACGGCGTGGACAAAGGCAATAAGCTGATCAACTCCGGTGCCCTGGACCTTACCGGCACCAACTATCACGAGTCCATGCTGGACACCATCCAGCAGATGTTTCCCGGCAAGCCTTACATTGGCACGGAGAATACTTCTGCGCTGGAAACCCGCGGCTTTTATGATATGCCGGCAGACAGCATCCGCCGCTGGCCCCTGGACAAGGGCGCACCCGGCCACATGAATGAAGACCTTACCTGCTCTGCTTATGATAACGTAAGCGCGCCCTGGGGCGCCACGCATGAAGAAGCGTGGAAGATCATAAAGCGGCATGATTATATGTCCGGCATGTTTGTATGGACCGGTTTTGATTACCTGGGTGAGCCCACCCCGTACGACTGGCCCGCGCACTCCTCTTACTTCGGCATCATAGACCTGGCAGGCATTCCCAAGGATGTGTACTACATGTACCAAAGTGAATGGACCAATAAAACGGTGCTGCACCTGCTGCCCCACTGGAACTGGGCAGGCCGCGATTCTGTGGATGTATGGGCATACTACAGCAATGCTGATGCCGTGGAACTCTATGTGAACGGGCACTCCGCAGGGGTGCGCAGCAAAAAAGGAGACGAGCTGCATGTATCCTGGAAAGTGGCTTACCAGCCCGGGGAGCTGAAAGCGGTATCGCGCAAGGATGGCAAAGTAGTGCGCACGGAAGTGATCCGCACGGCCGGTGCCCCGGCTAAGCTGGTGCTGGTAGCAGACCGTAATAAACTGCAGGCCAGCGGCACGGATCTTTCTTTTGTAACGGTGCGCGTGGAAGACAAAGATGGTAACCTGGTGCCGGATGCGGATAACCTCGTGCATTTTAGCCTCACCAATAATGGTTTCCTGGCAGGGGTGGACAACGGCAACCCGGTAAGCCTGGAGCCTTTCAAAACCAGTGAGCGCAAGGCTTTCCATGGCAAGTGCATGGCCATTGTACAGGCAAGGCCGCAGGCAGGAAAGATCGTGCTGACCGCCACGGCGGAAGGAATGGCGCCGGCCAGTGTGAGTTTGGAGGTGCGTTGATTGTAACAGTAACATATATTATACGTACAAATCACAACCAAAGCCCTGTCCATGCTCCTCCGGAGTAACACGCCCATGATACACCTGGCCCTCAAGGCAGGCCGCGCCACCGCGGGGAGCGACTTTGTATTTGATACCGGTGCGCATTACAACGTGATCGGTTTTGGGCCTTTTTAAAAGCGAATAAACTACTGCTCAGCGGCCTTGACCCGTATGACGTGGGATCTACCGTGAGCATGGGGCAGGCAAGCAATACTTACGCAGGTTACCTGGGTTGGGTGCAGGTGGGTCAGTTCCGTTTTGAGCAGGTACCGGGTACGTTCCAGGCATTCCGCCCCGGTGATGAGCAATGGGCACATGCAGGAGACGGTTCGCTGGGCATTTTGCTGATAGCACGCTAGAACTTTGTGCTGGACCTGGGGAACCGTCAATTCAATTTCCGCCCTAACAAACAATATAACGCAGTTTTTTTTGAAATGACGTTTAGTTATACCGACCATTAACCCATTGCAGCTACCCGGGTTTTGAATACAAGAAAGCCACTGCCTGTTGAGGGAGCGGCTTTTGATAAAAATTCTCCTGTAGTCGTTATTTTCCTGTTTAACCAGCCAGTACTAATAACACTATTATGCCCTACGATTACCTCTTCAAAAACGATTAAAGAGTAAAAACATACCAAGTATCAGGGAAACGTTGGATTATCTAACGCCATTCATTTATTTTACATAAAAAAAATGATCGTTTTCCTCGTTTTCTTTATCCTCTTTTTAACAGTGCTTATTCCGCTTATACTGCTTGCATTATATCTTTCGAGCACCAGAATAGAAAAGAATGTCATTAAGGCTCTTAATCAGCATGGACTCAAACTGGTGTCAATTGAAAAAACCAGTCGCACTTTCAAATACAAAGAACGTTCTTCCGATTTTACAGTCGCCGATTTATTTCAAATGAATCTCATGCCTGGCGTGCGCAGCGTGAGTTTTCGCGCAATCACTTATCTTACAAAAGATAACCAAACAATTACAAGCCTAGCAGCTATTGAAACCAAGACAAACAATACTTTGGAGATATACTTCGAGTCCCTGCGGTCATAGCATATTATTTACACCTGACGAGAATTGATTTACTTCTTTTTATTGGGATCATAAGTCAACTCCAGCTTAATGCCACCTTGAATACCTAAGATTACCCCGGCGTCTCCGCTTATGCCCACCGAAAATTTCGTCACATTGTCACCATTTAAATCATTGTGTTCCCGGGTCGCATTTGTTGCAATCGGAACCGGCCCCAGAGTTATAGATGCCCTCCCTTCCACAGTTGTCTTTTTTTCGATATATCCATTTTTGTCTACATCATATGTTGCATCCTTTGTAATTCCTGCACCAAAGCCTCCAGAGACTCCCGGCCCCACTGGAACACTCATTGACATGCTATAACCCTGGCTTGTTTTAATTTTACCGTCTACAAGCATCTCATTTACCTCCGTAGTATTCCTTATATCTCCCAATGCCGCATTGCCATCTTGCGCTATTCCGAATTTATAACCGATGATCTGAATACTGCCAGCAAAGTACCACAGGAGTAGCTGTGGGCAAGGTTACGTTACTGGGCGTATTAATCTGCGCATAAATTAAATATGGGGTAAGACTGAGCAACAGCAATCCCGATATTTTCCGGAACAAAAATACAAATGACATGGGTATAGGTCTTTTTGAGTTAAAAACAAGATTCAAGAGCTAACAGTAGCTGCCATATCATAGTTCACAACACACAAACTAAAAAAACATTTGGAATAACCATAATTAATTTCTGATAGCATTGTCCCTGTCATTCATACTACATTTTACTATGTGGATTCATATAAAGTTCATTGAATTCATCTACGGTAAAGGAATCTCTCTGTAACAAATAATACAAACCCAAACCTGTTACAAACTGTGCTGAATCACGGTTCCATCCTTACAATTGCCATGTGAATCCCTAATTCGTTGTGTCACATGCGCCTTAGTCATGTGATACCGCCAAGCGTATACGCGCACCGCTGCAAACAGTATCAATGGCAGTATCAACGACAACCATGCCTGAAAGAAAGACACAAAACGCTTTCTACCAGATGCGTCCTTATACTTCGAAAGAAGCGACGCCAGTCTACGCGAGTCAAAAAAATAATACACAGCAGCTATCCATAACGCAAACACCGGTAAAAACCATTCGGCCGCATTGCTTCCCGTCCATTTAAATATATCTATTTCCGCAAAGTGCAGCAGCGCTTCTGCCAGGAACCGAAAGGTAAAAAACTGGCTCAAAGCCACAAGTAATGCGGCACTAAAACGAGGCGGCATTCCAAACGCCATACTTACACGGTAAAAACTGATAAAAATACGATTGTACATACACATTGGGCATTAAGACCTGCAGTCAAAAGTTAAAACTACAACATCTATTGTAAATTCCTTTGCTCACAAAAAAAGCCGGCGCATCCTGCACCGGCTTTTTCATTATTGCCTTAAGAACAGCGTCTACTTCACACCATTCAGTTGTTTGATCAGGTCTACTTCCTCCTGCTTGTACGGCGTGCCATCCGGGCGGAAAATATCATGGAACCACAGCTTAGGCTCGCTGCCATCTGGAATAGGCGTATCCCATGCATAAATGGTATTGGTCTTACCCGCTACAAAACCCCAGTTAATGGCGCCTACATTTTCCTTTTTCAGCATGGGCAGTACCGTTGCAAAAGTACTGTTGCGCGGGCGAGCCATGTATTCTGTGCAGATCAGCGGGCGGCCGTAAGCTTTCAGCAGTTGCACCACGCGTTCATGCCAGTTCACTTCTTCGTAATCGTGGTAAGTGATCACGTCGGAGTGCGCCACCTGGAAAGCATTCAGTTCCTCCAGGTTCCAGGACCACAGGCCTGCGCTGACGGGCTGGTCGGGATTTACTTCCTTGGCCCACTGGAAGATCTTGGTCAGCAGGGGCAGGGATTTGTTGCCTTTGCCGCTGTTGCCGGGCTCATTATACAGGTCCCACAGCAGGATGCGTTTATCATGCGCAAACGTCGTGAGTACATCCTTCACGTATTTTTCCAGCTCAGGGAAGTTGGCCGCATCTTCAGACGCGGGCTGGCCGGGGTCCTGCATCCAGCCGGAGTTGTGGATACCGGGTTTGGGCGCGGGCTGGGTACCGGCTTTCGGTTCCTTGTTCCAGCAGTCGTCAAAGAAAACGAACATCGGCTCAATGTGGTGCTTTGCCGCAATAGCCAGGAACTGGTCTACCCGCTGCTTGAAGCCTTTGGGATCTTCTTTCCAGGCCACGCTGTGCAGGAACACGCGCATGGTATTGAAGCCAATGCTTTCCGCATAGCCAAATTCCTGGTCGATGGTCTTGGGATCAAATGTGGCGGCCTGCCACATTTCCAGCTGGTTGATGGCGGTATGCGGGATGTAATCCGCTCCCGTAAGCCATTTGTGTGTTTTGTACCAGGCATTCGCCTTTTCGGCGGTCCAAACCTTTGCTGCCTGCTTGGTCTGGGCCATGGTAGCGTTAGTGAGCCCTGCTGCCAACAGTGCACATAACAGTGGAACTTTGAATCTGGTTTTGATCATGATATCGTGGATTTACCTTAAACGTACAATATACGCTTAAATAGGAAATAACCAAATGGATTTCCACGAACGTACGTTACCGTGCCTGTTTTTCAAACCGGTAATATGGCTTCACCAGGTAATTTACAAACTCCCCCGCGGAGCCGCCATTGTCGATCTCCGTTTCATAATTTTCCCATACGGAACGGGGTACTTCAAAGTAGTTATAGGCGTCGCCATCAACGTAGATCACCGTCAATACGCGGCGCCGCGCATCATAACCCGCTATGCGGATGCTGCTGCTTTGCGGGGTTGCCCGCCACACCATAGCCATTTGTTTCCTGCTTAACTTACCTCTAAAATAATCTTTCCTGCTGCGTGCCCGGTTTCACTATAAGCATGGGCTTCGCGCACGTCCTGCAGCGGAAATATTTTGTCGATGACCGTGCGCACCTGTTCTCTTTCTATCAGTTTTGCCATTTGTTCCAGCCTGGCTCCATTGGGCTGCACCATACCGTAGCCGGTGCGCAGGCCCAGTGCGGCCACTTTTACTTCGTCCGGCCGGGCCACGGTGGTGGTAATAGCCCCACCCCGCTTCAGTATTCCATATGATCTTTCCAACGTGTCTCCTCCTATCGTATCCAGCACCACATCCAGGTCTTTTACCACCTGGCTGAAATCCTGGTTCCGGTAATCTATCACCTGGTCTGCACCAAGTGATCTTACCAGGTCGGTGTTCCTGGCAGAGGTGGTGGTGATCACATATGCGCCGGCCGCTTTGGCCAGCTGTATACCGTAATTACCCACTCCTCCACTGCCGCCGTGTATGAGCACTTTCTGCCCGGGGCGCAGGTCTGCCTTGTCAAACAACATCATCCAGGCTGTAAGGCCTGCTAACGGTACACCGGCTGCTTCTGCCGGCGACATATTCCCTGGCATTAACGCCAGTTCATCCTCTCTTATTACAATGTATTCCGCATAACCACCAGGCCTCGTAATGTCCGGCCTTGAATACACGGCATCTCCCGGCTTGTAACGCAGGGCCATGGAGCCGGTTGCATCCACCGTGCCCGCAATATCCCAACCCAGGATCTGCGGAAATTGGGAGGGGAAAGCACCTTTTGCATGGCCCGCGCGGATCTTCCAGTCCACCGGGTTAATGCCACAGGCCTGGATCCTCACCCGCACTTCCGTGGGGCCTGGCTCAGGCAGCGGGGCGTCTTCATACTGCAATACTTCGGGGCCGCCGAATGCGTGAATGCGAACAGCCTTCATAACAGTTGTGGTTTGGTTTGCTTTCTCTATCAGATACTGTGCCTTATTTTCCCGGAACAATATCTGCATTACCTGCCCGTTATAATCCTGCTAGTTAAAACGGAAAGGTGTATGCGACAACACATGCTGATCATAACACTTGGGGCCGCCTGCTTGTTGGGCACCACGGGCTGCGCGCCCAAAAGCAACCAGGCCTACCAGGCGCCCGCCATGGGCGCGGAAACACTGTTCGACAAAGGCCTTCCCAAAGAAAAGCACACCCGCCACCTTTACAGCAAAAAGGAAAGGGCGGAAATGCAGAAGATGGGATACCCGGTAAACTAATGCTGCATCCATTCCTTTCGTCTCAATCACCGGCAGGCGCCCGGTTTGCATATTCCCTGCAGTTGCCCTACCTTGCAGATTCAACCATTAATTTTGAACCATGACATTAGGTAACAAGTCCTGCCGCCTGCTGCTGGCAGGCGCCCTTGCGGGAGGGATGATGATCCCTGCACAGGCACAACTGAAAAACCCGGTAAAAGAACCATCCCCGCTCAATGCGGTAGACCCTTATATCGGCTCCGGCGGCCATGGGCACGTATTCGTAGGCGCCAGCGTACCCTACGGCGCTGTGCAGGCCGGCCCTACCAACATCGTAAAGGGCTGGGACTGGTGCTCCGGCTACCACTATTCAGACAGCGTGGTGATCGGCTTCCCCCAGACCCACCTCAGTGGCACCGGCATTGGCGACCTGGGTGATGTAATGATCATGCCCTACACCGGCACGCCCAAAACCTATACCGATGAAGAAGATGATCATGGTGTTAAAACCCACACCGGTTCCAAATATACGCATGACCAGGAAGTAGCCCGCCCCGGTTATTACGCGGTGCAACTCCTCGACTACAATACAAAGGTAGAGATCACCGCTACCGAGCGCGTGGCCCTGCACCGCTATACTTTCCCGAAAGGCCAGGATGGCAAAGTGCTCATTGACCTGGAACAGGGCATTGGCTGGGACGCGCCCACCGATACTTACCTGGAACAGGTAGACCCTTACACCCTGGTAGGTTACCGCTTTTCCCAGGGCTGGGCGAATGACCAGCGCCTCTGGTTTGCCATTAAAACCTCCGTGCCGGTAAAGCAACTGGAACTGCTGGATAATAACCAACCCGCCAGTGGCAAATCGCTCAAAGCAAAACATACCAAAGGCATCCTCACTTTTGCCAACGGCGGCACCGTACAGCTGAAGATCGGCATCTCCCCGGTGAGCAGCGAAGGCGCCCTGGCCAATATCACCGCGGAACTGCCGGACTTCAATTTTGAAAAGACCGTAGCTGCGGCCAATGCCAAGTGGAACAAGGAACTGTCCCGCATCAACATTACGACCAAAGACAATGCAGCGCGCACTGTATTCTACACCGCCCTCTATCACACGATGATAGCGCCCGCCCTGTTCAATGACCACAACGGCGACTACCGGGGTACGGATAAAAAGGTGTACAAGAATCCTGGTTTCAATAACTACTCCGTGTTCTCCCTGTGGGATATTTACCGCTCCTGCGCTCCCCTGGCGACCCTCCTCCACCCGGAAAAGATCAACGATTTTTCCCGCACCCTGCTGGCCATTTATGAGCAGCAGGGCAAGCTGCCCGTGTGGCACCTGATGGGCAATGAGACAAACTGTATGGTGGGCTACCACGCGGTACCCCTGCTGGCAGACGCCTATAAAAAAGGCTTCCGAGGTTTCAGTGGCGAAGAAGCCCTGGAAGCCATGAAGAAAACGGCCAACAATGGTGAATTTGGCCTGAACTACGTAGTGTCCAAAGGCTACATCCCGGCAGATAAGGAATACGAATCGGTATCCAAAGCCATGGAATATGCGATTGACGACTGGTGCATTGCACAACTGGCCCGCGAGCTGGGTAAGACCGCCGATGCGGAATACTACGCCAAGCGCGCCCAGTATTACAAGAACTATTTTGATCCCAGCATCCGCTTCGTAAGGCCTAAACTGGATAACGGCCAGTTCAAAACACCTTACGATCCGTTTAACTCCATCCATGAAAGAGGTGACTTCACCGAGGGCAATGGCTGGCAATATACCTGGCTGGTGCCACAAGACCCGGAAGGCCTCATTAGCCTCATGGGTGGCGACGAGCCTTTCACCACTAAGCTGGATAGCCTCTTCACCGCACAGGGCGACATGGGCGCACAAGCCTCCAGCGATATCTCCGGCCTTATAGGCATGTACGCACATGGCAATGAGCCCAGCCACCATGTAACTTACCTGTATTCATTTGCAGGCAAGCCCTGGAAAACGGCGGAGAAAGTACGCCAGGTGGTAAATGAATTTTACACGGATAAAGTAGATGGCCTGGCCGGCAATGAAGATTGCGGTGCCATGAGCAGCTGGTACGTTTGGTCTGCCCTGGGCTTCTACCCCGTGAACCCCGCAAACGGCGTGTACGTATTTGGGAGTCCCCTGTTTGACAAGGCTACCGTGAACGTAGGTAAAGGCAAAACCTTTACCGTACAGACGGTGAACAACAGCAAGGAGAACATCTATATCCAAAGCATTACGCTGAACGGACAGCCTTACACGAAGAGCTTCATTAACCATGCAGACCTCCTGAAAGGTGGCGTGATGAAGATCACCATGGGGAATAAACCCAATGAAACCTTTGGCCAGGCTACTGCCAGCAGGCCTAAGTCTATCTAACGGTTACGAATAAACGTTATAAACAAAAAGCGGGCTGTCTGGTTCTTTACAGACAGCCCGCTTTTTATGCTTCCGGGGGGATCCATCAAAAATTGGGAAAGCCCTGCAGATGTTGTTTTATCCCTTCCCGCAACTTCCACGAGAAAAGTAAACCATTGTGATGGTCGCGGGAAAGTGGGGTGAGCTGCCCGGAGCGCCTGATCGGTGTTGCCATGTTTAAAATAAATTCACAGATGAAGAAACCACTTCCACATAAATGCCCCATGCAATGAAAATAATGATCAGCACAAAAATCCAGTAAGGAATGCTTTGCGGCGTTTCACTGCCCACAATAAGGAAGTTCTTTGCATCCCCCTTGCCATAGGCATTGATCATAATAGGCACAATGCCATCCACCACTGCTTCTTCGCGGATACCTTCTATATCAATGGCCGGCCCGTTACGCACTTCAAAAGGAATGAGGCGCACACCTTCCTTGCCGGAGGGGTCGCGGCTCACGATCTTCAGGCAATGTTTGCCGTCTACCAGCTTGGTGGTATCCAGTTCAAAATTCACCGGAGATTGCAACGCAGCAATGGGCGTTGTTTCATCATCAATGAAAATGTATATGGAGCTTTTTTCTGCCATTTCATTCAGGAATTAAGATCAATGATTTGATATGGGTGCTTTCTTTTTCACCGGGGTTTAAAAGCCACTTTACGGAGTAGAACATGGTAAGCAGCACAATGACAACGGTGATGCCTACGATGAGGTAATCCCAGTTGCTATCCGGCCCGGAGGGATGCTGCATTTCACCGCGCAGCCCCCGGGGCAGGCCGGTAGTACATTCCTTACAAGCCAGCACCAGGCGTGGCAGCGCCAGCATAAAAAATGTGAGGAGGTATTTTTTCATCACTTTGCAATTTTACTTTTTAGCGTTAGTAGTTGCAGCCGTTTTACTACTATCCAGTGCAGGGGCTGCGGCCGTTACGGCAGCACCGGTGCCGGGTGGCGTATTCACCGGGGGGCCGCCTTTTACTTTTTCTATCAGCTTCGTGATCTCTTCTACCGTTACCTGTTTGGCATCATTGCCCCAGTTACTCTTTTCATGGTTCATAATGGCCGTGATCTCTTCCGGCTTCAGTTCATTATTGGTGCCCACACCCGGCATGGGTCCAAAACCTTCCGGCTGGCGGCCGGTGTAGCCGTTCATGATAATAGCCACCATCTGTTCGGGATCTGTATTCAGCACCACCTTACTACCTTTGAGTGCAGGAAAAGATCCCTGCAGGCCTTCCCCATTGGGCTGGTGACAGGCCTGGCAGTTAGCTGCATATAAAGCCACCCCATCTGCGGCGCCACCGGCAGCAGCACCTGTTGCGGCGGCTTCTTTACGCGGGTAAAGGAAAAGGGGCGTGCGGGCATCTTTGGGCAGGTCTGCCTGTTTTAACGCCTGCAGGTAAGCCACCAGGTTCAGTGCATCTTTGGTGGCTACTACCACACCGGTATCCCCATCAATGAATTCCTTTGGCACCTTCACTACTACATCCCCTTTTTCCGCCTGAACCTTCACTTTGAACAGCCAGGTGTAAGCCGGCATGATAGACGCTTCCACTACAATGCGGGGATTGTACAAATGACTCAGGTGCCAGTCCTCGCTGGGCTGGCGGGCACCGATGTTCGTCAGGTCAGGGCCTGTACGTTCTGTGCCCATGAGGGTAGCGGTATTGCGCCAGGCATCCAGGCGGCGGTTATCCGCATAATCACCGGACACACTGGGGCGCTTGCCCCACACCTTATCCGATTCAATATTGCGCACCTGCTGCGTATGACAGGCCACGCAGCCATTGGCAATAAACACCAGCTTCCCTGCCTGAGCGGCCTCGCTGAGGGGCTGTGCATCCGGCAGGGGGGCATTGTCTGCCTGGTTCTTATAGGCAGGCAGCACCGCCACCCAGATGGTGAGCAGCAGGAAAAGCCCTCCTGCGGCGCGGTACAACTTCTTATGATTATCAAATAATTCCATCGCGTTTGTTTGATACCCGTTTACAATTGTGGTGAAGCTGCCGCCATGGCGGCATTCAGTTGTTGTCCTGCTGCCTCCGTAGCATTGCGGGAGGCTGGTGCGGCGATCATGCGGTACAGGTTGTACACGAAGAATACATGCCCCAGCCACATCAAACTGCCGCCTATGGCGCGCCACAACCAGTAGGGCGCCATGAGCACCACCCCGTCTATAAACGGCTTGCCGGACTGCCAGAGCAATCCTTTCAGCGTAGCACCATACATGAGAGGAATGGCGTAGAACAACAGGCCTATCAGAGAAAGCCAGAAGTGAATGCCCACCGTGATCTGGGGCGCTTCCCGGCCGGTAAGCCGGGGTACTACTGCGTAAATGCCTGCCCATAAAAAGAAGGCAATGATGCCGTACATGGTGAGGTGCGAATGAGCCACGGTAAAGTCCGTGAAATGCCAGATCAGGTTTGTGCTGCGGAATGCCTCCGCGGTGCCCTGCAGGGAGCCGGTAAAGTAAAAGATGATGCCCACGATAAAAAAAGGCAGGGTATAGCTGGAAGCCACTTTATACCACACGCCTTTGAACGTGAGTATAAAGTTAGTAGCCCCCGCGACCACGGGTATCACCATGCCACCACTGCCCACAATGGCCACGGTTTGCAGCCACCAGGGAACGGCGCTGAAAATAAAGTGGTGGGTACCGATCACGGTATAAAAAAGGATCTGCGTCCAGAAAGCAAGGATGCCCAGGCTGTAAGAATAGATCGGTTTATTGAGCTGCTGCGGCAGGAAATAATAAACAATACCCAATGTAAAGAACATGAACCACATGCCCACACCCTGGTGCATGAAATAACCCTGTATGATGGTTTCGCCCAGGCCATTCTGGTACATGGGCAGGTAAGCAAGTATTTCAATGGTAAGGCCAAAGATGATGGCAGACACAATGTACCAGTTGGCAATGTAGATCTCCTTGGTTTGCCGCCTTGCAATGGTCTGCAGGAAATTCACCAGGCAGATCACCACCCCGATACCGAAGAGCAGCATGATGGGCCAGATGTATTCCCGGTATTCACCACCACTATTATTAACCCCGCTCATTAATGCCCAGGTGCCCAGCAATACCGATGCATTGATCAGTATCAATGCGTACCAGGCCCGTTTATAGCTGGCCAGTTGGTTATTGCCCACACGGGGCACAATGTAGTGTGCAAGGCCCAGCATGCCGAGGGATGACCATCCCCAGAACACCATGTTCGTGTGCACAGGACGCAGGCGCCCGAAGCTCAGGAAGGATACATGGTCCACATCCGGCGCCACGAACTTGATGCCCACGTACTCACCAACGGTAGTACCAATGAGCAGCCAAAGCGCGGCACTCACAATGTACCAGATCACGATCCTGGCCAGTTGGGGATCAATGCCCGGGCGGTTCAGCCCACTTTTTTTCTGCGACACCACGGGCAGCGTAGTATGGGTGCTGATATTTTTCAGCAACCCCTTGCTATCAGTGGCCACTGTTTTGCCACCCAGTTCTGTGCCGCTAAGCTGGTAATCCAATGCCTGCTTACGGGCTTCCAGTACGGCTTGTGTGGCATCGTGCTGCTGCGCGCTCTCCATCGCGGCCTCAAAGGCGGCAGCATCTTTTGCTGCCTGTTTGTTACGATACTGATGCAAGGTGTACATCACCTTGGCAATAAGCAGCAAAGCACCTCCCAAAATGGGAAGCAGGATGAGGATCATGGTGATCACCACACCTGTATCTGTAAAAGGGAATACGCCTTTAACAGGCGATTGCGCAAACACGGGCTGTGCGCCCAGCAAGCAGGCCAGCAGCACTGCAATGGACACCACGGAGCCGCTGTTTGTCTTACGGTCTGCATCGCGCTGCAGGTAGTAGCCTATCTGCCTGCTGTCCAGCGAAGAAAGATATTCCTGAAACTGCTCTGGTGTGAGGAAATGATCTGCACCATGCAACAGCTCGCGCTGCGTGCGTTGCAGTTGTTTCACTTTACTGTACAGGTACGCCACCGTAACCAGCAGACAGACAATGAGCACCACGAGAATGAAGATCAGTCCCCGCATGGAATGAAGTGAGAAAAAGGCCTGGTAAGAGGGCGTTGCAAATAACGGCAACGCCATTGATAGCAGCAGCGAGGTGAGGGGGACGCTTTTGTAAAGTGTCATTAGCCGTTTCATTAAATATGTTTTAAGGGGCCGGTGCTGCATTGCAGCGGAGATCACGGCGATAACAGTTGTTTGTGGCCCTGAGGCTAGGCCGTTATACGGGGGCTGGGGTCCCTGCGGCATTTTCTCCACAAAAATCATTCCGGTTGCAACCAAACGGAAATGGCAATGCGGTACCAGGTGTTAATGGCTACAATGGTCAGGATCACCTGGGCGGTCTTGTGCTCACTCCCGTTCGAAGATGTTGGATCTTTCAAAGACAGGTGCCGGCTACCAGGAAGCTGCACGATCACTTGTACATCTCCACGGTTCGTGTGCTTAAATCATCGGGTCACCAACAAAAAAACGCCCCCGCTTGCAGCAGGAGGCGTTCCTCTATAAACACACACGAATTTGCAACGCAATACAAGCCCCGTTTGCACAACGGGTTTAAAACCTAATAACTCAATCCAAACCCAAACT
This sequence comes from Chitinophaga parva, assembly GCF_003071345.1. Lineage (NCBI taxonomy): Bacteria > Pseudomonadati > Bacteroidota > Chitinophagia > Chitinophagales > Chitinophagaceae > Chitinophaga > Chitinophaga parva. Next base: position 1,616,589 of record NZ_QCYK01000002.1, on the reverse strand, counting down.
TGTACAACGGGTTTTTGGAATCATAAGGCACATCTTCTTTCTGCGCCCGTACTGCTTCCATCGAAGCGGGCAGCTCCACCGGCAAATGCCCGCCGGGCTTGAATTTGCCAAAGATCACGTCCAGCACCGCCGCATCGCTGGCGCCAAAATCTGCCAGCAATCCTTTTGCAGCCTTGCTGATCTCCGGGATCACAGCGGGGCGGTCAATGTAGATGTCCACGATGGTGGGCACCTGGTGTAACAGTTGCAGGATGCTGTCTTTCTGCGCACCTTTAAAATCAAGGTCGCCGTGGTGAAACATCTTCGCCAGTGGAATATCTGATGCTACCGGGTAGAAGGGCGTTTGCAGGCGCAGGATGGCCAGGTCTGCGTCCGCGGGATCGTCTACCACGGTACCGTATTGCGCGGCTACTTTCGGGTCCATATTTCTCACATAGATCTTCAGATTTTTTTTGAGAGGTAATACATGCCGGTCATTTTTCAGCAAGGTAATAGCCCTGCGCTGGGAGGCTTCGCCCGCGGCCACAAAATCTGCGCGGCCCACGGTGGTATTGGCCTTGTCTTCATCGATATAAGGATTGTCGAACAGGCCCAGTTGGAACTTCTGGCGCAGCAGGCGTACCGCGCTGCTGTCTATCCGTTTTTCACTCACCTTACCCTCTTTCACCAGCTGCACAATTACTTCGGGAATGTTCTCCCCGCCAAACTGGTCCACCCCCGCATCAATGATCTTCTGCACGCGCTCCGGGATGCTCAGGCTTTCCACGCCCCACGCGCGGGCCGGCCATACCACAGGCCCCAGGTTGGCATCTGTGACCAGGCCCCAGTCTGTGCACACCACCCCATCGTAATGATAATGATGACGCAGCAGGTCCGTGATCATCGCCTTGTTATAAGAAAAGCCCACGTCTTCTTTCGTTTGCCCCATGGGCACCCCATAGTAGGGCATGATGGCGGCAGTATGTGCCGCAAAGGCCGCTTCAAACGGGATCAGGTGGTACTTAAAATTATGCCCCGGGTAGATCTGTCCTTTCTGGAACGGGAAGTGCGGGTCCAGCCCTTCGCGCTGGGGACCACCCCCGGCAAAGTGCTTGGTCATGGCTGCCACGCCTTCCCGGGTGAGGCTATTGCCGCCCTGGAAACCTTCAATATAGGCAGTAGCCTGCTTGGCAGTGAGCTGCGCATCTTCTCCAAAGGTGCCGCTGATACGTGCCCAGCGGGGCTCCGTGGCCAGGTCCACCTGCGGGTGCAATGCCTCGCGGATGCCCACGGCCAGGTATTCCTGGCGTACGATGTCGGCAAACTGGCGGGTGAGCTCCGGGTCGCCAATAGCGCCCAGCCCCAGCGGCTCACACCACTGGGAGAAACCACTGGCCTTCATGGCAAAGATGTTATTGGAAAAATGGTTGCGGGGGTCTGATGCAATGGTAATGGGAATGCCCAGGCGGCTGTCTTCTGCCAGCTTTTGCATTTTATTGTACCACACCGCCAGCGTATGTGGCTCATCCGGGATGGCCCAGAGGTTAAAGTGATTCATTTTCTTTTCGGTGAGCAGCCTGGCCGCATTGGGCGCAAAGGCAAAGAGGCCCGTGCCCGGTTTGTCTTCAATGGAGCCATCGTCGTTGATACGGGCCCCGTTGATGAACAGGAGGCCTGCTTTCTCTTCCAGGGTCATCTGGTGCAGCAGGTCCTGCACCCTTTTTTCAACCGGCTGGCGCACGTCTTCATATACATCCAGCTTGTCGTTCTTATTCAGGTCGCGGAACCCGAAGTTGCCCGTGGTCTTTACCACCTGGCTGTGGCGCAGCAATGTTTGCGGCAGGGCGTTTAACGGGCCGGGGGTGGAAACTGCCCGCATGGCCGCAACGGCTACGCAGGCGGCCGCAGCCGGTGCCCAGGTCCAACGTGGAATGTTTCTCATACGTATCAATGCGTTTATGTGACACAATGTAATATTTTTATCCTACACAACGAAATAGATTATTTAGTTTTATCCAATCGTTTTGAAGCGCATGACGGAATACGAAAAATTCAAGCAACTCATTGACAAGGGCAGTTCCCTCTATATTCCACAGTTATCACTGGATTGTGTGATCTTCGGATTTCACCAGAACCAGCTGAAGGTTTTGTTGTTAAAGATGCGTACCCGCCACGACTGGGCCCTGCCTGGCGGATTCATACATCAGGACGAGACCCTGGAAGTAGCCGCCGCCCGGGTATTGAAGGAACGTACGGGGCTGGATAATATATTTCTCCGGCAGTTCCACACCTTTAGTGCCCTGGAGCGCTCCAACCCGCAGCAGGCCATGAAGGATTTTGCGATGGAAGATCTCCGTATTGATCAGCATCACTGGCTGGCCCAGCGTTTTATTTCCGTAGGCTTTTATGCGCTGGTGGACTTTACCAGGGTAACGCCCCAACTGGATGAACTGTCTGAGATCTGCACCTGGTATGACCTGGACAGCATACCGCCGCTCATGCTGGATCACCGCCAGATCCTGGACAAGGCACTGGAAACATTGCGGGTGCAGCTGAACTACCAACCCATCGGCATGTCCCTCATGCCGGAGCTGTTTACCATGCCGGAACTGCAGAAGCTGTATGAGACCATCCTGGGCACACCCCTGGACCGGCGCAACTTCCAGCGCAAGATCCTGGGGTACCACATCCTGCGCAGGAGGGAAGAACGCCGCACCGGCGTAGCACACAAAGCACCCTACCTGTACAGCTTTGACATAAAGCGGTACCAGGAGGCGTTGCAGGAAGGATTGCACAAATGGTAAATTGTCATTCCCCCCGTAACAATTAGATAATTCAACGATCTAACAATTTCACAATCTGACAACCTGAGTACCGGCACATTTATTGGGCGATGCTCCGCATTAAAAAAATCCAATCTGATTATCATGGACACTAAGACCCAGGAAATCGTTCAGGCGGGCATCAATACGGTACGCGTATTGGCCGCAGACGCAGTACAGAAAGCCAATTCCGGGCATCCCGGCACCCCCATGAGCCTTGCGCCAATGGGACACGTTCTGTGGACATCCGCCATGCGCTACAACGCAAAATCTCCTCACTGGCCCAACCGCGACCGCTTTATCCTCTCCGCCGGCCACGCCTGCATGTTACAATACGCTTACCTCTACCTTACCGGCTATGAAGATATCACCATGGATGATATCAAGCAGTTCCGCCAGCTGCACAGCAAAACCGCCGGCCACCCGGAATATGGCCTGCTGGCAGGTATTGAAGTGACCACCGGCCCCCTGGGCCAGGGCTTTGCACACGGCGTAGGCATGGCCATTGGCCAGCAATACCTGGCTTCCCGCTACAACAAACCGGGCTATGATATTTTCGATTACCGCATTTACGCCATCTGCAGTGACGGCGACCTGATGGAAGGTGTGAGCGCGGAAGCCGCTTCCCTGGCTGGTCACCTGAAGCTGGGCAATATCATTTACCTGTATGACGATAACCACATTTCCATTGAAGGCGATACCGCCATCGCATTCAACGAAGATGTGGCCAAACGCTTTGAAGCTTACGGCTGGCATGTACAGGTGCTGCCCGACGGCAACGACATTGCCGCCATCCAGGATGCGCTGGAAAAAGCAAAGGCAGAAACAACGCGCCCCTCCCTCATCAAGGTACGCACGCATATTGCCTACGGCAGCCCCAATAAGGTAGATACCGCGGGTGCGCACGGCGCGCCCCTGGGAGCGGACGAAGTGAAGCTGGTAAAGCAAGGCTTTGGCTTTGACCCGGAAGTGTCATTCTATGTGGCAGACGACGTGCTGCAATATTACCACGAGGCCGGCAGCCGTGGCGCCAAGGACGAAGCAGCCTGGAATGAACTGTACGCAAAATGGAAGGCCGCCTTCCCCGACCTGGCAAAAGAATACGAAACCCTTGCCGCCGGCAACCTGCCCGATGGCTGGAAAGATAAACTGCCCACCTACAAAGTGGCAGACAATCCCAAGGGCGTAGCCACCCGCAAGGCTTCCGGCGAAACCCTCAACGCCATTGCTGATGCACTGCCCACGCTGATAGGCGGCTCCGCAGACCTGGCGCCTTCTACAGACACGAACCTGAAGAAATATCCTTCTTTCAATTTTGACAACCACGGTGGCCGCAACTTCCACTTTGGCATCCGCGAGCACGCCATGGGCGCTGCGCTCAATGGCATGGCGCTTACGAAAGGCATCATCCCGTTTGGCGCTACCTTCCTGATGTTCTCTGAATATATGCGCCCGCCCATCCGCCTGGCGGCCATTATGAAGATCCGCCCCCTGTTCGTGTACACGCACGACAGCATTGGCCTGGGCGAAGATGGTACTACCCACCAGCCCATTGAGCAACTGGCTGCCCTCCGCGTGATCCCCAACATTACGGTGATCCGCCCGGCAGATGCCAATGAGACCGCGCAGGCATGGCGCGTAGCGCTGGAGCACAAGGATGGCCCGGTGGTGCTGGTATTTACCCGCCAGAACCTGGCCGTGATAGACCAGGACAAATACGCCAAAGCCACCAACCTGGAAAAAGGCGCCTACATCCTGGCCGATGCAGATAAAACACCGGATGTGATCCTGATGGCCACCGGCTCTGAAGTGGACCTGATCGTGAAGGCGCAGGAAAAGCTGAAAGCAGAAGGCATTGGCGCCCGCATCGTCAGCTTCCCCAGCTGGGAGCTGTTTGAAAAACAGGACGCTGCTTACAAGGAATCTGTATTTCCCAAAAACGTGCGCAAGCGCCTGGCCGTAGAAGCCGGCGCCTCCATGGGCTGGCACAAGTGGGTGACCGACGAAGGCGATACCATCACGGTAGACCGCTTTGGCGAATCCGCGCCCGCAGAGCAGATCTTCGCGGAGTTTGGATTTACGGTGGATAACGTAGTGAAGAAAGCAAAGGCTTTACTGGGAAAGTAAAGTGATGACCAGATAATAATACAAAGCGGCTGCCTTTGAAGGGCAGCCGCTTTGTTATTTTATGCAACGCTTCATCAGGCGCTGTGAAAAATTTCACTAACCGTTGAGAAAATTTTCGCCGTGCAATACTAATCCCAGATCCCATTCCCCGCCGTGAGCACCACCGGCGCCCCGTCGGTTACCATGATCGTGTGCTCATGCTGTGCCACGTAACCACCCTTATCCCCCACCAGCGTCCATCCGTCCCGCTGGGTAAGCGCCATGGTGGAGTGCGTGGAGATAAATGTTTCTATGGCCACTACCGTGCTCCTGCCAAAGCGCCGTTCATTGAACCGGTTATAGCAGTTGGCAATTTCATGGGGCTCTTCGTGCAGGCTGCGGCCCACACCATGGCCGGTGAGGTTCTTGATCACTTTATAGGCACGCAGGCGCGCTTCGGTTTCCACCACGCGGCCCACTTCTGAAATATGCACACCGCTGTGGATGGAGTTGATGGCCAGTTGTAAAATCTCCCGGGAAGCATTGACCAGGGGCTGGAGGCGGTGTTTATCATCTCCCAAAACAAAAGAGCCGCCATTGTCGGACCAGAAGCCATTCAGCTCCGCGGATACATCCACATTGATCAGGTCTCCTTCATGAAAGATCTTGCGGGCAGTGGGAATGCCATGGGCCATTTCATTGTTCACACTGATGCAGGTCCACCCGGGAAAGTTATATGCCGCGCGGGGCGCAGAGCGGGCTCCATGATCCTGCAGGATTTTGCCTCCATAATCATCCAGCTCCCTGGCAGACATACCCGGGCGGGCGTGTTGCCTCATTTCGCGCAGCACCATTGCTACCAGTGCGCTCACCTGCTGGATGCCGGCCAACTCGATATTATCTGTGATAGACATGACGTGGAATATTCATCTAAATATAACGAAAATAGCGGCACAAGACAATATCGTGGCCCCGCACCACCATATCTGCCCCGCAGACAGCCGCTCTCCTATACCGGCAAGGCCGGCACTTCAGCTGCTCCGCTTCTGGTGCAGCAGCATATCCACGGCGTCCTGCATGGAGCCGGCCCTGGTCACCGCCCCGCCATTTACAAAAAAGATCTCGTCTGCACTTTCTATCGTGTTCAGCCGGTGGGCAATGATCACGCGGGTAGTGCTGGCGGGCAGCTTGTGCAAAATATCTTCCAGCAATTGTTCTGTTACGGTATCAATATTGGCCGTGGCCTCATCCAGGATGAGGAGGGAAGGGTTGCGCAGCACTGCGCGCATAAAGGCGATCAGCTGTTTCTGCCCCAGGCTTACCCCTTCCCCGTTAGGCTGGATGTCTGTTTCCAATCCATTTTCAAAACGGGCCAGCAGGCTTTCCAGGTTGGCGTCCTTCATTACTTCCGTAAGTTGCTCCGGCGTGTAGTGGCGCAGCGCTTCATTACCATACAGCAGGTTATCCCGCACGGTACCGCTAAACAGGAAGGGCTCCTGCAAAATGAAGCCGATCTTCCTGGCCCGTTCTGAAGGCTGGTAGGTGCGGATGTCCTTTCCGTCCAGCAGTACCGCGCCCTGCGTAGGATCGTACAGGCGGGCAATGAGGCTGGCCGTGGTGGTTTTCCCGCCACCGGTGGGCCCCACCAGGGCGTAGGTTTTACCCGGCTCCAGGCGGAAATTAATATCATGCAGCACGGTTTTGCCATCCGGGTACCCGAAAGAAACATTTTTAAATTCCAGCAGCGGGTGCTTCGTTTGTCCGTTACCGTTAGTGGTCCTTTCTTCTTCCACCACCAGGTTGGATTGCAGGCTGAGGATCTGTGCAATGCGGTCCCACCCGGCCTGTGCCACCTGGAAGTTGGCCCACAGTGCGGCCAGCTGGCGCACAGGGTTGTAGAAGTTCTGCACGTAAGCCAGGTATGCTACCAGCAAACCAATGGTAAAGGTTTCATGGGAGCCGATGGCCTGCTCATGGTGCAGGATCATGTAAATGCCATATGCCACCACTACCAGTTGCGCCAAGGCGGAAAAGAAGGTGGATACCGGCAGGAACAGGTTATTGGCGATACCGGCATCTACAGACGTTTTGTAGTTGTCTTCATTAGCCTCCTGGAAGCGCTTGCGGAAATAGTCGCGGCGGTTAAAGGCAATGATCACTTTGAAGTTATTGAGGCTTTCCTGGATCTCCCCACTCAGGGCCCCGGAGCTCTTTAAGCTGCGGGCATTACGGGCCTTCAGCCAGGGGGAAATGACACGTGTAAAAATAAGTAATGCCAGCGCGGGCAGCAGCGCGGCCACCCCGAGTTTCAGGTTCAGTGACAACAGGAAAATGCCCGCGCCCAGCATGGTAAAAATGCTGCCAATGAACTGCATCAGCGATTGGGAGAAGAACTGGTTCACCTTGTCCGTATCATTGTTAATGCGGGAGATCAGGTCACCGGCCTTGTTCTGGTTAAAAAAGGCTACCGGCAGGTCCTGCAGTTTGATGAACACGGCATTGCGCAGGGTGAACAGCATGCGCTGCCCTACCCCGCCCATTTTCTTGGTCTGCAAATAAGCGGTGATGAAGGCGCAGCCGTACACCGCCAGCAGCAACAGGCCTATGCGCGACAGGCCGGCCAGGTCTTTTGTAGACACGTATTTATCCACGGCCATCCCTACCAGCAGCGGGCCTACCAGGTTCAGGCCTGTATTGAGCAGGATGAACACCTGTGCAATGAGCAGGTTACGCTTCTCCTCGCCCATCAGGGCCACAAATTCGCGCAGCGCCTTCCTGGCCCCGGTCTTTTTATCACGTTGGGCTAAAAGCTCGTTAAGATTGTAATTCATAGTTACTGGTGCTGCGTTGTGATTCAAAAATCTGTACATACTCAGGGCTGATCTGCATCAGCTCCGCATGGGTGCCTGCGGCCAACACCTCTCCTTCCATCAGTAAAATGATCTGGTCATAATCCTGCACGGACGCGATCTTCTGCGTCACGGAGAGCAGGGTAATGCCTGGATAGTTAGCCCGCACGTTCTGCAGGATCTTCTGTTCTGTTTGGGAATCCACGCGGGCGGTAAAATCATCCAGCAGCAACACTTTCGGGTTCACGGCCAGGGCGCGGGCCAGCATGATGCGCTGTTTCTGCCCACCGGAAAGACTGTTGCCCCGTTCAGACACGATGGTGTTCAGCCCCTCGGGCAGGGTGTGGATGAAGTCGTACAGCTCCGCGGTGCGGATAGCTTTTTCCAGGAATGCATCCGTTACCGTATCGCTGAACGCAATGTTTTCCCGCAGGCTCAGGTTAAACATAATGCTGTCCTGGAACACCAGGCCCACCTGGCGCAGCAGCTCGTCCTGCTGGTATTTGTCGATGTCCACCCCATCGTACCGCACCTGGCCGGAAGTGGGCTTCAGCAGGGCGGTGAGCACGTTGAGCAACTGGGTTTTGCCCGCTGCTGTAGGGCCTATCACCGCGGTGCGGCTGCCGCCTTTAATATGCATGGTCACGCCTTTCAGGGCCAGCTTTTCCCCATAGCGCACTACCACGTCTTCCAGGTCAATATTACCCTGCAGCTCCGCCACGTACGTGCCGGTGGGCGCGGTTTCCGGCGCATCCAGCACACTGCGCACGCGCTGGTAGGCCACCGTGCTCTGGGCAATGATATTGCTCATAAACCCGATCACGAAAATGGGGAAGATCAGCATGGCCAGGTAGCTGTTAAATGCTACAAACGTACCCATATCCATCTGCCCGTAGATCACGTAGCGGCCACCCAGCTGCAGGATGCAGAACACAGCCAGGTTTGCCGTGAGGGTTACAATGGGAATGAGCAGTGCAAACAGGCGCAGGATGCTCAGGCCCAGGTCGCGGGCTTTGGCATTGGGGCCGGTAAATTTATCGTATTCCAGTTGCCAGGAGTTGAGCACCCGTATCAGGGCGGCACCCAGGATGCTTTCATTGATCACCTTGTTCAGCCAGTCAATGATCTCCCGGCTCTTTTTAAACAGGGCCCTCACCTTGCCCAGCACCACGAAAAAGGTAATGGCAATGATGGGAATAATAGCGATCACGCACAGCCCCAGCCGCCAGTTCACCACCAGCAGCAGCACGCTGCCACCCAGGATGGTGATCACGCTGGCCACGATAGACGACATGGCCTGGGCCACGAAGGTCTTGATGGAGTCAATATCAGATGTGAGATTGGTAAGCAGGCGGGAGGGATTGGCCGCCTGGATGTAGGCATAGCTCTGGCGCGAGATCTTGTCCGACAGCTGGGTGCGGAGATCCTTGGCCACGGTTTCCGAGGTGTATGTTTGCAGGTAGCCCAGCGCAAAAGAGAGCAGGAACACTACCACCGCTACCACCAGGAAACCCAGGTATACGGAGTTCATCGCATTGGGATCGGTATTGAACTGGTTCACCGCCTTGCGGATGTAAAGGGGCAGTACCAGGGAAAACCCATTGGAAACCGCGGCAAAGGCCACGAGCCCGGCCACCAGTTTCCGGTAAGGTTTGAGCAACCCGAACACACTGGGCCCCTGCGGCTTACTTCCTTGTTTTTGTTTGGCCATTTATTGAATTGTTAGATTGCTGGATTGTTAAATTGTTGAGCGGCTGGACGTTAACCGTTAAATGTTATGCGTAAAATGCTGACCGGTATCATTGAATAACACAAGGCCCGGTTTTAACGGGGAGGCCTGTTAAGTTGCGATTATCAGTTACAATAAACTTTTCATGGTAGCCGTTAAATGATGGCAATAAACTGTCAATGTTGAATGAGCTGGCAATTTAACCATTTAACCAGCTACCCGGTCTGACAATTTAATTTCGGAGACGATCCCGGCATACAAATATTGTAGAAACGGGGACAAAAAGTATTTTTTTGTTCCGCCGGCATGCGCGCGGGTGGAAAATCCGGCATCAAAAGTACTGCGCAATTTTTTAGCGCCCAAGACAACAATTGTGCTTTTTGTCTTGTTTACCATATGCGTTTCCCCTTAAAGTAATTCGCGGGCATTCCGCGGATAGACCATATCCTAGAACAAAAGCCTGTCGCTGTTCTCAGCGGCAGGCCTTTTTTATGACTCACACCGTTGCCCGCGGGGCAACCGGTTCAGTTCAACCTTTTAATAATGAGCCCTTCTCAGAGCGATGACCGCAGTGTAAGGTGGAATGGGATCTCCACGTGGCGGCGCTCATTGTCCAGGATCATGCGGGCGGCGGCGGAGCCCATCTGCCGGAAATCCGTGCTCACGGTGGTAATGCCGTTGAGGATGATCTTCTTCAGCGGGGTTTCATTGTAGGAAATAACCCCCACCTGCTCTCCCACTTTCAGCTGCATGGAAATGAGGCGCTCAATGAGCAGCACCAGGTCGTCTTCCATCACGCTCAGGAACACATCCCCTTCCTCTATGGGCTCTTCCGCCACCTTGTGCACCTGCCGGTAATTGAAGGCATAGTCCTGGCAGAAGCGGTTCACGCCCCGCTGGATCTCCACGGGATAGTAACTGTTGCGCGGGAAAATGATCTTGATGGTGCGGTACTTGCTCAGCTGCTCCAGCGCCTGTTCCAGCGCGTTGTAAATATCGTTGGCAAAATTTTCATACACCGCTGCATATTCCCCCTGGATGCCAGGCAGTATCTTATCCAGCAGCAGTAATTTTTCCGGGGGAATGGTGTTGATGATCTCGTGCGCGTGCTCCCCTCCTTCCAGGAAATGCGGGATCACCACGTAATGGGAATACTCTCCCTTCTTGTTGTTCAGTATTTTCTTGAAGAGGCCAAAGTCGTTGTTGTAGATATAAAAATCGATGGCTACATGCTCACCCAGGGCGGCTACAAACGCATCGTAAATGATCTTTTTGTGCGCGCTGAGTTTGTTGAAGAGCAGGCATATTTTCAACATCTGGCGGAAGCCGGTGTTGCGGATAAAATATCCTTTGCCCGGCACGGAGGCCAGCACGCCTATTTTTTTGAGATAGCGGTAGCCTTTCTCTGCGGTGTCACGGGAGATCTCCAGCTGGTAACTCAGTTCATTGATGCTGGGCAGGGGATCGTCTTTCTCGATCTTGCCGGCGCTGATGGCGTTGAGGATGGCATTGGTGAGTTGTAAATATTTTGGCGTGGCGGAAAATTCGTCCACCGCGATCATATCAAACAGCTTGGATGCTTTCATGGACATAAGTTACGGCATTTTAGCGCGGGTTGGTACAGCGGGCGTGCTTAGGGATATTCATTCCCCGGGGTTGAATTTTCGCTCCCGGGGCCCCCCTCCGGCGGGACAAGCGCTTGCGGAGCGGGTGCGGCATAGTACTTCAGCTCAATGAGATCTGCCGGCAAAGGCTTGTCATTCCAGGCGGTGTGGATGGCCAGGGCTGCACCCAACGCGGATGCCTGTGGCATGGCGGCGGCATATACCTCTACCTGGGGAAATGCCGCTGCCAGTAAATGCATGAACAACGGGTTACCGCTAAAGCCCCCGTCCACGAAGATGCGCTTCACCGGCGCGTTTTCCAGCACCAGTTCCAGCGATCTTTTTTGCAACGCCATAAGCGATACCACCCATTGGTGATAAGCCGTTTCATAATCCGGGTATTGCTCCAGGCGGGCCAGGGTAAGCCCCTCCAGGGCACCGGGTTGCAGGCCGGCGGCCAGCAAAGGATCGTACCATACGGTGCGGTAATAGTGCAGGGGCTTGTTATAATGCTTTGCCAGCGCCTTTACCAGCTGCTCATGCCCGTGCCCTGCAAACAGGCGGCTGGCCTTTACGGGCCTGCCTTTGTAATCCAGGTAGCAAAGGCAATCCTGCTGCAGCTCCGCGTCTGTAAGCGGTGTGTGGTTAAAAGGATTCAGGCTGATGCACCAGGTACCGGTGCTCAGCAACACAAACGGCTCATGAAAGCCGGACAGGTAGGGGATCAGCGCGGCAGAGCTGTCGTGCAGGCCTATGCCCGCGGAAATCTCCCGCCCGTTCACCGCTACGTGCAGGGCTTCATCCGCCGCATGCAAAGGCGCCAGCTTGTCCGGCAGGCCTTCCGCCGTCACCCAGTGATGATAGGCATTTGCTGTAAAGTTCCACAGGCGGGTATGGCAGCCAATGCTGGTAATATCTGTAAATGCCTGCCCGGTGAGCAGGTAACTGAGGTATTGCGGTAAGTGCAGGCAATAACGGGCACGGGCATACGTAGCTGGTTGCTCCTGCTTCATGCGGTATAGCTGCATGCCGGAATTAAGACTGCCCAGCACCGGGGAAGCCGTTTCCCTGGCCACTTTGGCGGCAGTACCATACGTGGCGGCAAACTGTTGCTCCAGTGCTTCGGGATAAGGTTTCAGGTAGTTATACAGCGGCGCTACGGGCTTCCCTTGTTCGTCCAGCCATACAAAACTGGCCCCATAACCGGAAAAGTTCACCGCGCGGATCTCATATTCCCCCAGCTGCTGCAACTCCCGGAAAGTATTGCGCACCCAGGCCCCCAGCGCATGCACATCTTCTGCCGGGTAGCCATCTTCATCAGGGACTTCCGGCAGTTGCACACTATGCTCCTTTACCAGCTGGTAGTGGGTATCGAAAAGCAAACATTTCTTGTTTGTCTTCCCGATATCAAAGATCACGATCACGGGTATACGTTGCATGGGCTAAAGTCCGGTAGCCACGGCAGTGGTGCCGCGTTCTTTAATGAGGGATTGTCTTACGTTCAGTTCACGGAACAGTTGCAGGGGCGCCAGCGCGGCACCGGCCCGCAGGCGGCTTTCGGCCAGCAGGGGGCGGAGGTCTGTGCGGAAGGCGGCCTGCAATATTTCCTGGGCGCGCACCACGTCGTTATTCGCCTGTGCGGCAGCCAGTGCCTTGCGGTCCACGATCAGGGCCTGTGCATAGGCCAGTTTAATGGCTTCCACGCTTTGCAGCAGGTCTTCCAGCGGGTCTTTCACGTTGTGCGATGCGTCGATCATCCAGCCCAGGTCCTGTGCGTGGTTCATATGGCGCGCGTCCATGCCTTCCACCAGTTCATTGAAAATAAGGAACAGCTGGTAAGGGCGGATGCTGCCGGTGGTGAGGTCGTCATCCCCGTATTTGGAATCATTGAAGTGGAAACCACCCAGGCGTCCTTCCATGAGCAGCAGGGACACGATCTGTTCAATGTTCGCATTGGGCAGGTGATGGCCCAGGTCCACCAGGGTAAAGGCTTTAGGCCCCAGCTTGCTCACGTACAGGTAAGACTGGCCCCAGTCTGCCACCGTAGTGGAATAGAAATTAGGTTCAAATGCTTTGTACTCCAGCCACAGTTTCCAGTCTGCCGGCAGGGCTGCGTAGATCTCCTGCAGGCTTTCCAGCGTGTTTTGAAATGCTTTGCGGAAGTTGAGTTGCCCCGGGAAGCAGGACCCGTCTGAAAGCCACACGGAGAGCGCCTTTGAGCCCAACTCCACTCCCTGGCGTATCACTTCAATATTGTGCTCGATGGCTTGTTTGCGCACGGCTTTGTCCACGTGCTGCAGGGAGCCAAATTTGTAGCTGTGTTGCTGGCCCGGCTGGTCCTGGAAAGTATTGGAGTTCACTGCATCAAAGCGCAGCCCATGCTGGGCGGCCAGGGAACGGATGCTGGCGTGGTTTTCCGGCACGTCCCAGGGTATGTGCAGGGAAATGCTGCCACTGCTCTGGTTGAGGGCATGCAGCAGGCCTACGTCCTCAATTTTCTCTGCAATGCTGCGGGGCTCTCCACCGCCGGAAAAACGGCCGAAGCGGGTACCACCGGTGCCCAATGCCCAGCTGGGAATAGCTATCTGTAAGTCGGTCAGTAAAGGCAATACATCGTCTACCTGCGGCACTTCACTGCGCAGGTATTGCAGGCGGCGCTGGTGGGCGGCCAGCAAGGCGGCATTATGGTCTTCAATGGACGTGCGGTGTAGCAGCATAACGTGGGATTTAAAATATCAGGAAAGAAAGCCGGAAACCCGGTAGCATGGCCGTTCCCAAAGTAACGAAAACGCGCGGATCTCCGGCCTGTTTTTACCGTACAAAGGCCATGGCCACGCCCCCGTCCACATTCAGCACATTACCGGTGCTTTTGTTCAGCAGGCCGCCTACAAAAACAAAGCAGGCGTTGGCAATATCTTCCGGCAGGATGATCTCGTTGAGCAGGGTGCGTTTGGCATAGAACGCGGGCAGGTCTTCCACCTTTACGCCGTATGCTTTGGCGCGGCCCTCCGCCCAGGCGCCTTCCCAGATCTTGCTGTCTGCGATCACGGCGTCGGGGTTTACGGTGTTCACGCGGATGCGGTCTGGCCCCAGTTCTGCCGCGTTGAGGCGGCCCAGGTGCAGCTGCGCGGCTTTGGCACTGCCATAACCGGCATTGTTAGGACCAGACACCAGCGCGTTCTTACTCACGATGTTGATCACATCGCCGCCCTGGTCCTGCTTGCGCAGGATGTTTACGCCGGCTTGTGTGACCAGGAACTGTCCTTTCACCAGTACATCGTAAAGCAGGTCCCAATCCGCGCTGGTATGGTCCTCCAGCGGTTTAGAAACAGAGAGGCCGGCGCAGTTCACAATAATATCCACGCCGCCAAATGCCAGGCAGGATGCATCAAAAGCGCCCTGGATCTGGTGTATATCCGTTACGTCCAGGGGCGCAGTGATAAAGGCATCCCGGCCATATTGTTTTTCAAATGCAGCTTTAGCCACGGACAGTCTTTCCGCATCATTATCATTGATCACCACCACGGCGCCTTCGTCGGCAAATTTCCTGGCAATGGCGCGGCCTATGCCACCGGCGCTGCCGGTTACCAGTGCTATGCGCCCGCTCAGCGCCTTGGGCTTGGGCATGCGCTGCAGCTTGGCCTCTTCGAGCAACCAGTATTCAATGTCAAATGCTTCCTGGCGGGGCAGCGAGGTGTATTCTGAGATCGCCTCCGCGCCTTTCATGACGTTGATGGCATTGATATAAAATTCTGCCGCTACGCGCGCGGTCTGCTTATCCTTGGCAAAGGTGAACATGCCCACGCCGGGATACAGGATCACCACCGGGTTGGCATCGCGCATGGCGGGACTGTCCGCGTGCTTGCAACTTTCATAATATGCTTTGTAATCCGCGCGGTACGCTTCAAATGCGGGGGCCAGTTTTTCCTTCAGTGCTTTTACATCTTTCAATTCCGCATCCGGCGCCAGGTCCAGCACCAGGGGTGCTATTTTGGTGCGCAGGAAGTGGTCCGGGCAGGAGGTTCCCAGGGGTGCCAGGCGGCCCAGGTCATGGGAGTTGATGAATTCCAGCACGCGGGCATCATCGGTAAAGTGGCCCACCATGTGCTGGTGCGTGGAACAAAAACCACGCAGTACCGGTGCCAGTGCAATGGCTTGCTGCTGGCGTTTTTCGGGCGCCTGTGCCGTGATGCGTGCGCCGCCAAATACGGGCTTCACTTTGTTATAATTCGCTTCTACGTAAGCGGCACAGGTCTCGATCACTTCCAATGTGTTCACATAACTTTCATAGGCGGTGTTGCCCCAGGTAAAGAGCCCGTGCGATCCCAGCATAATACCACGAATACCGGGATTGTCCTGCAGGCACTGGCGGAGCTTCAGGCCCAGGTCAAAGCCTGGTCTTTGCCACTCCACCCAACCCAGGGTGCCGCCAAATAATTCCTGTGTAATGCGTTTGCCATCCTTTGCTGCCGCAATGGCGATGGCCGCATCGGGATGCAGGTGGTCAATATGATGGAAGGGCAGGAACCCATGCAAAGGCGTATCGATGGAAGGCGCTTTTGAATCCAGGTCAAACAGGCAATAGTTGAAGAGGCGCACCATTTCATCTTCATGCGCCAGGCCCCGGTACACCTTTTCCAGGCCTCTCAGCTTATCCACGTATAAAGCAGCCAGCCCGCTGCGTTTCAGCGTACCGATATCGCCGCCGCTGCCTTTCACCCACATCACTTCCGTGTCCTGGCCGGTCAGCGGATCTTTCACCACGGCCTTGCAGGAAGTATTGCCCCCGCCATAATTAGTGAGCCGCAGATCGGCGCCCAGTAAGTTAGAACGGTAAATGAGCAGCCCCACTTCATCGCCCGCCAGTTCTGCTGCCTTACGCTCATCCCAGAGGTAGCTTACGTGTTTGAATTCTTTGGTTTTCATGATTTGAAAGTTTGTACAAGATACAGCGTACAACGTACAGCGTACAACGTACAACGTACCTTGCTTTGAAAGCACCATGCCGGCGCATTTCAGTATGTTTTTGTTTTTAGTTTACTGTTTGTTTGCCACCTGTTGACACGTCCCGTAATCATACGCCGTACGTTGTACGCTGTACGTTGTACGTTTTAACCACCCACGCTATTCCCCCACCCTACCAGCAGTACGGAAAGCATGATGGTGGCAATGCCGAGGGAAATGGCGGTCCAGGTTTTACGGTCCACGCCCTTCCATTCCTTGAGGGCGATGCCCCAGCAGTTAGACACCAGGATGATGAAAGCCATGTGCAGGATCCAGGAGCTGGCGCCGTTGCCCAGGCGGCTTTCGCCCATGCCGTAGAAAAAGAACTGGAGGAACCACGTGGTACCTGCCAGTGCGGAAAAAATATAGTTAGCCGCCAGTGGCGTGGACCTGTTGCCATAGTCACGGTAGCTTTTGTTTTTCAAATTGAGATAAATGCACCACAGCACGTTCGTAGTGAGGCCGCCCCAGAGAATGACCACGAAGATCACGTTGTTGCGGAACAGGGGGTTGGCCCCGTTCGCCTCGGCCACTACGGCCATGGACCTGCCGGCTTCTATGCCGAAATTGAAACAGGCGCTCAGGATGCCGGATATCGTAGCCACGATCAGGCCCTTGCTAAGGTTAAATTCTTTTACGCCCACCTTTTGTTCTTCCGGCGTGAGCACCTTTTCCTTGAGCATGCCGGCACGGCCGCAGATACCAATCCCGATAAGGCATACCGCCACGCCAATGAGCACGATCACGCCTCCCTTGCTATGTAGCATCTGGGTAAAGGTAACGCCGCTGTCCGGCGCAAACAGGTCCCGGTAAATGGGCGGCACCAGGGAGCCGAAAGCCGAGGTAAAACCCAACGCTACAGACATGCCCAGGGACATCCCCAAGTAACGCATAGATAGCCCAAAAGTCAAGCCACCAATGCCCCACAGCAGGCCCAGTAAAAACGTCCATCCCAGCACGCTGGTGGGCGCTGCATGGATGATGTTCATAAAGCCGGGCACCGTGAGCCAGGCCGCTACCAGGGGAACAATGAGCCAGGAAAACAAACCGCCGGCCAGCCAATAGCTTTCCCAGGACCAGCCTTTTACTTTTTTATACGGCAGGTAAAAACTGCCGGAGGCGAAACCGCCGATAAAGTGGAATATAACACCCAGGAGTGCCTGCATGGAATTTATTTTGTATCAGTTAGAATAAAAGTAACCCGGCCCCGGCAAAGTCCCATCCTGTGCCATCATGCCCAGGCTGGCGGCGCCGCGGTACGATGATCGCGCAGGTTACTGCACTTCCGCCCGCAGTGTTACAGGGCCCAGCAGGCCCGCGGGTTGTAAAGGCGTGTCCGCATGGAACGGGTCATAGCTCAGGTGCAACTTCCGTTGTGCTTTGGGCAGTTGCTGATCGCCCACCAGCGCGTTCACCCACGTGTTCACCACCGTAATGCGGATGGTATTGCGTCCCCGCTTCAGCGCGTGCGAAACGTCTGCCTGCCAGGGTGCCGTCCACACCGTGCCGGCGTCTGTGCCATTCACCTGTACATGGGCTATGGCGCTTACTTTCCCCAGATCCAGCAATACCGGGCCGTGTGCAGGTACGCTATCTACAGGAACGGAAATTTCATACACCCCGCTGCCGGAAAAATAACGGGCGCGTTTGTCTGCCAGCGTGGTCCAGTCCTGCAGCGTATCCAGTTGCAGGTGCAGGCTGTCCAGCTGCAATTGCCAGGTGCCTTGTATGGTTTGCAGCACCCGTTGTTCCGGGAAATTACGGCGGTTTATTGCCTGCAAACCGGCCCGTTTATTAAACACGATAAAGACGCTTTGCGCTGGCGCCAGGGTAAGCGGCACGGCCGTACCAGTGGGCGTTTGGGCGTATTCCGGCAAGGCGCGTGCGCTGCCGGTCACCGCATCCCAGTACGTGGGCTGCAGCGCCTTTACGCGGAACACCGGGCGGAAGGCAATCATGCTATCCGCCTGGTTGCTGATGAAATAAATGTCACTACCATCTGCCGTGCGGCGGTGGGTGAAGAGCACCGGTTGTTGCTGCCATTCCAGGTCTGGCTGCAATTGCAGCAATGCAAATACATCCCGCAGCGGCATGTCATGGATCACCATGCCCTTGCCTGCGTGGTGTATGGTTTCCCGGCTCCAAAGTTTTGTGGCCAGTTGTTGCACCATGGCATCTGCACGGGGATAATCCTGCAGGCTGGGAGATTGCTGCGGTGCAGGGCCCACCACCACGGCCCCTGCGCGCACCAGGGTATCCAGCTTGCGCAGCAAAGCAGGCCGCATGGTGGTTTGCGGGGGTAATACCAGCACGCGGTAGCGCAGGCCATCCGGCAGCACCAGCGTCCCGTCTTTTACCTGCGCCCGTGTAAGCAGCACTTCCGCATTGATGTAGTCAAAATCATATCCCTGGGGCAGTTCCGGCTGGCGGATGCCGCTCATCTTCGGTGCATCCTCCCCAATAAAATAAGCAACGTCCTTTACCGGCAGGCCTTGTTGCAGTAAGTAATTACAACGGCGCACATAGTCAATGAACGCCTTCCCTTCTTTAAACCAGGTGTTGCCCCGGTTAAACTCAGTACCAAACCATGCGTTGATACCGGGTCGCAGGCTATCGTCGGGTTGGGAAATGAATACGTGCAGCAACGTGTTATTCACACCTTCCGTGAAAGACCAGTCGCCGCGTTTTTTCAACATGGCCGGGTAGCGGTAATACGTGGCCAGGGCCGCGGTAAATGATTCTGCAGATACTTTGGTCTTGCCATAAATGTGTGCCGCAGAAGATGCATCGCGCAGCTCCACACTGCCCAGGGCGCCTTCGCTCCAGAACTCACCCCCCACTTCATCACTCTGCCCGCCGTATTGAAGAAACTCCGCCGGGAAGCCCCAGTGGCCGTAGTTTTCCAGCCAGAGACCCAGGCCCAGGCGATGGCTTTCCCGGCGCAGTGCACCTACATATTGGTACGCAATACGGTCTGCCACCAGGCGGCGCAGGTCCCACAGGAAACGGCTGCTCTGATCCGGGCTGCCCACTACCCTGCCGGTAAGCACGGGCAGCCAGGGCAGCGGATCATAGCCATAAGTTTTACGAAAGGCCGTACGCATATCATCCGTCCAGTTCTGGGAGCCGGTTTCGTAACTGTCTGCCACCACGTATTTAAAGGCGCTGCGTTGTGCCGGGGCCAGGCTATCATACACCCGTTTTACAAAAGCGCTGAAATGTGCCGCCATGGCCATGGCGGAGAGTTTGTCCACTTCCAGGCCCGTGGCATCCGGCGTGGCAGGGGCGTTATGTACGCCCGTGGGCAACATGCCCATGCGGAGGATGGTCCAGCGGGTGGTGGCGGTGTTGCCCTTAACACCCGGTTCAGCGGAACGGGGCGCCTGCCAGCGCAGCGTGCCATCCGGCTGCATAAAGCGGGTAATGTCCAGCACCTGGCGGGTGGATAATGCCTGCGCTGTATCAGGGCTGTCATTGGGCCACAGATAAGTATCCCACAGGGGTTGCGGCGCGGGAAACATTTTACCCAACTGTTTTTCAGGATAGCGGGCCACCCGCGCCAGGGTATCCAGTTGCACGTCCGCCAGGGAAATGCCGCCCCTGGCTTCTTCCAGCAACAGGCGGAAATCCTTGCCTGGCGTGGGCGGCAGGGCTATCACTACCGGTGCCCAGGGCATGAAGCCCACATTGTCTGCCGGGTTGCTGCGGTCGTATTCAAAGCTTGTTACTTCTTTATAACCGGCTCCGGTATTCACTTCCAGCCGCCCTTTTGCATAAAACGCATGTTGCCCGCCCTGCAGCACCAGCGTGCGCACTGTGCATGGAGCTGCGCTTTGCAGGCGCAGCTCCATGCGGTGTATACTGTCCGGCAGCTGCACCGTGGTAGTGATGTTATCATCTGTAAGATTACGTATACCCGTTACCGTTAGTTCTGAAGTAATGTTCCATACCGGGGCTGCCGGTGCAGCAGGGATGGCCAGTACCGCTACGTCCTGGAAGTCTTTGCCTGGTGCTGGGAGCTTTTGTGTAATATACTGCCCGCCCTGCACCGTGGTGGTGCTGGCCGCCAGGTAGCGCATGGACTGTCCCGGCTTGATCCACGGGCCGCCGGACTGGCTCCATCCCGGCCCGTTAAACAGGCCGATGGCCACATGATGATCCGCTCCCGCCTGCATAGCAGCGCGGGTTACCGTCCACCATTCCGGGGAAAAGAACTGCACGGGGCCTGCGGGCACTTCCGCACCCAGGCCAATGTTGCCAATAAAGGCGCGCCCGATACCCACCTGTGACATAGCCGCCACATCCCGGGTAACGCCACCGGGTGAAACATTGCCCGACAACCAGTACCAGTACACCGATGGCTTTACGCTGTCCGGCGGCTGCTGGAAGCCCCGGTACAAAGCGGTACCGGGCCCCTGGGCCATGAGGCGGTTTGCAAAAAAGAGCATTGATAGCAGTACAGCAAAGTGTTGTTTCCGTTTCATACATGGCATGGTCTGTAAATATGCATTAATATAAGCGCATGCGCAGGGATAACTGTCCTGTACTGTTGCCCGGTGCCAGACCACTTGGTATAAAATGTGTTACACACAACGCTTTGGAAACCATTTCTAACTATTCGTATGAGCATCTCCACTTACCCTGGCAGTCCTTACCCGCTGGGCGCCACCTGGGATGGCAAAGGCGTCAACTTTGCCCTTTATGCAGACAACGCCACCGGTGTAACACTTTGCCTGTTTAAAGACCCGGCAGACCCCAACCCGGAAATGGTTGTTTTTAAAGAACGCACCCACCAGGTGTGGCATGCCTACCTCCCGGGCCTGCAACCCGGGCAGGTATACGGCTACCGCGTGGCCGGCCCCTACGAGCCGGCAAACGGGCACCGGTACAATGAACATAAACTGCTCATAGACCCTTATGCCAAGGCTATTGCCGGCGTCATTGACTGGCACGATGCGTTGTTTGGCTACAAGATAGGCGATGCAGCGGAAGACCTCAGTTTCAGCGAAGAAGACAGCGCGCCTTACCTGCCCAAGTGTGTGGTGATAGACCCGCGGTTTGACTGGGAAGACGACACCCCGCCCCGCATCGCTTACCACGACAGCATTATTTACGAAGCCCATGTAAAAGGCTTTACCAAACTGCACCCGGACATACCGGAGCCACTGCGTGGCACCTACGCGGGTATTGGCCACGAAGTGACCATCAACTACCTGAAAGCACTGGGCATTACAGCCATAGAGCTGATGCCCGTGCACCATTTTGTAGTGGACCGCTACCTGCTGGACAAGGGGCTTACCAACTACTGGGGATATAACACCATCGGCTTCTTTGCGCCGGATGCGCGCTATGCCAGCCAGGGTGTACAGGGCCAGCAGGTGCAGGAGTTTAAACAAATGGTGAAGAACCTGCACAAAGCCGGCATAGAAGTGATCATAGACGTGGTGTACAACCATACCGGCGAAGGCAGCCACCTGGGTCCTACCTTGAGTTTCAGGGGCATTGACAATGCATCTTACTACCGCCTTACGGATGATAAGCGCTATTACATGGACTACACCGGCACCGGCAATACGATGAATGCCAACCTGCCCAATGTGCTGCGCCTTATCATGGACAGCCTGCGGTACTGGATAGCAGAGATGCACGTGGATGGCTTCCGCTTTGACCTGGCGGCCACCCTGGCGCGGGAACTGCATGAAGTGCACCGCCTCTCCGCTTTCTTTGACATCATCCACCAGGACCCCATGATCTCCCAGGTGAAGCTGATCGCAGAGCCGTGGGATATCGGGGAAGGCGGCTACCAGGTAGGCAAGTTCCCCCCGGGATGGGCGGAGTGGAATGGCCTGTACCGCGACTGCATCCGGGACTACTGGCGGGGGGAAGACAGGACCCTGCCGGAATTTGCCCAGCGCTTTACCGGCAGCGCAGACCTGTACAAGGATGACTACCGCACCCCCGGGGCCAGCATTAATTTCATCACCGCGCATGACGGATTCACGCTGCTGGACCTGGTGTCTTACAACGATAAGCACAATGATGCGAACAAGGATAATAATACAGACGGGGAAAGCCATAACCGCAGCTGGAACTGCGGCGCAGAAGGGCCCACAGACGATGCCGGCATCAACGCACTGCGGAAAAAACAACAGCGTAATTTCCTGGCGACCCTGTTCCTGAGCCAGGGCGTGCCGATGATCGTAGCGGGCGATGAATGCGGCCGCACGCAACAGGGCAATAACAATGCTTACTGCCAGGATAATGAGATCTCCTGGATAAACTGGACGAGGGCCGATGTGGAACTGCTCTCCTTTACCCGCCACCTGATACAGCTGCGTATTAACCATCCCGCGTTTCACCGGCGGCGCTGGTTCCAGGGGCAGCCCATCCGCGCGCGGGCCGCAGAGGATATTGCCTGGTTTACACCGGAAGGCCAGGAAATGGGCCAGGAGCAATGGGATGCCGCCTTTGCAAAATCTGTCGGTATTTTCCTGAACGGGCACGGGCTGCACGCTGTGGGGCCGCACGGGGAGCAGATGATAGACGATAGTTTTTACATCATTTTCAATGCACACCATGATGCCCTGGACTTTATGCTGCCAGAGCCAAAATATGGCAAGCAGTGGTGTGTAATGCTGGATACCGATAAGGCAACCCTGCCGGAAAAAGATAGCAGTCCTGTATGTAAGAGTGGGGAAACCATCCCGGTGGCCGGCAGGTCCATCGTATTATTAAAAGCGGGAACGGGGAAACAAGGCAGCGTACCTATAGCTTAACAATTTTCTAACAAATGAAAAGCATCCTTTTATAAAAACACGCAGTAGCAAGGATTTACGCCGGCTGGCACTTTGAAGTGAGAATAATTTTCAGCATATTTTCTTTTGTGGTGAACAATTGCCCGCAAATGTGTGTAATAATACCATCATTATGTTGATAAAGCTCGTTCAACAATGCTGGATAATATTTATCTTACACCACATTTACCGGAACACGCCCAATCGCCATTGTTAAATATAACTAGCTACATGCATCACACGACTTGCCTGATTATTGACGATGATCCGGATGACCAGGAGATCTTTGCCCTGGCACTGGAAGAAGTAGGGCCCAGCTATCAATGCGCTTTTGCCAATAATGCTACAGATGCCCTGGCGCAGCTGCAACAAAATGCAGTATCGCCGGATTATATTTTCCTGGACCTGAATATGCCGCGCATCAACGGGCTGCAATGCCTGGCGGAACTGAAAAGGATGCCATCCACCAGGGCTATCCCGGTGGTGATGTATTCCACCTCGTCGGAGCATCATTTCTCTTCCCTGGCCATGGCGGCAGGGGCCACCGCCTTTGTGAGCAAGCCCTCCCGCATCAGTGACCTGGTGCAGATCCTGAAGGACCTCTTTTCCCGGATCCATCAAAAGTAACGGTGTTTTTTTCTCAAAGATAAATGCCGGGTTAAATGCGGGCACCATCCTGCCTGGATCAGGTAGTTTGCCGCAGCAGGGGTTGAAGGCTGCTGTGTTTTTCCGGCAGGCCGATGGTGAAAACCGCCCCCTCTCCCAGGGCGCTGCTGGCCTCAATATATCCTTTGTGCCGTTCTACGATCTTTTTACAGATAGAAAGCCCCACCCCGGTACCTGCAAATTCATGATAGCTGTGCAGGCGTTTGAACACTACAAAAATGTCATCCGTGTATTTAGGATCGAAGCCGATGCCATTATCTGCAATGGCAATGCGGTAATGCGTGCCAGGCATCCCTTTGCCAGGCTGGCCATCGCTTACCAGGGTAGCGCTCACACGGATGCGGGGCTCCCGGTCCGGCCGGCTGAATTTCAGGGAATTGCTGATCAGGTTCTGGAACAGCTGGCG
This sequence comes from Chitinophaga parva, assembly GCF_003071345.1. Classification (NCBI taxonomy): domain Bacteria; kingdom Pseudomonadati; phylum Bacteroidota; class Chitinophagia; order Chitinophagales; family Chitinophagaceae; genus Chitinophaga; species Chitinophaga parva. Next base: position 1,592,630 of record NZ_QCYK01000002.1, on the reverse strand, counting down.
TAGCTGGCTGGGATAACCGGAGAGCACCGGCAGGTCGTCTACCGTGATCACCGCGCGGCGCTGCTCTATTTCCACTTCCATGTCGCTGAGCACTTCCTGCACCAGTTTCTTTACATCCACCACTTCGTAATCATCATCATCCACGCTGGTCTGGCGGGAATATTTGAGCAGGTCTTTGATGAGCAGCTGCATGCGTTCCGCGGCGTTGGTGATCTTTTGCAGGTAATCCGCCATCTCGGGGTGGATCTGGTCCTTGAACTTAAAACCCATCTTATCACTGAACACCATGATCTTGCGCAGGGGCTCCTGCAGGTCGTGGGAAGCCACGTAGGCAAAGCGGTTCAGCTCTTCGTTGGTAGCCTTCAGGTGGGCATTATTTTCCAGCAGCTGCTGGTTGAGCAGGCGTATCTTTTCTTCCGAAATAATGCGGTCCTGGATCTCTTTTTCCAGGCTTTTATTCATGGCCAGCAGCTTTTTTTCCTGGGCCACCAGCTGCTGGGTTTTGCGGTACATTTCCACAAACACGCTCACTTTTACCCGCAGCAGTTCAGGATCAATGGGTTTGTAGATGTAGTCCACGCCGCCCATCTGGTATCCTTTAAAAATATACTCTTCGCCATAATCATTGGCGGTAATAAAGATAATGGGAATGTCGCGCAGCCTGTCGCGCTCATAGATCATGTTGGCCGTCTCAAACCCGTTCATACCAGGCATTTGCACGTCCATCAGGATAAGCGTGAAGTCCTGCTTTTGCAGCAGGCTCTTCAGGGCAGCCATACCACTGTTCGCCTTCACGATCGTGTAACCATCCTTTTCCAGGATGGTTTCGATGGAGAACAGGTTGTCTTCCCGGTCATCGACTACTAGTATTTTGATTTCTGGTCTTTCCATGAGGGGAGGGAAAATTGTACAATGTACCATGTACAATGACTATTGTGCTGTATTTATATACGATTTTTTATAATATTTCAAAAAGCAGCTTCATTTTACCTCAAAATCCGTACCCGGATGCCATGCCGGCGGCCAGCCAGTTTGCGCCGCAGGCGCGTACACTGTACGTTGTACGTTGTACGTTGTACGATTTTATTTATACAGCCACACCCGCATCAGCGACAGCAACTGGTCTATCTTCACCGGCTTGGTGATGTAGTCAGAGGCCCCGGCTTCAATGCATTTCTCACGGTCGCCTTTCATGGCTTTGGCGGTTACGGCTATGATGGGCAGGTGGGCGTTCTTGTGCTCCCGGCGGATCTTCTGCGTGGTTTCATAACCATCCATTTCCGGCATCATAATATCCATCAGCACCATGTCCACGTGCTTGTTCTCATTGAGGATATTGATGGCTTCCTGGCCGCTTTCCGCGGTGATGGTATTAATTTGATAGCGCTCAAAGGCCGTGGTAAGGGCAAAGAGGTTGCGCACATCATCATCCACCACCAGTATGTTTTTGCCGGTCAGCACATCTTCCTGGCTGCGCAGGTTTTCAATCACCTTTTGTTTTTCCGGCAGCAGGTCTTTGTGGTCAATGTGCAGGTGCATAATGGTTTCTTCCAGCAGGCGGTCCAGGGAGTTCACATCCTTGAGCAGTACTTTGTTGGCATACTGTTTCAGCAATGTTTTTTCGCGGGGCGAAAATTCCTTGGCGGAATATACCAACAGGGGTGTCATCTGCATTTTCTTGATGGAGTTGATCTCCGTGATGAAATCCATTCCGCCAATATCGGGCAGCATGTAATCCACGTTAATGCAGTCAAAGTCCTGGCTGCGCAGGTGGTCCAGGCCTTCCCGGCCATTGTTTGCCAGGGTTATTTCTATCCGGTCCCCGTTGTCCAGCATGCGCAGGATCTGGGAAGAATCCAGTTCATTGTCTTCCACGATGAGCAGGCGTTTGGTCTTGCGCTCAAAGAAGCTCACAATGTCAGAAAAGAGCACATCCAGGGCCTCGTTCTTCAACGGCTTCTGGTGGAAGCTGCGGGCCCCGCGCTGCATGGCCAGGGCACGGTTTTCCTCACCGGAGATCAGGTGCACGGGAATGTGGCGGAAATTAATATCATTCTTGAACAGGTCCAGTATCCTCCAGCCGCTGGCATCCGGCAGTTTTACATCCAGCGTTACGGCAATGGGGCTGTATTTGTTCGTGAGCTCAAACACATCGCCAAAGGCAGTGGCTACCACCACTTTCAGGCCATGCTCATGCGCGGCCTCTATCATGATCTTGGCAAAGCGCAGGTCGTCCTCCACGATGAGCACCACCTTGTCGTGGCTCATAATGTTGTTGCGGTCATCACCGGTTTCGTTGATGATCTCATTGAGCCCTTCCAGGTCTTTGGCATCATTCACTTTTACGGTAGGCACGCTCTGGATGGCCAGTTCATCACTTTCCGCCAGGCGGTATTCACTGGCGGTAAGGCTGGTCTTGGCCGCAGGCGCGGCTTTCACCTTCTCCGTTTTAAGTATGCCAGGGTTGTAGTCCAGGGGCAGGAACAAGGTGAAGGTACTGCCTACACCGGGCTCACTTTCCAGTTCTATGCTACCGCCCAGCAGGTCTGCCAGGCCACGGCTGATGGAGAGGCCCAGGCCCGTGCCACCGTACTTGCGGGAGGTAGAACCTTCCGCCTGCTGGAAGGCTTCAAAGATGATGTTTTGCTTGTCACGGGAAATGCCAATACCCGTATCCTTGATCTCGAAGGCCACTACACGGGCCGCCGCATCCAGCGTGTGCGAACCGGATTTCCAGTTATGCTGCGCTTCGTATATGCGTAACCGTACCCCGCCTTTTTCGGTGAACTTGAACGCGTTTGATAACAGGTTCTTGAGGATCTGGTTGAGGCGCTGGATGTCTGTTTCCAGGCTTACCGGCAGGCGCTCGTCCAGGTCTATGCTGAAGCGCAGGTTCTTGTTCTCCGAAATATGTTTGAAGGTGGTTTCCACGAAAGAGGTGATCTCGTGGAAGCGTACGCTGATAAAGTCTGTAGAGATGTAGCCGGACTCGATCTTGGACAGGTCCAGGATATCGTTGATCAATTGGATCAGGTCATCCCCGCAACTGTGGATGGTCTTTGCGTAACGCACCTGCTTTTCCGTAAGGTTGCCTTCCCGGTTTTCAAACAGCTGCTGTGCAAGGATGAGGAGTGAGTTAAGCGGCGTACGCAGCTCGTGCGACATATTGGCGAGGAACTCGGATTTGTACTTGGAAGTAAGCTGCAGCTGTTCCGCTTTTTCTTCGATGGCCAGGCGCGCTTCTTCCACTTCCTTGTTCTTGTGCTCCACTTCTTCTTTTTGCTTCACCAGCAGGTGGGCCTTGTCCTGCAGCTCTTCGTTGGTGCGGCGCAGCTCCTCCGTGAGCGACTGGGATTGCGCCAGCAGGCCTTCCGTACGGGAGTTGGCCTCCAGCGTGTTCAACACGATGCCGATACTTTCCGTGAGCTGGCTTAAGAAGTCAGAGTGGATCTCAGAGAAGGGCTCAAAAGAGGCCAGTTCAATCACCGCCTTGATCTCTTTTTCAAACAATACCGGCAGGATGATGAGGTTCATGGGCGAAGCATCGCCTATGCCGGAGCTGATGCGCACATAATCACGCGGCACATTGGTGAGCAGGATCTTTTCCTTGTCCACCGCGCACTGGCCTACCAGGCCTTGTCCCAGCTCGTATTCACGGTTGATATTCAGGTCCCCGTTAAATGCATAAGCGGAGAAAAGTTTCAGTTTTTTGTTCTGCTGGTTTTCATCCTGCTCCAGGATGTACACCATCCCCATTTGCGCATTCACTACCTGCGCCAGTTCAGACAGGATACGGCGGGTTACCGTGTTCAGGTCTTTCTGGCCCTGCAGCATCTGGGTGAATTTCGCCAGGTTGGATTTCAGCCAGTCCTGCTCCTGGTTTACCAGCGTAGTGGCCTTCAGGTTAGCGATCATCTGGTTAATGGTATCCTTCAGTTCTTCCACTTCCCCTTTCGCATCCACACGGATCATCTGGGTAAGGTCTCCTTTCGTTACCGCGGATGCTACTTCAGAAATGGCGCGCACCTGCGTGGTAAGGTTCTCTGCCAGCTGGTTCACGTTTTCCGTCAGGTTTTTCCAGATACCGGATGCGCCGGGCACAGAGGCTTGTCCGCCCAAACGCCCTTCCACACCCACTTCGCGGGCCACGGTGGTCACCTGGTCTGCAAACAGTGCCAGCGTATCGATCATTTCATTGATGGTCTCTGTAAGCTGCGCCACTTCCCCGCGCGATACGATGGAGAGCTTCTGCTTCAGGTTACCGGTAGCCACCGCGGTCACCACTTTGGCAATGCCGCGCACCTGGTTGGTGAGGTTAGAGGCCATCATGTTCACAGAGTCTGTAAGGTCTTTCCAGGTACCGGCCACGCCCTGCACTTCCGCCTGGCCACCCAGCTTACCTTCCGTGCCCACTTCACGTGCCACGCGCGTTACTTCATAGGCAAAGGAGTTCAGCTGGTCCACCATGGTATTGATGGTATTTTTCAGGTCAAAGATCTCACCCTTTACGTCGATGGTCACTTTCTTGGACAGGTCGCCGGAAGCCACGGCCTTGGTCACTTCCGCAATGTTGCGCACCTGGGAGGTCAGGTTGCCCGTCATCTGGTTTACGGAGTCCGTCAGGTCTTTCCAGGTACCGGCCACACCGGGTACAAACGCCTGGCCACCCAGCTTACCGTCCGTACCTACTTCACGCGCCACGCGCGTTACTTCCGATGCAAAGGCGCGCAGCTGGTCCACCATCGTGTTCAGCGTTTCCTTCAGCTGGAGGATCTCCCCGCGGGTATCCACGGTGATCTTCTTGGACATATCACCGTTGGCCACCGCAATGGCCACTTCCGCAATGTTACGCACCTGCGCGGTCAGGTTGCTGGCCATCTGGTTCACAGAATCCGTAAGGTCTTTCCAGGTACCGCCTACACCGGGCACAAACGCCTGGCCGCCCAGCTTACCATCCGTACCTACTTCGCGCGCCACGCGCGTTACTTCCGACGCAAAAGCGCGCAGCTGTTCCACCATCGTGTTGATGGTGTTCTTCAATTCCAGGATCTCCCCTTTTACGTCCACCTCGATCTTACGGGAAAGGTCCCCGTTGGCCACTGCGGTGGTTACTTCCGCAATGTTGCGCACCTGGGAGGTCAGGTTGCTCGCCATTTTATTTACAGAATCCGTAAGGTCTTTCCAGAGGCCTTCCACGCCGGGCACAGAGGCCTGGCCGCCCAGCTTTCCTTCAGAGCCTACTTCACGCGCCACGCGCGTTACTTCAGAGCCAAATGCGTTGAGCTGGTCCACCATCGTGTTGATGGTGTTTTTCAATTCGGAGATCTCGCCTTTTACATCCACCGTGATCTTGCGCGACAGGTCGCCCTTGGCCACGGCGGTGGTCACTTCCGCAATGTTGCGCACCTGCGCTGTAAGGTTGCTGGCCATCTGGTTTACAGAGTCCGTGAGGTCTTTCCAGGTGCCACCTACGCCCTGCACCTTGGCCTGGCCGCCCAGTTTACCTTCTGTACCTACTTCCAGCGCCACACGCGTTACTTCCGATGCAAAAGAGTTCAGCTGGTCCACCATCGTGTTGATGGTTTTCTTCAGTTCCAGGATCTCCCCTTCCACGTTCACCGTGATCTTCTTGGAAAGGTCGCCCAGGGCTACAGCGGTGGTCACTTCCGCAATGTTGCGTACCTGCGCTGTAAGGTTGCTGGCCATCTGGTTTACCGAGTCCGTGAGGTCTTTCCAGGTACCGCCTACGCCCTGCACCTTGGCCTGGCCGCCCAGCTTTCCTTCCGTACCTACTTCCAGCGCCACGCGCGTTACTTCCGATGCAAAAGAGTTCAGCTGGTCCACCATCGTGTTGATGGTGTTTTTCAATTCGGAGATCTCGCCTTTTACATCCACCGTGATCTTGCGCGAGAGGTCACCGCGCGCCACGGCGGTGGTCACCTCTGCAATATTACGCACCTGTGCCGTGAGGTTGCTGGCCATCTGGTTCACAGAGTCTGTCAAATCTTTCCACACACCGCCCACGCCTTTTACCGTGGCCTGGCCGCCCAGCTTCCCTTCAGAGCCTACTTCACGCGCCACGCGCGTTACTTCCGCGGAGAAGGAGTTCAGCTGGTCCACCATGGTGTTGATGGTGTTCTTCAATTCCAGGATCTCCCCTTTTACGTCCACCGTGATCTTGCGGGAGAGGTCGCCGCGGGCCACGGCAGTGGTCACTTCTGCAATATTGCGTACCTGGCCGGTCAGGTTGGAGGCCATCTGGTTTACAGAGTCCGTGAGGTCTTTCCAGGTGCCGGCCACGCCTTTTACTTCGGCCTGGCCACCCAGCTTCCCTTCCGTACCTACTTCACGCGCCACGCGCGTTACTTCGGAGGAGAAAGAGTTCAGCTGGTCCACCATGGTATTGATGGTATTTTTCAGTTCCAGGATCTCACCCTGTACATCTACCGTAATTTTCTTGGAAAGGTCGCCTTTGGCCACGGCGGTGGTCACTTCTGCAATGTTGCGCACCTGGGCGGTGAGGTTGCCCGCCATCTGGTTTACAGAGTCTGTCAGGTCTTTCCACACACCGCCTACGCCCTTTACCGTAGCCTGGCCGCCCAGCTTCCCTTCAGAGCCCACTTCGCGCGCCACGCGTGTCACTTCCATGGAAAAGAGGTTCAGCTGTTTCACCATGTCATTCACTTCCGTGGCAATGCGCGCAAACTCCCCTTCCAGCACGTGCTCCCCTATTTTCAGGGGCATTTCCTGGGAGAGGTTTCCTTTGGCCACGGAGCTGATCACGTGGGCTATTTCAATGGTGGGATGCACCAGGTCGGAAATAAGGCTGTTGATGGAATCTGCACCGTTGCTCCAGGCGCCGCGGGCCTGGCGGGGCAGCTCTACGCGGTGGTTCAGCTTTCCCTGCTTCCCAATGATGTTGCGGGCCGTGGTGAGCTCCAGCATCAGGTTCTCATTGAGGGTGATGATCTCGTTAAGCGTATCACAGATCTTACCGGAAAGGCCTACCTGGTCTATGGGCATGCGCACGCCGAAGTTGCCGTTTTTCACTTCACTGAGCACGCGCAGTAATGTGCGCTGGTCCAGGAAGTCAGGTTCAAAGGATGGGTCTGTTGCAGGGACAGCGGGCAGGGAAAGGGGTCCCGCTACCGTATTGGTTTCCAGGCCGATATGGTCAGCGGCCTTGTTGGTCCTTTTTCGGGTGCTCATATGCATGATTAATGTATACACAACGTACGTAAAAACCGGAAAAAAATAAAGGGGTTTTACATCCGGTGCCCGGCCTTCTGCCAGGAAAGTGGAGCATGGGGTACACAACGTATTTCTTTTCAGCACAAAACAAACAAGGTTTGCCATATTGCCCGGATAGGGATGGGCGGGAATATCATGTAAAAGCCGCAGCCGCACCGGGATTGCCGGCCGGCTGCGGCCATGCCGGAGCGGTCCTGCTAGCGGTACACCTGCTCGCGGATGGTATGGGCATCGGCCAGGGCAAAACGGGCAATGGCATCTTTCCGCATAAAGGTAACGCCGGGATGTTTGGCCGCATAAGCCAGGAACTCCCGCAGTACCTGCACCATAGCAGGGGTACCTCCTATACGGTCATGCGTGCTCACGGACATCATGCGGCGGCGCTGTGCAGACTCCGCATACAGCTGGTCAAATTCATCCTTGAGCTGCTGGCGGAAATCAGCGGTAGAAAAGTAACGCCCTTCTACCTGCTGTATATCGTTATTGCGCAGCGTGTAAGGTACCACCGCAAAGTCTCTCCCATTCACAGGGATAATGAAAGGCTCATCCCGGCTCAGGTCATCAATATGATACAGGAAGCCCAGCTCCTGCAGTATTTTCACGGTATGTTCCCCGCGGCGCAGCCAGTTGGCATTATAGCCCAGGGGCTGCTGGCCGGTCACCTCCAGGATGGCGTCTGCGCCGGCTTTGATGAAAGCCTTTTCTGCCGCATAGTCCAGGTTATACTGGGAGGTCCAGCTCATCCCGTGGGCAGCGGCTTCGTGGCCCCGTTGTACAATCTCTTTGGCCAGCGACGGGTTATTAAGGACAGCCTGCCCTATCATATGGGAGGTCACTTTTACCCCAAACGCATCCCAGAGCTCCAGCAGGCGGGGAATGCCTTCGCGGTAGCCATACTGGAACCAGGTTTTTGCCGGCAGGTCCACGTAACCTTTTTGCAAGGTGGGCGGAAAGGGGCTGTCCGCACCGGTTTCCGGTTCTCCACCGGCTTCAAACTGCATGGAAATGGAAATGGGCATGCGGATACCGTCCGGCCAGCACCCACCGCCTGCGGCATGGGTGGCTGGCTGGGACAGGGAGGGAATGGCCGCGGGCCCAGATAAGGGACTACCACCTTTCCACGGAAGCCCCAGGGCAGTACCGGCAAGGGAAAGGTTGCGCAGAAAACGGCGGCGGTCCTGCCCGGATGTTGCATTTGTCATAGTGTTACTTTTTTAACACGAAGGTGGCCCATTGCCGCCCACGGAAAATGGTACATTCCTGCGGAATAGTGGTAAAAAAAATCGCCCGCAGCAAGCTGCAGGCGATCGTGGATACTACAATATCAATAAAGGTAATTACCTGTTCTTCATGTATTCCTTGAACACTTCCATGAAATAACCACCTACCACGCTGCGGGCCTGGAAGCCCACCTGGCGGCCGTCTTCCGTCTCATGCCAGTCGGACAGCGGTACACGGGAGGGTGTTTCGGTGATGTATTTATACAGGGGGTCTGTAAAGGTTTTGAAGTCCTCCTGGTTGTCTGTCAGCGATGCAGTCCAGCAGATCCAGTCAGACTTGGTGTAGCCCTTGCGGCTGTCCAATGGCAGGCCATACTTTTGCTGCTTTGTTTTGTAATAAGCCAGCTCCTTGTCATATACAGACTGGGGGAAGAGGTGCAGGTGCAGCACCTTGTCCCATACCATGTTGTATTTCTGGCTCCAGGTGTTCTTATCGTTGAAGGTAAGGCCGTAGTGGTCACCGGCGTCGGCCAGTTCCATCCACTTCTTCACCATGGCTTCTGTTTTGGCGCGGTATACGGCAGCCGTATCGGTTTTGCCCAGGGCCTTGGCCATGTCTGCATAGCATCCCAGTGCCACGATGGCTTTCACAGAGAGGTTGGCATTGCGCGCCAGGTGGCCGGCAAAGTCGTCGGTGCACAACTGGTTGGCAGGGTCCAGGCCTTCCCGGTCCAGGTAATGGGCCCAGGTGCTGAGGGTGTTCCAGTGTTTGGCTGCATATTCCTTGTCGCCGCTGGCGCGTACAATGGCATCCGTGAGGATCAGCATATTGCCGGATTCTTCTACCGGCATGCCTTCTCCATATACCTGCCCGTTTGCCAGGGGATAGGTGCCCAGGTCATGCGCAGCATAGTCGCGGTGGTAAAGGCCACTCTTTTCAGAGAAGTAGAAGATGCCATTCAGCATGCCCTTCATCAGCTCCGGATTGTAAGTGAGATAGAGCGGTGCGGAAGGATAAGTTACGTCTACCGTATTGATACAGCCGTTAGAGAAATTTTCTTTGGACAGGAAGAGGATCTCTCCTTCCGGTGATCTTACCAGTTTGTGTGCGGAGATGGTCTGGCGGTAGCCCAGCACGCACAGGCGCGCATAGTCTTCGCCCCCCACTTTGGCGGCATCTTCATGAATGCGGGCATTGGTTGCCTCGCACTTATCCATGATGGATCTATAGTCTTTTGCAGCAGCAGCCATTTGTGTTTCAATGGTCTGGCCAGCCTGCAGTTTCCACCAGGCTTTCAGGTTGGTCTTGAAATACTGGATGGCGTCAATATCATCATACGCCACCAGCATGAATTTTTCCACCGGCGTGGCACCTACCTTGCCCAGGGGCACGATGGTGTTGAGGCTCAGGGAGCGGCCTTGTGTGGCCGTGGTCTTAGGCACGCGGGCGCTGGCAAAACTGGCACTGCCGTCTGCTCCGGGCGTAATGTATTGTACTGCATGTTCACCCTGGGGGGTGGCCACAAAAACATAGCCCCAGTCAATGCGCAGATCGTCCCCTTTCTTTTTCAGGATGGGTTGTTCCAAGCTACCGGCTTTCAGGATAGAAAGGCCGTTGCTGGCGTATTGCTTGGTGGTAACCGGTTGCGCCGGCACATTCACGGCCAGGTCTGTGGAGGCACCCAGGTATACCTGCACATCGTGGCTGGCACCGTCCGTGCTTTGGGCGGTCCAGGTGAGGTAAGATACCGGGCGCGATACCATGTTCAGGTCATCGAGAAACAGTGGGGAAGAAAACTTCAGCTGCACTTCCACCGGCCCGCAGGCCAGGTCGTAAATGGTTTGGGTGGCGTGGATGATAACACTCCGCTGCTGGGCCACCTGCACACCGGCAGTGGCTTTGGGCTGGATCTCTTCTACCAGGCCTGCATCCAGCATGGCGCCGCCTACGTTGTTGCGTACGTGGATGGCCATTACATTTTTACCCGTGCGCATTTTCTCCACTACTTCCGCCGGTATTTTGAAATAGCCGTACTTGGTCAGCCAGCCTTTAAGGTGGTATACTTCCTCCCCGTTGATGTACACTTCTGCGTCATCATCGTGGTTCAGTTTCAGCAGCAGGTTTTTGAAAGATCTGTCTGCAAGGGTAAAGGTGCGGCGCATCCAGATATCGTGGGTTTCCCAGGCGGTACCCTGGCCGCTGTTGGTCCAGGGCGCCTTGCCGGTTTTCCAGGACGCGTCGTTAAAGCCGGGCTGTTCCCAGCCGGTGGCGGGTTTATCAAAGGTGTATTGGGCAGAGAAATTACCGTCTTCCGCAGAAGGCAGGTACACTTTGTAAGCGGTGGCATCGTGGCCCAGTACGCGATAGGTTTTCCCATCCACTTTCACCATGCCGGTGAGGGATTGGGTGGCGCCGGTCCAGTGGTGAGTGGGGGCGCTGCTGGCAGTGTCGGTATTAGACCATACACTGAAATAAGGATCGTGCGTGATCAGCGGGTAAGCCGGGGCCCTGAATTCCTGGGCGCTAGCGGCCATGCCACCAAGCAGCAAAGCAATGATTCCGATTTGTTTTTTCATGACATGCAAATGGTTAATTATAAACCCGGGCGCGAAAGACACGCCCGGGTGAGAAACTGGCAGTAAGATAGGCATTCGCCTTTAAGTGTAAAAGATACGCTACAGATTAATTTTCTCTGCCTGGGAGTACAGCATATCATCCACACCGGCAATCTTCACCCCTATGCGGGCAAAGGCGGCGGTATGGCCCTGGTACTGGGATGCCGGCACCTTGATCTTCATGTTGAAGTTCTGCAGGCTGGTAAGGCTTCCCCCGTCCACGGAAGTAGCCGCCACGTTGTACTGCAGGTCGGAGATCACCTGTGCATTTTCCAGGAGGTACACCTTTTCAATACCTTTTACCAGGGCCGGGTCCTTTACGATGGTGTCCAGGCTGAAAGTAGCGGTAATGCTGCTATCCGCGGCAGAAAAGGCAAACTTGGCATTGCGGATCATGTAGTAAGGCATTACTTCAAAATCCTGGGATTTGCTGCCGGATAAAGTGATGGTAGTGGTATCACCATAATGCCCGCCGGGCGGCAGGTACGGGCCCTGGCCGGTGGGGAAGTCCATGCGGTAAGTGCCGTCATACAATTTAGCGGAGAAGCTGCCATCCTGCGCAATGTACACATTGATGGGGGTCAGCTTGCCGTAGCCGGACTGCCACAGTTCAAAGTATACGTTACCGTTGCCCTGTTGCACGCCGATCGGTTCGCCCTGGTAGGTGATATGCCCGGTAAAGTCGGTGCCCGGCGCGGTGTAGTTATCTTTTTTGCAGGCGGCCGCTCCCAAAAGAAGGAGCAGGCCTGCGCTATATAAAAAGGATTTTTTCATGACCAATTGTTCGGTTTACTGGTTAGGATTCTTGACGATCTTAGGATTGTTATTCAGGATATCCTGGGAAATGGCGGAGTAGTAGTTACCCATGCGGAAGTTGTGCGCTTCCGTTACACGGGAAGGCTTCACCACCTTGTACAGCCATTTGCCATCATTGGCAGTGCCCGGGCTGAAGTAGCGGTAGGGCCACAGGCCATATACCTGGGTGTTGATGCGTTTTGCGTTAGACAGGTCGCTTACCACATCTGTAGCAGTCATTTTCTGGCCGTTCCATACCACGTCTGCAATGCGCCAGCGTTTCATATCGTAAAACTCATGCCCTTCAAAGGCCAGTTCCACCTTACGTTCGTGCACAATGCGGTCGAAAGTAACATCCGCTGCAGTGAGCGGTGTTTTAAAGCCTGCACGGGCGCGCACCTGGCTGAGGTAATCCGCTGCTACCGCGGGCTGGCCCAGTTCAAATGCAGCTTCCGCGGCATTCAACAATACTTCTGCATAACGGAAACGGATCCACCATACTTCACTCTGGGTACCAATACGGCCGGAACCCACTGAAGGGTCCATGTATTTGCGGATGAAGAAGCCGGTCTGTGTGGCCAGTTCTATACCATCCAGCGGTCCATCCACGCCTACTACTTCACGCTCACCCTTGCCATCAATGTCTTTCGTATCGCCAAACTTGGTACCGCTCACAATGCTGCCATCGGGCCTCACCCAGCCGGCAAGAATATCCGTGGTGAACCCTTTGAACGATGCACCGGGAACGATCACTGTGCCTTCCAGGCGGGCATCGCGGCCGGCAAAGATATCCTGCGGCTTGTCATACAGTTTAGGTGTGCCGTCTGTATTGGTAATAGCCGGCGGGGCAAAGGTGTTGTCCAGTTTTTCAAAGATCGCTACCAGGTTCAGGGAGGGGTTCAGGCGGCCCCCCTGCTGCTCTTCCTGGGAAGTACGGGGAGAGTTGGAAAGGGTCCAGCCTTCCACCTTGCCGCTTTTCAGTTTATAATCCTTCGCGAAGATGGTCTCCGGACTGGATTTGTCTGTGAATACGCTGGCAAAGTTATCTGACAGGTCGTCTGACTTCTTGGTATACAAAGAATAGGTGTTCAGGCCAATGAGTTCCTGCGCGGCTTTCAATGCTTTCTGGTAATAACCGTCTGCCATGGATGCAGGGATACCGGTTTCACCACCGGGCAGCATGGCCGCTGCCTTGGTAGCACCAAATTTGGCAATGGAACCGGCATAGAGTGCGGCGCGGCATTCCATCGCCAGCGCGGCGCCTTTGCTGGCGCGGGAGCGGTCGTTCAGGTCATTGGGCAGGGAATCCTTGATGGCTTCCAGCTCGCTGATCACGAAATCGTATACTTCAGATTCCTTGTTGCGTGGGTGCTGCAGGTAGGTAGGATCACCACTGTAATCATAGGTCATCGGAGCCGTGATGATGGGCACACCGCCTACCCGTTTTGCTTCTTCAAAATACACGGCGGCACGCAGGAAACGCGCTTCCGCCATGTAGCGGGTGCGGTCTCCCTGGCCTATCGTGGCAGAAGAATCCTTGGAGATGAACAGGTTCAGGTCACGCAGGTAGTTGTAGTCCCAGTAAGTGCTGTACGGGCCATTGCTGTAGCCCAGCTGCGGGTAGAAATAATCCAGGTTCGCGTTCTGTACACGGTAGTACTGGCCTGCTTCTGAAGGGAATGCCTCATCAAAGTTGGCAAACTCCGCCCAGTTCTCCAGCGATTGCGCGGTGGCGTTGTTGCTCTGGGTATTGTAATCCGGGTAGCGGTCATACAGGTCGGCCAGTACGGAAAGTACCAGGTCCGAATGCGCCCACACCTGGTCATCCGTAAGAATATTGGAGGGGGAATGCTGCAGGAAGTCTGCATCACTCTTACAAGCGCTCCAGCAAAGCGCGCCACCTATCAGGATATATGCTAATTTCTTCATCGTTTGTCTGCTTTTAGAAGGAAAGATTAACGCCCACGTTCACGAATTTGCTCTGCGGATAAGTAAGACCGTTGTCGTCATAGATCTCCGCATCCACGCCATACTGGTGGGTGTTGTCAAGAGAGAACAGGTTATTGGTGTTCACATAAATGCGTGCCTTGGAGATCTTGGTGCGTTCCAGGAGACCTTTGGTCAGGGAGTAGCCCAGCTCCAGCGTACGGCAGCGCAGGTAGTGCACATTCACCAGCCAGAAAGTGGAGCTCTTGTTATAATCGCTGTGGCCTCCATCGTTAAAGCGCATGGCAGGATACTTACCGGCTATCCATTTGCTGTTCGGGTCAAACGGATCTTCGTGGTGCCAGTGGCTGTCGTAGAAAATGCGTTGCAGCGCACCCCCATTCTGGAAGGGCCAGCGCATTTCCCAGTTGCGGTTAAAGGAATACATGGCACCGCCGGAGAAGTTCATGTTCAGGTCAAAGCCCTTGTAAGCAAAGCTGAAGTTCAGGCCAAAGTTCACAATGGGCGTTTTACCGGTACCATAGCCAATGGGGCGGGTATCCTGGTTGTCGATCACCCCATCACCATTGATATCCTTGTAGATCAGGTCACCGGGCAGCAGGGTCCTGTTGTTACTGCCATCAATGTTCACCTTGTAGTTATCGATCTGCTCCTGGCTCTGGAACTGACCAATAGCTTCATAACCCCAGAACAGGTTACTGTTGCGGTGCTCACCGGAGTTGTAGTACTGGTCCAGGTGGCTGCCAAAGCGGGGTTTGTAGGAATCCAGGAACTTCTGGCGTGCGTAAGACACGTTACCACCCACGCTATAGGTAAAGCCATTCTTGCTGTTGCGATAGCTGAGAGACAGTTCACCACCGCGCACCTGGTCGCTGCTCACGTTCTGGTCCGGCAGCCTGTAACCCAGCTCGGAAGGCATCAGCACGTCGTATTTCGGGCCACGGAGGCCGGTACGTTTGCGGTTGAAGTAATCCACGGTAGCCGTCAGTTTATCGTGCAGCAGGGACACATCGGCACCCACGTCAAAGATCTTACTGGTGAACCAGGATACGTTGGTAATGGGTACACCGGTGCTGCGGGCACCTTTCACAGACTGGCCGCCCAGGATCACGGTAGACAGGTAGGTGTTGCTCTGGTAAATGCTCTGCGGCAGGAAACCGTAGTTGTAACCAGGCAGGTAAGCGTAATCCGCCAGCCCTACATCATCATCACCCAGTGAACCGTAAGAAGCACGCAGTTTCAGGTCGCCCAGGGTTTGCTGGCTTACCAGGTTGCGGAACCAGGGCTCTTCTGTAATACGCCAGCCACCGGATACGGAGGGGAAAGTACCCCAGCGGTGGTCCGGTGCAAATTTGTAAGAAGCATCGCGGCGGGCACTGGCTTCAAAGTAGTATTTGTTAGCGTAGTTGTAAGTGAAACGGCCTACATAACCAATACGGTTTTCATACGTATCCTGGTCCGTGTAGGTATCCATGTCGGAGAAGAACACGATGGGCAGTACGTTGTTGGTAGGCACCGCGTGCAGCCAGTTATAAATATGGTGGCGCTCAATCCTTTCATTCAGCGCGGTGGCACCAAACGTGTGCTTGCCGAAGGTACGGTTGTAGTTCAGCTGCAGCTGGGTTACGGGGGAGATCACATACTCATTCGCCCTTTCACGCCAGGGGTTGGAGCTACCGCCAGTCACTTTATAAGTATCAGACCCGGCATCATAAGTATACACATCATAGGTGTATTCATGGCCGTTCATGATCTGGTTTGCATAATAGTAGGAGAACATTCCCTTCAGGGTAAGGCCTTTCAGGGGCAGGTCGTACTCGCCGGTCACGTTGGTCTGCAGTACGCGCCAGTCGCTGTGCCAGTAGCCGGACAGGGTTTTGTTCTGCAGGGCCCAGTTTTCCGTGTTATGGCCAATGTCATTCGGGTACTTGGGGTTGTCATTGGCATACGGTCTTTCCATCGGCGTGTTACGCAGGATGGCAAAGCGCGCTTCCCAATAGTCGTCACCACCTGGAACACCAGGCTGGTCGCGGGTTTCCAGGCGGCCGTTGATCTGCATGCCCAGGCGCAGGCGGTTGCTCACCTTTGCATCGATATTGCTCTGGAAGTTAGCGCGGTCAAAGGTGAACTGGCGGCCCAGTACAGAATACTGTTTCAGGTAAGTGCCGGACACGTAATAGTTAATACGGTCAGAACCACCGGAAGTATTCAGGTTGGCAGAGTACAAAGGCGCATTGGGCTTCACGATGAACTTGTACCAGTCAAAGCTCTTGTAACCGTTTTCGGTGCCTTGTTTCCATTTGGCCAGTTCCTCGCGTGTCATATTGGTAGTGCCGTTCTGGTTAATGTCCGCTTCCACCTTGGCCTCCTGCCATTCATAGGCATTGGTCACCTTGGGGAACCGGCTCCAGTTCTGCCAGCCCGTGTAGGCGTCCACGTTAAAGCGGTTGGGCGCGCCCAGTTTACCGCGCTTGGTGGTCACCACGATCACGCCATTGGCCGCACGCACCCCGTAAATAGCCGCCGAGGCGTCTTTCAGTACAGCAATGCTTTCAATGTCGTTGGGCGACAGGTTGTTGAACTGGCCTGCGTCCTGTTGGATTCCGTCAATTACGTACAGCGGGTTGCCCATGTTACGGATGTTGATGTCCGCGCTGGCGCCGGGGCGGCCGTCGCTCATGCGGAAGGTAACACCGGGGATCTTACCGGCCAGCGTGGTGCTCACCGTAGAACCGCCGTGGGCGTTCTCAATGTCTTTGGAGTTGATCGCAGCAATGGCACCGGTGATGGACGCCTTTTTCTGCTGGCCGTAACCTACTACTACCACATCATTCAGGGAGTTGGCAGAAGCAGTAAGGGATACGTTCAGCGTGGCGCGGCCGGCCAGGGCCACTTCCTGGGAAGTATACCCCACGAAGGAGAACACCAGGGTGGCGTTGTCGTCCTGCACGTTCAGTTTAAAGTGACCGTTTACATCGGTGGTGGTACCATTGGTGGTGCCTTTCACCTTTACGGTCACGCCGGGCAGGCCCATGCCTTTCTCGTCCGTTACCCGGCCGGTCACCGCCACGGCGGCCACCCGGTTGGCAGCGTCATAAGAATAGGTGCGGCTCAGCACGATCTGGTGGCCGGATACCTCGTAGGCCAGTTGCAGGGGCCCCAGGAGGGAATCCAGCACAGCGCCCAGCTGGCGGTCATTTGCCGAGAAATCCACCCTGCGGTCGGAGCCGATCAGGGTAGAGCTATAGAGGAATTTCACCTTGGCCAGTTTGCCAATATCGGCGAGCACTTTGTCCACCGTTTCCTGGCGGGCCGCAAAGGTGATCTTTTTATCGAGCACCTCCTGGGCCTTGCCGGCAGTGGCGAAGGTCACCTGGGTAAAAATTGTAAGCAGCAGTAGCTGATAAATGCTTATTCGCATGATTAGACCTATTAAATCATGGACAGGTAATCGTTTTTTCATAACTTGGAAATGAATCTGGATTAGAAATGAGCAATAACGGGCCTTTCCCATGCAGGCTTGCATGGGTCAAGGTGTAACTGCTCGTGGAAAATCATACCGGTGGTACTGCCATACCGCCGGTTTTTTTTTGCACAAGATCTTAGGTGAGGAATTTCGTCATACGTGGTTTTTTAGACAGCTTGGTTGATAATAATTGTTTCGATTTCGTTTACGGATTCGGACTATGTGTAGTGAGACTGTAATTACTATACTGTTTGCTTCGGACTATGTGGATTAAGTAATAAGATGATGCCGTTTTGTTACCTGTGTTTATGATGACTATACGTTTTGTTACGCCGGACTATACAAACTGCTAGCATGCAGTATACATACTGGTAGTATACTGTTAGCATAGTAAAAGTGTTATTTATTACAGCGGGTTACACCCCGGGTGTACGACAGCTATACCGTTTTGTTACGTGTACTGATATGATAATTTAAACTGTGTTAATTACAACGCTTTCCCCGGATGGTCACCTCGCTCCCGTTAATTTCATAGGGCGCCCCGATGGCCTTACAGATCAGGCGGATCTTTTCCGGCAGCGGTTCATCGCTCAGGAAGGCCGTAAGCCGGCAGTGGCTCAGCTGCGCTTTATCATAATTAATATGAATGCCGTAGGCCTCTTCCAGGGTGGAGAACACTTCCGGGATGGAGGCGTCTTCAAACGTAAGGGGCACCTGCTCTGCAGCAGCGAGTGCGCTGGGCTCCGTTTCCGGGGTGGCCTTGGCCGCTTCTTCCGGTTTTTCCGTGAGCAACAGCTGCCCGTTGGTCAGCGCTGCTTTCTGCCGGGCATTTACTACCAGGCTATGGGTTTCCGCACCGGTGTACAACAGCACTTTACCAGACTTCACCTGCACCTGTACTTCGGGTTTATCATTGGGTGCGGTAACCGAAAAACTGGTGCCCAGCACTTTGACTGCTAACGTAGACGCATATACGACAAAAGGATGCGTGGCCTTTTTCTGGACTTCAAAGAAAGCAGCGCCGGAGAGGTATACCTCGCGCTGGTTCCTGGCGGTAAAATCATCCGCGTAGGTAAGGCGCCCACCCGGCGCCAGCACGGCGGAGCTACCATCCGGCAGGGAAACCCACAGGGGCTTATTGCCTTCATTGCGGGCTTCTGTGCGGTGGTCCGCAGAGAGGCCGGCGCGGCGCAGCAGTACCGCGTAGTTATCCACCTTTGCATGGCGTTGCCACAGCAAAGGCACCACGATGCAACCGGCCAGCACCGCGGCAGCAGCGGCCCACCAGCCATGGCGGCGGGGCTTGCGCTGCAACGGTACCGGCGCGTGGTCCGGCGGGGCCGTGGCGGCCACCACGGCTTCTGCCTGCAATGCACTATTTATCCGGCCCCAGAGCTGGCGTCTTTCCGCCTCTTCGGGGTAATGTATGGGCATACTGGCGGCAGCAAGGATAATGGCGCCGGCCTGCTCTACCACTTCCCGCTGATGGGGATGTGCCTCCAGGAAGGCCGTCCAGTATTGATGTTGCTCTCCATATTTTACCCAGGCCGCAAAACCAGGGTCGGCCAGGAAGGCCGCTATGTCTGACGTGGAATGATCGTGCATGCGGATGAAATAAAGGTCGTTAAATGTATAAAGTACGCTTTAGGTTGTTTTAACTCACCTGGCGCAAAATATTTTTAAATTATTTTTGGGGCCTTAATTTCCGCCATGAAAAAACTGCTCCTCCTCCCCATGTTACTGCTGGCCGGCCACGCCCTGGCCCAGCGGGATTCCGCCACGCTGGTGGAGATATCCCCGTTAAAAGGTCATTCCTATTTATATGTCACCTACGGGAAACCAGACGATAAGACCTGGTACCCGGCCAACAGCCTGTTTGTGCGCACCCCGGCGGGCATTGTATTATTAGACACTCCCTGGGACGATGAGCAGGCAGACACGCTGGTAAACCAGCTGGAGGCCCGCTTTCATGAAAAAGTAGTGGCCTGCATCAGCACCCACTGGCATGCGGACCGCGTAGGGGGCATAAAAGCCCTGGCAGCGCGCGGCATTCCTACTTACGCCAGCGCACAAACCGTGGCACTGTGCGCAGCTAACGGCAAGGCTGCCCCGGCCCACGCTTTTTCCAAAGACACCACTTTCCGCTTTGGCGGTACGCGCATACAAACCTTTTATCCCGGCCCCGGCCACACCACGGATAACATTGTAGTATGGCTGCCGGAGGACCAGGTACTCTTTGCCGGATGCTTTCTCAAAAGCGGCCTGGCTACCAGCATAGGCTATACCGGCGATGCCGACCTGCAGGCCTGGCCGGCTTCCATCCGGAAAACGGAAGCAAAGTTCCCATCGGCCAGGATCATTGTTCCCGGCCACGAAAGCCTGGAGGGCAATCCCTATGAACGCACGTTGGAATTAATAGGCAAGGCGGGTAAGGAAAACGAGAAGAAGAAGGAGTAAGAGACGGAGAAGGTGATCTGGTAAGGGACCTAAATCGATTCAGCAAATGGTCCTTAATTTAAGGACCGCCCGCTGAACGAGATTCCGCACGGACTGCTCATTGATCTGCAGGATGCCCGCAATCTCAGCCCAGGAAAAATCGTCATAAAAGCGCAACCGGATCACCTCCTGCTGGCGAAACGGCAAGGTGGCAATGGCCTGTTGCAGGCGTTTCATCTGCTGCACAGATTCTTCCACCTTGATCATCACATGCTCGGCAGATTCCGTGTGTGGGTCGTGCTGCCCATCTTCCACCCAGAGGGTAGTGCGGGCGTCCGTTTCCCGGAGCCGGACCAAACGGCGGCGCAGGCAGCAGAAGAGATAATATTTAATGGAAGTGGTGTCAGAAAGTTGTTCCCGGGTACGCCACAGATCAGCAAAAACATCCTGGATGGCGTCCTGCACCTGGGCAGCATCCATCACAAAATGATAGCCATAGTTATACAATTCATTGACGAAGCGTTCGTAAATCTCACTCAACGCCTGGGCATCGCTTTGCTTAAACGCTTGCCAAAGGCTCGCTTCCGGCATCGTGGCATAATTCATAACAGCATAACGTGGTAAAAAAGCTAAGTACCAAGCACCAAATGTTTAAACAAGATAGGTAAAAAGGTGGATTATACACCTAATATTTTTTTCTCCCTGCCTGTCAATATTTTAGCCATTGCAACAAAAAGCCGTCCCATATGGATGGAACGGCTTTCAAGGGGAATGGATGTTATTTTTTTGCAGTTAGCGGTGGCGTTCACCATTGCGTTCTACCGGCGTTTTCTTGTTTGTTTTCTTCTGGCCTTTTTCTACTATGATCTTGGCGGTTTCACTTTCCTGTTTTTCACGGGTAAGATCCCGGCTGTAGTCATTGCCCAGCTCTTTACCACCTTGTTGTAAACCCTGGCTGCCGATCGTATTGTCTTTCATAATAAAATAATTTAAGCGTGATGAATGATGGTTTCCTTCAACTATTTTACGAAAACTATGCCACGCAATGCAAGCTCATGGCTAATTACAGCCTTTTTTGTACCTTAACGGCATGATCCGTTTTACCGCTGTCATCCAGCAGTTTGGCGCCATGGGCGAGAAAACCGGCTGGCGTTATATCACGATACCCGCCGCTATGGCGGAGCAACTGCAACCCGGCATGCGCAAATCCTTCCGGGTAAAGGGTAAAGTAGACCAGCACGCCATTGCGCAGGCAGCCCTCCTGCCCATGGGTGAGGGCGACTTCATCCTGCCCCTCAAGGCCGACATCCGTAAGGCCATTGGCAAGGGCACGGGCGCCACAGTGCAGGTACAAATGACCGCGGACGCCACGCCCCAGCAAGTGAATACCTTGCTACTGGAATGCCTGCAGGATGAGCCGGCGGCACTGGCCTTTTTCAACACCTTGCCCCGCTCCCACCAAATGTATTTTTCAAAATGGATAGACAGCGCCAAAACCGAGGCCACGCTGGGCAAACGCATTGCCCAGACGGTAACGGCCATGCTGCACCGGCAAACGTATAACGAAATGATCCGCGCCAACAAACAGGCATAACCGTGCACTGCATACAAACCACTCCTGATATGTCAAGAATTGTAATTGCCTGCTATCGTCCCCTGCCCGGCAAAGCTGCCGAACTGGAGGCCCTGATGCACACACACCTGCCCACGCTAAAAAGTGAACACCTGGTAACAGACCGGCCTTCAATTATGATGAAAGCCGCAGATGGCACCATCATAGAAGTATTTGAATGGATCTCCCAGGCAGCGATAGATGCCGCACACACGAACCCCGCAGTGCTGGCCATGTGGGAAAAATATAGCGCTTGCAGCGAGTATGTGCCTGCGGCCAGCATTGCTGAGACAGGGCAACTGTTTTCCAACTTTGCGCCGTTTGGCAGGTAGTGCGCAATCAGCCGCCTCCGGTACAATAGCGAAAATAGCCCCGCAGTGAATACGGCCACGGATGTAACCGAGGAATCGTGCCAGGCACAAAGCCCTTTTGTGTTTGGCATCGTTTTATGGCGTATGTCTTAAACTGATCCTCATGAGCAAGTTAACGTTATCTGACACCCTCACTATTGCAAGCCTGGGCGTGGTAGCAGGCTCCCGCGCCATGCTGGCACCCACGCTGGTAAGCCGCCACCTGCAAGCGCAGAAAGACAAGAACGAAAAAACAGGTATCTCCCAACCCCGCATCACCAAAGCGGGCATCTGGACCATCCTCTCCGCCGGGGAGCTGATTGGTGACAAGATGCCCCTGGCCCCCGACCGCATAAAACCTTTAGGCCTGATAGGCCGCGGCATTTCAGGCGGACTGGCCGGCGCGCAGGTGGGTAAGCAGTTACAACAAAAGGCATGGGTGGGCGCCTTGATAGGCAGTGCCACTGCGCTGGGTGCCGCTTATTTGTTATGGTATACCCGCACCCGGCTTACAAAGCATACAAAAATACCAGATGGCGTAGCGGGCATAGTGGAAGATGCGCTGATGCTGTGCCTGGGGTACAAAGCGCTGCAGCGCGTGTAGGCATTGCTCCGTTTGGCACCGGCAAAAAAATGGCTTCACGGCAGCATAAACTATACGCCGAGGGGTGAAACCAGCGCGGCTTCCCTAACAAAACGTTAAACCTAAATCCCCTCACCAAATATACATGAATGAATATCAGCCTCTTCCTAAAGTGGCCTGATTTTGGCACTTGTGGGGGCAACGATTTAAACCAAATGCTCTTTGTATGAAACAAATATTCCTACTTCCCCTGTGCGCAGCGTCCCTCCTGCTTTTTTCCTGTGGTACCGGTAAAAAGCTGAAGGCCAGCCAGCAGCAATATGGTGAATTGAGCGGCAAGTACATGCAACTCCAGGAACAGTTGAACCATTGCCAGGAAAACGGTAAAGACTCCAGCGCTGAATTTGCACGCCGCGAGCATGCCTACCAGACACGCATCTCTTCCCTCCAGGAACAACTGGAAGGCCTTAAAGGCAACAACAGCCAGTTGCTTACCCAGTTAAAAGACCTGTCTGTGATCTCTTCTTCCCAGGCAGAAAGCATCAAGAAATCATTGGACAACATCGGTTCCAAAGACTCTTACATCCAGAACCTCCAGTCTGAAATTGCCCGTAAGGACTCCCTGAACATGGCCCTGGTGATGAACCTTAAAGGCGCCATTGGCAACCTGGATGACAAAGACATCAATATCAAAGTGGAAAAAGGCGTAGTGTTCATCGACATTTCCGACAAACTGCTGTTCTCCAGCGGCAGCTACGTGGTAACACCCCGCGCCAAGGAAGTACTGGGTAAAGTGGCCATGGTACTGAACAACCAGCCCAATATCGAGTTCATGGTGGAAGGCCACACCGATAATGTACCCTACCACAATGGCGTACTGCTGGACAACTGGGACCTGAGTGTGAAACGTGCTACCGCGGTAACCCGCATCCTGCAGAACGACTACAAAATGGACCCGGCCCGTATCACCGCCGCCGGCCGCAGTGAGTATGTATCTGTAGCCAGCAACGACACTCCCGAGGGCCGTGCTGCCAACCGCCGCACCCGCATTGTGATCCTGCCACAGCTGGATCAGTTCTTCAAATTGCTCGAAACAAAGCAATAATTGGCTGTTCATACGGCGATTACAGTCGTTTGTCAAAATTTTAAAGGGGCGAGCGTACAATTTCTTAACATTACATCCGTTAAAGGATACCGCCCCTCTAACACCTGATTTTACAGGGCTGCCACACCGGCAGCCCTGTTCTTTTGCCACAGCCTTCCTCAACCCGGGCTTCCTGCTGGCCCGGCATTTGTCTTTTTCCCGTATATAACTTCACAGGCCCTCATCGCATGAAGAAAGTTTTACCGGCGTAGATCGCCTGCCTGATCACCTTTACCATAAATATGCATGCTTGTGGTACCCCGGAGCATGACTACAAGGAAAGATTTGCTATGCCGGAGGCAGGCGGGCCAGGAGGCAGGTCTATGCATTGGTGAATGGTGAGATGGCCGGATTGTTGTAGCATTGCTGCATGGTCTGTTTACCATGCACCCAAACCATTCACCTTTAATCATTCAGTCATGCCGGAACTACCCGATCTGCAAGCATTCAGTCATAACCTGCAAAAGCTCCTGGCAGGTAAGCAGGTAGAAAAAGTAATAGTGCCATCTAAAAAAGCGCACAGCGCTGAAAAGACCATGCAGGAAACACTGCACGGCCAGAAAGTGAGCAAAGTGTACCGCAGTGGCAAGGAACTACGCATTGCCTTTTCAAAGGGAGATGTACTGGGGCTGCACCTCATGCTGCGGGGCCGCCTGCATTTTTCTAACGAAGCACTGCACGAAAAAGGCACCGTACTGGAGCTGCACTTTAAAGACGGCAGCAGCCTGGCCATGACGGATTTTATGGGCGCCGCCCTGCCCACCCTCAATCCTGAAGAACCCGATGTGCCCGATGCGCTGGAGCTTACCCTGGATTACCTGAAAAGCAAGCTGGAAGGCACGCGCAGCAGCATCAAGAACATCCTGCTGGACCAGCACGTGATCCGTGGCATTGGCAATGCATATGCAGATGAGATACTCTGGGACGCGGGCATATCGCCATTTTCCGTGGGTGGCAAAATACCAGCGGATAAGATCAAGGACCTGCAGCACTCCATTAAAACAGTGCTCACCCAATCAGAAAAAACGATCCTCAAAACCCACCCGGACATTATTGCCGGCGAGGTACGGGATTTCTTTAAGATCCACAATGCCAGGCAAACCACCAGCCCTGGCGGCTCAGAAATAGAGATCCAGACCAACGGCGGCCGCAAAACCTACTACACCGCAGAACAAGTGCTGTACAAATAGAAAAGGCTACAAACCCGGGAGATCCGGCTACATTTTTACCTGCGCCGCATGGTACTTTTACAATTGGAATATGGCCTTATGAAACTGCGACAGATCAAAACAATCACGGAATATCACCAGATACGGCTGCTCCCCAAACCGGAGCACCCGCTGATCAGCGTCATTAATTTTGAAGATATCCGGTGGAGGCAGGAAGACCTGGAAACCAACTATGTGCAAACGTTTTACTCCATTGCCCTGAAAAGAAGCCCCCGTACCAAAATGCGCTACGGGCAGCAGGTGTATGACTTTGATGAAGGCATTATGTTCTTTGTATCGCCGGGGCAGGTGTATGCCATTGAGGCGCCGGCAGATGTAAAACATGAAGGCTGGCTGGTGCTCGTACATCCCGACTTTCTATGGAATACCCCCCTGGCAAAACAGATCCGCCAGTATGAATATTTTGACTACGCCGTGCATGAAGCCCTCTTTCTTTCTGACAAAGAGGAACAGACCGTGGTAAACCTGGTGCACAACATTGCGCAGGAATATCACGCCAACATCGACAAATTCAGCCAGGGCATTATTATTTCCCAACTGGAGCTGCTGCTGCATTACGCGGAGCGCTTTTACCACCGCCAGTTCATTACCCGCCGGATCAGCAACCATCAAACCCTGGATAAGCTGGAAGCCTTGCTCACGGCCTATTTCAACGATGACGACCTGGCGCGCAAGGGCCTGCCCACCGTGCAATACGTGGCGCGGGAGCTGCATGTATCGCCTAACTATTTAAGTGGCCTGCTAAAATCACTTACCGGGCAAAGTACCCAGCAGCACATCCACGACAAGCTGATTGAAAAGGCAAAAGAACAACTCTCCACCACTACCCGCTCCGTGGCTGAAATAGCCTATGCACTGGGCTTTGAGCATCCCCAATCCTTCAGCAAACTTTTCAAAACAAAGACACAACAGTCTCCCGTGGAATTCCGGCAGTCGTTTAACTGATACGTGTAATTATCCGTTCAAATCGCCAGCCTTTTTAGCACCGGCTGGCCCAGTTGCCTCATTTTGTAAAAAATTCACTCAAAATAACCCTTGATTTAAGTCCTGTTAACTAAAAATTAACCAGCCTGGATGAGAAATTCTCGTCCTTAGCGGAGTTGTTTTCCCGGGAAGGTCCTTATCACGATACCATCATCCATCCAAAAATTTTCCATATCACTTATCTGAGTGAGCCACCAGCGTGTACCAATAGATAGCTCCTGCTTAGTAGAAAATTGTTCCTGGCATGTTCATATACACAGCGCACGTTTGCACCAGCGTGCCCCGATTGCATTACTTTCTTTAAACCAATAAGTGTGAAAACAACCTGCCCCCCGCTCCCGCTTCCTGACAAGACGACCACGGACTACCTGGCCGCCTACCTGAAATTACCCGCGTCGCTGATCAGCTACGTGTTGCTGGAGAATGCTTACCAGCAGGCACGCGCGCCGCACGCCGCCCACCTGCCCTGCCCGCCCCTGCACAAGCTGCTGCTGCAGATGAAGGGTGATTATGAATTGCTGACGGGGTTCAACCGGCTGTTTATCCAGTTCCGGGACGGCTCCACGCTTTCCCACGAGGGTGCTACCCTTACCTGGCAGGAGTTTTTCCGCCTGGCGTACATCCACTATTCTCCCCAGCAATTACAGCGCATAGAAGTGCTGATAGATGCCGTGTTACGGGCGCTTACGCCCGCAGGGCAGCAGCTGCCCGCAGACTGGCGGCACCAGGTAAATTAAGTGCACCATCCACAAGCTGGCAGTGCCCGGCAAATTAGCGGACAGATGCCGCGCTGCTTACCTTTACAAGGCAGCATCCATCCACAGGCTGGCAGCGCCCAGCAAATTAGCATGTTTTAAGCCGGAAACCCTGACCTGTAGCCGCTCTACCGTCCTGGTAAATTGCAGGGTACGGATGCGTGCCCACATGGTTTCCTGGAAGAAATCGTAGGTTTGTGCAATAGAACCACCCAGGATGATCATTTCGGGATCATAGGTATAAAGGATCGTCTTCATGGCGTTGCCAATATGGGTACCCAGCTCCGCAAAGGCAGCCAGTGCCTGCGCATCGCCCTGGCGGGCCCTTTCAAAGAAAACTTCCCCACCCTCCTTGTACACGTTGCGGAAAAACTGGCCACTGGCATAGTATTCAACGATCTGGTCCAGGTATTCCACCATTCCAAACTCGCCGGCCCCGCAGTTACTGCCGGAAAACAGCTTGTCCTTTACCACGATGCCGGCGCCCATGCCGGTGCCAATGGCCAGCCCCACGATGGAGTGCACACCCTTAGCCTGCCCGAAATATTTTTCGCCCAGCACAAAGCAATTAGCGTCGTTATTAACCAGCACGGGCACCTTGTAACGCGCTTCCATCAAGGCTTTCAGCGGCACCTCTTTCCAGGATGCAATATTGGCCACATCATACACAATGCCCTGCTCCACATCCACCACACTGGGCACACCAATGCCAATATGGGTGACCCCTTTGTGCATAAACTGGTCTGCCACCTGGTAAATATCTTCCAGCACCTCCTGTTCCGTGCCACTGGCCCGGATGCGGGTGGAAACGATCTGCAATTCCTGCGCAGGTGCTACAATGCCGGCGCGAACATTGGTACCTCCCAGGTCTATGCCCAGGACGGTTTGGGATGTCTTCATACGTTAGCGAGAATAGAAACTTAGAATACGCCAAGATAGCCGTAAATACCCGGAATTCATAACGGAATTCATGAGCCTGTAAGGCGCGGATTTAACATAGGTCGGAAAAGCCTTGGCATAGCACTTGTACCGGTATTGTAAACACAAGCATTCATTTCATCAAAAACGATAGACCATGAAAAAGATCCTTCTTGCATCACTTGTCGTAGGAGCTGCCGCAGCAGGCGTAATCATTTACCTGGCCAAAAATGCAGACGCACTGGATGAAGCCGTGGATGCGGCAGACGATGCCCGCGCCCGGCTCAATAAACACGCACGCCGCGCCAGCCGCTTTGCTAAAAAAGTAGTGAACGGTGCAGGCGCCATGAATTAAAGCATCATCCTCCGACCATACAGCCAGCCAGTTTTCCCCGGAAAGCAGCTGGCTTTTTTGTTTGGCACGTGGCTAAAAACCAGGTAGCCCCTACGGGCATCTTTTCCCGCCTGGGCCAAAGGAAAATGATCTCCCGGGCTGTTCCTGGGTTGCAGGAGCGGGCCATTTCCCGGCCCACTTTTTTATGCGGGAATCCTGCTTTTTATCATGTTTTCCCGGGGGCAAAAATCCGCCTTTTTTAACATCGCGGTAACCAAAACAGCCTTAGCTTTGTAGCGTCCCCTGTACTTAACCCGGTCCTCACCCACAAAACGATTTTTATGGAAAAAAAAGAAATTCGCGATGCATATAAAATGTATTGGCTGGAGAACGGCAAAGCGCCCGTTTCCGTGTACGCCCTCACCAAAAGCCTGGGCATCCCGGAGTCTGAGTTCTACGACCAGTACACCTCGCTGGAAGCCATTGAAAAAGACATCTGGCTGGCCATTTTTAATGATACGGTAGCCCAGTTGCAGGCAGACGAAACCTACCAGCAGTACAGTGCTTCCGAAAAGCTGCTGGCCTTCTACTTCCTCTGGGTGCAAAACCTGAAGGATAACCGCAGTTACCTGCTGCAACAGGAGCGCCGCATTAAGCTGCCCATTATGCAGTACGACCAGCTGGACCTGTTCCGCAAGGCCTTCAAGGAATTTGCGGCGGACATCATCAAAACCGGCTATGCCACCAACGAGATCCAGGAACGCAAATACATTTCTGACAAATACGTGCACGGCTTCTGGCTGCAGGCCCTGTTTGTCCTGAAATACTGGCTGGACGATACCAGCGACCGTTTTGAAATGACCGATGCCGCCATTGAAAAAGCGGTAACCCTCAGTTTCCAGCTGATCGGCACCAGCACGCTGGACAGCCTCCTGGATTTTGGAAAATTTATCCTGGCCGGCAAACACTGATGCCCGCCAGCCCGCTTTATTGTTTTATGTGACCTTTGCCAGCCGGGCATCCCGGCAACGACCTGATTTATGAAAGAACAATCCAGCATACCTACCTCCAAAGTAGAACGCGCCAGCCGCTTTGTAAGCACCGGCCTCAAAGTGGGCGGCAATTATATCAAACACTACACCCGCAAGCTCATGGATCCCTCCACTACCAAGGAGGCCCTGCATGAAGACAATGCGGAAGACATCTATAACACCCTCAGCAACCTGAAAGGCAGTGCCCTGAAAGCCGCACAGATGCTCAGTATGGACAAGGGCCTGCTGCCCAAGGCCTACACCGATAAATTTGCGATGTCGCAATACAGCGCCCCGCCCCTTTCCGGTCCGCTGGTGGTGAACACTTTCCAGAAAACCCTGGGCAAATCGCCCTCCGCCTTGTTCGACAGTTTTGAGCTCAAGGCCAGCAATGCTGCGTCCATCGGGCAGGTACACAAGGCTACGCTGGATGGCAAAACCCTGGCAGTGAAGATCCAGTATCCCGGCGTAGCGCACAGCGTAAAGTCGGACCTGCGCCTGATCAAGCCCTTTGCCATGCGCATAGCGGGTCTCAGTGAAGTGGATATGGACCAGTATTTTGAAGAGATAGAAAGCAAGCTGCTGGAAGAAACGGACTATCACCTGGAACTGGAACGTTCCATGGAACTTTCTGCCCGGTGCGCGCACATTCCCAACCTGGTGTTCCCGGAATATTATCCCGCGCTTTCTTCCGGCCGTATCATCACCATGGACTGGCTGCCGGGTAAGCATTTAAAAGAATTCCTGCACACCCATCCCAGCCAGGAAGTACGTAATAAGATTGGCCAGGCCCTGTGGGACTTTTACCAGTTCCAGATGCATAGCCTGCGCAAAGTACATGCAGACCCGCACCCCGGCAACTTCCTGATGCAGCCGGACGGGCGCCTGGGCATTTTTGATTTTGGTTGTGTGAAAGAGATACCGGAGGATTTCTACATCAATTATTTCCTGCTCACAGACCCGGAAACGCTGAAGGATGAAACCAAACGGCGCCGCGTGTACCGTGCACTGGAAATGATCCATGACAATGATACGGAGCAGGATATTGTGTTCTACTCCGGCCTGTTCCAGCACCTGATAGACCTGCTGACCATTCCCTTCCGCCAGGAGCATTTTGATTTTGGGAATGATGCCTATTTCCGGGAAATGTATGACTACGTAGAATATTTATCTAACCTGAAGGAACTGAAAGAGAGCAAGGTGGCCCGGGGCAGCCGGCATTCCCTGTATGTGAACCGGACCTACTTTGGTTTGTATACCCTGCTCAATGACCTGAAGGCACAGGTGATCACGGGACAATCCCGGATCGATGCGTTAAAACATTAGGTTGAATGGCTGCGAAGCACCACATCCGGAGGAGAGGCCAACAAAAAGCGAAAGGCGGTTTTGTTGGCTTTTTTATTTCTGGGCACCACCATTTCCAGGGGCTGGAAATCAGCAGGCAGGTGGACTACTGTTTTATACAACAAGCCCAAACCCATACAATTGCAGGAAACTAAATGCACAGGATCAACAAACCAGCTAATCTGTTTGCTACCAAACCATTGGTAGTTTTTAAGCGGTAACGCAGTGACTAACGCTAACCATTATACGTAGTTACCGCATCACCCCGTTCTTCTCCCATTGCCTTCCGGCAGCCGGTGTACTATGCCCGCCGGCAGTTCAAGGCCTTCCCCGGTTTGCCGGATCATTTCCCAGTGGGTGATCCGCAGCATCCAGGTGAAGAGGCGTAGTTCGGAGGGCCGGTAATCATCTATGCCCTTAATAATGTGGAGAAATGCAGCGGACAACACATTGGCCGCTGCAGGTTCGCTGGGTACTGTTTTGAGGATATAGCCGTACAATGCGGGGGCGTACTTGTCGTAGCAGAGGGCGATGACGTTTTTGTCGCGCGCCAACAAGCCTGCTACCCAATCCGCTTCCGAGAATTGTGCTGCATCGGTGTATTGTTTGTATTCGTCTGCACCAGGCATATTGAACATTGGGATCTTTTCGCCCGCGCCGCTGGCGTATCGGGGGAAAACAAAAGTTTTACAGTTGTATACGGTACTATAAATATAACTGGTTCTTGCCCAGTATTAGTGTGACATTAGTCACACAGGACTAAACTCTTTCCAACAAAGAGATCCGGCTCCTGGCCATGCGCACCACGCCTTGCCGCTCCATCTGCTTCAGCAGGCGGGATACCACCTCCCGGGAAGTGTTCATTTCGTTGGCCAGTTCCTGGTGCGTCATACTGACAAAATTGGTACCACCGTTGCGGCAGGCTTCCCGGATGTACTCCAGCAGGCGCTCGTCCAGCTTCTTAAATGCAAGATTATCAATGGCCCGGAAAAGATCATCAAATTTCTGCCCGCAGGTGTGCAGGATAAACCGGCGGAAAGAGATCTGCTCTTCCATCCAGCGTTCCACCAGGTCGCCGGGAATGGCCAGCAGCTTCACCTCCGTTTCGGTGACCGCCTTTACCTTGCTTTTGTCGCCGCCCAGGCTGGCCAGTACAGACATGGCACAGGTTTGCAGCGCCTCCACATAATACAGGAATACTTCCTTTCCTTCTTCATCCACGCGGTAAATGCGGATAGATCCGTCCAGCACCAGGGGCAATACTTTAACGTAGGCATCCGGCAGCATGATGGTCTCTTCGGCTGGCACCGTCATTGGCGTGGCGTGTTGCTCTATCAGGTCGGCCATTTCACTGCCAAAAATGCGGGCTACTTTTTGTTGGGTTATGCTTTTCACGGTTTTAATGTTGAGGGGTAAGTGATATAAGAAATATGGTCGTTTGGTAAAATTAGTGTCTCGCTGGACTTGGCTCGTTAATTAATTGTAATTGACAAAAAATTGTTGCCACCGGGCAGGCAGGAGCCCCCGGGTAAGGATAAAATTGGTAAACAGTCCGTTTATTTTTGGCCCACCGGCTGCACATACCCATTGTACGATATGGGCTGCCGGTTGGTACTGGTCACAGATAAGCTGGCGGAGCCGGAATCAAAAATGGTGAATTCATACCGCTGGATGTCCCGGGAATTTACAGGTTTCAGCGTTACCAGCCAGCCCCCCTTCTTCCGGGTGGCCAGTATGTAGGTTACCGGCGTGGTAAAGTCCAGCGGACCGGTGGTAGACCCTATAGGCGCCGAGTATGCACGGCCCACATAAGGCAGGTAGGACCTCAGCGTATCTCCGCTCACTTTTACCGTGTAGTCTGGCGTTACCTGGCGTACCCGCCCGCCCATAGGCATCATTTGCTGGGGCACAAAGACAAAACGGTGGTCGTTCAGGGCCGCTGCCACCCGGGCACTGTCTTTAGCTGCACCCTTCTTCTGGGCCCACCCTGCCTGTACCACGATGCTTAATAGTAACAAACCGCCCCACTTCAGCAATTGGCTTGCGCTCATAAATGGTCATTTTTGGTTCTTATTTGGATAGGTAAATGCTGTAGCAGGTTTAATGTAATGAAATTATTTGGATTACACATCATGTACCAGGGGGTGTTATATGTTATATTTTCACACCTGGTGTATCCTGCTGCAGCAACTGATTCTCCCGGCTATACGAAGCTAATGCAAATCTGCACAGTACTCCTTACTTTTTTATACAACCTGTTGAAAGATGTTATAACGGTCATTTTTAAAAATATTTTCTGCTTAAATACTGATAGTATCTTCACCCGGCATCCAAAATGTGATTTTTTGCTATCTTAGGTACAAATCCACGACTATGGCAAAAGCGCTTACCACGTTGTACCGGCCAGTTGGTCCAAAGGAACTTGAACTGATCAAAGCGTCCGGCTACACGAAATTTCCACCGCGGCTCCCGGATCAGCCCTTCTTCTACCCGGTAATGAACGAAGCCTATGCTGCACAGATATCCAGTGAGTGGAACGTGCCTGCCTATGGCGCCGGCTACGTAACCATGTTTGACGTGGATAGCAGTTTCCTGGCCCGTTACCCTGTGCAGAACGTGGGTGGTGCCATCCACAATGAACTGTGGGTGCCGGCCGAAGAACTTGACGCGTTCAACGCGCACATTGTAGGCCTTATCGAGGTCATTGCAAAGTTTGAGGCGAATCCATCGGGCTCCGTCGCGCATTAGATTATTCCACGCAATAAAAACGCTGCCAGGCAAAACTGGGCAGCGTTTTTTTATGGGATCTTGCGGAGTTTTTTAACTTTCCCGGCAGGTAAATTTGTGCCGGGTTTTTCGCTGGACTGCGGCTTAGCTTTTCTTCAGCAGCAGCTTCTCTCCCTGGAAATCGTTGGCGGCGTCTACCACCTTCAGCACATCCGCCCATTGGGCCACCGGTTCAAACGCATTCTTATACACCTTGCTGATGTGCAGGGTCACCACATCGCCCGCCTGGCTGGCGGTTACGTTGAACGTGCCGCAATCGTTGTCCACCTTGCGGTTCAGCTTATCCACCCCTTCCACGGTATACCCTTTTGGCACCTGCAGGTCTATATCATACTGGTAAGTGCGGGCAAAAGGCATGTACACATCCACCTTGCGCTCCCGCTGGGAGGGTTTGATGGTGAGCTGGGAGCCAATAAGCTTCCCGGCATCCAGGATGTAATTATTACCGGCGCGCTTCACCAGGCCTTCCATGGTGAAATCAGAGCTGTACACAAAATCAGGATCGGTGTGGCGCAGGCCCATTTTGTCCACGCTGTAACTTTTCAGCTCTTTTACGGGGTTGTCAAAATCGCCTTTGATATCGCTCATAAACTGGTCCTTCACGGCTTTGCGGGCATCTGCAAAAGCGCCGGTGTAATCGTCTATCAGCGCCTTGTTACGGCGGCTGCCGGACATTTCTTCCATGAAGGTATTGGGTATGCCCAGTGCCTTGCGCTCTGCCTCATTGTAATCCTCATATACCATCAGCTGGCGTTGCTCATCCACGCGCAGGTGCCCTTTCAGGGTTACGGTGCGTTTAATGTCTACCAGCTGCATGTTGTTATCCAGCTGCACTTTCATTTTTTCCAGGTGCGCATTTTCTGCGGCGGTGCTCACCGGCAGTGTTGCTGTCATCTGCTCCGCGCGCGACTCAAACTTTTTGCCGCTGGTGCCGTAGAAAGCCGGCGCCACGGCGCCTTCCAGGTCGTACCGCATTTCGGCGTAGCCGGTAAACATACCCGCGGCGCTCATGAACACCGGTTTGGCTTCATGCGTGCGCAGGATGTATTCATAGTCGTCCAGATCCAGCAGCTCACTTCTATCCGGCCCAAAACGGGACGTAGCAAAAATGAAATCACAGTCAATATCAAAATGGTGCAGGGCTTCAGAGAGCAGCATGGCAAACTTGTTATTGTTCACCCGCCAGTCGTTGCGGCTGCGGTCTACCACCATGCGGCTGTCAAAAGTATTGATCTTATACAGCATCAGGTAGCGCATGCCGTAATACACGTAAGCGGACAGGCTGTCCTTCGGAATGTCTTTACCCCGCTGCTTTTCATAGCGGCGTATCATGGATTTCAGCTCCCCTACTTCGGGAAAATAGGCGCTGGCCGCATATTTCTTAAACTCAGACAACCGTTGCAGGGCGGCGGTTTTCACCTTTTCCTCAGACACGGTTTTGTACACATGGCCTGCTGCAAAATCACCGCCCCGGGGATTGAAGAGGTACTCCATACGGATAAGGGGGATCTGGCGGAAGGGCGACATCCACAGCGTAGTAGGCATGGCCGGCAGGTTGCGCACCAGCAGGTCCAGCATAATGGAGCCGTCTTCTTCCTGCTGTTTAAATTCCGGCGCGCCGTTCACCGCGCGGTACACGATGGCAAAGTCATTGTCTATTTTGCAGTGGATGGAATAGCTCATAATGGGGCAGTCATCGCCCATGGCAAAGACCTGCTGTTCAAAAATGCTTACCGGCCCGCGGGCCTGGTACTGCACAAAGAAATCCAGGATGTCGCCGACCTGCAGGTCCGGGATGGCCAGCTTGGCACGGCGGTCCCAATCGGTTTGTTTGGTAGATACGGCATCGTCTTTCACATTCACTTCCTTCACCGTGCCGTCCGGTTTTATAATACGGGCGCCCACATAGTTAGCGGTAGCGGTGCTATACAAACCGGATTCATTGGTCCTTTTCTGGAAGTCCAGTTCAGAGTAGTCGTCCAGCGCCGCCTTGTCATTGATCTTCACCATGGTGCGCACCGTTTTGATAAAGTAAAAACCTTTGCCGAGGTCGCCCCGCTGCTTGCCCGTGGCCAGCACCTCCATATGCTTTGCCACGATCACCTGCGATTCCCTGGTGCTGATCTTACTGAAATCCGGTTTATTAAACGCCGGCAGGTCCCAGGCCCACACGGCCTGGCGCGCGGCAGCCGCGTCTTCATCATACCGGCGGTCCATCCGGTCCTGGGCCTGCACACTGGCTATACACAGCACCAGTGCGGCTGCCAGGCTATAAATGCGGAATAATTTCATCGGTATCTTTTTAAAAGGGCTTATGCTTGTTTGGTAAGGGTGATCTGCTGCAGATAGGTATTTTGCAAGGCCTGTACATCTTCATTCCACTGGCGGAACTGGTCCCGCGCCAGCTTTACATTCCGGATCAGGATCTCTTTATAGTAAATGATCCGGTTGGCATCTTTCCGGTAGGTAATACGGAAAGTATAACCGGCGCGCTCTATGCTGAGGTTATTGGGCAGGGCCGCGGCCACATAGCCGGCGGGTATTTCCAGGGAAGTTTCCGTAACGGTTTTTTCCTTGTAGGGGAAGAGGAAATCCTGTGTACGCCTGGTGGTATCAAAACTCATCCCGCTATATTCCTTGCGGAAATCCGGCTCTATGTAAATATCTTTCCCAAAGCTGGTCACCGCATCTTTATGCACCAGGTCATAGTGGATGTCCAGGTCTGCATTCCAGTTTTTCAGGTCCGAGGTTTGCAGGTTGCTGATGGTGTACTTGTTATCAGCCTCCGCCAGGTATTGCACCAGGGCGTCGTTCACTTTTTCAGAGCGCAGGCCGTGGATGTTGCCCAGCAGGTCTTCTTCGCTTTCCCCTTTCCAGCTGTGTTCCACCCTGCCGGTAAGGTCTGTGCCGGCTATTTTCAGGGCGCGCTTTTCATAAGAAACATTCTGCTGTACATCGCGGGTAGGCACGTGGTCCAGGATGTAATGATCGCCATCCTCTATGAGTACCTGGCGCCCCTGTATGCGCTGCGCGTATTTATTCATGCCAATGTAGGACTCCGTGGCATCCAGGAAATAGCGTTTGCCATTCAGGTTCACCGCGCAGATCATATGATTGTCCACTGCCAATGTGGGCAATGAATAATCGTAAGCAATATGATCCGTGCCTATCCAGCACAGGCGGGCATCGTAGCCCAATGCCTTCAGCAGCTGGCAGGTGAGATTGGCCATGCCTTTACAGTCGCCGTATTTATGTTGCAATACATTTTGCGCGGCTTCCGGTTTAAAGCCGGCAATGCCATCTTCATACGCAATGTAGCGGATATTGTCCTGTACCCAGTTGTACACCGCGCCAATGCGGGCACTATCGCCGGTGATACCTTTCGTGATCTCCGTGGCTTTGGTTTTCATCACGGCTTCATCATTGCTGACCTGTTTTACCAGGCCATGATACCAGGCATACAGCCCGTCTACAGTGCCCAGGTATTGCAGGGTATTACCATCCATGGTGGCAGACTGGCTCATGACCAGCAAATGGGGATACAGGTAAGAAGGGCCGGGGCAGCGCTTTTCCCGTGCCATGGCCGGCAGGTTAGTTGCAGTGTACACGTATACATCGGCATCTGCCCTGGCATCATAGCTCACCTGTTTGCTGATCTGGAAGCCATTAAAATTGAGCTCTTTGATGGTGGCCTTCATCCAGCGGGGCACCACCATTTTTATTTCCTTTTTACCCACGGCATAAGGCTCACTGAAATACACAGTATTGAAATAACGCGGGTCCAGTACCGTCATTTCCATCTCCGTTTCACTTTCCGTACCTGCTTTGGTAAGGGGCAGGGAGAAGGTGCATACCCTGGCATCAGAATAAAAAATATCGTCCACCTCGTATAAAGAAAAATTGGGCCGGAGGCCTTTTACCCGGCTGCCATCCACCCAGGCACGCACATCGCCCATGGCCACCTGGTCGTTATAAAACGCCACGATGGGTATACTGGTGCGGAACTCATTGCATTTGTAAGTGGTATGCAGGAGCTCCTGCACGGTTACGGGATGCTCCTTACCGCCTTTGGTAAAGGTGTAGGTTTCCTGCTGTGCACTGATGGAAACGTTGGTCTGGTCGTCTGCCGCCCAGGCATGCGTGGCGCTGGCCAGGACAAAGGCCAGTTGTAGAAGAAAGGGCTTAACGCGCATACGGTAGCTGGAATAATTGGGATAAAATCACTCCAAATATAGTATACATTTATAATACATAACTAACATTTTTGGGGAATCTTGCGGAAGCCGGTGGCTTTTAGTATTTTAAAGGTATGAGCACAACACCTCCCCTCCCCGAATACTGGATGCGCGGCCCGGTGGCCGGCATACCCGGATTGCTGCAACCTGTGGCCCATGCCCTGCTGCAGGCCCGGGAAGAAGTACAGCAACTGATGACGGACTTCCCGCCGGAACTGCTGTGGAAGCGCCCCGCGGGGTTGGCCTCCCCGGCGTTCCACCTGCAGCACCTGCGCGGAGTGCTGGACCGGCTGGCTTCTTATGCGCGGGCAGAGCAGCTCTCTCCTGCCCAGCTGGAGGTCCTGGGCCAGGAAGGCAAAGAAGACGCAGCCCTCACGGCCAGGGTGCTCACGGAAAACTTCAGTCGCCAGGTAGACCTGATGCTGGCGCAACTGCAAACCACGGATCCAGCCACCCTGGAGGATTTCAGGAACGTAGGGCGCCGTGCGCTCCCCAGCACGGTCATGGGGCTGCTCTTCCATGCGGCGGAGCATACCATGCGCCATACCGGCCAGCTGCTGGTAACGGTGCGGGTGTTAAAAGATGAGTTGCTATAAACTTGCAGGCCTGATGCAGTACTAAGGACAGGCTATTATAAGGCAAGAGATCAGGCACCCTTCCCGGGCTGCTTCACATAATTTTTCAGCGCCGTTTCGTTCAGGATCTTAATGTGCTTGCCGCTGGTGGCAATGATATTTTCGTTAGTAAGCTCCACGAAGAACTTGAACACCGTTTCATACGCCGCACCGGCGTATGACGCAATATCCTGGCGGGTCACCGCCAGGGCAATGTATTTTTCCTTATCCAGGCCAAAGACCTGTTTCAGGTCCAGCAGGGCAGCCGCAATGCGGCCTTTTACCTCCATATGCGCCAGGTTGCGCATGCGCAGCTCTGCCTGTTGCAGTTCCAGTGCATAGCGCTGCATCATTTTATACGTAAGGGAAGGATTGGTTTGCAGGGAGGCTTCATAAAAGACGTTATCAATAAAACAAAGCCTGGTATCATCCAGCGCGGTGGCCGTTACCGGGTAGGTATCGCCAATGCCGCGCAGGCCTATCACATCGCCGGCGGTGGCAAAGCGCAGGATGAGTTCTTTCTGCTCTTCCCAGGACTGGTGCACCTTTACGGCCCCTTCATATAGAAAGAAGATGCCCTGCACTTTATCCCCCTCGCGGAAGATCACTTCCCCTTTACGGAATGCCAGCGTTTGCTTACTAGCCGCAATGGCCGCCCGCCAGGCCGGTATGCAGGACTGGCATAAAAAACAGCTTTCAAT
Source organism: Chitinophaga parva (assembly GCF_003071345.1). Lineage (NCBI taxonomy): Bacteria > Pseudomonadati > Bacteroidota > Chitinophagia > Chitinophagales > Chitinophagaceae > Chitinophaga > Chitinophaga parva. Next base: position 1,554,278 of record NZ_QCYK01000002.1, on the reverse strand, counting down.
ATTGCAATCGGTTCCTTGCATGCGCAATATTACGACTTTTCCATCGGCCTGGCCTTGCTTATAAAATATTATTTAAGCAATGTTTTAATCTATTTTACCGTAGTTTTGTGATCATAAACATTACCTACGCAATATTTAGAAAATGAACGACGCAGACCGGATACCGATTGCTCCCTCGCTGAAACAGCGGGAGGTTACTGTGCCCCCTATACCTGGCGCTATGATCAATAAGCGGGTGTTCTACCTCAGCCTGCAGGCAATTTTCAATGCCCTGCTCATCGGCGTGGTGGCCCGTGTACTGGTGTACCTCATTAACTTTGTGACCAACCTTTCGTTTTATGGCCGTGTTTCTTTTGAAGAAGCCTCGCCTGCCGGCCACCACTGGGGCTGGTTCGTCGTCTTTGTTCCCATCATTGGCAGCGTGATAGTAGGCATCATGGCCCGCTACGGCTCGCCCGCCATCCGGGGGCATGGTATTCCCGAGGCCATGGAAAAGATCATCCTCGACGAAAGCCGTATCCCTCCCATCATTGCCATCCTTAAACCCTTGTCTGCCGCTATTTCCATAGGCACTGGTGGTCCCTTCGGCGCAGAAGGTCCCATCATTGCCACCGGCGGCGCGCTGGGCTCCTTCAGCGGACAATGGATGCATATATCTTCCAGCGAGCGTAAGATCATGCTGGCAGCCGGTGCCTGCGCGGGTATGTCCGCCATCTTTGGCAGTCCCCTGGCCGCCGTGCTCCTGGCTATAGAACTGTTATTATTTGAATTTTCCCCCCGGTCCATCATCCCGGTAGCCCTGGCGTGCATCACCGGTGCGGGCATGCACATTGCCCTCTTTGGTTCTACGCCCGTATTTGCCATGCCGGATATTCCCGTCGCTACAAACAGTGGCCTGCTGTTGTATGCCGCCCTGGGTATATTGATCGGTGTGATCGCTTCCCTGGTGTCCAAATCTGTATACGCGGTGGAAGACCTCTTTGAGAAACTGCCCATCCACTGGATGTGGTGGCCCGCTATTGGCGCGGTAGCGGTAGGGGTAGTGGGTTACTTTGCCCCCTTTACCATGGGTGTAGGGTACGATAATATCCAGCACCTGCTTACCGGCAACATGGCCCTCACTATGTTATTATCCCTATGCCTGCTCAAGTACATTTCCTGGGTCATAGCCCTGGGCAGCGGCACTTCCGGTGGTACGCTGGCGCCCTTATTCACGATTGGTGGTGCGCTGGGTGCACTGCTGGGGGTGGGTGTACTCCACTTCTTCCCCACCGCAGAAATTGATGTGGCCACGTGTGCCCTCATTGGCATGGCCGCCATGTTTGCCGGCGCATCCCGCGCGGTGCTCACGGCCATCATCTTTTCCTTGGAGACCACCGGTCAGCATCATGGGCTGCAACCTTTGCTGGCAGCGTGTATCGCGGCTTACTTCGTGTCTTTCTTCCTGATGAAAGGCAGCATCATGACGGAAAAAATATTACGCCGTGGCGTGCGCACACCCGATGCCTATACACCAGATGTGCTGGAAAATGCGTACGTGCGTGATATCTTCCAGCCGGCTCCTCCCCGTGCGGCAGGCGATGATATGATCACCATTGCCGCAGGCGCCAGTATTGCACAGGCAGCAGCGTTAATGGGCCAGCATAAAGTAAAAGAACTGTACGTGCTGGAACAGCCGGATCATAGGGTAACACTAGGTACTTTATCTGCCGACGCTATCCTGGCTTACTATGCCGCACAGCAGGAAAAAAAGAACCGTTATCAATCGCCCATGGGCACCCGCAAGCTGATCGTACGGGGCCGGAGGGTATTTTATTAAGGACTTATTCCTAAACCGCTCCGCAACGCCTTCAAGGAAGGGCGTTATACCAGCAAGAGACATGGCAGGCATTCATAAAAAGGGCTGCATCAACATATGATGTAGCCCTTTCTTTTGGTGTAGTAGTTGTGAAAATCATTCTTATCCCTGCCAGGTGGCGGACCTGCCCATACCAACTTTTACCACGTGCAAGACAAGCCCGCCCGGCGTGGGATACAGTCCCGGGGTAATTAGGCTGGCAATGAAAGCCGGTAATCAGTCATTACGCAGCACCCGGTACTCATAAGGTTGTAATGCCACAGCGGCAGCCAGGGTAGCGGTACTGCCATCGAAGGCATTGCGCCAGCCCGTAGGCGCGATTGCTGCCGGCAGGTTATAGGTCACTGTTTTATTACGGAGGTTAGCCATCACCAGCACCTGTTTGCTGCCAGCTGTTTTGGTGAACACGCACACATCATCACTGCTGTAACTGGCCAGCGCACCGGTTTTCACGGCATTGCTGCCACTGCGGAAAGCAAGGATGGCTTTGTACGCCGCCGTAATATCCGGCGCCGGCGTCCAGTCTATGGGCGTGCTGTTATTAAAATACGTGAGGCGCTGGGTACAACCTATCTCCTGCCCATTGTAAAGCATGGGCACACTCTTCATCAGCGCCGCCACGGTGAACACTGCCAGTGAGCCCTGCCTGCCGCCAAACAGCTCCAGCGGTGTACCGTCGGAACTGTTCACATCATGGTTGGATGTATAGCGCACTACCTGCGACAACGGCAACGCGCCGCTGTACTCTGCGTTATTTACACTGTCTATCAGCTTCACCGAAGCGCCGGCTCCAAACACTTTATCTTTCAGTGTATAGTAAAAACCCATGCCATACTCCAGCTGGAAGCCCGCCTGGAACTGGTCTTTGCGCGTACCTTCCGCATACAGCAGCAGCTTGTGCGTGGTGATCTTTTGCAGCGAATCAATGGCCTGCACCCAGAAATCGTGGGGCACAAAATCAGCGGCATCGCAGCGGTAGCCGTCTACATTGGCGGTGTAGATCCAGCTTTGCATGGCTTTGATCATGGCCTTGCGCAGGTCTGTGCTTTTGTAATTAAGCGCTGCCACATCGTTCCAACCCGTGCCAGGTGGGGCTATGATGTTGCCGCCACCATCCTGCTGGTACCAGTCTTTATGTGCGGTGATCCAGGGATGGTCCCAGGCCGTATGGTCTGCCACCCAGTCCAGGATCACGGCCATGCCGTGCTGATGGGCGTCCTCCACCAGGGCACGCAGATCATCCAGGGTGCCAAATTCCGGCGCCACACTGTTAAAATCCTTAATGCAGTAGGGTGAGTTCACCGATTTCAGTACCCCTACCGGGTATACCGGCAGCAGGTACACCACATTTACGCCCAGGGCCCTGATGGAGTCCAGGCGTTGTTGCACGCCCCTGAGATCACCGGCGGCGCTGAAGGCGCGCATATTCACCTGGTAGATCACCGCATCGGCGGCATCGGGCACTTTATTGAAGGGCGTGCCGTATTGATCGGGCGTGGTTTCCACGGGCTGCGTGGGTGGCGTTACCGGGGGCGCAGGCGCAGCGGGGGCCTGGCCGCCTTTGGAACATGCCAGGAGCAGCAGCAGCATTAGGTTCAACAAGTTCATTCTCATCTTCGCTTTTTCTTAGTCGCTTATTGTTTTACGGCCGTGTAGGTATATTTACCTGGTAGGTGCAGGTCCAGCGTAAATTTGTAGGTACCATCTTCCGGCACGGTAAGGTTGTTAAGGCCGGAAGTACCGCCTATCAGCGGGTTATCCGCGTATTGCAGGTTGCCATTGGCATCTATCCCAAAATCCAGCGCCCATGCCTTGTTTGCGCGGAATTTGAAAGAGCCGGCCGTCTTCATGGCCACTGTAGCCGTCCACACCTGCTTGTCCGGGTCATAGCTCAGGGGCGTGTCATTATCCCATCCACCGGGGCTGGCATCGCCAATAATGCCCCAGGTGGTTTGCTGGTATTTCCAGGTCAAAGAATTTACATCCGCATACAGCTCGTAATAACCGGCAGCCGGCACCTGCAGCCCGTCTGCCAGGCCATCGGTGGAAAGGATGCCATCCCCGCCGTAACCATAATTGGTATGGTTCCAATCCGGCTTGCTGGTAAATTTGAAATGCATGTCCGCTCCGGTAATATGCACGTAGCCTTCAAAGCGGCCGGTGGTATTGTGCAATTGCCCTATTACCGGCGCTGCGCCCGGGTTCCAGCCCTGGTAGGCGCCCGGCACCCAGAGGGTCAGTGCATAAGGTGTTACTTTCACGGCCGTGGCGTTGGAATACACACTGGGCACCGTAGAGGCCACACCGTTATATTGCTGCACATCTACTTTCAGGCGCACGGCCAGCTGGCTGGCATTGTCCGGCAGGAAGCCCATATCATTGAGCAACTGGTTCAGCGCTGCGCCTTTAAAGCCGTAGCTGGTAATGTTATTGCCCGCCGGGAAGCTCCGGGCTTTGGTCCAGCCGGTGGCCGTATCTGCAGGATTGTCCAGTTGCAGGGTGTAGGTGACGGTGGGCTGTGCCGCTCCATAGGTTACGGGCGCCCATGAAAAAGTGAGCACGGTATCCGCATCATTATCGGCAGTGAAGGTTACCGACTGCACATTGGAAGTAAGGCTGGTGGAGGCTTTGGAGGCATCTACCTGCAGGAGGGCACCTTCTTTTTTACAGGCGCCCAGCAGCAGGCCGGTGGCCAGTATGGCAAGGCAGTTATATTTTATAAAACGCATAAGAGCAGTTTAAGGATCAGGAAGAATTAGTAACCCTGGTTTTGATGCAGGTGCGGGTTGGCAATGATCTCAGATGATGGGATGGGCAGCAAATTGAAACGCGCATCCACCCCGGCACCAGCTTTTACCCCGCCTTTCCACGGCCACAGGTAAGTGCTGCCGGTAAATTTGCCAAAGCGGATCAGGTCCGTACGGCGGCACATTTCCCAGCACATTTCACGGCCCCTTTCACTGAGCACATCATCTACTGTAAAGCTGGTAAAATTACCGTTGGCATTGCCATAGGCACGCTCCCGCAGTTTGTTCATGTACAGCAGTGCCGTAGCCGCATCGCCGCCTGCACCGCCTCTTTTCACGGCTTCTGCATAAATGAGGTACATCTCTGCCAGGCGGAAAAGCGGGAAGTCGGTATTTACCAGCACCCCGTTGGGGGAGTAAGGTATAGTGCCATCGGAAGCAATGTTGGAAAACTTATTTACCCGCCATCCGTCAGTGAAAGTGAGCACGTTGTCAATGGCCTGCTTATCGCCCTGGAACATGGCACGGGCGTCGGTTTTTCCGGATTGGTCTGCAAAAAGCTGGGGGATCTTTTCCGTGGTACGGTTGCCCAGCCAGCCACCACCGGGTATGCCGGCAGCCTTGCATTCTGCCGCATCTGCCGTGTGGGCGGAGCAAATGAGGAACGTGGTGCCGCCGTAGTTGCCGGAATTACTGGCATCGTACGCAATGGGCAGGATCACTTCCGTATTGGCCGGCAGGTTATTGTCTGCCTGGAAAAGACTGGCGTATTTGGGCACCAGTTTGTAACCGGCGCTGATCACTTTATTGGCATAGGCAATGGCATCCGTATAATGTTCCTGGCCGGTGTACACGGCTGCATTGAGGTACATCCTGGCCAGCAATGCCCAGGCCGCGGCCTGGTCTGCCCGTGCATACTCATTCTGCCGGGCCGGCACCAGGTCTGCGTCAATGGCTTTCAGCTCCGTTTCAATGTAAGTGAAAAGGTCTGCCCGTGTGATCTGGGGTGGAATGAATTTACCAATAGGATCTTTATCCGTAACAAAAGGCGGGTTGCCGTATACATCCATCAGCACCCAGTACTGGTAGGCACGCAGGAAGCGGGCTTCTGCGCGGTAGTGGCGGATGTTGTCCGCATCGGCGCCGGTAAAGCCACGGGCAGTGATCTTCTCATCACTGGATTCGCGGATCAGTTCATTGCACACCGTGATCTGGAACAGGCTGCGCGCATAGAGCAGGTTCACATACAGGTTAGACGATGCCCAGTTCAGGTTGTGCAGGCTTTGCAGGTCTGCATCGTTCCAGGCGCATACTGCTTCATCCGTGGTCAGTTCATTTACATTGAAGAGCGCGCGCAGAAAATCAGACGGGCCTTTGTCGCTGCCCAGGCCCGGCACGGAGATATCCGAGTTGCCCACGCCGGTGCTGCTCACCAGGGAATAGCCGCCATACACTTTTGCCAGCACTTCCTTGTAGCCCTGCGCGGTGCTATATTGTTTATCAGCAGTATTCGAGTTAACCGGCTGGAGGTTTAAGTCCTTAGCGCAGCCGGTAAGGTACAGGGCACCCAGGATAAGGAAATATTGTATGATCCGCTTTTTCATATGCGAAGAATTACTTTAAGTAAAAAAATCAGAACCGCAGGTTAGCGCCAATGGAGTACGTGCGCGGGCGCGGATACACGGTGAAGTCCATCCCTGCGCCGGAACCGCCTATCAGCTCCGGGTCCTGGCCCTTGTATTTCGTGATCACAAACACGTTCTGCACATTGGCATTGAGGCGCAGGCCCACTTTCCTGTTGAACACAGCACCTGCATCATAGCCAATGCCCAGGTTGTCCATACGCAGGAAAGATGCGTTCTGCACGTAGTAGTCAGACAGTTTCTGCCCATTCACAAAACCGGTGTACAGTACATTATCCAGGCTGTTTGCCAGGTAACCCAACGGGTTCAGGCTATTGGCCTGGATGGAGCCTACCTGCAGGCCGTTGTACATGTAGTTGCCGGTATTGGCACGCAGCACTGTATTGAGCGACCAGCGGTCTACCGTGAGGTCTGTGGAGAAGCCATAGATGTAGCGGGCGTTGGGTGATTTATAATGATACAGGTCGTCCTGGTTGATCACCCCATCGTGGTTCAGGTCTTCAAACACGCCTTCAATGGGCTTGCCTGCTTTATCATACAATTGCCTGTACACGTAGAATGCGTTGATCTGGTAACCTACGGAGTTGATCTGGATGCCGTTCGCATTGGCCGTACCATGGAAAGAAGGATCATTCACCGCGGTAAGGTTCGTGATGGTGTTGTCATTGTAAGCCACGTTGAAGCCAATGTTCCACTGCACATGCTTTGTGCGGATGGGGCTTGCATTGATGGAAAACTCCGCGCCTTTGTTGGTCACGTTGCCCACGTTGGTGAGGATCACGCTGTTGAAGTTAGAGCCCGCGGGAATGGGGATCACGTTCAGCAGGTCCTTTGTTTTCTTGTAGTACACATCAATGGCGCCGGAAATACGGTTGTCCAGGAAGCCGTAATCCAGGCCGATGTTGGACGATGCTGTTTGCTCCCACTTCAGGTGTGCATCATAGGCCGCGGGCGATGCCATGTTATACCAGGTGTTACCAAATTGCACTTTGGATGAATTATCGCTGAATGCATAGTTAGCCTGGTAAGCATACGGATCAATGCCATCCTGGTTGCCCGTCACCCCGTAGCTGAGGCGTAATTTCAGGTCGGACAATACTTTGGCATCTTTCAGGAAAGCCTCCTGGTTCACGCGCCAGGTAAGGGCCACGGAGGGGAACAGGCCCCAGCGATCGTCCGGCCCAAAGCGGCTGGAACCATCTGTACGCAGCGATGCAGCGAGGATGTACTTCTGGTTAAAGGTGTAGATCAAACGGCCGTAGTAAGAGAGCAGCCGTGTTTGCGGTTTGTCGTATGGATATTTCGGTTGCGTGTTAGGCACCGTATCGCCGTTATAGCGGATGAAAGGGAAGTTGTACTTCGTTTCCAGGTTATTGTAGTAGCCATACCCCGCGGTGACGTTGATATTGCTTTTGATGGACCTGAGATCCTTCGTGTAGTTCAGGTAAAACTCCGCTACCTGGTTGCTCACTTTATTGGCGTATTGCGTATTGCGCCCGGTGTCCAGCCAGTTCTGCGCGGCATAAGCGGGCACAATTTCATGGCCGCTGCCCTTGGCCACATCATAGCCCAGGTTCAGGTTTGCATGCAGTTCCGGCAGGAAATGGAATTTGTAATCAAACTGCACGTTACCATAGCTGCGGCTTACATTACTGGTATTGCGGTACAGGTCCAGCAGGGCCACGGGATTGCGGGGCGCCACTTTATTCAGATTGATATCACCATTCGGTTCAATGGTAGCCCACTCATAGTAGTTACCAAAGGGCGAGGTGGCGTGCACCGGCTGGGTGGGATCAAAATACATAGCAGCGCTCACGGCGCCACCGTTGGCAAAGCGCGCCTGGCTGAGGGAGCCTTTCAGGTTCACGTCCACTTTCAGGTGGTCATCGAAAAAGCGGGGCGAGAGGGACACGCCTACCGACTGGCGGGCCAGGCGGTCTGTTTTCACAATGCCTTCCTGGTTCAGGTAACCCACAGACACCCGGTAAGGCATGTGCTTCAGGGAGCCGCTTATGCTCAGGTTATTATCTGTGCCCTGGGCTGCGTGAAAGATCTCCTTTTGCCAGTCGGTGCTGGCATTGCCCATCATGTCTACAAACGTGTGGCCCACAGTATCCAGGGAGGTCACGTACTTGCGGAACTGGTCTGCACTGAGCACGGGCAGTTCTCTGGTCACCTTGCCCGCGGAATACTGGGTGCTGAAATTGAAGACCGGCTTGCCGGCGGCGCCTTTGCGGGTGGTGATGATGATCACCCCGTTGCTGGCGCGGGAGCCGTAGATGGCGGTGGATGCCGCGTCTTTGAGCACGGTCATGCTTTCAATATCATTGGGATTAATGGTGCTCAGGGGATTGGAGGCGCCGTAAATATTGTTGCCATTCAGGGGCACGCCGTCTACCACGTACAGCGGATCGTTGCTGGCATTGAGCGACACGGAGCCACGGATGCGCACCGTGCTGCCTGCGCCGGGGGAGCCACTGTTGCCCGCGATGGACACACCGGCCACTTTGCCGGCAATGAGCTGCTCCGGCGTGGTGATGCTCCCTTTCTGGAAATCCTTGCTGCTTACCACGGCAATGGCGCCGGTTACCTCTTTGCGGCGGGAAGTACCATAGCCGATCACCACCACATCATTGAGGGAGGTGCTGGCAGCTTTGAGGGTAATGTCCAGCGTGCGCTGGGCCTTGAAGGTTTGCGACTGGTAGCCGAGGGAAGTGACCACCAGGATGGCGTCACTGGGCACCTCGATGGTGAACTGGCCTTTGGTGTCTGTGAGCACCCCTTTAGTAGTGCCCTGCACCTGTACGGAAGCGGCAATCACCGGCTGGGCGCCTTCATCGCGCACGGTGCCGGTCACCCGGGTCTGCCCCAGGGCCAGTGCCGGGATCAGGCAGATCAGGAACAGGATGCCTGTAAGAAATGCTGTTGCAGTTTTTGATAACGACATAACGGAATTTGATTGAATGGGAAAGCTGGGAACTGACACGGTGTAACGGGCACTAAGCCGGTGCATACGTGGAAGCTGGCATAGGTTATAATTTGAGATCCAAAACGTGGTAAATGACTGCGGGGCCATCGCCGCGCTAACAATTCAAAGGAACAATCCACGGAAAGGGAAAACAAATTTTAGACACGAAATCAAGGAAAAAATGCGGTTTGGAGAAGCATCGCCGGAAATATACACATTGAAAATCAATCGATTAACTACATATTATATTTTTATTCTATAGAATGAAATTTGGACGGTTTCCAGGACAATTTCCGGGGCCTTACGGCCAGTAAGCCAGTGCTTCCGGCCCTTTACGCCGGGTGGCAGCTTTGGTCCTGCCCCTGCTGCTTGCTAAAAAATTGTATCTTCCGGCGCTGCCACCGCGCAGGCTGTTCATGTTATGAAATGGATCTTCACCGCGTTATTCCTTATTACCATACTACCTGCCACCCGGGCTGCAGACAGCCTGCTGACTAAACTTACCCGCACCATAGGCCAGGCGGACCAGTACGATGCCGCCAAGGTTGCCCACCTGCGAGTGCTCCAGCAGGAATGGGCCGCCGCCACGGATGCCCCGGCCCAGTACCAGGCCGCCGCCCGGCTGTATGAGGAATACAAACTATTCAACTACGACTCTGCCTATACCTGGGTGCACCGCCTGCAGCAATCCGCCGCCCGCCTGGGCAACCCGGACCAGCTTACGGCCGCCCGCCTGAAAACGGTATTCATCCTGTTATCCGCCGGCCTCTATAAAGAAACCTACGATTCCCTCCAGACCATTTCCGTGGCCGGTGCGCCGGACTCGCTGAAGGCAGATTATTACACCCTCCTGGCCCGCTACTACTTTGACCTGGCCAATTATGATTACGACAATTACCACTCTGTAGATTATGACGCCCGGGGCACGCGCTACCTGGACACGGCCCTGCACTACTACCCTGCCGGCAGCTTTGACCATATTTATTATAGTGGCCTTAAGGCCTATAAGCAAGGCCACGCCGCGGAGGCAGCCCCTTTTTTCCAGCAGTTGCTCCGGCGGCCAGACCTTACCCATCACCAGGTGGCGCTGGCCGCATCTACGCTGAGCGGTTTTTACCTGGAGAAAAATGATACCCGCTCCGCCCTGGACCTGATGATCCAGGCCGCCATTGCGGATATTGCGTCCAGCACCAAGGAGACCTATGCGGTGTTCAACCTGGCCTCTTTGCTCTTTAAGGCAGGGGATGTGAAACACGCCTCCCTGTGCATAGACCTGGCCGTGCGCAATGCAGATTTTTATGGCGCCCGCCAGCGCAAGGTGCAACTCAGCTCCATCTTACCCCTGATAGAGGGCGAGAAGATCAATATGGTAGAGAACCAGCGCCGCCTGTTGATGCGCTATGCCGCGGTGGTTACGGTACTTATTTTGCTGTTGCTGATACTTGGCTATATCATTTTGCAGCAGGTAAAACGCCTGCAGGTGGCCAAGCAGGTGATCACAGACGCCCATGCCCGCCAGCAGGAGATCAACGAAAAACTGGAACTGGTAAACGCCCAACTGGCGGAAGCCAACGTAAAACTGGAAGAAGCCAACAAGATCAAGGAAGAATCCATCGGTTACTTCTTTAACATGGACGCCGAGTTCTTTGCCCGGCTGGACAAGCTGAAGAAAGCCCTGGAGCAGAAGTTGTCCGAGAAAAAATATGAAGAGATGCGCTTTGTGGTAAATAACATAGATCCCCGGAAAGACAAGGAGGAGTTGCTGCGCAATTTTGACAAGGTGTTCCTGAAGCTGTTTCCCAATTTTGTGCGGGACATGAACACCCTCTTCCCGCCGGAGGACCAGATCGTGCTGAAGAACGGGGAGTTGCTGAATACAGATCTGCGCATCTTTGCGCTCATCCGCATGGGTATTACGGAAACGGAGAAGATTGCCCAGATACTGGAATATTCTGTAAAGACGATCTATTCCTATAAAACACGGCTGAAGAACAAGGCCCGGGTACCGAACGAGGAGTTTGAGGAAAGGGTGATGCAATTCAGGACGGTGTAGGGACTGCCCTCAGGGGCCACTTTTCTCAAAGTTACCGCTACATTTCCCCGGCCTGCCGCATTCTTTTTTGAAAACTTGCCCCTACCGCGGATATTTGAGCAAATTGTGCCGTATTGAAAGATCGTTTCCGGCAGGCGGGGTTGCATATTTTGGGGTGCTGCACGTTCCTGGCGCTGCCCATGCTCTTCTCGCCTACCCCTTCCAAGTCCCTCACTTTCTACACCTCGCCCTTTGGCCTGCGTGACCTGATCGCTTATACGCTGCTCATTGTCTACTTTTACTGCAATTACTTCATTTTTATACCACGCCTGTACTTTACGAAGAAGTTCTGGGCCTTTGGCAGCATCACGCTGGGTTGTTTCATACTCGTGGTGTGGGTGCCCATTTTCATCCTTCACCAGCTCTATTCCTTTCCTGACTGGCAGGCAAAAGTACCGGTGGCAGACACTGGCTTTATCACGCATACCAAAGGCCCCCTGCCCATGCAGGATGTGCATCCTCTCAGGGACAGCGCATACCATCCTGTAAAGCCCCCGTTTGGCCATGGGACCGGCTTCTGGCCGGACAATGGCGGGCATCACCCCTGGCCGGACCGCCGGGATGAGGTGCGTAAATATTTCATCTTTGGAGAAATTGGGCACAGCATATTCCTTTTCATTGCCGTGCTGCTGTTCTCACTCATTATCCGCATTGTAAACCGGTGGAAGCAAACGGAAAAGCAACGCCTGCTGGCGGAGCTGTCCAACCTGAAAGCGCAGATCAATCCCCACTTCCTGTTCAATGCGCTCAACAGCATTTATGCCCTCTCGCTTGAAAAGTCGGACCAGGCGCCCAATGCTGTGATCCGCCTTTCCGGCATGATGCGTTATGTGATCTATGAAGCCGGGAAGGAATGGGTGCCCCTGGAAATGGAAATGAATTACCTGCGGGATTACATTGCCCTGCAGCAAATGCGCTTTGGGCACACGGTAAGTCTTACCTTTACGGTGACCGGGTCTGCACAGGGCAAGCACATTGCGCCGCTCATCCTCATTCCTTTCGTGGAAAATGCTTTCAAACATGGCGTGAATCCCGAGGAAGATTCCATCATCCGCATTGCCGTAACGATAACGGAAAATGCGCTGTCGCTCCAGGTCTTCAACCATAAAGTGCATGTAAAACATTACGAGGCCAATGGGGGCGGCATAGGGCTGGACAATACACGCAAGCGCCTGCACATCATCTATCCCGGCCAGCACGAGCTTTCCATTGCAGATGCAGCCACTGATTACACCGTACTCCTGATCCTGTCCCGTTTATGATAAAAGCCATCGCCCTCGACGACGAACTGCCTGCCCTCCAGGTGATCCGCAATTTCTGCGACCAGGTGGATTATGTTGATCTCGTGAAAACCTTCCACCAGCCGGGGGAAGCCTTGCGCTACATCCAGCAATACCCCGTGGAGCTGCTTTTCCTGGACATACAAATGCCGGCCATTTCGGGGATAGACTTTTACAAATCGCTGCCCCAGCAGGCCATGGTGATCTTTACCACGGCTTACAGTGAATATGCAGTGGAAGGCTTTAATGTAAATGCGGTGGACTACCTGCTGAAGCCCTTCTCCTTTGAGCGCTTTACGCAGGCCGTGCAAAAGGCCCGTGATTACTACAAGTTCCAGCAGCAAACGGACCACTCTGCCCTCTTTATCCGCGTGGATTACAGCCTGCTGAAAGTGGATACCGCAGACATCCTTTACATTGAAGCCCTGGATGATTACCTGAAGATCTACCTGCACCAGCAAAAGCCCGTGATAGCCCGCATGACCATGAAGGCCATGCAGGAAAAGCTGCCGCCTGCTTTTGTACGGGTACACCGCTCTTACATTGTGCCCCTGCACCGCGTGGAGCATGTGCGCAACAAGACCATCCAGCTGGGCAGCATGCAGATCCCTATTGGCAGTAATTATGAAGAGCAATTCTTCAAACTCTTCTCCCGCTAGGTTTTCGCCGCAACAATTTTACAGCTTACCGCAACCTGCTATGTACTTCGCTGCATGCTTGTAATATTTGCAATATCCACCCGTTCTGCAGGCGAATGATTGCGGCATGGAAAGAAAGATGACCATCTCTCTGGTCTTTACAGGGAACTATCGTTAACAAAAGCAGTATCCGATGAACAATGCACAGATCCGCCTTACCTGCCGCCAGGTCCTCGATGCGACCAGCTCCGGTATCTTTGCCAAACAGGTGCTGGCCGCCACTTTTGCGGAGTTTCAGTTAAAATCGCAGGTCTATAACCCGCAGGGCAGGTTCTATACTTTCCGGGAAATGGCCGGTAATGATGGACGTGCTAATTCACTGCATTACAAGCTTTACCTTGCGGCAGCGCCTTACCTGGAGCTGCTGGATAAGAAGATGCCGCATGTGTGCGATATGCTGGAAAAGCCCCTGCCTTTTGAAGGAGCAGCGTTACAGCTTATTGCATCAGACCTGCGCGATGCCACGCAGCACAAGGTGGCGCTGCATTATCACACCCCCTTGTTCCTGCTGCACGGGCACATAGGCGACCATCTCATCCTGGCCGTGCCGGAACTGCCGGAGCACACGTTCACGCTCAGGCTGCGCATGGGGGTATCCATCAGCCATTATACCGTGGAGGCGCCGCTTGCCGCCCCCCTTCAAGCTTCAGTTTCATAAAAAAGGTCTCCTCATCGATTTCATGCACCTCACCGGGGGCTATTTCTCCCAAGGCCAGGTCTTCAATGGAAATGCGTACCAGCCGCAGGCAGGGATGTCTGACATACTGCACCATTTTACGGATCTGGTGAAACTTTCCTTCGGTGAGTGTGATGAGGAGCCAGGAGCTTTTGCCATAATCATCCGGCTCCCCCGGCCGTTCAAACAAGCCTGCAGGCTTTTCCACGATCTCTGCCTGGCAGGGTGTGGTCTTATAATATTCCCCACCTTTCACCTGTATAGGCACGCCACTCCGCAGCAATTCCAGTTTATCCGCCGTTATTTTATTTTTCACCTTCACCAGGTAAGTACGTGCATGGGGCACCTTGCTTAAGAAGAGCAGGCGCGTCACCTTTGCATTAGTGGTGAGTAACAACAGGCCTTCCGATTCCTTGTCCAGCCGGCCCACCGCGTGCGTACCTTCCGGGAATGCAAAGTTCAGCGCTCCCAGCATAGGCAAATGCTGCTCTCCTTCAAAGCGTGTTACAAACTGTGAAAGCATGCCATAAGGCTTATTGATCATAAAGTAACGGTGCGCGTGCTGCATAGCGCACAAAAATACGCTTAAAAATCCGATCCTCCGAAAAGCTTTACCACGGCCACTCTTCAGCCATTAAACTTGTACATTATCCCGAATTTTATTTACACCTCTGTAATTAACGGCTATAAAATATTTTCAGCAATAAATCTTCACCTGCCAATTGAGCCGCTACTACACAGCTGCATCATTCGTGGTGGGCTAAACACTTGCATAAACGCCCTATTGTTCCTTTTGCGCAAGATCCCCATTGGCGCCCCCCCTGTGCTTTTCAGCCCATGGCATCGGTTTTGCGGGCGGATAGCAAACCTATCACCATGTATGGGAAAACAGTATACAGCGGTTTGTTGCTGATGGCGCTTGTGGCGTGCCATACCAACACGACCAATCACCGGAGCTCCGGTACAGATTCCCTCCTGGCCACCCCATTTCACAGCGACAAATGCTACCAGCTCCTGGAAGGCACGGCCAACCAGGACACCACCACCGTGCACCTGGTGATCCATGACACCCTGGTGACCGGCGTCATGGTGGTAAAACGTGCGGAAAAAGATACCCGGGCCGGTGTGCTCCGGGGCCACGTGCGCGGCAACCTGGTGGAAACCTGGTGGTACTATGCACAGGAAGGCATGGCAGACAGCCTGCCAGCCAATTTCAAACTTTATGAGGATAAACTGGTAGAGCAACGCTACAGTTATGACCCAGCTACCGGCCGGGAAATGCTTACGGACACCAGTGCATTTGCCATCACACTGTCCCCCGTGGCCTGCAAACTACCACTGCGCTGACATTGCATGTACTAACGTAGCCGGCTATACGCTTTTTTTTGCGTCCATTAACGCTTTGGCCCTGTCCAGGAAACTATGCTGCTCCATTTGCAGTTCCACTTCACCAATGGCCTTGAGGAGGTTATTGGACGTGTTTGTCATGTCAGTAATGGCTTCCGCAATGAGGCTCCACACCGGCAGCATGCGGGTTACCAGCTGCCGGCCTTTGTCCGAGAGCTGTATCATGCGCTTGCGGGTATCTGTTTTGTCTTTGCGTGACTGGATGAGCTTTTTAGCCTCCAGTTCCTTGAGGAGACTGATGGTGGAGGGGTGGGCGTAGCCGATCTCGTTGGCAATTTCCACTACGCTGAGCAGGGGTTTATGATGGAGGGTGTAAATGACCGGGAACCATTTGGGCTCAAAGTCGATGCCATGCAACCGGTACACCTCCTGCCCTTCTTTACGGATCTGGTCAGCCAGGCGTTGCAGCCGGGTAGAGATAGCGAGTATGCCGGATTGGTCAATGACGTTCATGCCATGAAGATATTAAATTTCTGCAGGGGTGCGCTGTATGGCGTACAGCATGAGCGCGTGGGCCTCGCCCGGGGGCCGGATCATTTCCTGGTAGTGGAAGCCGATAGCTTGCAGCAGGCGCATGCAGCGCAGGTTAACGGGCAACGTGAACGCATATACCCGATGGGCACCCATAGCGTCAAAAGCATAGTCCATGCAGGCGCGCAGGGCTTCGCTGGCATAGCCCTGCCCTTCATACTCCGGCAGGAAGGCCAGGCCTGCATCCGGGGCATCCAGGAAAGGGCGCTGGAAAAATCCACACATGCCGATAGGCGCACCTGTGTCCCGCAGGGTTACCAGCCAGGGGCCAAAACCGTTCACGCGGTAGCTCTGTAAAGGCCCGTGCTGCAGGTAATGGCGGGCCGCAGCCAGGTCTATGATATGGCGGTCGCCAATGAATTGCAGCCAGGTAGGGGTATTCAACAGGCGATAGATAAAGGCATCGTCTGCCAGGGTAAATGGGCGCAGGGCCAGGCGGGAAGTGACGGGCAGGTGATCCATATGCTTTTATTCATCCATGCCATCCGTGGGGGCGCTGCTGCCTTTGTCGGTCTTGCTGCTGTTGGCCACCATGGCATTGAGGGTGTTGATCTCGTCTTTTGTGAAGAAGCGCCATTTGCCGGGCGCCAGGTCTTTGAGGGTGAGGTGCATAATGCGCGTGCGGCGCAGTGTCTTCACCTGGTAGCCCAGGGCTTCGCACATGCGGCGGATCTGGCGGTTGAGGCCCTGGATGAGGATGATGCGGAATTGCAGGGGCCCTTCCTGTTGCACAAAGCAAGGTTTGGTATAAGTGCCCAGGATGCGCACGCCGCTGCGCATGTTCCTGATAAAGTCCGGTGTGATGGGTTTGTCTACCGTTACTACATATTCCTTTTCGTGCTGATTGCCGGCGCGCAGTATCTTGTTTACAATGTCGCCATCGTTGGTGAGGAAGATGAGCCCTTCAGAGAGCTTGTCCAGCCGGCCGATGGGGAAAATGCGGGTATTGAAGTTCACATAGTCCACGATATTGGTCTTGTCTTTCTGGTCGGTGGTGCAAGTGATGCCCTTGGGTTTATTGAGGGCGATGTAGACGGTGGCTTTCTTTTTTTTGAGGGGTTCCCCGTCTATTTCCACGATGTCGCCTTCTTCCACGCGGTTCCCCTTCATCGCTATGTTATCGTTGATGGTAACACGGCCTTGTTCTATGTATTTATCAGCCTCCCGGCGGCTGCAAAAACCGGTATCACTGATGTATTTATTAACGCTTTTGTCCATATGGTTTTGTACCTGGTACGAAATTACGGAAAAAAGTTGTGGTGGCGGGAATGGGCTGTGGCGTGGGATTTGAGGGGGGATGTGCGGTGCAGGAATGAGGTGTAATGAAAAAAGTTTTAGAATTATTTGGAAGGAAATAAATAATTCCTATTTTTGCACCCGCTTAACCGCACAACCCGCATAGGAATCGGTAGCTCAGTTGGTAGAGCAATACACTTTTAATGTATGGGTCTTGGGTTCGAGTCCCAACCGGTTCACTTAAGGAGACGATCAGTTTTGATTGTCTCCTTTTTTATTGCTAGTAACCTATTGTCCTACAATAATTTAAGGGCCTGTTTTTTAGCCATAGAAGCGGTTCGATATTTTTGTGAAACATGTGATTTATTTCGCGGCAATTAACCGGGTGAGCTAATAAGCATCTCAAATAACGATTTTGTGTTCGATTTCCTTTCCAGGGGTAATACTATCAGATGGCGCATTGGAAGCCCGGCCACGATACATTTTAGCAAGGAAGTAGAGAAAATCCAATATGACTTTGGCTTGCTTTTCATTCGCATCAATACCATTCTTTCTTAAAACTTTAATGGTCTGATCAGTGGGAACTTTTCGATCAGAAAAAATCAGTTTTTTTATGTGAGAGTTGCACATGGATTATTGTTCTAGAAATAAAAAGCTACTGCCCGTTACAAGAAGTTATCATTGATAGTGCTGGATTTATTTGTAGGGGACCTAATTCCTTTGTGATGGAATTGATCGAAATCGGTGTAAATAAATCGATGATGTAACGTTTGCCTGCTACATCTTGATTTTTATATCATTCAAAAATGCTATTCTCCCTCCGCTTCATATCTTCAATGTCGTTTGGTGTTTGGCAACCGGCTAATCTCTTGTCTACTGCCAACAATTGGTAATTGAGAAACTCCAACATCTCTTTATATCCCTTTTTAGCGCACTAAAATCATCGAATTCAATTTTGTTCCGGAGGAAGTGGCTTCTCCCTTTAGATATTAACAATTCTTGTTTTGAAATATCCTCCAAAAGCACTTCTGGCCTAAGTGTTATTCTCTTTAAGAGGTTTTCATACTCGCTATCAAGAACATCAGCCCTGACGCGGCCTTTACACCTGCTACTTAGACAATGATAATACCGATATTTTGCGCGCCTTCCTGAAGATATGCTCCCTGTAAATTATGCCTTTTTGGATTTTTTCAAAAATCATCTTTTTTAATGATTGCCACGGTCTTCAGGCCAATCTACTTTTATACCATATATTTTTTTCAAAATAAAAAGTTTCAATCGGTATGAAAACAACAAAATACAATACCTCTAGAATAGCAATCAATATAACTTTTTCGCTATTCCTGCTTGCATTGTCTTCCTGCAAAAAAGACAATGGCATTCCCAATAATAACCCAACATCGCCAGACACTACGCTTAAAATAAGCGCTTTATCTAACACCACGTTGCACTATGGCGACACGCTTATCATCACCGGTAGTAATTTTTCCGCTACAGCACTTAATAATACCGTTACCATTAATGAAATGGCAACCCGTGTACAGACAGCCACGGCTACACAATTGAAGGTAATCGTTCCGGCCCTTGGAGCAGTTACTGGCGAAGTAAAAATAAAAACAGGCACCCAAACTGCAAGTGGCGGCAACATTACTTATGTGCCCGATATATTTGTAGCCGGCTCACAGAATAATAGCGCTCGCTCTCTAGCTACCTATTGGAAAAACAATATTGCTGTTACGCTGAGCACAGAAGAATCCGCATTGAATTCCATATTTGTAAATGGCAATGATGTGTATGCAGCGGGAAGAGAAAGAATCAATAATTTACAATTGGCCAACTACTGGAAAAACGGCACTAAGACCACGCTTGGCACCAACGAATCCGCTGCCAATAGCATTTCTGTAAATGGCAACGATGTGCATGTTGGCGGCTGGGAAATCATCAACGGGTTCGACCTGCCCAGATATTGGAAAAACGGAGCAGGTACAACCATAAATGTCAATGACCCCATTATATCACAAATTGTTACGGGTAATGGCTCTTGCACAGGTATTTATGTAAATAACAACAATGTTTATGCCGTTGGAAGCTACCGCAACTCACAAGGACAATTTTCTCCCTGGGAATTTACAAACGGAATAATACCGGCCAATACCATACCTAATAACGATAAGCATTGCTTTGCCAATGCTGTTTTCGTTAGTGGAAGCGATAAATATGTGGCAGGCAACCAAAACAATGCAACAACCGGGTTGGCAATGGCTACTATCTGGAAAAACGAAACTGCTGCAACATTAACCGCAGGCACTGCTTCGGTTGGCGTGGCAACAGCTGTTTTCGTAGCGGGAAATGATGTATATGTGGCTGGATATGAACAGGAGGATTATTATGGCGGCGGGCCATCTTTTGCTAAATACTGGAAGAACGGGGTGGAAGTAAAATTATCAACGGTATCGTCTGGTGCTACGGGCATCGTTGTTTTTGGCAATGATGTGTATGTATCGGGGTGGGAAAACAACGGCTCCTATAATGTAGCTAAATACTGGAAAAACGGAGTGGCTGTCAATTTAGGCAATGCTGTACTCAATTCATCAGGCAATGCCATAGTTGTGCGATAGATAAAACAGGCAATTAAAAACATACCAATGAGAAAGTTATTTTCCTCACTCCTATTGCTTTTAGCAACATCAGTATCTTTTGCTCAAAAAAATAATTTCGGTATTGTCACTTATACAGTGCCTTCGGGTTACCAGCTGGTTAAGAACGACAACCTGTTAACCTACTTTAAACAAGATAGTAAAACAGGTGCCTACTGCAAGTTTATAATTTACAAAACACTGCCAGATCAGGGCGGCTCTCAGGCTAATTTCGACTTCTTCTGGAAGAAAATGGTTCAGCCGGCTTTTAATGTGCCAGATGCCGCCAACCTGCAACCCCAGGCAAAGCTAAAAGGATGGGACCTTCTCTTGGGTACAAAAATGTATAATAACAATGGCGTGAGCACGATGTTGCTGGTCAGCAATTTTAGTGGTGAAAACATAATGCAGAATATTGTTGTTCAGTCAAATGCAGACATATACAAGCCCGATATTGAAAGTTTTATTGCATCGGTAGATGTGGCGAGAGAGATTAAGACTGACGATAAAAGCCAAAAAGAAATAAAGGACCCGGATAAAGAAAATACTGTTAGCACCAAAACAGACGCATCTGCACCATCAGGTAATATTAAATACGAAGTGTGGGAATGTAATTGCCCCAGTCTTGAAACAGGCACACTGGCAACTACTAAATTAAATACGGTAGTGTTATCTCCCAATGGTAAAAGCCTTTATTACATGCCCGAAAAAGGCCTGAATGGTGTAACGCCGGAAAATAGTAACCAGCATGACAGTTGGGGGAATGTAACTGATAAAGGAAATATGCTGAGCCTTGTTAATGACAAATACGGAAAAATGGAGTTATACAAAATCAACGCCACTTCCATGAGCAGGTATCTCAACTCAAAAAGCAGCGTGTATAAAAAAATAAAACCCGTAGATGGCTTGCGTTTTGATGGCGCCTATTCGCCGGAACTTTCTTATTACAACGGCAAGACTGATGTTATCTCAAAACAAATAGACCCCAATAAACGCCCTATCATATTTTTTAAAAAGGATGGCACGTATATTAATGAAGGAATAGCATTTAGCAATATCACCTATGGCGATGACTATGCTATTGGGAAAGGCACTTATGAGATTATCAATTTTTCACTGATTCTCTCAACGCAAAGCGGAAGAAAATTACAAGTTTCATTTACGCCGGTGTTAGATGCAAATCCTACTGCGGTAGATAATCCCGGCTTTATCATCAACAATAATATATTTTACCGGTTGAACAGAAGTTTTACACCGCATAATTAATTGGTTTTACAGGAAATTGATAAATCATCTTTTTAATGATTGACTTCGCTGCTCTATCAATCTACTTTTACTGCATAAATTCTTTTACATGAAAAAAATGGCAAAAAACAATGTTGCTGTCTGCTGTTGTTAAAGATTCTATCAATGCAGAAGCGTACCGCTCATTGGCATTGGTTGCACAGAAGCAAGGCGACAATGCACTATGCGCCGGCTATCTTGAAAAAGCCATTGCTCACGGTGGGGCCACCACACAAAACATTAACCTATTGAAACAGATATCGCCCACAGCCGGCAAGTCGGCCATGTACATGACTATTCAGAATAGTTTTAAACAATTTTACAAAGACCACAGCATTACCAAACGCTTTATTGTTCCGACAATACCCGATAGTTCCGAATCGGCCATAGCAGCTTCCCTGCCAAAGCCGGAAAAGACAAAGAATTTGATATTACAGATAATATAGGGGAAAAATTGGCGCTTCGGTAGAAACAACCATACAATTTGATGGCAATATGAACCCTATTGATTTGATTGTAACCGGATCGGCAGGTGCAAAAATAAATGGCGGTGTCATTGAAAGCGCTTCCGCAGACCTGGGTTCTGTAACAGTAAGTGTAAACGGTGGTTTCAATTCATCCGGCCCCGGCTTCACATCATTTGGGAGCGATTTTTTACAAAATTAAAAAAACAGAAACAATTATGAAATCATACACCATCATCATTGCATGGCTGCTATTTACAAATAGCCTCTTCGCACAAACTACCTTTAAAGCATGGGAGCAACAGATCACTAAAGATTGTACCAATGAAAGCGTACAAAAAGAACCGAGCAGGTTTTGGGATGCACACATCGGCGGAGCAATAGGTGGCGGCAAAGAAGGGTACACTTCAACCGAATTGGCCAATGCAAAAAAAATGATGACGGCCTTTGAAAACGTATGCAAGCCAAAAATGCAATTTAGCGGTGGACTGGTAAAAGCCAGCTTTGGGCTAAATTCAAAATCGTTTTATAACCGAACGCCGATTTTCAGTTATACCTACAACATGGGCTTTCATCAATATGTTTGTAACGTACAAACACACAAGCTGTCCATTGTTGACGAATATCAAGGAGTGCTTAGAATAACAGGAAATCCTTCGTTTCAAACGGCATTTCCTCGAGGCATTGATGATCGTTCCATTGCCGTGTATAGCTATTGTGCATTTTCAGACAACAGACTGGTAAATGCTATCAATAACGGAAGTGGTTTTATTGATCTAAATAGTGAGGAAACAGGCAATACCAGTCTTTATCCTATTGTTGAGTACAAGCCGGGCAAAGGATATGGCATTTCATTTCCGAATTCCGGTTTCGTTGCCGTAAATAACGATTTCGTATTTCACCATGCATTTATAACACACCCCGATATCCCCTTTTTTATTCCCATAACGCGTAAACAATTCTTAACAGACCTGCTTGAATTTTATGATCGTGAAAAACCATCGCTGGTAGCGAACATGCAGGATAACATAAAACAATTAAGCAAAACAATAGCCGAATCGGAGAAAACGAACAGCCGTTATTTGCAAGATCAAAAAAGCAGACAGGCATTACAGCAACAAAGCGCAAACGATATACCTGCTATAAACGAGCAGAAAAAGCAGACCGTCACCAAACTGTTGCAATCGAAAGATGAAAAATGGTTGAACCAGCAAGCTGTTATACCGGGCGATAACAAAGCTTTTATTGTGCCGAGCGATCGCAATAGAAATTTAAAAGAAGTGTATGGAGATTTTTACTTCACTGAATTCTATACAGGCACTGAAGGCTTAAAATTATATCAAATCAACCCCGAATATCTTAAAAAATATCCGCCCAATGGCGCAAAACCATCTCTGATAGATGTAATGTACCGTTTCCAACCAAACAATAAATTTTTAATGGGCATTAAAGAATCTTCTATTGATCAGCTTGATCTGAATGAGTTTAGAAAATTGTTACAATAATAACCCGGTGTACAATGAAACAAATAAAATATTTACTTCTTTTAAATGTACTGGTAATGGTAAGCTGTACAGGCTTCGCCCGGAAACAAACTGATAATAGAGTGTTACAGCAGGATCTAATCTTTTACAACCTACAAGTCTGCATCACAGCTTTGCCGACTAACTTCCTTTCTTAAAAAGGAATTTTCGATGCGAAACTCCCCAGGTCGAAATAGCGTCAATTACCCCGCTCAAAGTCTTACCATGTTCCGTTAGCTCATATTCCACAGTTATCGGTTTCGTAGACATCACAGTTCGGGCCACTATTTCATTTTGCTCAAGTTCCTGTAACTCTTTAGAGAGCATTTTAGCAGCAATACCATCTATCCCTCGCAGCATATCCATAAAGCGCACCTTACCATATAGCAGGAGCCATCCAATAATCTGAATTTTCCATTTTCCCGATAACAGGATCATCGTGTCCTTAATTGCAATTAATTGTCCTTGACAATCAGGTGCTTGCGGGGCTGGCTTTTTCTTATTCATATCCTTCAAAATTACTGTAATCGCTTCATCAATTGCCACTTGATTTCATAAAGGAAACCAGTTTCTAAAAGGTAACAGATAACAATTGTAAAGTTAGTCTAAAATAATTTTGTACTGTAAATAGCTGAATCATGCAGAAAGAAAAAAGAATCTATTGGATCATTACGGTTATTGGAATGGCATTGATTGTACTTCCTTCCTACTTTGCTCCGCGGGAATATCTTGTCGAATCCATACGCAGAATGGGTTTCCCCGGTTATTTTGGTCTTGAACTGAATATCTGTAAGATCGTTGGTGCGGTGATTATCCTTATTCCTGCCATACCTACGATGTTCAAAGAATGGGCTCATGTCGCTTTCGGAATACTACTGCTTTCCGCAAGCCTGGGACATTGGCTCGTTGATGGTCCAGTAAAAGGGATAGCACCGCTGGTTCCGTTTACAATACTATGTGCATCCTATTATTACTTCAGGAAACTGAACTATGCCAAATAAAACGCTTGCAGTAATTGCAGTCTTTCTTTTGACACTAATTGTCGTTGACCTATTCGGTGGGCGCAGGACTATAACCGGAATCAATCAGAAGAAAGATAATAACACCGTTAAAAAAGAAACACAGAAAAAAATGAAAATAGAAATCTGGAGCGATGTGATGTGCCCATTTTGCTATATCGGCAAAAGGAATTTTGAAGCTGCCCTGGCACAATTTCCTGACAGGGAAAATATAGCGGTGGAATGGAAAAGTTTCCAGCTTGACCCTACCATTCCTGAAGTGCCGCAGCATCAGGGAAACATTTACCAGTTTGTGGCTGCACGGAAAGGAATCAGCTATGAGCGGTCAGTTGGCATGCATGAACAGGTAGCAAGGATGGCTAAGGATGCGGGGCTTGAATATCATTTCGATAAAACGCTTGTCACTAATTCATTGAAAGCCCATCGCCTGATCCAGTTTGCAAAGCCGAAAGGCCTGGGAGAATATGCAGAAGAGCGCCTGTTTTATGCCTACTTCACAGAGGGCAAGGATCTTTCTGACGACGCAGTTTTAACAGAACTGGGGAATGATATTGGTCTGACGAATGCTGATGTAAAGGAAGCCCTTACCAACCCTGCATTTCAACATCAAATAGAAGCTGATGGGGCTGAAGCAAACAGTTTGGGGGCGAAAGGCGTTCCTTTCTTTGTGATCGATCGCAAGTATGCCATCGCCGGCGCCCAGTCTGGTGCCGAAATGCTCAAAGTACTGCAAACTGCTTATACAGAATGGAAGAAAGGCAACCCCGCTCTGCTTCAGGTTACGGAGGGCGCAACCTGTACACCTGGTAATGAGTGTACACATTAATTTAAACAATATAATAAATGAAAAAGACAATAGCCATTATAGGTGCCGGTCCGGGTACCCGTTGCCATAGCTGCCGTGTAGCCCGCACTTCCACAAATGCTGAAAAGAAAAAACGGCAGCATTTTATTCACTACCGCATCCTCCGCCCAACGTCCCATTAATTTAACTGCCAGCTTCGGCGTTGCTGCAGGAGCGTTACTAAATTATGCGTGGCTGCTTAATACGGACCTGAAGGAGGACAACATATATGCCGGTATTGTGTCCATTGCCGCGCTGGTTACTGTAGACAAACTAACTACCCAACTCTTTCTATACTTTTTGCGTTCAAATTGAAAGCCGCCACGACTGAATTTGAAGAGGTACTGTATTCTTTATTTTACTTTCTAAACCGCCGGATCTCATTGATCCTTCATTCTCCATTACAGAATTTGGAGACCAACTATTTTTTTTAAACTCTGTCCTTTACCGGTATGACCAATTTCAGACCGGACCAGATTTCGTCTATCGCACAAACTTTGATGTCAACCAGCCCATTGCTCAGCGCCAGGTCCCGGATTATATCTTCAGTAATATCAGTGGCAATCTTTGATGCCTTCTTAGGCCATGAGATCCATATCATACCATTGGTCTCGATTTCTCTCTTTAATAACGGGATATCCCTGCGCAAATCGTCCGCATTCTTCGTGAAATAGTGAATCAGGTTCTTAGCTGTTTCCTTGTCATCGCGTATCTGGATATTGAGAGGCATGTCCTCAAACAAATCGAAATAATAAGCCGGTTGACCTGCCAGCCGTATTGTAAATCCCTCCTTCATCCCCAATTTTTTAGCCAATGGTGTTGCTGAGTATCCTGCTGTTTTCATCGGTTTGTTAAAAATTGCCAATTGTTATGAAAGATACATTTAATTACAATAATGGCTCGAGATGCCCAAAATTCAAGCTATTAAAGGCCGAAGCGATTATGATGCCAACAATCGAAAGCGCTATTTTTATCTAATCTGTTCATCCACTAATTTTCTCAGTTCAGCATACTTTGCCTGTCGCCCGTTATTTTTCAGATAAAATGCCATCAAAAATGCGCAGTATCCCTTCTCGTTATTGACCCAGGGATAGCTGCCAAAAAGGCCAGGGCTGCTCACCGTGCCATTGCCCATGATCCACTCCCCGTAGCCATAACCTACTTCTTCGGCCTCCGTAGGTGCATAGGCAACCCTGACATCAGGGGTAATTCTGTTGACCTGCATTTGAGCAATGCTGGTTTCTGATAAGATCCTTTTCCCCTTGAAGGTCCCTTTGTTTAAGATCATGGTTAAAAAGTGGATATAGTCTTCCGGCGTACTGCTGGCCCCACCAGCAGGAAGCGCCACTGCACCTTTTCCAAAATCGGTGTTTTTCATTCCTAGCGGCTGGGTGATCCGCTCAGCAAACAAAGTCTCAAAGCTTTTACCACTGATCTTTTCGAGTACCGCGCCCGCTATTTGAAGCCCCGTATTACTATAACGGAAAACGGTTCCCGGAGCACCTTCTACCGGGTAGGCCGCAATCTGTTCTATGATTTCGTCCATATTTTTGGCGTGCCGCTTTTCTTTAAGATCTTCTTTCAAATCCGGGGAGAGGATACCTGTCATATGCGACAGGCAATCTGAAATAGTGATACTGCCTTTGCCATTTTTGGAAAGCCCTGGCAAAAATTTCCCAACCGTATCGGTTAATTGTATTTTGCCATCATCTATAAAGGTCATCACCAACGCTGCACTCAGCCATTTGCTACAACTAGCGATGGGTTGTCTGGTCATTTCAGTGTAATCGTTTAAATCGGGCTGTTTTCCCTGTCTCTCTGCCATCAACCTGGCTAACATCCGTTGTTTACCATTCATTTGATTGACAGCATGGCTGTAAATCATCTTTCCATCTTTATAGACTACCAGTATCAGGCGCCCGCCCATTTCATCCGCATGGGAGTCCAGCCATTGGTCTACCCGGGAGAACGACTGCTGGGCATGGGCACCGGGAAAGGCCAGCATTACCAACATCATTAATACTATACTTTTCATTACCTAGTTTTAGCGGTCATCCGCAGTGGTCTATCCGGGATTGTACAGGATACTACTGCATTTAAATTCATGTTTACGCTGGTCGTATTTTGGAGCTGGATTATCAGCGACTTCAAGCGGTGCCACAAACTGCCCGTTACATCTGGGCAGGCTTGCCTGCCCGGAAGAGCCATTCCCCAGCGCCACATTTTTTCCCACTGCACCGTTATTAAAACCAGGGCGCCATGGTATTCATCTCATCCTGGAAATCCTGGTATCGTTTGTACTGCTCCGGGGTGAGAACCTTTTGAGTTCTGATTCCTTTTCGCAAAGCCAAAAGTTTGGGTGAGTTTACCATAGGGGCGATAAGCGGGGAACTGTACCAGCAAATACGGCGCTCATTTTTATCCATCATTAAACTTAATGAAAAATTGATATTTGCAGGCAAACAAAGCTGCCAGCCTGAAAAATGAAAGGGTGAGATAGAAAATTTAAGCCGTCAGTTTGAGTTGGTCCAGTCTGGGAGGTATGACAAAAATGGAATAGTAAAAAAGCATTCCCATAAAGCAATACGCACACTTACCCCCCCGAGGCTCATTTGAAAATCCTTAAATTTGGTACGATCGCCAATTAAACGCTGATAATGACCACCTATTACGACACCTTGTTCGCTTACATCGCCCGTATCATGGAGCTGCCCGAGCACGATAAGATCTCGTGCAGGGAGACTTTTCATCCATTATCAGTACCCAGGGATACGTTACTGGAAACGGCGGGTAAGGTACCCTTCTACCATAACTTTATTGTCTCTGGGTATATGCGGAAGTATTATATCAACGAGAAAGGCGAAGAAGTCACCAATGACCTGAACGATGGCCCCCGTTTTTTTACGTCCTACCTCCATTTTATAAACCAGACACCGTCTAACGAATACCTGCATTGTATCACAGATTGCCAGCTGTTGCGCATTTCAAAGCCCGATGCAGACCACACAGCGGAGACCAGTTTTACGCAAAAGGATTATACCATCCGGCTGTTCCACCAGGTACAGGAAGAATACCGGGAGCGGATCGATGACCTGGCCAGCCTTACGGCCGAACAGCGTTACTTGAAATTCATCCACAGGTCTCCCAATATCGTGAAGCATGTACCACTGAAGTATATAGCCTCCTACCTGGGCATCAAACCAGAAAGCCTGAGCCGCATCCGCCGGGGAATTTCCTAACAATTGTTAAGTGGATTCGCCCGCGCACCGGGTATATTTGTGCGTATGCTTGCACTCACACAAAACAGCCGGGAAGTAGCACCCGTAAAGGCTTTACAATGGGCAGCCCGGGCATGGTTCATTGTTTTCTTCTTAGGGCAGGTGATCTTTGCCTGCTACATTTTCCTTTTATACTGGCGGTCGGCCTTCCAGGGACATTTTGAAAACTGGAATGCGCAGGCGCCACATTTGTATGTGGAGGGCGCTGGGCTGCGCAATGCAGTATTTGCGCTGCACATAGCAACAGCGGCTATTGTAAGCCTGCTTGGCCCCCTGCAGTTGCTGCCAAAACTACGGCAACTGGCACCTCGCTTCCACAGGATCAGCGGGCGTTTTTATATCTTCTTCGCGTTTGCCATTGCCATTGACGGGTTATTGCTGGCCTGGCGAAAGGGCGCTGTTGGCGGAAACATAGATCACATCATCATCTCCATCAATGCGCTTATCATTTTGACATGTGCTTATTACACCATCCGCTACGCCATAAATCGGGAACTGTCAACGCATCAACGCTGGGCCGTGCACCTGGTACTGGGTATGAGTGGCGTATGGTTGTTCCGCGTTTTCCTGATGTTTTGGCTGGTAGTGAACCAGGGGCCCGTTGGCTTCGATCCGGATACATTCACAGGGCCCTTCCTGGTTGTGCTTTCCATTGTGGTATATGTGTTCCCGCAAGTGGCCGTATGGGGGTATTTTAAGGCGCAGCAAGCCAACCTTGCAGGCCCCAAATGGGTGGCATCCATCGCGTTGCTATGTATCACCCTGGCAATGCTTATTGGCGTTTTTGCCGCCACGATGGGTATGTGGTGGCCGCGCATCCAATAAACTCCGCTAAACAACAGATTGCCGGGTTAAAACAACGGGTTGCCAAAGATCACTGGCTAGCTAAACGGAAAGCCGGATCCATACCTGGCAACGCCATGGGCTTACTTAAACGAAACCCGGAATTCCAATGGGCTCATATTTATCTTGGCTTTGAAAAGCCGGCTAAAAGATTGGGAGTGCTCAAATCCCAGTTTATACGCAATTTCCGCTACTGACAGATCGGTAGTGGTCAGATATTCTTTCGCCTTGTCAATTATCTTTTCATGAATATGTTGCTGGGCGTTCTGGCCAGTCAGAATGCGGAGCATATCACTTAAGTAACTGGGAGAAATCGCCAGTTGTTCCGCCAGGTACTGAACGGTGGGCATGCCATTATCCCTGCTGACGTGATCTTCGAGCATGGTTTCTAACCTTTCCAATAAGGTTGTGTTCACGGCTTTTCGTGTAATGAACTGGCGCTTATAGTAACGGTTGCTGTAATTCAGCAACAGTTCGACCTGCGAAATCAGTACATCCTGGCTCAGCTCATCAATGGGCAGGGTCAACTCGCTTTCAATGCTTTTCAACGTCGTAAGAATGGCGTTCTTTTCGGCTTCGGAAAGGTGAAGCGCTTCATGGGCCGAGTAAGAAAAGAAACCATATTGTTTGATCTTTTTTGCCAGGGGATAACCCAGGAAAAAATCGGGATGCATGAACAAGCTATAACCCGAATAAGGGCCATTATGTTCACTGCCGCCCATCAGTTGGTTAGGCGCAGCAAACAGCAGCCCACCTTCGTCAAAGTCGTAATACCCCTGGCCGTATTTCACCTTGCCTGATACTTTAGCAGTGTAAGTGATCTTATAAAAGCTGGTGACATGTTTCTCGGCCGTAAACTTCACTTCGATCTGGTGATCGATACCGTTAACGATACTGATCAGCGGGTGCAGCGGCTTCGGTAAACCGAATGCCGCGTGCACTTCTGATAATGAATTAAACCTGTGCGGTTGATTTACCATGGTATATTTTCATTTTCCCAACGGGTAAAAGTGCCCGAAGGCGCTTCCGGCCCCAACAGGGCTACACGCACCACTTCCCGGGAACCTTCCTCTACTGACTCTGTTCCTTCAAATTTGTTAAGCGCCGTACTTGTAAATCCCGGAGACACTAAATTCACTTTAACATTGGTGTTCTCCAGTTCGTTCATCATTGCAAGGGTGATGCCATTCAATGCAGTTTTAGACGCCGCATACCCTGGACTATAAAAGCCGCGGTACGGAAAGTTTGGGTCCGCATTCAGGGTAAGTGAACCAACACCACTGGAAACATTAACGATACGTGGTGCGGCTGATCTGCGCACCAGCGGCAACATTGCCTGATAAACTGCCAGCACGCCAAAAACATTGGTTTCCCATATGGCGCGAACTTCATCCAGCGGGATATTACTTGCCATACTGACCTTTGCGTATTCCAGCAATGAGAGATCACCTTTCCTGGTATTTGAGATAGCCGCATTGTTAACCAGCAAGTCCAAATACCCGAACTCTTTTTCTATGAAAGCTGCGGCAGCATTAATAGAGGCCTGATCGGTAACATCGATCTGTAAAGCGATAGCACCCTGGCCAATTTCTTTGGCTGCCGCTTCTCCTTTGGCCAGATCGCGTGAGCCCAGCAATACGGTATGCCCGGCAGCCACCAATTCTTTCGCTACCTGCAAGCCTATACCCTGGTTAGCCCCGGTCACTAAAGCCAGTCGTTTAATTTTTGTTTCGTTCTTCATATCACAAATATCGGCAATTGCGGTGACCTGCCTGTAACCAAAATCAGGAAGTATGTAACTGAAATGAGGGAATGGAGCGGCCATCTGCCGCCCCGCCGCCGGCGGCCAATCACTACTTCCTGACTTACGCGGTTGCAGCAGTTTTTCCTGGATATTTTTCATCAGCCAACCTGACATTCTGCCTTCAGTTACAAGTTTCCCTGATTTGGTTACAGGCCCGAAATGTCTAACGCCGACCTTTGTTATAAATAATAAATCAAATATTCAATGGAAAATCAAACCACATCACCGGTCAGCCCGGTTGCACTTGTTACCGGTGCTAACCAGGGCGTTGGAAATGAGATCGCCAAGGCGCTTGCTGCCAATGGTTATATCGTATACGTAGGTTCACGTAAGCTGGAAAACGGAGAAAAGGCGGCAAGCGAAATAGGCGCGAATGCGAAAGCGATCCAGCTGGACGTTACGCAGCAACAAACCATTGATGCGGCAATAGCACGCATCGGCAATGAGTATGGGCGCCTGGACCTGCTGGTGAATAATGCCGGTATATCACACGGGGAACGTCTCCTAAAGGTGTAGATGAACTGATGCGCACGGGGAGGGCCGTTAATGTATCTTTAGACGAAGTGCGCACGGTATGGGAAACCAACGTCTTCGGCGTTATAGCAGTTACCCAGGCTGCGTTGCCGCTGCTGCGCAAGTCGGCATCCGCGCGTATCGTAAATGTATCCAGCGTGCTGGGTTCATTATCCTGGATATCTGATCCCCAGTGCTGGGCGCGGGAACATTTCGGAATAGTTTATGCGGCCTCCAAAAGTGCACTGAATGCAGTTACACTGGCCTTTGCGCTGGAGCTGGAAAAAGAAAACATTAAGGTAAATGCCGTAAGCCCCGGCTACACGGCCACTGCACTAAATAATTTCCAGGGCACAGACACCCTGGAAGTTGGCTCCCGTGAACCGGTACGCGTAGCATTGGAAACCGACGGACCGACAGGAGGTTTTACAGGACCTGAAGGTCCATTGCCCTGGTAATATTGTGTAACGGTTACCCACGTAAGCTTATTGAAACCCTAAATATGACCGGTAGCTGAAAGCCTCCGGTCATATTTTGTATCTTACAGGAAGAAAAGCGATATGTCAAAAATTGTTAAACTGGAATCTATAACGGAATTCCACCGTTTGCTGGACATTCCCGGGCCTGCCCACCCACTGATCACTTTACTGGATACCAATGGAGGACGGATCAATCTAAGCCGCCTGCCGGTTAGCTATGTGACCACTCTTTACAAGATCACTTTTATCCAAAAACTCGGTGGTAAATTCAGGTATGGTCAGGGCTATTATGATTTTGACGAAGGGAGTATGGTATTTACCGCACCTAACCAGGTAGTAGGCAATACTGCTAACTACAAGGGAAATGAAGGCTACTCCCTGATCTTTCATCAGGATTTCCTGCAGGGTTACCCGCTTGCTTCCAAGATCAAACAATACGGGTTCTTTTCATACGCTACTAATGAAGCACTGCACCTTTCCGAACAGGAAAGAACAACCGTGTCATCTGTTTTTAATATCATCCGGGAAGAGTTAAATAACCGTATAGACGACTTTAGCCGGGAAGTAGTTATTGCACAGATCGAATTACTGCTTAGTTACGCCAAGCGTTTTTACAAACGCCAATTTATTACCCGGCACGCAACCACCAATGACCTGCTGCAACAATTCGAGGCCCAGTTAAACGCATACTTCAGCGGGGAAAAACCGGTATACAATGGAGGACTTACTGTGCACTACCTCGCACAGCAGCTGAACTATACACCTGACTATTTAAGCGATATGCTGCGGTCACTCACCGGGCTAAACGCGCAGCAGCACATTCATGAAAAAATGATCGAAAAATCTAAAGAACTACTCCTGACCACACAGCTGACAGTCAGCGAGGTGGCTTACCAGTTAGGTTTTGAACATCCCCAGTCCTTCAGCAGGTTGTTTAAAAGCAAGACCGGGCAATCGCCATTAGGATTCAGGGCCTCCTTTAACTAATAAACAGGGCTTCCTGCTACGGGATGCATTGCAACCCTAAACATTATCGCCACTTAGGTTAAAACAAAGCGCATTTTGGTTAAACTCAAGCGCATAGGATTGCGGACTTTTGTAAAAACAACATATGAAAGCAATCATAATTGAAGCATTCGGCGACCCGGAAGTAATGAAGATCGCTGAGGTGGAACGCCCTGTCCCGGCAGCGGATGAGATCCTGGTGAAGATCTATGCCGCCAGTGTAAACCCCGCTGATTACATCATTCGCCGCGGCGGTAATGAAGGATTAAAACCGTTACTCAAACTACCAATGGGATTAGGCATTGACGGGGCAGGAATGGTGGAAGCAGTAGGAGGCGAGGTAACCAGATTTAAAAAGGGTGATCGTGTGTATGGGGTTCCCAACTATTTAGACGGCAGCTACACGGAATACCTTGCAGCGAAATCCAACCAATTTGCACGGATGCCCCAAACGCTCAACTTCAACGAAGCCGCCTCCTTACCTGCCTGCGCACGCATGGCCTGGAACGGCATGGTGGAGAAGGCAAAGGTCCGCCCGGGGCAGCGCGTACTGGTTCATGGCGCGGCCGGCGGCATCGGGAACCTGGCCTTACAGTTTGCGAAGGCTTGCGGCGCCTACGTTATCGGTACGGCGTCGGCATACAATGCTGACTTTCTCCGGGAGCTGGGCGCTGATGAGGTGATCGACTATAATACCCGGAAATTTGAAGCGGTGGTGAGTGATATGGACGTAGTATTCAATGCAACCCCTACCACCTCGGTTGACGAAGCGCTGCGCCTCCGGTCTGTACCGGTTATCAAAGAAGGTGGTATCTTTGTATGTACGCACGGGGTATGGCCAAGCGAGGAGTTCAAGTCGCTGCTGGCCGCAAAAAATGCAACCGTTGCTATGGCAGGTGTTGACATTGATCATTACAAATGCCTGACCGAAGTGGCCAGGTTAGTGGATGCAGGTAAAGTAAAGCCTGTTATCAGCAGGATCTATCCCTGGGAGCAGGCCGCCATGGCCCATCGGGATATTGAATCAAAACATGTCCGCGGAAAAATAGTACTTGAAATCCGTAAAGCAGATTAAAACATATGGTGCACTATAAAACGATCAGCGAATGGTTCCAGGCCTGGCAAATGCCAAAGCCTGAACATCCGCTGATCAGTGCAGCTAAGATAGATATCACCAGAACGGTACGCAATGGCGAAACCTTCTCCAGCTTTTGCGATTTCTATTGCATTGCCGTGAAGCGGGTAACCGGCGGGGAAGATCTTCATTTGAAATACGGGCAGCAGCCCTATGATTTTGATGAAGGGATCATGTCTTTTGTATCGCCCGGGCAGGTGACCAGCTTTTCTGTAGAAAAGGATGCAGAGGTCAGCCATTCGGGCTGGCACCTGATCGTTCATCCTGATTTCCTTTGGAATACGCCATTGGCAAATACTATAAAAAAGTATGCGTTCTGGGATTATGCCGTAAATGAATCTTTATTCCTTTCCGAGAAAGAAGAAGAGATCATCACCGGCATCATTCAAAATATCCACCGGGAAACACATGCAAATCTCGATAAATTCAGCAAACAGATCATTATATCGCAACTGGAAAGCCTGCTCAATTATGCTGAGCGGTTTTACAACCGCCAGTTCATTACACGCGAAAAGACCAATCACAGCATTCTTGACCGGCTGGAAAAAGAACTGGATCATTATCTCAGCAGCGGCCAACCCGCTATCAAAGGGTTGCCAACGGTAAATGATATTGCTGCCCAGCTTCACATTTCCCCGAAATATCTGGGCAGCCTTTTAAGGATGCACACCGGGCAAAATACCCAGCACTATATCCACGAAAAGTTAATTGAAAAGGCCAAGGAAAGGATCTCCACAACAAACCTTTCCATGAGTGAAATTGCTTACGAACTAGGATTTGAGCATCTACAATCCTTCAGCCGGTTATTCAAAGCTAAAACACAACGCTCTCCACTGGAATTCAGGCAATCATTCAAAAACCAGTAACTTTTTCAGGGAAGCCTTCACTCAGGACACCAGGAGCGCTGCAGGGAAAGGGCTGCACGGCGCCTTGCGGATATACCAGGCGCGGCTAACCGCCTTTGACCATAACCTGAGGATCATCTCACAGCCGGGGGTGATCAAAGTACCGCTGGCAGGCGTTCCGGGAGAGGAAAACAACCTTGCCACCGTGGCCCAAACCTTTGAAGATACAGGGGTCAGAGCCTACAAGGGCAGAGCCGGGGAGCAGACAGCAATGGTATAAATTCGATGCAAACTGGGGGCTTTGGGCGAATGAATAAAATAGCCCCGAATACGCGCAGCGGCTGCCTGGAAACTGACAGCCACTGCTTCCGTTATCTCACTCCGCCCGTAAACTCTTCACCGGGTCTGCCACGGCCGCCTTCACTGCCTGGTAACCCACCGTAAGCCACGCCACCGCTTCCGCAATAAGGACCGTCCATAAAAACACCTCCACGCCTATGCTGATCCTGTTCGCAAAGTGCTGCAACCACTGGTGCATCAGGTAATAAGCCCCCGGCGCCGCAATTAAAAACGCCAACCCGATCAGCAGCGTAAATTCCCTGGACATCAGGTAAACGATATTGCCCACCGACGCACCCAGCACCTTCCTGATCCC
The DNA here is from genome assembly GCF_003071345.1 of Chitinophaga parva. Classification (NCBI taxonomy): domain Bacteria; kingdom Pseudomonadati; phylum Bacteroidota; class Chitinophagia; order Chitinophagales; family Chitinophagaceae; genus Chitinophaga; species Chitinophaga parva. The sequence continues at coordinate 1,518,815 of NZ_QCYK01000002.1, read as the reverse complement.
CACCTCGCGGGTACGCTGCACCGCCATAAACGAAACAAACCCATACAACCCAAGACAGGAAATAAAGATCGCCATCCCCGCAGCCACCTTGAACAGCAGCGACAACTCCTGCTCCTGCCTGTAAAAACCCGCAATCTTATCATCCAGAAACTGGTACTCATAAATAAAATCCGGGAAGGTGTTGTCCCAGATCCTTTCTATGGCCGCCAGCGTCTCCTTTACATGCCCTGGCTGTATCTTTATATTGAGGGACCGGTACACCATCTTGTAGGAGCCAAGCACCACCGGCGTCATTTCATGCTCCAGGGAGCTGCCATTAAAATCCTTCACCACGCCTACCACCGGGGCCGCCATTTTTCCATCCCAAAAATCAATACGTTTACCGATGACATCTTCCGGGTTTTTAAATCCTAATTTCTTCACCATCAACTCGTTCATCACAAACCCGTTCACCGTATCTGCCTGGGCATACGGTTCTCCTGCTATGAACCGGATGTTGTACGTCTTAAAATAATCCGCATCGGCCCACTTAAAATCGGCTTTAAAACCAGCCGGCTTCACCGCATTGTCAAACTTAAACTCACTATCCCACCCTGCCTTATCCATCGGGGTAAACGCGCTCAGGCTCACGCTTTTTATACCAGCCTGCTGGAGCAACTGCGCCTTCAGGGCGTTCATTTTAAACACACGGGAGCTGTCATTTCCCAAAGGCACTGTAACGATCGCATCTTTGTCAAATCCCAGATCTGCGTGCTGGAAAAGGTTCATCTGGCCTATGACCACCAATGTGCCTATGATCAGCGCCTGGGTAACTGTAAACTGGAAAACCACCAGGGCACGTCTTATAGAAATGCCACCTACCGTTCTGCTGGTAAATTTGCTTTTGAGCACAGCGATGGGATTAAATCCTGACAAAACAATGGCAGGGTAAAAACCCGACAGAAATGTAACAACAACAATGAGACTGCATAAAAATGCGATCAATGTAAGGTCCGGCCGCAGTGTCAATGGCGCCTGTATCATATTGCTAAGCACCGGCAATGCTATCAGGGCAAATACCACCGCTATTACGACGGAAATGAGCGTAATAAGAAAAGTCTCGCTCAAGAACTGCGTGATCAATTGCTGTTTGCTACTACCCAGCACCTTCCTGATGCCCACCTCTTTTGAACGGCTCACCGCCTGTGCAGTAGCAAGGTTTATAAAATTAATACAGGCAATGACCAGCAGGAACACGCCTACCAGGCCCAATGCGGCCATCAGTTCTTTACTGAAGACGTGGCCCCGGTAAGTTCCAAATTCCGGCTCATAGTGCATCCTGCTCAATGGCTGCAGGATATACCCCTGGTTGGCATATTCGGCAGGCGTGTGCTTCTTTACAAAGGCTTCGAGGTACTGGTTGAACTGTTGCGCCGGTACGGCCGGAGGCAGCACCAGGAAAGTGTTTAACGATCCATCCTGGCCCACCCAATCTGTCAACATATCCTCATGCCTGGCCGTTTTAAAAGAAAACACCACTTGCAGGGGAAAGTCCGTATTATCAGGAACATTTGCCAGGATACCGGTTACCTTGCAAACCAGGTCGTTATCGTACCTGATGAATTTACCTACTGCGGTATGCCAGTCTCCAAAATATTTCTCTGCTGTTTGTTGGGTAAGCACCACTGTATTAGGCTCAGACAATGCCGTTTTTGCGTTGCCTTCCAAAAAAGGAAAATTGAAAATGTCAAAAAATTCAGGCTCTGCAAAAAACACATCCTCCCTGAATTTTTGTTGCGGTGCCCCCACTTTATCATCCAGTAAAGTGACTTGCTTTTTCTCCCGCCCGTAAATGCGGGCCACGTGCTCCAGCTGGGGGTAATCTATCCGCAGGGCATCTGCTACCGGGAAGGCACTGGCTTTTGAATAATGCATGCCGGCAGGCGTTCTCGTTGCCGCTACCACCCTGTAAATGCGATCTTTATGCTTATGAAAAGTGTCAAAGCCTGTTTCAAACCGGATCAGCAGGAAAATAAGCACGCAGGCTGCGATCCCCACGGCCAGGCCAAGTGTATTGATGATGACGTAAGCCTGATGGCTGCGTAAATAGAGCCAGGCGGTTTTCATATAATTTCTAAACATAACCAGCATGTATTAAGCATTAAGCAATCGCAACACAGCAATTGCTAAGAATGATGCCACCGAATTACAAATTTTAATATGAACTGCATACAAATTAAAACAAAATAATAAGTGTGCGTTTTTGATACAATAAATGTTCAATTATAAAGCAGCGTGCAATACCAGGCCCGGTTGTGCCGCAAATGCCCCCCCACTCCCCGGGTCATCGTTGTTGACGACCTGTATAACTACCGCCCCGGCATGGAACGGGTGTTAAACTGCCGGTAATTGACGGCGATTTCCGGCAATAAACTGCGCCTGCACAGCCATTAGCACTCCAAACCATTTCCCGGTATGTTAACATTATGCCAAGTTCGCCCCATGCTTTTTGTTTTTCTGAATTTTTTGCTTTTTCTTTACGCCGTGCCCCCGGCCGCCAGCAATACACCAACTGCTGCAGTTTGGCCGTGTTACCCTTCGGATCATGCTTTAAATAATTGTTGAATGGCATTACCTTTTTTAGAAATCATTGAGTCGCTGACGCCTCACCCCAATATGCTCATGTGGAAGTTTGAGGATGCCGACAAAGAAATAAAAAACGGAGCTGTACTTACCGTACGCGAAAGCCAGCACGCCATGTTCCTCAATGAAGGCCAGCTGGCAGACGTATTCCCCGCCGGCAAGTACACCCTGAGCACAGAAAACACCCCCATCCTTACAAGGCTGCGTGGCTGGAAACATGGATTCAAAAGTCCTTTCAAGGCAGACATCTATTTCTTCAACACCCACCAGTTTGTAAACCTGAAATGGGGCACGCCCATGCCCATTCTTATGTCTGATGCCCTGTTTGGCCAGGTGCGCATCCGGGCCTTTGGCACCTATAATATTCGCATCGTGGATGTGGCAAAGTTCTTTAAGGAATACGCCGGTACCTATCCCAAGCTCACTATCGCTGAACTGGAAATACAACTGCGCGATTTCATAGCGCCTAAATTTGGCGAAGTATTGTCGCTGGCAAAAATACCGGTGGTGGATGCCGCCGCCAATGTGCCTGCATTGAACGAAAAAATACAACCACTCATACAACCTTACTTTACCGACTTTGGCGTGGAAGTGACCCGCTTCACCATCACCGGCATCACCCTGCCGGAAGAGGTGTTGCAGCAGTACGACAAAGTAACGGGCATGAACATGGTCAACGACGTGCATAAATTTTCGCAGTACAGCATGGCCAACGCCATGGACAAGGAAGGCTCCGCACTGAGCGATGGCGCAAGACAGGGCGTGGTCCTGGGTATGATCTCCAACATCCTGCACCAGCCCAACGCCGCACCAGGTGCCCCCACTCCTTCTCCCTCGCCCGCTCCGGCTGAAGATCTTACGGAACGGCTGCGCAAACTAAAATCACTGTTTGATGCCGCGCTGATCACCGAAGCTGAATACACTGCCAAAAAGGAAGAACTCCTGAAATTACTCTGAACCTAGCCGCATGACTGACGAAAATAAAAAAAGGACCGCCTCCTTCCTGGAAAAACTCAAACAAAAAGCCACCACGCAGCAGCACTATGGCGGCAATGTGCCGGATGAGGAAGCCAAAATGGATATCCGCGATTGCCCCAATTGTGGCGCCGGGCGGGCCTATCATAAAGGGCTTACCCACTGTGCTTATTGCGGTTTTGCATTCATGCACACCACCCTTACAGACGGCATTCATATCCGGAAAGAAAATAATTCCTGACACATGTTTGATCTTTTTAAGCAGCCATACAGCAACCCGGAAATGCTGGCGGAGCTGCAATCCAGGCAGGAACGCTGGTTCATTTTCCTCGACAAACTGGAAGCCCGCCTGCTGGAGCTCACCAGCGCCGCCCTCCCCGAACTGCGGCAGGTATTCCAGGAAGACACAGACCCTTACAAGCGCTCCCATTATCACATGTTACACGGGCTACTGGGCCAGGTGAACAATATGCGCGACAAAGCGAACGCGGTGAAAGAGGACAATATCCTTTCCTTCCTGTACAGTTGTGAGGCAATGCTGCCTCCCTTCACCAGCCACGCGGGAAGCGAATACCGCAAACACCTGCACGATTTCAGGATGGCCTGCCTGCACCGGCACGACCTGTTTGACATAAAACTCAACGGGGCCCTGGACCAGCTGCGCCACGCGGCCGGGGAGCAGGACCTGGAAAGTGCCTACCAGCAAGCACTCCAGGACTTTGAAAAGATCAAGGACCAGTTTACCTGCAGGCAATGTGGTGGTAGCATCACCATTGAAAAAATGTTCTTCATTGATACCTACATCACCTGCCCGTTCTGCCAGTCTCAAAATACTTTCCATCCGTCTACCACCGCCAGGATGGCGCTTCACAATGCAAGGGCACTGGCAGAGCAACGTACTGCAGCGCTTCGCAAGGCATATGAGGATAGCCAACCCAGGGACGCTGCACTGTATAAAAAATACCTGCGGGCCATGTTTGACGAGTGGAACAAGATCGTACCGGATATGGCCGGGGAGAATGAAAAATTCTACGAACGATTATTGCAAGCGCCACTTTTTTAACCATTTATAAATTAAATCACTATGTCTGAAAATCCGTTATTAGCCCCCATTCACGGCATTACCCTGGAAGATTACAGCGCAGCCTGCGCAAAATTAGGCAGTGGCCTCAGTGAAGAGGACGTGGCAAAAGCCCTGGGCGTGGAAGTACCGGTATGGCAGGAGGCCAACCTGTTGTGGCCCGAACGTATGAAGCAGGACAGCTCCTTCCAGATCGTGACCCTGTTTGGCCAGTATTTTGGCCAGGCAGACCAGCACCCCAAATTCAGCAACCCGGCGCCAAACGCCTCCGGCGCGGGAAATGCAAATACAGACCGGATAAAATCGGATAAAGATTTTTACCAGGAACTGGAAGTGGCCAGGAGCGTGGCATACGAATATGGCCTGGATGGCGCACAGTGGATCGCTGATACCTACGGCATTACGCTGGGAGATTTCCAGATCGCAGCGTCGCGCTGGAATGAGCAGATCCATAAAGACCTGGAAGCCAACTTTGAGGCCTATACGGCGCAGCAGCAGGCATACAAGGCTAAATACCAGCAGCAGTTTGCCCAGGCACAAGGTGGTAATGTGGCGGACGATATTGAATTTTAATATTAAATTTACCGTCGCACCGGCAAAAGGGAGCCGGTGCGACCACCTTGATGAATGAACAGGCGCTATTGCAACAATTAGCCCTCGGTGACCGGGAGGCATTTACCACCATCTACCAGCAATACCACGCTGGTATCTATAATTATCTGCTCAAATTCACCCGGAATCCCGCGTTGACGGAAGACCTGGTGCACGATGTATTCCTGAAGATCTGGGAAGTGCGCGCCCAGCTGGATATCCGCAAGTCGTTCGACAGCTATTTATACCGCCTGGCCCGCAACACGGCCCTGAACCAACTAAACCGCCTGGCCCTCTACGATACCATCCGCGATGAGCTGCTCCACCGGCTCTCTCTCGATGCCACGGACCAGCCCCTCATGAATGCGCTGGAAACCAAACAGTATGAAGCCCTCCTGCAAAAGGCCCTGGACAGCCTGCCACCCCAGCGCCGCGAAGCATTCATCCTCTGCCGCCAGCAGGGCAGAAGTTACGAGGAAGCCGCCGCCATGATGCATATTTCCCGCAATACCTTTAAACAACACCTTTCCCTGGCGGTAAAGTCCATTCGCGACTACCTGCTGGAACATGGCAATATCTCTCTCCTCATCCTGCTCGTATCCCTGAAATAAAAATTTCCGTTTTTTTTCAAATTCCATCCACCCATTTCCCTCATCCGTTTGTCTTATAGTTATGGCGCCAAGTAATTTTCCTAAAGACCTCTTTCAAAAACTGCTGGACGGGACCCTCACAGATCCCGAAAGCGTCACTTTGTTTGCATGGTTCCGGGAAAACCCTGACAGTACTGATCCTGCACTGGAATCCTTACTGGAGCAGGCATACCACCGCTCTTTTGCAGCGCCGCCGGCATTGCTGCCCGGCGCCGGTGACCGCATCCTGCACCGCCTCATGGAAAGCACCACCCCGGTGGTGCGCATGCGCCGGCGCTGGCTGCAATATGCCGCAGCAGCGGCTTTGCTGGTGGCTGTTGCCGGAACTGCTACCATACTGGTCATGCGCCAGCGGCCGGCCACACCGCTGGCAGGCAATGTGATCAAGCCCGGTAAACATGGCAACTATGCCACGCTGACCCTGGGCAACGGTACACAGATCCAACTGGATAGCGCGCACGGGAATATCGTTCGCAGTGGTGACCTCCTGGTGGATAACCACAAAGGTGAACTGGACTACCAGGGACAAGCCGGCAGTGCGGAACTGCATACGCTCACCACGCCCAAGGGCGGGCAATATAAACTGCTCCTCCCCGATGGCACCATCGTATGGCTGAATGCTGGCTCCAGCATCACCTACCCTACCGCGTTCAACGAAACCTCCCGCCAGGTGAAAATGACCGGCGAAGCTTATTTCGAGATCAAACAAGCCGCCGCCAGGCCGTTTGTCGTGAATGTAGCAGGGAAAGCATCGGTAGAGGTGCTGGGCACCGCGTTCAACGTAAATGCTTATGCAGATGAACCGGGCATCCGCACCACTTTATTACAGGGTAGTGTGAGAATGCACGTGCAGGATGCCTCCGCAGTACTGCACCCGGGGCAACAGGCAGTGATCAAAGACGCACAACTCCAGGTCACCAGCGCGGACACCGCCACCACCGTGGCCTGGAAAGATGGACTATTCCGCTTTGACCACACCTCACTCGATGAAGTATTAAGGCAAGTGGCCCGCTGGTACGACCTGGAAGTGGTGTATGAAACGGGAATACCACACCTCCCGCTCAGCGGTGAAATAAAAAGGGACCTCGACCTGGAACAGGCGCTTTCAGTACTTCGTAATCTGGGACTGCATTACAGGCTCGAAGGCAGGCAATTGATCGTAACACCATAACATGTTGTCATGTAGACTATACCTGCTGTTTTAAGGATGTGACATCACAAACGTTTTGATCTTGTTCGGAATTGAAGCTGGAAAGCTACTGGCGGAGCTTTGTTCACTTCTGACGAACATGATATATGTCAACTACCTCCTGCACGGGGGCGCACGGGACACGTGCATCAATGATCAACCAATTATCTACTCAACCAAAATTGTCATGATTCCAGCTTTAAATTTTTGCAAACGGCCAACGGCAGGAAGACTGCTGGCAGTGGCTTTGTTGCTGCTCGTCTGCCTTGGGATCTCCACAAAAGCTGGCGCACAGGCCATCACCTATAGCAGCAAAAAAGCCACGCTGCAACAGGTGTTTGCGGAGATCAAGAAACAGTCCGGCTACGTCGTGATCTTCAATCCCGACCAGGTGGATGTTTCGGTTACCGTGGCCGTGAATGCACAGAAACAGCCACTGGCGGCATTCCTGAAAACAGTTTTATCCGGCCTGCCTGTCACCTACAATATTGTTGGCACCACCATCGTGATCTTCCGGAAAACGGATGCGCCCCAGCAACTCAATGAAGTGAAGGCGCAGGCACCGGAAATATCCGGCATTGTGTCTGACGAAAGGGATGGCACGCCGCTCATAGCGGTAAACGTAGTGGTAGCCGGCACCAGCAAGGGCACACAAACCAATGAGAAGGGTTTGTTCACGCTGAAGGATGTGAATGATAACGATGTGCTCACCATTTCCTGCATTGGCTACCAGAAACAATCCGTGCAGATAGCCGCACTGAGAGCACAATTTTCCATAAAGCTGAAACCCGCCACCAGTGAGCTGGACCAGGCAGTGGTGCAGGCGTATGGTATCACCAGCAAGCGCGTGGCCACCGGCGATATTACCCGCATCACGGCCAAGGATATTGAAAGACAACCGGTGCTCAACCCTTTGCTGGCCTTGCAGGGCCAGGCCCCCGGCCTGCTCATCACGCAAACCAGTGGTTATGCCAATGCACCGGTGAAAGTGGAGATCAGGGGCCGCAATTCGCTGGGCACTAACTTTCTTTCGGACCCACTGTACGTGATAGACGGTGTGCCCATGACGGTGCTGGATCTGCCGGGATCGTATCATAACGGCGGCATTTCTTCCGGCTTCGTACAGGGAGGCATGTCTGCTACCGGTGGGCAAAGCCCCCTGTTCAGCATGAACCCACACGATATTGAAAGTATTGAAGTATTAAAAGATGCGGATGCCACCGCCATCTATGGTTCCCGCGCGGCCAATGGGGTGATCCTGATCACCACGAAAAAAGGCAAACCAGGCAAAACCAATTTCTCACTGGATGTGAATGAAGGCTACATCGATGTGCCGCACCGCCGCCATATGCTGAATACCCAGCAATACCTGGCCATGCGCCGCGAGGCTTTTAAGAATGATGGCATTACCCCCACCATAGCCAACGCACCGGACCTGGTAGCCTGGGATACCACCCGCTACACGGACTGGCAAAAAGTACTGCTGGGCACCGGCAGCCAAACCATGGTGAACACCAGCCTTTCCGGAGGTGATGCCCGCAATACTTTCCGCATCAGCGGCAACTACGGCAGGCAAGTGGATGTACTGAGCACGCGGGGATCTAACCAGCAGGCCACACTGGGAGCCAACATTGGCCACCGCAGCGACAACCAGAAACTCACTGTAAACCTTGGTACCATCTTTTCCTATACGCATGTAGATGCCGTGAATGCAGATCCTTCTATTTTTCTCCTTCCGCCCAATGCACCTCCCATCTACAACAGTAAAGGTGATCTGAACTGGGATGAATGGAACGCCAGTAACACTGGCAGTTCCTTCCCTTTCGGCTACCTGCTCCGGAATAATATTATGGAGACCAACCAATTCAGCAGCAACCTGGGTATCAGTTACGAACTGTTGAAAGGCCTTACCATCTCTACCACCGCCGGTTATACGAACATGACCGGCTCCAGCAACTATTTTATTCCCATCGCCTCTGCAAATCCCCAGGACAACCCGATGGGCTCCGCCAATTTCGGCACTACAAAGAACACCAACTGGATCATAGAGCCCCAGATCGCTTATACCCGCTTTGTAGGCAACGGTGACCTGAAAGTACAATTGGGCGGCACCTCCCAGTCTACGATCACAGACGGGGTGTCCACCTTCGGCATAGGTTACAGCGATGATAACATGCTCACCAGCATCAACAACGCGCCGATACAGCAAACCACGGAAAACTATGCGCGCTACAAATACGCGGGCGTATTTGGGCGCATCAACTATAACTGGCGCAACAAATACATCATTAACCTGAATGCCAGGAGGGATGGCTCTTCCCGCTTTGCACCGGGCAGCCAGTTCGGCAACTTTGGTTCTGCAGGCCTGGCCTGGAACGCCTCTGAAGAACCCTGGATGAAAAAATTACTACCCTCCTGGGTCAGCTTCCTGAAGTTCCGCACCAGCTACGGCCTTACCGGTGGAGATGGGTCCATCGGGGATTACCAATATCTCTCCCAATGGTCCACTAAATTGTCTGGTACACAATTATATCCCTATAACGGGCTCACACCACTGGTACCTATACACGCAGTGAACCAGCAATACCAGTGGGAGTCCAACAAAAAATATGAAGCAGCGGTGAGCATCAGTTTCCTGGAAGACCGCATTAACCTGGAAGGTGTTTATTACCTGAACCGCTCCGGCAACCAGGTGACCAATATTCCCACGCCGCGGTACACCGGCTTTGGGTCCATCGTGGCAAACTGGGACGCCGTAGTGGAAAATACCGGCTGGGAAGGAAGCCTGCGCGCAAACCTGGTGGAGCAGAAAGACTTCCGCTGGTCTGTGAATTTCAATATTTCCACCAATAAGAACCGGCTGGCATCCTACCCGGGCATTGAGCAGTCGCCCTACTACAGCGTTTACAAAGTAGGCCAATCCCTCAGTGCGGTATACCTGACGCACTACCTGGGCGTAGATCCGCAAACAGGCCAGTACAGCTTTGAAGACCGCAACAAAGACGGCCAGATAAAAACCAATCTCAGCGTGCCCGCGGGCACCGCGGACGATGACCGCTACATCGTGAAAGATCCCAACCCAAAATATTACGGTGGCGCAGGTACTTCCTTTACCTACAAAGGCTGGAACCTGGACCTCTTCTTTGATTTCAAAAAACAGATCGGGATGAACCCCTACCTGGTGATCCCCGGCAAGTTTGGTAACCTGCCGGTAGAAGCGATCCGGGACCACTGGCAGAAACCCGGCGACATTGCCACTTATCCCGGCTTTTCCACTGCTTACGGCACTTCCGTGGGATCGTCCGATGCGCAGTTTGTCAATGCTTCTTACCTGCGTTTACGCACGGTGGCACTCAGCTATTCCCTGCCGGACCCGCTGCTGAAAAAGCTGCACATGACCGCCTGCCGCGCGTTCTTCAGGACACAGAACCTGTTCACCATCACCAACTATCCCGGTATAGATCCCGAGGTGCAGGATATTTCCAGTGTACCGCCTTCCAGGATCATCACCGGCGGCTTATCCTTTAACTTCTAAACACAAGGCTATGCAGCGATCTTTTAAAAATATGATGCTTACCTGCAGCTGCCTGCTGCTTACCCTAGTATGCGCCTGTAAAAAACTGGTGACCGTACCGCCACCCATCAATACCATTTCCACCGTGCAGGTATTCAGCACGGAGCAACAGGCCAATGCCGCCATGGCAGGCGTTTACAGCCGGATGATAAATGGTACGGACATGACAGGCATTGGCAGTATTGCGCTGAACAGTTTTTCCGCCGGCCTGTCCACCCTCCTGGGTGGCCTGTCGTCAGACGAACTGTATAACTACCAGGGCACGGCAGACCAATCCTGGTATAGTGTAAATACCAACAAGCTCACTATCAACAACAGCAGCCGGCCATGGTCTGCATGGCAATCTGCCTACGATGCTATTTACGGTGCCAACTCCGTGATCGAAGGCATTGCAGCTTCCAAATCGTCTATGCTGAAAGACAGTGTGCGCAAAGCTTTGACGGGGGAAGCCAAGTTTGTGCGGGCATTCAGTTATTTCTACCTGGTCAATTTCTTTGGCGACGTACCATTGGCCTTGTCGGTGGATTTTAACCAGACCGCCAAACTGCCCCGCGCCCCGCAGGCGCAGGTTTACCAGCAGATGGTGCAGGACCTGAAAGACGCCGCAGCCACTATGCCGGCCACTTATCCCACGGGCAACGGGGAGCGTACCCGCCCTAACAAATACGCCGCACTGGCCTTGCTGGCCAGGGTATACCTCTACCTGGGTGATTATAACAATGCTGCCACTACCGCCACCATGGTGATCGATGATGCCACGGATTATACCCTGGAAAGTGACCCGGACAAGGTGTTCCTGACCAACAGCCGGGAAGCCATCTGGCAACTGCAACAGGCCTTGCAGGATTTCACCATCAAAAACGCCACCCCGGAAGGCTACATCATGCGGCCCAATGTGCTGAAGATCGGCATTGCTACATTTTGCCTCACCCCTTCCTTGCTGGCGGCATTTGAACCGGGCGATCAACGCTTTAAAAAGTGGACAGACAGCACAGACAATTCATTGGGCACTGCCAATAAGCCGGGGGTTACCTACTACCCGCTGAAATATAAGATCAGCCTTGCCAATGGCGAATCTGGCGCCGCTCCCACAGAATACTACATGGTGCTCCGCCTGGCAGAAATGTACCTGGTCCGCGCGGAAGCCGCCGCCAATGGCGGTCCCGGTGGCACTGCCACCGCGCTGGCAGACCTGGACCTGATCCGCAACCGGGCTGGCCTTCCCCCTTTATCCACCGCCCTCACCAAAGACCAGTTGCTGACCGCAGTGGCCAAGGAAAGAAGGACGGAGCTATTTGCAGAGTGGGGCCACCGCTGGATGGACCTGAAACGCACCAACCGGATGAACGCCGTATTATCCGCCACACCACTGAAACAACCGTGGCTGGGTGATTACCAGGCATTGTACCCGATCCCCACTTCGGAGATCAGCGTAAACCATTTCCTCACGCAAAACACCGGCTACTAAGATGAAGCAATTATATCGCGTATATGCATGCCTGTTAGTAACCGTACTGGCGGCATGCGGCAAAGAGACCACACCGCCCACGGACGCTGCTGCGCTCAATATCATGAATGCTATTGTGGGCAGCCAGTACGTGGCCACCAATTTCAGGGGCGCCGTGCCGTACGACTATTACCGCACGCTCTTCCTGCAATACGGGGATTCCAACCTGGTGGCCCGCCACTACAGTTGTTTCAGCGGTGAGCAACCGCTCTGGATCTACAACTACCCGGATACCACGGCGAAGGATGTACCATTGCTGAAGCTGGACCTGCAGCTATCAGCGGGCTCCATCCACTCGCTGTACCTCACCGGTACTGTGGCACACCCGGATACGGTGTTCACCGAAGAGCACCTGCCCTACCATCCCTTGGGCGATAGTACTACGAGCATCCGGTTCATTAACCTTTCACCGGGCAGCAACCCGGTGAAGGTGGTGCTGAAAGGGAAAACCACACCGGAAGCTGCCAGCGTGCCTTACAGGTCATTCACAGGCTTTATTACCTATCCTGTACATACCTCCGATGATGATTATGTGTTTGAGTTCCGGGACGCAGCCTCGGATGCGCTGATCCTGACGTATACGGCAACCGGCATTCACAACCCCGCACCGTCCCCGTTACCGCATCCCTGGCTGTACCAGAACCGGGCGCTGGCGCTGACAGGCATACCAGGTGGCACCGGCCTGCAGCAACAAAAGGTGCTGGTTGTAAAATATTAAACAGAACATCAATTACCGCAATGAATGCAATACTGAAACTTGAGGGGCTATCACACCGGTATAGCAGTGCATGGGCTATACGGGACATTAACCTGGAAATTACGGAAACCGGCGTAGTAGGATTGCTCGGCTCTAACGGGGCAGGCAAGTCCACCACCATGAACATCCTCTGTGGGGTGCTGAACCAGACGGAAGGCCAGGTGTATATCAATGGCATTGATATGAGAACCGCACCGGAAACAGCTAAAAAAGAGATCGGCTTCCTGCCGCAATACCCACCGGTATACCAGGATCTTACCGTGGATGAATACCTGACCTTTTGCGCACAGCTGCGCAGGATGGAAAAAGGTACCATTAAAAAGGCCGTGGAAGAAGCCAAGGAACGTTGTGGCATCGGGCATTTCAGCGGGCGCCTCATCGGCAACCTTTCCGGTGGTTACCGCCAGCGTGTGGGCATTGCACAGGCCATCATCCACAAGCCAAGACTGGTGGTGATGGATGAGCCCACCAACGGCCTGGATCCCAACCAGCTGATCGAGGCCCGTAAACTGATACGGGAAATAGGCCAGGACCACACCGTGTTGCTGTCGTCACATATCCTGAGTGAAGTGCATCTCTTATGCAGGGAAGTGATCATGATAGAAGGCGGCAGGGTTATTTTTTCAGATACCATGGACGCCTTTAACAACTACGTGCAGCCGCACAGCGTGCTGGTTTCCATGGAAAACCCGCCTTCTGTAGCTGCGCTGATGCAGATCCCCGGCGCCACCAGGGCGGAGTTCCTGAGCGACCGCCAGGTGCGCATTTACTTTGACGGGGACCCTGACATTACGGAAAGGATCGTGACCGCCAGTGTGCAACAAGGCTGGAGGCTGCGGGAGATCAACCTTGACAAAGGCCTGCTGGACGACATTTTCAAGCAACTATCTACTCAATCCCTCCAATAATATTCCTACATGAAGATGATATTCAAGATCGCGGGAACGGAACTGCGCAACCTGTTCTTTTCCCCGGTAGCCTGGTTTTTAACAATTGCTTTTATGGTGCAATGCGGGGTGTATTACACCTCTGCACTGTACCCCGTAGCCAAATGGCAGGAGGTGCTGCGGGAGAACACACCGGGGTTTAAAACCCTGGGTATACCCATGACCGCCTCCATTTTCCTGCCACAGGACGGCATTTTCACAAATGTGCTGCAGAACCTTTACCTGTTTGTGCCCCTGCTCACCATGGGGCTCATCAGCCGCGAGATCAACAGTGGCACCATCAAACTGCTGTATTCATCACCCGTAAAGGTGCGGGAGATCGTACTGGGCAAATACCTGGCCATCATGCTCTACAACCTGCTGCTGGTGGGTATTGTGGGTGTATTCATCGTAACGGGGCTGATCAATATACAACATGCGGATTATGGATTATTACTTTCCGCGGTGCTGGGATTTTATCTGCTGGTATGTGCTTATACCGCCATTGGCCTGTTCATGTCCAGCCTTTCCAGCTACCAGATCGTGTCCGCCATTGGCAGCTTTATTGTCATTTTTATACTGAGCCGCATTGGTGGCCTGTGGCAGAAATATGATCTTATCCGGGACCTTACTTACTTCCTCTCGCTCTCCGGCCGCACCACTAAAATGCTGAAAGGGCTGATCACCACCAAAGACGTGATCTACTTTATCCTCATCGTATACCTGTTTGTAAGCTTTACCCTCATAAAACTGAAAGGTGGCCGGGAGTCAAAGCCCTGGTACCTGAAAGCCACGCGGTACGTGGTAGTGTCCGTATCAGTACTGTTTTTGGGGTATTTCAGCTCCCTGCCCGGATGGATAGGCTATTGGGATACCACTGCTACCAACAGCAACACCCTCAATGAAAACACGCAGGCGGTGATCAAAGAAATGAAGGGCGCACCGCTGGAGATCACGCTGTATTGCAATCTCTTTGGCAGCGGCGTAGCGCGTGGGCTGCCGGAAAACCGCAATGATTACCTGTGGAACCTGTGGGAACCTTACCTGCGCTTTAAACCGGACATCGACTTCAAATACGTTTACTACTACGACGTGCCCGATCATGACAGCACCTTGTACATCACCTGGGGTGGTAAGAGCCAGCAGGAGATTGCAAAAAAAATGTGCGAAGGCTATGACATCCGCCCTACCCTGTTCAAGCCGGGACCGGAAGTGCGTAAGCTGATAGACCTGGCACCGGAGAACTACCGCCTGGTGATGCAGCTGAAATACAAGGGCAAGACCACTTTCCTGCGCACCTTTGAAGACGCCATTTTCTGGCCGGAAGAGCAGCAGGTGGCAGCAGCCTTTAACCGCTTGCTGCAGCCGGCCATGCCCAAAGAAGTATTCCTGACCGGTAACCTAGAAAGGGATATTTATAAAAAAGGCGAAAGGGAATACAACATGCATTCCCTCTCCAAAGACAACCGCTATTCCCTGATCAACATTGGGTTTGACGCTGACACGCTGGCCGTGGAAACACAGGACATCCCCGCCGGCACCACCACCCTGGTACTGGCCGATCCTAAAACAGCGCTGAGCCCTGCCACTATGGAAAAACTGCAACGCTACATCGATAACGGCGGCAACATGTTCATTCTCGGTGAGCCTGGCAAACAGCAGATACTAAACCCATTGCTGGCGCAACTGGGCGTACGCATGATGGATGGCACCCTCATAGAGCTGTCCAAAGATGAGATGCCGCAGATGGTGAAACCCTTCATTACCCGCGAGGCCACTGACCTCTCCAAGGAACCGATACTGGACCTGCTAAAGGAACAATTCCGGGAAGGAAGCGACAGCCTGCCCCTGCTCATGCCGGGCGTTACCGGGCTGGAATGGCGCAATGACGGCCCTTACACTGTAAAACCATTGTTGCAGACCGCTACCAACAAGGTGTGGCTGAAGGCCGGCGTACTGGTAACAGACTCCGTGCCACCGGTATTTACGCCGGCTGAAGGTGATACCAAAATGCCGCGCTACACCACCGCCATTGGGCTGAGCCGCAACATACAGGGAAAAGAACAGCGCATCGTCGTTACCGCCGATGCAGACTATCTCAGTAACCTGCGCCAGGGTGGAGGATTTATGAGCCGCACATTCTACTCCTGGATGGACTATGGAAAATTCCCCATCTACATTCCTAAGCCTAAAGCACGGGACCTGGTACTGAACATCGGTTCTACCGGCGCAGGTATCCTCAGGATCGTGTACGTGTGGGTACTCCCGGGCTGTGTATTGCTGCTGGGCACCGTACTGCTCATCCGGAGAAAAAGAAAATAATTAAAACAGGAACACATGATCTTGCACACAGATGACCAGACAATAGAAGACCTGCGGATCTTTGGGAAGCGCGACAGCAAAGGCATCTACGATCTTTATAACCAAACCCGCACCAGGGGCGGCGAAGGCATACTGGCAGAGATGTTCCGCCATCCTTTGTGCAACCGGGACGAAATAAACAGGCGGAGCAGCCTCATAGCACATTTTGCACAACACAGCGTGCAGTTCCCCTTCAGCGCTTCCCTGTTTGACATGGCAGAGAAATACCTCGCTAACGCAAACGCGCAAACGAAAAATGCCACCCGCAATGCAGCCCTCAGTGAAAAAGACATCAACAATGGCGTGGCAGCGGTAATAGGGCTGATACAGCAGGTATACTCGTTCATTAGTACAGATGCGGTGCAGCGCATTGCGGCCTATGACCGGGAGCGGCAGGAGATAGCCGCTATCGTAACGCACCCTTCTTTTGACCCGGTGCACCAGGAAAAAAGCAATGCCAAGCTATCCTACGCCGCTGTAACCGCTTATGACCTGCTGTTCCGCACCCGCGAACGTGGCAACATTGAAAAGCTGCTGCAACATGTCTATTACCTTGATGTATACATTTCCGTAGCAGGTGTGGCCACGGCCAGGCAGTTTGTATTTCCCAAAGCTGTAGAGAAAGGCGGAGACCTGTTACTGCTGGAAGGCGTATACCATCCCGGCCTGCAATCCGCCGTGGGTAACGATGTACGCCTCAACGCGCAGGAGCACGTGATCTTCCTTACGGGCGCCAACATGGCCGGCAAGTCTACTTTCCTGCGCGCGCTCAGCACGGCCGTATACCTGGCACATATGGGATTCCCGGTGGCTGCAAGGCGGATGGAATTTGTAGTGCTGGACGGTATTTATACCACCATCAACCTGCCGGACAACCTGGGCATGGGCGCCAGCCATTTCTATGCAGAAGTACTGCGTGTCAAAAAAATAGCGGCGGCGCTCCATGCCGGGAAATCCCTGCTGGTGATCTTCGATGAACTGTTCCGCGGCACTAATGTAAAAGACGCGCACGAAGCCACCGTGGCCATTACCAGGGCATTTGCCAGGAAGCTGGATAGCCTCTTCGTGATCTCTTCCCATATCGTGGAAGCGGGTGATGACCTGGAAAGGGAGGACGGCATCGGGTTCCGCTACCTGCCCACCCGCATGAAGGGGCATACGCCGGAATACACCTACACCCTGGAACGTGGCATTACTGACGACCGCCATGGTATGATCATCATCCGCAATGAAGGCATCCTCGACATCCTGCAGCATGGCCGCAAACGTGCCGTGGAGCAATAAAAGCACTGTTATGAGTTTTAATATAGACAAACAAACCGCGGAGGAACTGAACCTCATGGGTAAGTACCGCGCAGGCTCTGTATACCACCTGTTCAACCAGGTGAAAACAGCCGGCGGGCAGCAGGTGCTGGACAGCATTTTCCGCCATCCACTGGAAGATGCGGAAACCATCAATGAAAGAGCCGCCACGTTCCAGGCCTTTCAAAAAGCAAACCTTGCCTTCCCCTTTGATGTATCGCAATTAACGCTGATGCGGGAATACCTGGACACCCGCGCCGCCGGCAATGCAGCCATTGCCATGCTGGATACGCTGGTTAAAAAAGGGCTTTCCTCCCTGACCCGCGATGAAAGATACCGTAAGCAGGTGCAGGGACTGCAGGCTACCATTGTAACACTGAAAAACTGCTACGTGCTCCTGCAGGTAATGCCGCCTGTTACGGAACAGTATGCGCTGAAAGTGGCCGCCATCCGGGCTATCCTGGCAGACAGGGAGGTAGACAAACTAATGAATGTAGACATCTACAAATCATTACCGGTAAGTACGCTGGCTGCCTATGACCACCTGTTGAAAGGGCGCCTGCATGCAGCCATGGAACAGGTGCTGGACTTTATTTACGAGCTGGATATGTACATCGCCGTGAGTGAGGTGGCAAGGACCAGGAACTTCCATTATGCCACGGCGCTGCCCAAAGGGAAGAACACCTTCTCCGTGAAAGGACTGCGCCACCCCTGCCTGCAAAGCGCTGTGGGCAATGATCTGCGCATGGAGGAAGGCAGTAACGTATTATTCCTGACCGGGGCTAATATGGCAGGTAAATCCACGCTGATGAAGTCCGTAGGCATCTGCATGTACCTGGCCCATATGGGTTTTCCCGTGGCAGCGGAAGCGATGGTGTTTTCCGTGCGGGAAGGCATTTGTTCCTCCATCAACGTGGCAGATAATATACAACTGGGCTACAGCCATTTCTATGCAGAGGTGGTGCGCGTAAAAGAAGCCGCCACCGCTGCCGCCAGCGGCAAACGCCTGCTGCTCATGTTTGACGAACTATTCAAGGGCACGAACGTGAAGGATGCCTACGATGGCACACTGGCTGTAACGGCGGCTTTTGCGGAATACCAGGACTGCCTGTTCATTGTATCCACCCATATCATTGAAGTAGGCGAAGCCCTGCGCAGCAACCGCAATATCCAGTTTGCCTACCTGCCCACCGTCATGGAAGGATCGCGCCCACGCTACACCTACCGCCTGCAGGAAGGCATTACGGAAGACCGGCAGGGTATGATGATCATCCGCAATGAAGGCATCCTGGAACTCATCGGGTCCTGACGTTTCTTAACATTCAAAAACCAACCATATGAAGCGATTGATATTTTCCGGGATGGCTGCGCTGCTGTGCTTTTACAGCATGCAGGCGCAGGCCCAGGAAAAAAAACTGGTAAACCTGACCAAAGAGGATTTCATTGCAGACTTCCGCCTGGCGGCAACCATCCTGCAACAGCAACATCCCAATCCCTATAAGTTCATTGATTCTGTAAGTTTCCAGCGCAAGGTGGATTCCCTGACAGTGCTGATGCGCAATGCACCCGATGTGGTGTCCTGCCTGCAATACTCCCCGGTGTACCTGCTGAAAGACGTGCATACCAGCCTCACGATCAGCAATGAAAATGTGAAGGAACTGTACGGTATGATCAACCTGTTTCCTTATCCGGTAGTGATAGAGCGCGGGAAGATCTTTATGAATATGAAAGGCGGCGCCATTCCTTTTGGTGCGGAAATCACCAGCATCAACAACCTGGCGGTAAAAGACATCCTGCAGGATTTGTCGGCCCCTGCATACAGTGATGGCTACATCACCAGCGGCATGGACCGGCTGTACCCAAATTTCCAGCTGATGTATAGCCTCCTTTCTCCCCACCAGCCATCCTTCCCGGTAACCTATATTGTCCCCGGCACCACGGACACCAAAAAGGTAATCCTGCCTGCTGCCAGTACCACACAGGCTTTCCATGATGGCAGGATGGCAGTATTGCCCATTAACCTGCTGCAGCACACCTACGCCATCTATGATAACTATGACGACCCTACGAAAACGGGCACGCTTACGGTAAACACCTTTAACATCAATGAGTCTGACGCCTACAAGCAGTTCAGCGAATTTTTCCGGGAGGTGAACCGGCGGAAATACAAACAGGTGATCATTGATATACGCAGTAATGGTGGTGGCAACCCTGCTATTTCCGCACTGTTGTATTCTTTCATGACGGAGGGCCCTTTCCGCAATATCTACAACTACCGCACCCGCACCATTGACATTGCCTTCCCGGAATATGCAGTGGCGGATAACGGCAGGCGCCTGTCTGATGATGACCTGCAAACCCAGAAGAACTTCCTTTACCAGCGTTTTGATAAGGACAGCAACGGCTTGTACGTGGGAAATGCCCGCTTGCGCGATGGTTTGCTGGAAAATTTTCCACCGGATAAAGATGCCTTTCACGGGAAAATATACGTGCTTGCAGGCGGCGGCACCGTGTCTGCGGCCACCTACTTTGCATCGCTGGTGCAGCAACACAAGCGGGGCGTGGTCATTGGCCACGAAACCGGCAGCGGGGAGGTGGTTACCACCGCAGCATGGTTTATGAGATACCTGCTGCCTGCCACCAAGAGCGTGTTATCCGTACCAATGTCTGAGCTGTATTTCTTTAATGCCGCGGAAGACAAGGGCCATGGCGCCATGCCGGACCTGGAAGTGCCCATGAATAAGTTCACCGCCTATCTCCAGGCCGGCAAAGACCCGGAGATGAGCTTCACCATGGAGCTTATCAACAGCAATAAATAAAAGTGTGGTCACCTGTCGTTTACAAAGTGCCTCCAACCGGTGTTGGGGGCACTTCTTTTTTATATAGATTTGATACATGGACCTATTCAATCAGACACCGGATAAAAATCAGAACCTTCTCCCCTATGACGGCACCGTAAACTACTACGGCCGGGTGCTCTCCCACGCACCGGCACACGCTTTATTCCACACACTACTGGAAACCATTGACTGGCAGCCGGATAAGCTGCGCATGTTTGGAAAAATCATCGTCACCAAAAGAAAAGTGGCCTGGTACGGCAGTAACCCTTACCAGTACACGTATTCCAACGCCACCAAAACAGCACTCCCCTGGACCGCCGCACTGCTGGAACTAAAAACGCTGGTGGAACAAGCCACCGGCGAGACCTTCAACACCTGCCTGCTAAACCTCTACCACAACGGGGAAGAAGGCTCCTCCTGGCATAGCGATGATGAGCCCGACTTAAAACAACATGGCGCCATTGCTTCCATAAGCTTGGGCGCCGAAAGAAACTTCCTGTTCAAACACAAGCAAACAAAAGAAAAAGTAGCCATCCTCCTGGAACATGGCAGCCTGCTGCTCATGAAAAACGAGACCCAAAGCCGCTGGCTGCACAGTCTTCCCACCACCAGGAAAATAACCACTCCCCGGATAAACCTCACCTTCAGGACCATTGTTGTGTAACCCATCCCCATTCCCCCTGTTCACCCTGCAATCTTGATAAGATCAAATAAAAAATCCAATCAAACCACTTTTCCGTATTTATCTTTGTCACTAAGATAATTATCCGTCAAGATATATTTATGGACAACACCGATAACGTCACCGCCATCCGGCGCCTGAGCCAGCAGTATGCGTATACCGCCCTGCAAATGCATGAAACCGTGGCCCGCAGGGCAGGCCTGCCGGGTACAGACCATAAATACCTGGGCTTTTTCCTGCAGAAGGGCGCGATGACAGCCGGCGAACTGGCAGCCCTCACCGGCCTCACCACCGGGGCTGTAACGGGCCTGGTAGACCGCTTTGAAAAGAAAAAACTGGTAAAGAGACGCCCTGCAGCAGACGACCGCCGCAAGGTGATCATTGCGCCGGACACCAAGGCGATCATGGCGCTGCTAAAGCCCCTTTACAAAACCTATCGCAGTAAATCCGAGCAACTCATTGCGTCTTTCTCGGATAAGGAACTGGCTGTGCTGGAAGCCTATTTCCGCCAGGCCGTTGCCATCATGGAAAACACCACCCATCACCTTAACAACGAATAATATGCATCCTTATATACTTGGCTTCCACGAACCCGGTGCAAAGAACCCTGCCCTCACTGGTGGTAAAGGCGCCAACCTGGCCGCTTTGAGCGCCATGCCGGGCATATCTGTACCAGCAGGCTTTTGCATTACAACAGCGGTATACCGGGAAATAACAACACACAACCTTGCATTCAACACCCTGCTGGCCCAATTGGAGACGTTGAAAATAACAGACCGGGATGCCATCCGCGACATTAGCGCAAACATCCGTGCAGCCATTACAGCCACACCCCTTCCTTCCACACTTGTTACAGCGATGGCGGAGCAACTGCATTTGTTCAAAGAAAACCAGGCCTTTGCGGTACGTTCCAGCGCCACGGCAGAAGACCTTCCCCATGCATCCTTTGCAGGCCAGCAAGACAGTTACCTGGACATTACCGGCCTGGCCTCCCTCCTCCGGCATGTTAGTAAATGCATGGCATCCCTGTACACGGAACGCGCCGTGATCTACCGCATGCAGCAAGGGTTTGACCACCGCAAGGTGCAACTGTCCGTGGTGATCCAGCAAATGGTACCCGCGGAGGCGGCAGGCATGCTCTTTACTGCGGATCCTGTAACCGGGCACCGGAAAATATCGTCCATTGATGCCGGATTAGGGCTAGGAGCAGCATTGGTAGCCGGAATGGTAAACGCGGATCATTACAAGGTAAGTGAAGGCAGCATTATCGAAAAAAAGACTGGCAACGGTCAGGTGCTTACCGACCTGCAGGCCTTGCAACTGGCGGAACTGGGCCACGCCATTGAACAACATTTTGGCGGCCCACAGGATATTGAATGGTGCCTGGCGGGAAATGCTTTTTATATAGTGCAAAGCCGGCCCATCACCACCTTGTTCCCCCTACCCGCCGTGCCGGATAATGCATACCACGTTTATGTTTCCGTGGGCCACCAGCAGATGATGACAGATGCCATGAAACCACTGGGGCTATCCGTTTTCCAGCACACCGCCGGCCGCACGATGTACAATGCAGGCGGCAGGTTGTTTGTGGACATTGCACCAGACCTGGCCATTCCTGAAAAAAGAACCGTGCTGGTAGATGTTCTGGGCAAGGCGGACCCGCTTTTCAAAGATGCATTGCATACCCTCCTGGAGCGCAATCATTTTCCCAGCCCCCCGGAAACACCCGCCGGCAGTAGCGCCCCGGCCTTCCATACCCTGAACGATTATGACCCATCCGTGGTGCAGGAACTGATACAGAAAAACCAGGCATCTGTACAAAAGCTGCAAGAGGACATTCAAACACAAAGCGGTGCAGCGCTGATCGATTTCATCCTGGATGACATTGCACACATGCGTAAAATCCTGTGGGACCCGCAAAATTTTGGCGTAGTGATGACCAGCATGAATGCCGCCTTCTGGATCAATGATAAGATGCAGGAATGGCTGGGAGAAAAGAATGCGGCAGACACCCTGGTGCAATCCGCGCCCTACAACATCACTGCGGAAATGGGCCTTGCCCTCATGGGCGTAGCAGACGTAATACGCCCTTACCCGGAGATCATCGCCTTCCTGCAGCAAGCCACCGCTGAAAATTTCCCCGGTGGCCTGGTCAATTTCAACGGCGGGCAGCAAGTCCTGGATGCCATTCGTGATTTCCTGCACAAATATGGCATGCGCTGCGCCGGGGAAATAGACATCACTAAAACCCGCTGGCAGGAAAAACCGGTTACACTCGTACCGGTTATCCTCAACAATATCAAAACCTTTGCACCGCATGCCGCGCAGCAGAAATTTGAGCAGGGCCTGCAGGAAGCACTGGAAAAGGAAAGATCATTGCGGGAGCGGCTGCTGCAACTGCCGGATGGCGCGGAAAAAGCCAGGGAAACAACGCGCATGATCCGCCTGCTGCGCAACCTGGCCGGCTACCGTGAATATCCCAAGTACGGCAACGTAGCGCGCTACTTCATTTACAAACAGGCTTTGCTCCGGGAGGCACAACAACTGGTGCAGCTACAGGTATTGCAGGAAGCAACAGACATTTATTATCTCACCCTGGAAGAGCTGCGGGATGTCCTGGACACGCACAGTGTAGACAACACGCTGATCGCCACACGCAAAAATGAGGTCCTACAATTTGAGAAGCTGACACCTCCAAGGATCATGACCTCGGATGGGGAGATCATCACCGGCGCATACAGGCGGGAGCACCTGCCCGCCGGTGCCATGGCAGGCCTTGCGGTATCTTCCGGCATAGTGGAAGGAAGGGCGCGTGTGATAGTAAACATGGAGCAGGCAGACCTGGCGCCAGGCGATATCCTGGTAACAACATTTACAGATCCCAGCTGGACGCCGCTGTTTGTATCCATCAAAGGCCTGGTAACGGAAGTAGGAGGGCTCATGACCCACGGTGCGGTCATTGCCCGGGAATATGGCCTGCCGGCCGTGGTGGGCGTAGAAAACGCCACAAAACTGATCAGAGACGGGCAACGCATCCGGGTGAACGGAACTGACGGATATGTAGCGCTATTAAGCAAGGCACCCTAACGCGGTAAATACTTTGCAGCCACCACCGGCAGGATGGGCAATTTAAAACTCTTCCTCTTCCTGCACGGGCTCCCCTTTCGGAAAAACGAGCGTAAAAGTGGTGCCCATGCCCGGGTTGCTTTCCACGCTGATAGCCCCGTTATTCATCATCGCAAATTCATGGCTCAGCAGCAATCCCAGCCCAAATCCCCGCTCCCCGGCGGTGCCATATTCGGGCTGCTGGGCGGAGGTGAACAGTGATTTTAATTGCCGGTTGCTCATCCCTGCGCCCTGGTCAGTGATCCGGATGGAAACACGATCCCCATCCAACTCCGTGGCAATAATTATTTCACCACCCTCTTTGCTAAACTTTAGCGCATTGCTGAAAACATTGCGGAAGATCACCGCCACCTGGTCACGATCTGCCCGGATGGTATGCCCCTGCAAGATCCTTTTTTTGACAACCACCTTTTTCTGGTGGATGGCAAGATCAAAAAAGTCCAGCACTTCCTGGACCAGGGACAGGACGCCAAAATCCTGCGGAGTGGTCTGGATGCCCTGCAGGTTCCGGGTACTCCATCTCAGCAGGTTATCCAGCGTACGGTTGAACTGTGTGATCTTTTCCGAGAGTATGCCAGTGGCTTCCGTCATATACCGGTCGTCCACCAGCCCTTCATGGAACATGGTCAACAGTCCTTCCAGCGTGGCCAGCGGGCTACGGATGTCATGTGCCAAGATGGAAAAAAGTTTTTCTTTATCCTTGTTCATGGCCAGCAATGCCTGCCGCTGGTACTCTATTGATTTCAGGTTATCCGCCTGGATGCGTTTAAAGAAACCAAGATATGACATCATGCAGATGATGGCCACCGCAATATTGGACCACACCTGGTATTGGCTTACGGGCGGGCCAAGCAGTGGCGGCTGGGGAAATAGCAGTACCGCCACAAAACAGCCACCAGCAAGCCCCACGAGGCACAACAACAACCACCCCCTGTCATAGATCAGCATCACAACGATCAATATCAGCAACAGGTAGTATTCCGCCCCATTGTGAAAATACAGGCCGGATATGGTGTAAACCACGATACTGAAACTGATCACTATCAGCCTGGCGCTGAGGTGCATCCGGCGGCTGTGCAGCACCAGCAAGATCGTCATGGACACGATGTTCAGGAGGTTGAGCATCGCCAGCCCATAGTACCGGTTAAAAAGATTCAGGACCAGGTAAACGAACATCAGGAAGATACCGGGAACAGCGGCCAAATTCAACAACTTGGTGCGCCTGGCCTCGATATAGGGCATAGATGGATCTATACCCAGGTTAATGGTATTGTTCCAGGCTGCAGCAACGCGCACAAAAATAGAGTTCCACATCTACATAGTAATATTAAATAATAGCCTTGTTGGCAATGCGAAGGGGCTTGTTTCCGTGTGCAAGTCACATAACAATTTTTCCATTGGATTACCCTGCCCCGGAAGCCCTAATAGGATTTACGGCCGAATGTAAGCAAAATAAGGATTCGTAAATAAAACGTCCCGGACCATAGCGGAGCGTACCGTAAATACGGAACGCACCTGGCATAGTTTTTACGCCGGATTTTCACAGCAAAGCCGCATAGACCCCGGATCTGTGCAGCTTTACATTTTTTTGTGCGTGGTTATAGCGCCATTTTGCGCTGGCGGGTAAACTTCAGTATGTACCCGGTGCAGATCAGCAGGCCTATGAACGTCATGCCCACACCGATCAGGGAAGGATAATTATATGCATATCCCATGGCCAGCGGAATGCCCCCCAGGAAGGCGCCCGCGGCATTGGCCACGTTGAAGGCGGCCTGCATGAACGCAGCGCCCATCATCTCTGCCTGCGGTGCAGATTCCATCATCATGATGTTGATGGGTGCAGAAACAGACATGGACAAGCCTCCGCACAGGAAGGTGAGCACCATGGCCACGATCGTGTATTGTGCAAAGAAGAACACGCCCAGTAAAGCAAACATCATCAGGAACAACAGGATCACCGTGGTACGGGCCGCGCCAATGCGGTCGGACAGGATACCACCCAGTAAATTACCCACTACCATACCGGCACCGGCCAGCACCATCACGTAGGCCATGTGCGCGGGTTGTACACCCGCTACTTCTGTCATCAGCGGGGTAATGTAGCTAAACCATGCAAACAGGCCACCAAAGCCAATGGCGGTGATCAGCAACACATACCAGGTTTGCCCGCTGGTAAGGAAATGCAGTTCATTCTTCACGTGCGTTCTCTCTTCCACTTCCATATCCGGCAGCCAAACGGCCAGGAACACGATGGTGATCAGCCCTATCAGGCTTACAATGGCAAAGTAGAAACGCCAGTGATACGTATGCCCAATGAAAGTGACCAGCGGCACCATGGCCAGGTTTGCCACGGTAAGCCCGGTAAACATCAGTGAAATATACAACGCCTCTCTTCCTTTGCCCGCCAGGCGGGAAGCTACCACCGTGCCCACGCCAAAGAAAGCGCCGTGCGGCAGGCCGGATAAAAAGCGGGCCACCATCATGAGGCCGTAATTGGATACAACAGCCGATAACCCGTTGAACAAAGAAAACAGGATCATCAATCCCAGTAACACTTTCTTGGGCGGCTTGCTCACCGCATACCGGATGAGCAGGGGCGCTCCGATCACTACCCCCAATGCATAAGCGGAGATCAGGTGGCCTGCTTCGGGAATATCCACCTTCAGGGAATGCGCAATATCCGGCAGTAACCCCATGATCGTAAACTCTGTGGTACCAATTCCCAGCCCACCAATAGCCAGTGGTATAACACGCTTGTCCATCGTTCTTCCTTTAAATTTTTAGCATACTGTACGGGGCCGTTCCAACTTTTGAAGACCGCAAGTTACGCAATACCGCCTGCTTTGTCATATTAAAAAATTGTACAAAGCTATTATTAATCTGATGGCCACAGCCGGCACATCCGCCCAAAACAAAGCCTGCCACGCATTCCGCGCGGCAGGCTGTTATGGAAGATTTGGGGCTATTTTACCGGTTAGTTCAGCGTACCCGTAAAGGTAAAGTCGGGATTCTCCACGTCTTTGAACTGGCCCAGCACCTGCCCGGTGCCCTGGTCCACGTAATAATCCAGTGTGAAGTGATCCACGTTCAGGCGCTGCTTGGTGAGCGGGGCCATGTCGTTGCCGATCAGGGAAGCGTTGCCGCTCAGGGCCGCTGCTGTAAAGGTATACACCCCATCCGCCGTTTTCGTGTAGCTGTAGTTAAAGTCTGCAATGAACTTGTTGCTGCCCTGGTAAATGTCCAGCTCAAAGGTCACCTTGGAATTATCCACGTTGAACATGGCCTGGAGGCGGTCCATGCGCAAACCGTAAGGGCCGTTGGCCATGGAGGTGGATGCTGCGGCCCTGCGGGTCACAAAGTCAGATCCCCAGCCCGGGTAGGTAGTAGCATAAGGAATAATGATATCCGTGTAGCTGATGCCAATGAGCAGGTGCAGGGGCAGGATGGGCGTAGCAGATACCTGCACGGTCACTTTCTGTCCGTCTACCATGGCATAGAGTTCCTGTTTATCCGCATCCCAAAGCAGCTCCGTGATCTTTTTACCGTTGTACACCAGCGGCTCTTTCAGCGTTAAGCCAGTAAGCGTGGTGGCAAAGGGCGTAGCAATGGAGTTCACAACACCTTTGTCGTCTACCCAGGTAAGAGTGACTGCCTTGGTAGCAAAGTTGATTGAAGTGGCCACCTTGGTGGTGCCATCCAATACCAGGTACAGGTTCTGGTTGACACTGGTATAGTTCACCATGTCCATCAGGATGGATTTCAACCCGCCAGCCTTGAATGCTGCCGCCTGTGCCGCGGTTGCTTTTACCATCAGCATTTTGCTGTCGTTCAGGTTACCATGCATGGTCATGGAATCGGTAGTGAGGGTGTCTATGCTGAATTCAAAATCAGAATACAGTCCCCAGCCCATCACACCGCCATTCTGGTTGGCATCCGGGTCGGCCAGTACATGCATGTAGTTGTACGTATCAAAGAATAATGCGGGCGATATGGCCTGCCTTACCTTGTAACTGCTTTCCATTGGATCAGCGGCCATATCAAAGCTAAGGTCCGCTATCATATTCACACGGTTACTGTCGGAGAAGGTCATATAAAAGGAGTAGCCGCCACCTCCATCAGGGTACAGGTATGCGATCCACCCGTCTTTATTGCCGGTCAGCGCATCCTGGTATTTTTTCAAAGCCGCCGCCGTGCGCTCTTCGGGGCGCTGTCCGGTGGCCGGTTCAGTTTCCTCTTTTTTACAGGCGGTCATAAAACCCGCCAGCAAAGCGATATAAACGATCAGTTTCTTCATGTTGTTTTAGTTTAAAACGCCAATCAAATAAGAATTGGGATCACTTACCTTATAGAAGGCAGCCTTAGCCCCTTTTGCGCCCTGCGACCCTGGCACTACATCCGGCGCCCAGTCCAGGTGGAAAGGCGTGTTCTTGATGTAGCCATCCACGGTTGTCATCCACGCGCTTATAAACTGCATGTTGGAATACACCGTGCCACTTGGTTGCGGAGACACCGGCACCAGCGTTACCAGGCCTGCCGCGCGGTCGGTGAATACCATGTCATAATCCGTATCGCCATAGTAAGTGGTGGTACCTGCGGCATTGGTAAAGTAATAGCGCAGGGTCATCTTGCTATCGGAAGTGAAGGTCATATCATATTTCACCAGCGGGAAGTTGTGGGAAGCCATCGTTGCTTTGGCGGCATTCCAGGCCGTCATGAATTCCGCTGATTGCGGCGTTTCGGTAGAGGGGCTCGCGGCAAACTTCGTATACAGGCTGTTGGGTCCAAGCGAGTTGCCCAGGATCACCGGCGCCGTAGCCTGCACGGCGGCCTGCACCTGGCGTTGCAGTTCATAGAAGTCAATGTTCCAGGCACTCTTGAAATAGGTCACTACGATCTGCTCCTTGGCGCGCAGCTTTGCCTGGGGATCTGCCGGCAGTGCATTCACAATGTTGTTATACTCGTAGCTGCCCATCATCAGCATGTTGGCCACCATTTCTGCAAAATCTTCCACCGGGTTGTCACGGGAGTACTGGGTAATGAAGCCCAGGGAGCGCGCTTCAGACAGGCTGAAGTTGTACCAGTTTGCCGTGTAATCCGCTTTGGTTACCAGGCCAAAAGCCGGGTCCACCGCGGCCTTCTGGTTGAGGATGTGGGTAAACTCGTGCTGGATCACCTGGATCATCTGCTTTACATTACCGGGATTGGTATGGTCAAAATAGTTGATCACGTACAGCACGATCTTGCGCCCACCTTCTGCAGTACCCAGGGTAATGGTGCCATCATCATTGAACTCCGGGCTGCCCACCAGTACAAACTGTTTGGGTGCATTGAGCTTCATAAAATCTGCACCGCCTACTTTCTCATATGGTCTTATCCAAACGTCCGTTACCGTTTGCATGGCCGGTTCCACCTGGTCTTCCAGCGGGGGCACCATGTCTTTGGACAGGTTCAGCTCAAACGGGTCCCAGCGGTACTTTACCTCGATATTGTAAGGCACCACGAAATTGGCATCCAGCCATTTGTCCAGGGCCGTTTTGGGCAGGTTGTTCTGGTCAATGGCGTCCAGGTTGGTGCTCAGTTTTTCATCTTTTTTACAAGCGCTGAACGCAAACAATACCAACGCCAGCAAATTGATGATATATAGCTTTTTCATGTTTGACAAGTTTTGATATTGTTATCTCGGGTTTAAGGGCACGTTGGAAAGCGCAACCTCTTCCGGCAGCTGGAACAGGCGGCGGGGATCGTCCGGCTGCAGCGTTACATAGGTATCGCTATTGTTCTGCGCCTTCACATTGTGTACCACCGGCAGTTTCAGGCGGATAATATCCAGCCAGCGCAGGCCTTCCTGTATGAACTCGCGTTTCTTGAAGTCCAGGATGGTCTGTACCAGTCCTTGCTTGGGATCACTGATGCCATAGAAGTCCTCGATCTTAGCCAGCGTTACCCCATGGGTAGCCGGATTGTAGTTGCGGATGCGGGTGCTGGCAAAAGTGTTGATGTCTGCCAGAGCCAGGTCATTCTGCCCGAGGTTTGCATAGGCCTCTGCCCTGTTCATCAGCAGCTCATCTGCGGTGAACTGTATCATCATGGCATACGGGATACCGATGTTCGCATTAGGGCTGGAACGTACAAACAGCTCATTCCATTTCAGCAAAGTGAAGTTGGCACCGCCGTAGCTGTACATTTTTTCACCACTGAAATTAGTGCCTGTTACCATCTGTGTGCTCAATTCATCATTGAGGTAATAACCCATTCCATAGCGGTAGAAGGAGTTATTACGCGCCCAGATGGAAGGGGCTTCTGTGAGCAGCAGGTTGGAATTCTGCGAAGCCTGGGTGAACATGATCTGCATTTCATTGGCAGATGCATTGTAGTATGTTGTGTTCCACGGGCGGATATTGGAAGCAAAGCTATTGCCCGGGAAGGCGGCCGTTGCATATTCCACTACCTTGTCATATTCGTGCTTGAACAGGTAGAAGCGGGCGGCAAATGCATAAGCAGCAGCCGTATTGAAATGGTATTTGGGTACGGCGTAAGCACTGTTGCGCAGCAGGGGCAGGCCTTCCAGCAGGTCCTTTTCGATCTTGTCATAGGTTTCCTGCACGGTACCGCGGTCGTATTTTTGAAATACCACTTTTTCAGGCGTAACCACATACGGAATGCCGGGCGCAGTGTTCTTGCCACCCGGTTCGTACGGGGTGGCATATAAAATGGCCAGCATAAAATGGGCATAAGCGCGGGCCACCAGCGCCTCGCCTTTGTAAGGCTGGTAGGGCTTGGGGTCGGCTGCTTTGGCAATGGCGTCCAGGGCCGCGTTGGCCGCTGCAATGGCCGCGTAGCTGGCATTCCAGAAGCCGGTGGGCGAACCGCCATCGCGGCTGCGCACATCCGTCCAGTTATAGGCGTCCTGGTTCATGGGGTCCAGGGTACCTACGTTGATGCCCTTGTCTTCGGCGTTGTCTGATGCCGCCTCCGTGAAAGTGGCATAGTCTGCCTGCGTGTAAGCAGTGCCCAGTATTTCGGCCACTTTCTGTACCGTGTTCAGTTGGGTACGCTGGTCCGGCGCCTGTTCCAGGTATTTTTTACAGGAGGTGCCAGACAGTAGCAGTGCGGCGGATAGGAGAAGATATTTTGATTTCATGAGATGCAGTATTAGAGTCCAACCTTGAGCGATAATGTGAATTGGCGCGGAATGGGCAATGCCACACCACCGGCACCAAAGAATTCAGGATCCTGGCCATTCAGCTTTTTATCCGCGTAGATCAGCCACACGTTGTTAGCCACCAGCGTAAGGGATGCCGTTTTCAGGCCCGCCCGGCGCACCAGGGTAGGCGGCATCATGTAGCCCAGGGACACTGTTTTCAGTCTCACGAAGCCACCATCTGCCACGCGTGCATCAGAGTAGTTGTAGTTGTTGTACGGGTAGCCATCCAGCTTACCGGATTCACGGGGTGTGATGATGGAAGGTACGTTGGTGTGCGCTTCATCACCCGGCATTTCCCAGCGTTTCAGGAAGATGGAGGACATGGCATCCAGGTCGGTATAGCTGGTTTTGAAAATGGGGTTCAGCCTTACCTTGTTGCCTGCACTGAAAGTTAACAGGGCAGAGAAAGTGAGCGCCTTGTACCGCACGGAGTTATAGTAACCGCCGGTAAACGTAGGATCCACCGGGCCTTCGTAATGGAGGTACTTGGTCACGTCACTCTGCAGGTACACGTTGGTGCTGCGCGTACCGTCTTCATTGGTAAAATAGGGAATACCGGTCAGGTGGTCGAGGCCAACAAACGGAATGGAAAAAAGACCGCGTTGTGCATATCCTTCCTGGGCACCGCCATCAGGCTTTACCAGGTCAAAGATATTGGGCTGATTCTTCAGGTTCGTGATCTTGTTCTTATTGTGCGCAAAGGTGAGCTGCGTATTCCAGCTCCAGTCCTTCTGCTTGATGATGGCAATGCCCAGGGTAACTTCCTGGCCTTTGGAGCGCATGTCTGCGTAGTTGGCCACCTTGGTCTCTTCCCCGCCAATACCGGAAGTACGGATAGGCCCGATCAGGTCAAAACCACGGCGGTCATAATAATCCGCGGTAAGGGTAATGCGGTCTCCCAGGAAACCCAGGTCCAGGCCCAGGTCCAGTTCTTTCTGCTTTTCAAAGGTCAGCTCTGAGTTTTCCAGGCCGGCAATGTACAGCACCGTTTCCCTTTCAGAAAGATAAGGACGGTTTGTGGTATGCGCCTGCAGGTACAGGCTGGAGTTGGTAGCAGGGCCCATGCTGGCGGTAAGGCCATAAGTGGCACGCAGCCTGGCGCTGCTCAGTACATGCAGCAGGCGGGTATTGCGCTGCATGAAATTCTCGTTGTCAATATTCCAGGCACCAGACACGTTCCAGGTGGGCAGCCAGCGGGCAGTCTTGGACTGTCCCAGCAGGTTAGAACCATCATAACGGCCGGTGGCATTGAAGCTATACTTACCCTTGTAGGAGTAAGCCGCGCGCATCTGGTAGTTCAGATAACGCTCGTAGTTATAGTTCATGCTGTAGTAGTTGAAGTTGGACTCCACGTTCTGCTTCACGATGTTGGGATCAATGAAGGGAACGCCCCCCTGGTCAAACTGGTAGCCGTAACCATCAAAGGTTTTGTGCTGGCGGTTAATATAGCGCAGCTCCTGTGCAGCATACACATTCACCAGGTGGTCCTGGCGGAAAGAAGTGTTCCACTCCAGCGCATTACGGAAATAATAGTTGGTAATGTTATCATCCACCGTGTTATAAAAACCACCATAAGGCAGTACCGTTACCGGCAGCGCATTCGGATCGTCCGGGTTGTGGTACAGGAAACGGTTGTTATTCATAATGGTGGTGTTCTGCTCTGCCACACCTGCGCGGTAAGCCTCGGCCTGGTTAGAGTTTTCCGTCACCTTATGTTCCTGGCTGGTTTTAGCATAGCGGTAAGAACCATCGAAGGAGTATTGCAGCGTTTTGGTGATCTTGTATTTCAGCCCACCCTGTCCTTTAAAGTCTATCTGGGTAAGGCCCAGTGTATTGTTCTGCAACTCATGGATGATATTGAACGGCGCGTAGTCGCGGGTAAAATATTCCAGGTTGCCCTGGTCATCATACGGCGTCAGTACGCGGCTGGTGTTGAGCGCATAGCTGAAGGGATTGATGTCAAAGTCACGGTCGTACTGGCCAAACACCGGGTTGCTCAAACGGCCTAATGTACCGGGTGCCATCTGGTCACGCACGGAGGCTTGTGTGAGTAACTCAAATGAAAGACGGTCGTTGATCTTGAAAGAACCTCTCAGGTTGCCGGTAAAGCGTTTTACATTGTCCCCGATGCTCCAGCCGTTATCGTGGAGAAAGCTGGTGGATGCATAGAACTGTGATCTTTCAGAACCGGAAGACACGCTCAGGGAGTGTTCCATCATCAGCGAATTTTTGAACAGCACATCAAACCAGTTGGTGTTGGCATCCGCATAGCGCTGCAGGAAAGCCTTTTCACTGGGGATGTTGTTGTTCAGCTTATAATTGCCGGTAGCGGTATCATAATCGTACATCTCATTGTACATCTTGGTAAATACGCCGCCATTGGCATTATTAGCCGTTGAAGAGTGGTTCAGCCATCCTTTGTTCAGCATCTCCAGGTATACGTTCATCTGGTCTGAAGAATTCAGGATGTCGTAGCTGCTGTAAGAAGGTTTCAGGTAAGAAGTGAAGTTACCGGTGTAAGAAATATTCGGTACACCGGCGGTGTTCTTACCTTTCTTGGTGGTCACTACGATCACCCCGTTCATGGCGCGGGCGCCGTATTGCGCGGTAGCGGCAGCGTCTTTCAGGATCACGAAGCTCTCAATGTCGTCAGGGTTCAAACCCGCTACAGAAGAGCCGATCAGCGTATTGGGGTCGCCGGTGGAAAGCTGTTCGTTGGAGATGTTCACCACGTCTTCCAGCACCACGCCGTCTACCACCCACAGCGGTTTATTATCACCGTTGATAGAGGTGGCGCCACGCACGCGGATCTTGGGCGCCGCACCAAACGTACCGGATACGTTCTGCACAGATACACCGGCTACGCGGCCTTCCAGCATGCGGCTTACGTCGGTGATACCATCGCGCTTCACGTCCGATCCTTTCAGCGTGGTAGCTGCGCCGGTAAAGAGCTTGCGGTCCAGGGTCTGGTAACCCGTGGCCACTACGTCCACTTCACTGAGCGACTTACTTTCCTGCTGCAGTTCAATGTTGAATACGGGATTGCTGCCGCTTACCACCCGCTCCACAGACTTGTAGCCAACCATGGAAAATACCAGGACACCGTTCTGCGGCACTTTGATGGCAAATTCACCATTACCATTTGTAGTGGTACCGGTACGCGTGCCTTTGAGCATTACGTTCACACCGGGCAGGGGTACTGTATTACTGCCTTCCCTGGTAGTAATGCGGCCCTTTACCACCACGTTGTCATCTGCCGCTTTAGGCGCTATAGTGGCCTTTTTGAGGATCACATTATTCCCTACAATGGTGTATTCAATGCCCGCCTGGGAAGGCAGGTCGCGCAAAGCATCGTCCAGCTTGCCGGAGTTGCGGCGGCGGGAATTAATGGCGATCACCAGGTCTTTGTTGATCTCCGATCCATCATAAATGAAGGCAACATGGAACGTGTTCTCCAGCTGCTTCAGGTAAGGTTCCAGCTTCTCCGATGTGGGAGCCTGCCGGGCAAAAAGTGGTGCTCCCGGGTTCAGCGAGAACAACATACCCAATAGGGATACTTGGCAAAGCCATACGGCCCGCCTGCGGTAAAGATTTTGGTTCATACGCTACAAGTTAGATTGGCATTTTATAGAGATTATTTGTTCTTGACGATTAACCGGTCCCCCTGCTGCTCTATCCGGATGGGGTACGTCTGTTCCAGCAACTTGATCACTTCTTCCAGGCTATTGTTATTGAATGTGGCGTTTAATTTCCCGAGGTTGGAAAGATTGGTATCCAGGTCTATCTGCACATGGTAATGATCTTCCAGTTTGCCGAACACTTTTTTCAAAGGTTCATCCACAAAACGGAGCTCACCGGTAAGCCATGCATCGCTGTTCTGATTTTGATTGCTATAGGTGATGATGCTATCTGTTTGCAGGTTGTAACG
This sequence comes from Chitinophaga parva, assembly GCF_003071345.1. NCBI lineage: Bacteria > Pseudomonadati > Bacteroidota > Chitinophagia > Chitinophagales > Chitinophagaceae > Chitinophaga > Chitinophaga parva. Next base: position 1,483,500 of record NZ_QCYK01000002.1, on the reverse strand, counting down.
CGCTATGGTACCTGCGTTCAGCACGGCCATGGGCTGGTTGTCCGACAGGAACATGACACGGCCTGTTTTCACATCCACAGCGATATGGGTGGTATCCTTGTGAATATTAAAACTGGTGCCCAGTACTTTTACCGCCGTCCTGTCCATCGTTACGGTAAAGGGTCGCATGGAGTCCTGCGCAATTTTGAAGAACGCGTCTCCATTTTCCAATACAATGTTCCGGTTGTCTGCCACAAATTTTTCAGGGTAAGCCAGGGTGGTGTTAACATCCAGGTACACCGTAGAACCATCGCTCAGCTGCAGGGAGTCACGGAGCTGGTGCGTGGCGCGGGTCAACATTTTCACCGTTCCCTTCCGGGTAAGGCGGTACCCGCCTGCTACTGCCAGCAGGGCGGCCACAGCAGCGGCAGCGCTCCAGGCCCAGCGCTTCCTGCGGGAACGGGCTGCGCCGGCCTCATAAGCAGCATACATGCCGGGTACAGCGCCCGGCAGCGGGGACATTTTTTCTTCTAATCTTGCTACAGCCGTAGCTACATCGATGTCACGCAATACACTGGCCGCGGACGAAGCTTGCCATAATTTACAGACCTCCCGGTAATAGGTCTCATTGCCAGGGGCCTGTGCTCTCCAGTTCTCTACAGCGGTGGACAGGTGCTCGTCTTCAGGGGTGTTAAGGTGCCGTACGATCAATAATAACGCTTGATCCTCCAGGGCCATTTAGATTTGGTTTGGTATTAGACAAATGGCCGGAAGGTTCTCCCCTAGTCCAATTTAAAAAAAATTAAAGCGGCTTTTTTGAAAATATTTTAACCGGCAGTAGGTAACGGAACTGGCGGAAATGTAAAAATGCTACTAGTGCATGCTTAATATCAATAACAGGGACTTATATTTTTCAAAGTTTGCCTTAAAGCTTTTTTCTTCCAGGAGGTTCTTGCGCAATACTTTCAGCGCATGGGCAATGTGGTTTTCCACGGTACGTTCACTGAGCTGCAGCTGCTCCGCTATTTCCCGGTATTTGAGGCCATCAAAACGGTTCATTTTAAACACCTTTTTACACTGCTCCGGCAGCCGCTCTATTTCCCCGTACACCATCACCTGCAACTCACTTTCGTGCAGCCGCTCAAAAACATCCTGCTCTGTGATCTCCTGGCCTATCAGCTCATGATGGCGCTGCAGGTTCTTTTCCCGCTTCAGGTGGTTGAGGGACCGGTTGATGATGATACGGCCAAAGTAGGTTTTCAACGCCTGCGGATTTTCCAGGGTGAACGGGGCTTCCCAGTATTTCAGGAATGTATCCTGTACAATATCTTCCGCCACACGCATATCTTTTACATATTGCATGGCCAGCAAGGCAAAGGTTTGAAAATGTGCCGCGTATAACCTTGTAAATGTTACTTTCCCGACGAAATCCGTATCCACACTCATTGTTTGGTGTGCGTTTGATAGTAATAAACGTATACGTAAAACATATACGGTGGTTGCACCACAATATAATAAAATAGTGTTTATTTTCTGTTATCTTACGTCCAATGGACCAAGCTTAGGAAATTTCAACCACACATGAGGAAAAATTTATTGCTGCTGATGCTGCTGGCCACAGGTGCCGGCACCAGCGCCCAATCTATTACTACTAACAACCACCCCCGTTATCCGCTCATTCCCTGGCCCTCCAGCCTGGAAGCTGCCAGCGGTACGGCCCACGTAGATGCACATTCCCGTATTATTGTTCCCGCAGGTACCTTCACCGGCGAAGCCCGCGCCCTGCAGCAGTTGCTGCGCAAATACCTGGGCCCCACCGCGGCACCCATTACCAGCGCCGGCGCCAGCACCACTGCCACAGATATTGTGCTGCAGGACGATGCCGCCCTCACCGCACCGGAAAGCTACCAGGTAACCGTAAGTGAAAAACGCATCACCCTCTCCGCCCACCAGGCAGCCGGCATGTTCTACGCAGTGCAGACCCTGCGACAGCTGATGCCTGCATCCGTGGAAAACGGCCATGGGAAAGACATTCCCCTGCCCGCCGCCCACATCCGGGACCAGCCGGTGTACGCCTGGCGTGGCATGATGCTGGACGTATCCCGCCACTTCTTTTCCATGCGCTACCTGCGGCGCTTCGTGGACATGATGGCTTTGTATAAATTCAACAAGCTGCACCTCCACCTCACAGACGACCAGGGCTGGCGCATTGAAATAAAAAAATACCCCAAACTGACCACGTTGAGCGGCTGGCGTACGTTCAACGACCAGGACTCTGCCTGCATGAAACTGGCTGCGCAAACCGGCAACCCCGACCTGGAAATAGATCCCAGCCACCTGCGTCACGTGAACGGACATACGCAGTATGGCGGCTACTATACCCAGGCAGAAATGAAAGCTTTCATTCAATACGCCGCCGCCCGCCATATTGAGGTGATCCCTGAAATAGACATGCCCGGCCACATGATGGCCGCCATTCTCCAGTACCCCGAACTTACCTGCAGCGGCCAGGCCAGGGACTGGCGGGAGAGCTTCTCCACGCCCATCTGCCCCTGCAAAGACACGGTGCTGGCCTTTGCCCGCAATGTGTTTGCCGAAGTTGCCGCCCTCTTTCCCTCCAAGTACATCCACATTGGCGGAGACGAAGTGGAAAGGAGCGAATGGGAAAAGTCTGCACTGTGCCAGCAGTTCATGAAAACGCATGGACTTACCAACACGGCCCAACTGCAATCCTGGTTCATTGACCAGATGGAGACCTTGTTCCATGAAAAAGGCAAGACCCTCCTGGGCTGGGACGAGATCGTGGAAGGTGGTATAGACAGCACCGCCACCGTAATGTTCTGGCGCACCTGGGCCAGGATGGCGCCGCTGAAAGCCGCCAGCAATGGCAACAAGCTGGTAATGACCGCGGATGGGCCGCTTTATTTTGACGCCCTGCCAGACAGATATAGCCTGAGCGCGGTGTACCACTACGATCCGAATGATACCATTTACCACATGAATGCCACGCAGCAGCGGCAGATCATGGGCCTGCAGGCCAACCTGTGGACGGAAAGGGTACCCACGGAAAACAGGGCAGACTACCTGCTGATGCCGCGCATGACCGCCCTTGCAGAATCTGCCTGGAGCCGCAAAGACCTGTATGCGTCTTACCTGCAACGCCTGGAAGCGCACTATCCCCGCCTGGAGAACATGGGCGTGCATTACCGCCTGCAAGACCTGCCAGAGGCCAGTGAGCACCGGGTGTTTGTAGATACTGCCACCTTCTTTCTTGCCTCACCCGCACCACAACTTACGCTGCGGTATACAGAACAGGGCTTTCCTACCGCATCTTCCCCAGCCCTCACCAAACCTTTGCGGATCAACAGTAACCGCACGGTACGCGTGGCCGCATTCACCCCAAAAGGCCGCCGGGGTGATATTAAGACCATCACGTTTGAACAACAGGCCTATGCCGCGCCGGTGGCTACATTCGCCCAACTGCAGCCCGGCCTCCAGGTGCAGCGCATACCGGGCGCGTTCAACACCACCAAGTTGATAAAAGGAAATGCAGATACCACCATGGTGCTCACAAACGTGGCACTGCCAGCCGGCATGCCGGAGTCTTATGCATTACTGTTCCACGGTTACCTGAAAGTGCCTGCCACCGGCATTTACAGCTTTTTCCTTTTGTCTGATGACGGCAGTGTGCTGAAGATCGCAGACCGTGTAGTGGTGGATAATGATGGCGGGCATTCCGCAGAGGAAAAAAGTGGGCAGATAGCCCTGGGCGGGGGGTTACACCCGTTTGTACTGGATTATATGAACATAGGTGGCGGGGCCGACCTGCAACTGTTGTATAGCCAGGATGGGGGTAAGCCGCAGCCGGTACCAGCTTCCTGGTTCTTCCGCAGCGGTACCCCCAACTGATGTGCTATTTAGAATTTGATCTGCAAGGGTTCTTTGGTGTACTGGCCTTCTTTGTAAGATTCAAAGTACCAGTTGCCACCGGTTTTCAGCACGATGCCATGTGCGCCATTGCCGTCTGCAATGAACAGGTCCGGCTGCGAGGTTTTCAGTAACGTGAGTACGATCTTCGGAGACGTATCGATCAGCTGGAAACCGGTGGCAGTGGCCTGCGCATATAGCACGCTGCCTGCATTGGCAGCTGCCGGTGTACTGGCTGCTGCTGTTGCAGCGGGAGCACCCGCCGCTACCATAGCAGCCGCAGGTTGTGCTGCCGCAGGTGCGGCTTGCACGGATGCTGTTGCAGCCTGGGTGGTTGCGGCTACCGTCTGCGGGGCAGGTGTACCGGAAGGCCCCACATAGCTGTAGGGCGTTTCGTCCAGCGACTTGAAAGCCTCGGCCAGCGCCTGGTTAAAGGCTACTACGTATTCTTTTTCCCAGCTTTTACCTTCTTTACCTTTGAACACGATATTACCCTGGCAATCTTTGAGAAGAAGGGTAAGGTTGGTCACAAACATGCCCTTTTTCTGCACCACGTCTGCGGTGAGTGCCTGGCAGCGGTTGCCCGCAATTTCCTGGGGCAGGTTACCATTGTCACTGTAAGCCGTAAAACCTTTCTTGCCCAGCAAGGCCAGGGATTGGGTGTTCAGGCCGTATTGGTCCGGCTCTTTGGAAAAACCAAAGCGCTCCGGCACCAGCACATATTTGTAGTTGTTGATCGTATTCTGGGCATAGCCGGCAAAGGAAACAAGCAGCAGAATAAGGACGGAAAATCTTTTCATAATTTTTAGCTTCTGATACCAACGAATATAGAAAAAATACAGCGGTTATAACATTGACTGGAAACTGAACCTGGCCATGCTCCAATATTCATCCAGCCCTATGATCCGGGGTTTAAAAAAGGAAATGATGGCCGGCCAGTCTTCCGTGCGCATCACAGACACGCCCGGCAGGTCTTTGCGCACGCGGCTTACGGGGCGCCCGTATTCATCCATGGTTCGAGGCTGCCATTGCCAGTCTTCCCCGCCCAGGGCTTCCACCAGGATGGGGCGCTGGCCCAGGAGGTGCTGATACAGGCGCTGCTGCAAACCCGCATCTGTGGCGGAGATCTCTACTATGACACTGGCGGTTTTATGGTCTGCATCCAGTTTAAAGCTGATGCCGGGCACCCGGGTCTTGTAGTTCGACCAGCTTATCATTTCCCCATCCGCGGAGAGAATGGGTTTCATATATTTTCCAAAAGCCGTCCAGAAGGCCTGTTTCTGCCGGGAAATTTCCTGCTTCGTGTACATAACTTCCACCTTGATCAATCGCCTAAAATTACAGGGAAAGCAGGCGCGGATGAAATTATTTTATACCCGCCATGACCACGCGGGGCAAGATCACAACGTAAAACTGCCCTTCAGTTGTATCGCATCGCTGGCGCCGCCCACCATCACGGTAAAGCTGCCCGGTTCCACTACCCATTGCATTTGTGCATTGAGCAGCTGCAGGTCTTCCGGGGTTAAAGTAAAGCGGATCTCCTGCTGCTCACCAGGCTGCAGGCGAATGCGCCGGAACCTTTTGAGCTGCTGCACGGGTGTTACCACGGAGCTGTAATCATCTTGCAGGTAAAGTTGCGTTACCTCATCACCGGCTACGCTGCCTGTGTTTTTCAGTGTGTACGTTATCTCCACGTTCTTGCCCTTTACCGTGGTGCGCAGGTCACTGTAAGTAAATTTCGTATAGCTAAGACCGTAGCCAAAGGCATACAATGGCCTGGCATCCATTTCCACGTAGTCGTGACGGGAGGCGCTTTTGTAATTGTAATATACCGGTAGCTGGCCCACGGAGCGCGGGATGGAAATGGGCAGGCGGCCGGCGGGATTGTAGTCCCCGAAAAGCACGTCTGCAATGGCATTGCCCCCTTCCTGGCCGGGATACCAGGCATTGAGGATGGCCGGTACATGCGCCGCGGCCCAGTTAATGTTCAGCGGGCGTCCTTCTATCAGCACCAGGATCACCGGTTTGCCGGTAGCCACCAGGCTTTCCATCAGTTTATTTTGTAGGCCCATCAGGTCCAGGCTGACGCGGTCGTACCCCTCCCCGCTTTCCATATCGCTTACGGCGTTTGCATTCACTTCCGCAGCGCCGGTGGCCTGGTACGATGTTTTGAAATCACGGGCACTGGAACCACCCAGCACCAGCACTACTGCGTCAGCATTGTTTGCGGCAGCTACTGCCGCATCTATGTTGCCCGTGGTAGTGTCACGGATGGCACAGCCTTTTACGTAAGTGACTTCCCCGTTTATCTTCGCTTTAATGCCTTCCAGTACGGTCACGACCTTATCGTCCGGCTGGGGTGCGGTGTAATCGCCCAACTGGTTGTAAATATTGTCTGCATTGGGGCCTATCACCGCCAGGTGGCGGATGGATTTGGACAGGGGCAGCAACTGGTTGTCATTCTTCAGCAGCACAATGGACTCCAGGGCTACCCTGCGCGCCAATGCCCGGCTGGCGGCTGTTCCCACGATCTGCTCCACGGCGGCAGTATCTACATAAGGATGTTCAAACAGGCCCATTTCAAACTTGAGCCGCAGCACGTGGGCTACAGCGCTGTCTATAACGGTCATGGATACACGCTTATCCTTTACCGCTTTTATCAGGGCATCTCCATATGCTTCCCCGCCCAGGTCTGCATCCAGGCCGGCATTGATGCTCAAGGCAGCGGCAGTTTCCAGATCCGGCGCCACGTGGTGGTTGGACCTTACCCCGGGAATACCGCCCAGGTCGGATACTGTAAAGCCTTTGAAGCCCCAGTCCTTTACCAGCACATCTTTGAGCAAATAGCCGTTGCTGCTGCAGGGAATGCCATCAATAGCATTGTAAGACGCCATGACAGACAGGGCACCGGCTTTTACCGCTGCGCGGAATGGAGGGAGGTATGACATCTGCAGGTCACGCGGGCCGGTAAGCGCAATGCCGCCATTGTGGCCTCCTTCCGGCGAGCCGTAAGCGGTGAAGTGTTTGAGGGTGGAGATCACATTGTGACCGCTGTTAATGCCCGTACCCTGGAAACCCTTTACCATGGCCACCCCCATCTGGCCGATCAGGTATGGATCTTCCCCGTAGGTTTCCTCCACGCGCGACCAGCGGGGCTCCCGCACCAGGTCCAGCACCGGCCCGTAACCAATGTGGGCACCCTGTGCGCGCGCCTCTGCTGCAATGGTACTGGCCATGTCATGTATGAGCGCCGTATCCCAGGTGCTGGCCTGACCAATGGATGTAGGAAACACCGTAGTGCCAATGGCCATGTGCCCATGCGGGCATTCCTCCGCCAGCAGCAACGGGATGCCCAGGCGGCTATGTTCCATCATGTAACGTTGCAATGCGTTGGTGGCCATGGCAGACTGGCGGGGCGACAGGCCTGTTTCCAGGGTCTTCTTCGTCCACGGGTCTGCACGCAGGGTAGCCCAGAAGCTGCCGATGTAACGCTTGGTCTCTATCTGCCTGAATGCTTCACTCACTGTTACTGCATCGCCATGCTTTTCATACATTTCCCAACCCAGCAGAGTATTGAGCTGTCCTACCTTTTCCTCCAGGGTCATGCGTTGCAGCAGGTCCTTTACCCTGGCGGGTACCGGCGCTTTGGCATTCTTATAGGTTTGTGCACCGGCGCTGCCGGTGGTCAGCAGTAAAGCAAACAGAATGATGCGCGTCCTCGTCATAGCGTTAAAAATAAAGCGGAAGCGGTGCAGGAAGGAAGAAATGTGCAAATCGTATCACGGATTGCGTAAATAACATTAAAATACCTATTTTTCCTACACCGTTAAACATCCCGCCCATCATGCTGCATAAAATACTTTTCACACTGGTGCTCACCCTTTTGCCGGCAGCGCCGCTTTTCGCCCAAAGCCGCTACCACACTACGTATGCGCAGCTAAAGGATTTTAAAGGCCGTTATGAGGCAGCTGGTGGCAGCACGCTGGATATTGCCGCATCGCCGTGGGACACGCTGCTGTACGCCATCCTGGGCAAAGCCAAGTACCCACTGCGGCCGGCCGCAAAAGATGTGTTCCTGAACAATGGCAATCAACAGGTGGGTTGACACACCGGGCACCGTGGGCCGTCACAACTCCGGCAATCCTATTACTGTGGGTTATATCATCCAGCAAAAAGCAGGCATGCCTTTGTCCACCTATGCCGCTAAAAATCTTTTTGCGCCCTTACAGATCCAGGACTTCCGGTGGGATTTCCGCCCGGACCCATCCAATGAAAATAACTACTGCCAGGTATTCCTGACGCCCAGGGACATGGCCAAGTTCGGGCAACTGTTTTTGCAAAACGGGCGGAGGAAAGGTAAGCAGCTCCTACCGGCAGCTTGGGTCAGGGAATCCACCGCCCCGCACTCCGTTGTGCAAAATATACCGTATGGTTACTTCTGGTGGCTCAAGTACCTGGACGCGGGGAACACGCGCTATTACAGCTTTGCAGCCCAGGGCAATGGTGGCCAGAAGATCTACGTATTCCGCAGCCTGGACCTGGTAGTGGTGACCACCGGCGCAAATTTTAATTCCAAATCACCGGCAGATGAACTGATCGCAAAATTTGTGCTGCCGGCATTTAATAAAAAAGGCCCGCAATAAATGCGCGCCTTCTTTAGCAGGAGATTGCATTGCACCTAAGCCACCGGCTGGTAATTCACCATCCAGTTGATCCCGAATTTATCCGTGAAGCTGCCAAAGTAAGCGCCCCAGAACATATCCTGCAGTGGCATGGAGATATTGCCCCCGGCAGACAATGCATTAAAAATACGATCTGCTTCTTCGCGGGATGCAGGCTCCAGGTTAATATGCATGTTATTGCCCTGGGTTACTGTAAAGCCCATTTCCCCGGGTGCATCCGTACCCATGAGCACGTGCCCATCCAGCAGGGGCAGCTCCACGTGAAGTATCATTTTCTTCAATGCGTCAGACAGCGGATGCTGCGGATCGGAAGGCGCTTCATCAAAACGTTGTATACCATTTACAAATTCAGTTTTGAATACGGAGCGATAGAAGTTGAAGGCCTCTTCCGTATTGCCCGGGAAGTTTACATAGCTGGATACGCGGGGTTGGTTGTTGGGCTTCTTTTGTTTGCGCAGGTAAAACTGTGCCTTGATGTATTCGTCCAGGTTTTCCATGCCCATGGTAAAGCCTTCGCGGAAACCCATGCTGATAATGGCTTCCAGGTCCTGGAGCGATTCAAAATCCATCTCCACATTCACCACGGTACTATCACCTTCCGATTTAAAACTGTTACTCCATCTTACGCGGGGTTTGTCGTCATTGGCCACGCCGTTCTCGTCGCAGAAGGCATCATTGCCGGCGTAATGTTTTCCGGGTGTAATGCTTTCATAATTGAACAGGCACCAGTGTCTTTCGCCCTTGGGGCTCAGCATGCAGTACAGCCAGCGGCCACCCACGCGGAAGTCCATGGACTTGGTTTCATTTTTATAAGGCTTGGGCGCCCACCATTGGTCCAGGATGTCCGCCTCTGTCCACGCGGCCCATACCAGGTCTGCCGGGGCATCAAAAGAGCGGTCCACTTTGATCTTGTTGTGCTCCTTGTCAACAATAAAATTGAATAGAATGGCTTTGTTCATCGTTTTTTATTTTTCAGGTTCAACAATACTTGATCCAGTTGTTCAAAGCGGTTCTCCCATAGTTTCCGGAACTGCTCTAGCCATTTATCGATCTCCTCCATTTTCTTTGCTTCCAGGTGGTAATACACTTCCCGGCCTTGCTGCTGGGAGGTCACTACTTCACATTCTGCCAGGATCTGCAGGTGTTTAGACACGGCCTGGCGGGTGGTCTGGAAATGTTCTGCCAGCCCGTTGGGCGTCATGGCCTGCAGGGCCAGCAGGGCCAGGATGGCGCGCCGCGTGGGGTCTGCAATGGCCTGGAATATATCTCGTCTCATAACTGTATAATTTACGCAACCGTTCAGTTGCAAATATAAGCAACCAATCGGATGCGCAAAATTTTTTGTGGAAGTTTTTTGGAAAAAAATGTAGGGTTTAGCTGGTGGTTAAATTAGGTGGCAATAAAAAAGGCCTGCACAGATGCAGGCCTTTATAATGAATGCGGAAGAAGTTTTGAAACATACACTGGTGCAAATTCCTTTGCCACATCCGCCAGCGTGGTCTTCCCGGTGGGCACGGTATCGTTTATTGATGGTACACCGCTGCAAATTCCTTTGCCACATCCGCCAGCGTGGTTGTTCCCACGAAGGGCTTGTGATGGATATAGTCTTCCTCCAGCAGGCCAGTGTGGATGGCACTGCCCAGCTCAACGAGGTTTACCGCAAAATGCTCCGGCAAACCAGCGCCCAGCAGGCTTTGCAGCACCTGCTCGTCCGGGAAGGTTTTCCAGGTAAGATCCGGCTTGCCAATGGCGGCGCCTAATGCCTGCGCAATTTCCTGGCAGGTGTGCTCTTCACTTACCACGTAACGGATGCTGCGGCCGGGTACCCTGTTATTGAATGCAGCGGCGGCGGCAGCGGCGATATCGCGCGGGTGCACCAGCAGGATGCGGTCATTATCCCCATGATTAGAAGCCATGAAACCAGCACTTTTGATCATGCCCACATAGGCAAAGAGGTTCGTGGCAAAATAGCCGGGACGTAGGTGCGTAACCGTTATATCGTTCAGTGTGTTGAGTATTTGCTCAGCATCGTGCGCTCCCAGGATAATGCCTGTGCCATGGTCCAGGTGGGCGCCATAACTGCTCAGGTGAACGATGTGTTTTACACCTGCCTTGCGGGTTGCCTGTGCATAATTGCCTGCCACATCACGGTAGTAGGCGCGCAGGTCGTGGGTAGCATGGTTGGGCGGTATCATGGCAAACACTGCTTCCGCACCCTGGAACGTTTTCTCCAGGAAAGCCACGTCATTTACAACGCCAATGGCCGCGCTGGCGCCAATCGCTTCAATGGCCGCCTGCTTATCCGGGCTGCTGCTGATCACAGTTACATCATGCCCCTGCTGCGCCAGTGTCTGCACCAGGGGTTTGGCTACATTGCCCAAAGAACCTGTTACTATTACTTTCATAAATACCATTTTAGTTTGGTATTACAAAAGTCCGCCAATCAAAACGCCCGCACGTAGCCTGATCTACGATTGTTGTAGCCGATTTTAACGCGGGCTTACCGGCGCCCTTTTATACCGGCCCCAGGCCACAAAAATACAGAGCAATACCACGACAATATTAAATCCGGTCAGGTGTGCCTCCCCCCTCATCACATGAAACACTATTGCGCAAACCATCAACAACACCAGGCCCAGTGCCGCCAGGGGCGTGAGTAGTGGCTTCACGCGCAGGGCCGCCGGCAGCACCAGGCCCAGGCCTCCTAACAGGTCTATAATGCCGGTGCCTTTTACCAGCAGTGACGATACCTGCCCTACCCAGGGCCACATCACCGCCAGTTGTGGGATGGGTGTGCTTAATTTCATAACAGCCGCCCAGGCAAACGTGGCGGCCAGCACTACCTGCACCACCCATAGCGCTATGTGCAGGGTCTTTAATGGAGATGTCATTGTCATGGGACCGATCATTTTTTTGGTAACTGCACAAAACTAAGCACCTTTACTAACCAAACATAAGTACTATACACCTGGTTAGTACTTACACAGAAGTTAGTAACGCAGCCAGGCTAAAAAATAAAATATGCTGACAAAAGGCGGATGCCCGAAAAATATGCTGTCCATACGTGATGCGCTGGAAGCCCTGGAAGGCAGGTGGAAAATGCTTATCCTTTTCTCCCTGTCCACCGGGCCCAAACGCTTTGGACAGATCGCCAAAGAAGTAACCGGCATTTCTGACCGGATGCTATCGAAAGAACTGAAGAACCTGGAGGCTAACAAACTCGTGAAACGGGAGATCTACAGCACCTTTCCGCCCACCGTGGAATACACGATCACTGCACATGGGAGATCCCTGGAGAACGTGATGGATGCCCTGCACTACTGGGGCCTGGCCCATCGCAAAAAGATCATGGGGAAATAACAATACCTTTATTACATGCTACACCGTTTTCCACCGCCTCCTTCCGCTACAGACGCTTCTTTCCTGGCCAGCGCCACGGAAACATTTGCCAAGCTGAAACAGGAATCCACCGCGGGCAGACGCACGGTAATGATGACCGAGCATACCCTCATCTTTGTGCTCAAAGGTGTAAAGCTGCTCCACTTTGCCCATGAAACAGTGCGCGTATCGCCGGGAGAAGTGTTCCTGCTGCGCAAAGGCATTTACGTGATGGCGGAATATATTGAAGAGGGGCTGGACTTTGAAGCGCTGATGCTTTTCCCGCCGGGCCAATTGCTACGCAGCATGACCGCACAAAGCCGCGCCGGCACTACCTTACCGGACGGCCGCTGCCTGGTGTTCCCAGCCACCCCGCTGGTCAATGCATTTAAGGAGGGTTTCCGGCAATATTTTTCCCGGCCGCCATTGCACCTGGAAACGCTCCTGCCCTTGAAACAGCAGGAGATCTTATGGCTGCTGCTTTCCGGCCCACAGGGCCACCAGGTACAGGCCTTCATACAGGCTGCCATTCGCGCGGAACCTACCGATATTGATCACATTGTGCGGGAATACCTATTGCAACCGGTGAGCATTGCAGAACTGGCGGCCCTGGCTAATTGCAGCCTGGCCAAGTTCAAGCGCGATTTCCAGCAGCGCTATCAATGTGCACCACGCCAGTGGATCAACCAGCAACGGCTGCAGCATGCGCGCATGCTGTTGCAGCACACCCACAAGCAAGTGACGGAAATTGCGGCGGACTGCGGCTTTGAGAGTACCTCTTATTTTATACGGCTTTATAAAAGCAACTATGGGTATACCCCGGCCCGGGAAAGAGCCAAAATTGCTATGGATTGAGCCATCCGGGTTAACAGCCAGGGGCTGCCACGCTGCAACTTTGCAGTAAATATTTTACCATGAAAATTTTAGTGATCGGTGGGCAGGGCACCATCGGGCAGCGTGTGTGCGCAGCTTTCCGCCAGCGTGGGCATGCGGTGGTCGTTGCCGGCAGGAATAGCGGCGATGTGCAGGTGGACATCAGTCAGCCAGCCAGCATTACCGCCATGTTCACCAGCACCGGCATGGTGGACGCCTGCATCTGCACCGCCGGAACGGGCTACTATGGCCCATTTGAGACCATGACCAGCGCGATGATGATGCCGGGGATAGAAGGCAAGTTACTGGGGCAGGTAAACCTGGTATTGCTGGGTAAAACCTGGTTGCAGGAGGGCGGCTCCTTCACACTTACCAGTGGCATAGCCGCACAGCACCCCGCGCGCAACGGCACGTGCGTGGCCATGCTCAATGGTGCGGTGAACAGTTTTGTGCTGGGCGCCGCGCAGGAACTGAAAGGGCAAAGGCGCATCAACGCCGTAAGCCCCGGGCTGGTGGAAGACAGCAAGGACCGTTATGGCGCTTTCTTCCCGGGCTATAACCTGGTACCGATGGACAAGCTGGTAAACGCCTACATCCTCAGCACGGAAGGCGCCGTGAATGGGCAGATCCTGAAGGTATACTCCTGAGATCCCGAAGGTATGCTCCCGATGAAAGCCATCGCAAATGCCCGGATCCTGAAAACATATCCCTGGCAGCACCCATCGTAAGATGGCCGGATCCCGAGGCATGTTCCCAACACGGTGCTCAGGATACAGTCTGGTGGCGGGCTTGCAGGCCTGCTGCCATTTTGTGCATATTCTGCAGCCAGCCTTTATCCATGGCGTCAAAGATCCGGAGATTTTCCAGCACCTTAAACCGGTCGTGCACCAGCGTCATTTCAGTACCTTTTTCTTTGGGGCTGAGGGTGATGGTCACCACGGAATCAAGGTTGGTACTGCCATCGCCGGGCCCGCCTTTCCAGGAATAAGAGAGCTTATGCGGGGCCGCAATTTCCAGCACCTTGCAATACACGATACCGTCAAAATCAAACTGGGGCATGGGCGATATGCGGAAGGTGAACTCATGACCCGGGAGGGGCTTAAAATCATTGGGCATAAGCCACTGGGCGATCAATTCTGCATCAGTAATAAACTCCCACACCTGCTCCGGTTGCTGGGGAAAGAAAATGCTGTGACGGATCTGCTTTTCCATAATGAGTAACTTTTAGGTTACTTAAAACTAAGCGTAACTTTTGAGTTACGCAAATTTATTTTGAAGGAGGCGGGCGCCGGGTCCCATTAATTAACCCAGGTGAATGACCGGCCCGTTCGCAGTTCCCAATTTTGTGACAGTAAAAACACCTGTTCACATGCTCTATCATTTGCTCCTCATCGTTCACATCGCCGGCTTTCTGCTCATGGCAGGCACCACCCTGGCAACCTGTATTTTGTTTTTCCCGGTCCGCCGCCATCCGGCAAAAGCCACCGCGGTACTGCCCGTTATTCACTCCTTGTCCATCGCACTGCCCATCGGGGCACCACTATTATTGCTTTCCGGCACAGGCCTGCTCTGGCTTACCGGCGGCGCATTCCTGGCCCAACGCTGGATGCTGGTAAAACTGGTACTGGTGGCCCTGCTTCCCCTCAATGGATTCACCATTGGCCTGGCACAGGAAAAAAAGCTAAAGGCTAACATTAACGCACGTACGTTGCGCCACATGCATTGGTTCTATGCTTCACAGCTGTTGATATTCATTAGCATTTTGGTGCTCGCAGTTTTCAAATTCCAGTAATCCACCTTATCCTTCATCGCATATACAGGCACCGTTTTGCGATGCCTGCCGGAGGGCAGCCGGGTGAAGCCGCGCCCATTCTTTCCATTATCTTTGCGTTGCAAAAAACACAAATGCCATGGACGCTAACCGGTACCTGTTGCTGATGCTTGCACAAAAACTCAAAGCTGAACGGTATCCCGTAGCTGTTTCCGACAGTAAGGATACCCTCAATGTGGCCGGCACACTGGATGTGGCCACCGGCATTACACAGGCTATTGAGAACCGCCTCATCAACGTGCAGGTGATCACGTCCAACCCGGAGCTCTTCCCGGAAGGCATCGTGGAAAACCTGCTGGGCACCGGCCCTTCACTGGAATCGCAGATCGCCTCCGCAGTGGACAATTACCTGCAGACCACTTTCCCTGCCATTGCGGAAGCCTTCCAGGACGGGCACATAGCAGCACTGGACTTCACGGACGATGCCGGCATTGGCTGGCACTCCCGGCCCGGTGCGCTTTCCCTGCAAGGCCAGTGGGCGGATCAGCCCGAAGGAGAGCCCGTGCTGGAAATACTGAAGCCTGCACTGGCGCATGCACTGCCCAATAAAAAGATCAACTGGCTCAGCGCCACCGCAGGCCGCTTCAAAGACGGATCAGTGACCATTGAATGCCTGCTCAATAACACGCCCTGGACCGCGGGCACGGCAGCGATGCAACGCCTTGCTGACAGCTGGCCGGCGCAGGAAAGCTTCCGGGGATTGAAGCAATTCATCGCCTTTCGCCGCTGCGATAAATTTGACCCACAGTAGTTTTTTTTAGAAAAAAATTTACTTTTGTACTACCAATCAATACAGCTCCGCTGATGTAGAATCTGATTTCTTTCCGGCAAACGACTAACCTGGCACCGCTGCAAACGCAGTGTGGACGCCGTTTTTACGCACCCGTAACTGAAATCAGGCATGCAACTGCAAAACGTAACCTACTTCCATCCCAACAAGGACCTCCTGTTTGAAAATATCAGCCTCACCATTGCCCCGCATGAAAAAGCGGCCCTCATTGGCAATAACGGTGCAGGTAAATCAACCCTGCTGCGTATCCTGGCCGGCGAGCTGCAACCCGCATCCGGCACCGTGATCAGCGATAGCAAGCCTTTTTATGTACCCCAGCAGTTTGGCCAGTTTAACCACCTCACCGTAGCCCAGGCCCTGCAGCTGGAAGACAAACTGAAAGCATTGCACGCTATCCTGGATGGTGATGTAAGTGAAACCAATATGGCCCTCCTCAACGACGACTGGGCCCTGGAAGAGCGTTGCCACGAAGCGCTGGAAGCCTGGGGCCTGGAAGGCCTGGACCTGCATCAACCTATGCAGCAACTAAGCGGCGGGCAGAAGACCAAGGTGTTCCTGGCCGGCATTGGCATACACCAGCCAGACATTGTGCTGCTGGACGAGCCCAGCAACCACCTGGATAGTGACGCCCGCTCCCTGCTGTACGATTTCATTGAAAACACCCAATGCACCTTACTGGTGGTGAGCCACGACCGCCACCTCCTCAACCTGCTGGACACCATGCTGGAACTGAGTAAGCGCAGCATCACGGTGTATGGCGGCAACTATGAATTTTATGCCACACAAAAACAGATAGAACACAACGCCCTGGACCAGGATGTAAAAAGCAAAGAGAAGGCGCTGCGCAAAGCCAAAGAAACTGAACGGGAAGCCGCGGAAAGACAAGCCAAGCTCAATGCCCGCGGAAAAAAGAAACAGGAAAAATCCGGCTTGCCCACCATCTCCATGAACACCTTCCGCAACAACGCTGAGAAGACCACCGCCCGTATGAAAGATGCGCACAGCAACAAAACCGGCCAGTTGCACGAGGAACTGACGGAGCTGCGCAAAGCCCTGCCGGATATGGATAAAATGAAATTCGGGTTTGAAAATCCTTCCCTGCACAAAGGAAAGGTGCTACTAACGGCTAAGGCAATACGCTTTTCTTACGGCACACGCGAGTTATGGCCGGAAGGACTGGACCTGCAGCTGCGCAGCGGGGAGCGCCTTAGCCTGAAAGGCAGGAATGGCGCGGGTAAAACTACCCTTATCAACATTATCCTGGGCCGCCTGCAGCCTACCGCGGGCACAGTAGAAAGCGCCATCAGCAATGCGGTGTACATAGACCAGGACTATTCCCTGATCAACAACCAGCTAAGCGTATATGAACAGGCCGCGCAATTTAATACCGCCGCCCTGCAGGACCACGAGATCAAGACCCGGCTGGCCCGCTTCCTGTTTACCCACGACTACTGGGATAAGCCCTGCAGCACACTAAGTGGCGGGGAAAAAATGCGCCTGATGCTCTGCTGTCTTACCCTGGCCCGGCAGGCCCCGGATGTGATCATCCTGGATGAGCCTACCAATAACCTGGATATGCAGAATATTGCTATCCTCACCACGGCTATTAACGCGTATAACGGCACCCTCATCGTGGTATCGCACGACCGTTACTTCCTGGAGGAAGTGCGGGTGGAACGCAGCATTGACCTGGAGGGTGGATGGTTTGCGCAGCGGGCGCATGATGGGGGTGATCCTTTGAAATAAAATTAAGTACGGATAACCGATCCTGAACAACAAACCCTGCAGGCAGCCTGCTGCAGGGTTTATCTCTGTTATGCCGGAACAGCATTATCGTTTTAAAAACTTCAGCAGCTCCGCATTGAATTTCTCCCTTTCTTCAATGAACGTGCCATGGCCGCTTTTATCAAACGTTACCAGTGTTGCGTTTTTTATACCTGCGTGCATTTGTTCTGCCAATGCATAAGCGGCAATTGCATCGTCTTTTGCGTGCAGGATAAGCGTAGGCACCTTTATTTTAGCCAGGTCTTCGCGCAGGTCTTCATCACGCAGGGCGGTGAGCGCCTTCACCATGGCGTAGGGAGATGCAGTTACACCCAGGCTGCCCAGCCACGCAAAGTAACCGGGTGTAAGGGTGTTGGTAGGCAGTACAAATCTTTCGCCGACGGTGTCCGTTAACGCGGGGCGGTTCACTTTCAGTAGCTCCAGCCAGGAAGAAATGTCTTCTTTGGTGAACAACGGGTAAGGATAATCAGCTGCTTTCGTGTGCTTGGGTGCAGCAGCAGAAAAGAGGGCCAGCCCGGACAGGTGCTCCCCACCATACTTAGCGGCAAAGTGCAGGGAATAAGCACCTCCCATGGAATGCCCGCCCAGCACGGCATTTTCGAGGCCCAGGGTTTCCATCACTACTTTCAGGTCGTCTGCAAATACATCGTAATTGTACCCCCCCTCCGGCTTGTCGGACAGGCCAAAGCCACGGGTATCCACCCCGATGGCGCGATAACCGGCTGCTACCAACGCGTGAATAGTGTACTCATACATCGCCGCGCCAAAAGGATAGCCGGGGATCAGCACTACCGGCTGCCCGGCTCCCATGTCTGTTATGTGCAGGCGCACGTTGGGTTCCACTTCAATGAATGCACTACGGCCTAATGATGCTTTCCTGCGGGACTGGAATGTTTTACTGCTCATCATAAAAAAGTTTACCGCAGGCAGGACAAAGGGTATTCCACACCTGTAATCAGCCATGGCATGGCATTTCACCCGCGTACCATCCTTACGTTGCCTTACGGTATATCGTGAAATTATGTCGGCTGGTAAAACCCTTTTCATTCCACCGCCTTTATGCCCTGCGATAAATCCACGATATATCGGAAAACAGCTTTGGCACAAGTATATACCAATGCCCTCACATTCAATATCTTAAAATACGGCAGTGCGTTTGCCTTTTCCAGGGCAAACTTAAATACACACGCATGCAACAAACAAATTTTTGGAAAAAGACGATCTGCCATGCAGCGCTGCCGCTGGCGCTTGTATTGGCCGCAGGCAAATCAATGGCCCAGGATGTAAAGCCCGCCGGTATTAAGAACATTGTGATCGTGCATGGAGCCTTTGCCGATGCATCGGGCTGGGAAGCCGCTTACAAACTGCTGGTAAAAAAAGGGTATAAAGTAACCCTGGTGCAAAACCCCACCAGTTCCCTGGCTGCGGATACTGCTGCCACCAATGCCGCTCTGGAACGCCAGGATGGTCCCGTAGTACTGGTAGGCCATTCCTGGGGTGGTACGGTGATCACGGAAAGTGGTAACGATCCTAAGGTAAAGGCCCTGGTATACGTGGCCGCCTTCATGCCTGATGCCGGGGAATCCACCCTGGAGCTGGTGCAAAATGCAAAGCCCCTGCCCGTACAAGGCATCCTGACACCCGACGCACGGGGAAACGTTTACCTGGGCCAGTCCACCTTCCAGCAGACTTTCACACCTGGTCAGTCCAGGGAAAAAGCTGACTTCATGTATGCGTCACAAATTCCTTTGACGGTGGAAGCCTTTACCGACAAGGTGACGCATGCAGCGTGGCACAACAAACCGGTGTATTCCATCAAACCTTCTAACGACGGCACCGTAAGCCCTTCCCTGGAAGACTGGATGAACTCCCGCGCCAAGGCCAAAGTGACTGTGATCAAAGGTGGCCACACCCTCTTTATGGATAACCCGGAAGCAGTAGTGAAGGTAATTGAAGCCGCAGCGGTGAACAGCTAACCAGAAGCCGGTGTTAATCCAATGATGGTTAACCGTTAATTGCGGTGGATGTTTTATAAACGCCACTTTGACTAACGGTTAACCATCTTGATTATACGGCAACCGGGAAACAAAAATACCGCGCATGCTGCGGCAGCAGCAGCAAACGGTGTATCCCCGGTTTTAACGGGCTTTCAATAGGGCCCTGCACTGGTGTGCTATTTCCAGTTCTTCATTGGTAGGTACCACCAGTACTTTTGTTTTTGCGCCGGCGGCGCTTACGTCCCTTATACCTTGCTGGCGGAGGGCGTTGCGTGCGGCATCGAGCTGTATGCCCAGGAAATCCATTTCCGTGCAGGCCATTTCCCTTACCAGTGCATCGTTCTCCCCTACACCGGCAGTAAACACGATGGCATCCAGGCCATTCATTACCGCGGTATAAGCACCAATGAACTTTTGGATACGGTAGCAGTACATATCATACGCCAGCTTTGCAGCTTCATTGCCTTGCTGTAATTGCGCGGTAATGTCGCGCATATCACTGTGGCCGGTGAGGCCCAGCATGCCGCTTTTCTTATTCAACAATTCCGTGAGCTGCGCTGCGCTGTAATTTTTTTGCTCCATGAGGTACAGCAGTACTGATGCATCAATATTACCACAGCGGGTGCCCATCACCAGGCCATCCAGGGGCGTGAGGCCCATGCTGGTATCCAGCGCGCGGCCGGCCTTTACAGCGGCCATGCTGCACCCATTGCCCAGGTGGATGGTGACCAGTTTTGCATCCGGCTTTTTCAGAAATTCCATGGCGCGGCCGGCCACATAGTGGTGGCTGATGCCGTGAAAACCGTATACCCGAATGCCATAATCTTCATAGAAATCCTGTGGGATGGCGTAATGAAATGCTTTTGCAGGGAGGGTTTGATGGAAGGCGGTATCAAACACGGCTACCTGCGTTGCCTGGGTAAAGATCTTTTCCGCGGTTTCAATGCCTTTGTAGTGCCCGGGATTGTGCAACGGTGCCAGAGGATATAGTTGTTTGATCTTTTCTTTTACTTCCGGCGTGATCACGGTGGTTTGCGTAAGCGTTTCCCCGCCATGCACAATACGGTGGCCTACCACGTGAATCTCTGCTGCATCAGCTATCACCGCAATATCCGGGCGGGTGAGCAGCTTACCTACTTCCTGCATACCGGTGGTATGGTCCGGCACAGGTCTTTCAATTTTGATAACGGCTTCCTTACCGTCGCGGAGAAATTTGTGGGTAAGATTGCTGTTGGGCAACCCAATGCGCTCCACGATGCCCTGGCAGCGCGGGGTATCTTCCCCGTCCATGAATAACTGGTATTTTATAGAGCTGCTGCCGGAATTGATCACAAATATGTTCATGAATGCTGGCTTTGAATAGCGGTGATGATCACCGTGTTAAATACATCGTCTACTGTGCAGCCGCGGCTCAGGTCATTCACCGGCTTGTTAAGCCCCTGTAACATGGGACCAATGGCCAGTGCACCGGTTTCACGCTGTACGGCTTTATAGGTGTTGTTGCCCGTATTAAGATCGGGAAAAATGAGCACGCTGGCTTGCCCCGCCACCGCGGAACCAGGCAGCTTTTGCCGCCCCACGACGGGATCTACCGCCGCATCATATTGAATGGGGCCTTCCACTTTCAGGTCGGGCCGTTGTTCCCTTACCAGTTGCGTGGCGCGCCGCACCTTGTCCACATCTTCCCCTTCACCGGAAGTACCACTGGAGTAAGACAGCATGGCAATGCGTGGTTCAATGCCAAAGGCCCTGCTGTTATCCGCAGAAGAGATCGCGATCTCTGCCAGCTGCTCCGCCGTAGGATTGGGATTCACCGCGCAGTCACCAAACACGCATACCCGGTCTTCCAGGCACATAAAGAAAATGGAAGATACCGTAGAAATACCCGGTCTTGTTTTAATGAACTGCAGCGCAGGACGGATGGTGTGTTGCGTGGTATGCACTGCACCGGACACCATGCCATCCGCATGGCCTTTATACACCATCATGGTACCAAAGTAAGATACGTCTGTCATCAGGTCCCTGGCCATTTCCAGGGTTACGTGTTTAGCCTTGCGCAGTTCGTATAAGGTTTGCACATAATCATCGTAGTTGGGCGAAGTAGCCGGGTCAATGATGGGCACCTCCAGCTCAATGCCCAGGCGCTTGATGGAAGCGGCAATGTCAGTAGGATTGCCCAATAAGATCACATTTACGATCTGCTGCGCTTTTAAACGTGCGGCCGCCAGGAGGATACGGTCATCGTTCCCTTCCGGCAGCACGATGGTCTTCTTTTGCCGCTTGGCCCATTGCGCCAGCTGGTACTGGAACATGTGCGGGGTCATTACATCGGAATGATAGGTAACGATCTTTTTATCCAATGCATCGATATCTACAAAGCGGTGGAACGTTTCAATGGCCAGCTGGATCTTCCGCGTATTGTCCGGCAGGATGCGGGCCTTTACGCTGGCCACTTCGGTGGTGGTCTCAAACGTACCGGAAGCCACCGCCATGATGGGTACTACGTTTTGCAGGCCTTCTATCAAACGTGTTACCGGTTCATCCGGCACCGTGTCTGCACTAAGCACAATGCCGGCCACGCGGGGATAGCTGGAAGACAGGTTGGCCTGGAGGGAAGCAATGATGATATCGCCCCGGTCACCGGGGGTTACGATCAGTACATTTTCCTTCAGGTAATTTAAAAAGTTGGGCACCTGCATGGCACCTGTAAGGAAGTGGTCGACCTGGTTTGATAAGTGATCCTGCCCGAAGAGCAGCTTACCACCCAGGTGGGCAAAGATGTCGCCCACGGAAGGATGCTGCAACGCGCGGTCCGCGGGGATGGCGGCGGCCAATACGCCCGGCGGCAGCTGGGCGGCCAGGCTTTGCCGCACCAGGTCTACCTGCGCAGGGTCTACCCGGTTGGCCACCACAGCGATTACCTGCACATCATGGCTCAGATAAGAGCGGCAAAACGTAAGCCCTTCCTGGATCACTTCCGCATTGGTCTTGTGCTCACCGGAAATGAGCAACAGGGCGGGTGCATTCAGGTTCTTGGCCAGCGTGCGGTTGATCTCAAATTCAAACGCGGTACCCTGACCGGCAAAGTCGCTGCCTTCTATCACTACAAAATCATACCGCTCTTCGAGCGCTTTATAGCGGGCTATTACTTTATCTATCATTTCGCCCT
This sequence comes from Chitinophaga parva, assembly GCF_003071345.1. Taxonomy (NCBI): domain Bacteria; kingdom Pseudomonadati; phylum Bacteroidota; class Chitinophagia; order Chitinophagales; family Chitinophagaceae; genus Chitinophaga; species Chitinophaga parva. The sequence goes on along the minus strand of NZ_QCYK01000002.1, from coordinate 1,461,089 downwards.
GGCGCTGTGTGCGTATGAGCTGCAGGGCATCCTGGCGGGTAAAGGCCCATGCATCATCATAAGATTGCGGCAACTGGAAGTGCGAGAGCACGGTTTGAATGTGGGTATCAGGATGCGCAGGGTCGTCAGAAAGGATCACAGGCTTGCAGTAGCCGATCTTCTGGGTTTTGCCCAGCAGCATATCACATAGCCCAAGCGTGATCACGGACTTGCCGCTATAAGGCTCTGCGGAAGCGATGAAAATGCTCTTTGTCAATTTGAAGGGAGTTAATTGTTAATTATTAGTAGTCAATCGTACGCCAGCAGTAAGTTACTTGTTAAACGTTGATTGTTAACCGTGCGTGGCCCACGACAAGCCAGCCACCACAAAAAGTTAACCATTAATTATTTTTCATCCCTTCACCCGTTCCCTTTTTAACAATGAACGGTTAACGCATCCCATTTAACCATTAACAATTAACGGTTAACAGGTAACGGTTACGCCTTCACGGCTAAGGAATGAACGAATTGCGGCAATAATTTGTTTAATAAGTACCTCGCCGGCCAGGCAGCGTTGGCGTTATTCTTGTGCCATTGCTGGGTGCCCGGCGAATGAGGTGCCTGCTGGTATTTGCCCGGCAAATGTCCGGCATTCATTCCCGGGAAAAGTTGTATTAGATCAGTTTAAAAACTGACCTTCCTCATGGAAATAAACAGGGCAATACCTGTTCTTTAAGCTATATTACTATAAAACCAGGTTTGTATGATTGAGCAATATTCCAATCCGCTTTCACCCGAAGCATTGCAGCAGATAGATGCATACTGGCGGGCGTCCAACTATCTTTCCGTGGGACAGATCTACCTGCATGATAATCCCCTGCTGAAGGAGCCCCTGAAGATCGAACACATCAAACGCATGCTGCTGGGCCATTGGGGCACTACGCCGGGGCAAAACTTCATCTATGTGCACCTGAACCGCATCATTAAGCAGTACGACCTGGACATGCTCTACATTTCCGGTCCCGGGCACGGCGGGCCGGCCATGGTGAGCCAGACCTACCTGGAAGGCACCTACAGCGAGGTGTATCCTACCATAGGACAGGATGAGGCGGGACTGAAACGGCTGTTCACCCAGTTTTCTTTCCCGGGCGGCATTCCCAGTCACGTATCGCCGGAGTGCCCGGGCTCCATGCACGAGGGCGGGGAACTGGGATATTCCCTGAGCCACGCTTTTGGGGCCGTGTTTGATAATCCCGGCCTGGTGGTAGCCTGCGTGGTGGGTGATGGGGAAGCAGAAACCGGGCCCCTGGCCACGGCCTGGCATTCCAATAAATTCCTGAATCCCGTGAATGATGGCGTAGTGCTGCCCATCCTGCACCTGAATGGTTACAAGATCGCCAATCCCACGGTGCTGGCCCGCATCCCGGAAAAGGAATTGTTTGCCCTGTTTGAAGGCTATGGCTGGAAACCCTACCTGCTGGCGGGCGATGATCCCTTGACCATGCACCAGCAAATGGCCGGGCTGCTGGACACCGTTGTAGCAGACATCAAAGCCATAAAAAAACAAGCCACGGATGACGCCACGGCGGCGCGTCCCTGCTGGCCTATGATCATCCTGAAAACACCCAAAGGATGGACAGGGCCTAAATTCGTAGATGGGTTACCGGTAGAAGGAAGTTTCCGTTCCCACCAGGTGCCCCTCTCCGACCCTTCCCAACATCCCGAGCACCTGACCCAACTGGAAGAGTGGTTACGCAGTTACCGGCCCCAGGAACTCTTTGATGAAACCGGCCGCCTGCAACCGCAACTGCAAGCCCTGGCCCCGGAAAAAGAAAAGCGCATGGGCGCCAATCCCCATAGCAACGGGGGCCTGCTGCTGCAGGACCTGCGCATGCCGGACTTCCGGGAGTATGGCTTAAAGCTGGACGGGCGCGGCATGAAAGGCCCCGGTGACACCCTGGTACTGGGCAAATTCATCCGGGATGTGATCCACTTAAACCGCGACAAAAAGAACTTCCGCCTCTTTGGCCCGGACGAAACCCTGTCCAACAAACTGGACGCAGTATTTGAAACCACCAACCGCCAATGGATGGCCGAAACGATAGACACGGATGTGTTCCTGAAAAAAGAAGGCCGTGTGATGGAGATGCTCAGTGAACACCAATGCGAAGGCTGGCTGGAAGGCTACCTGCTCACCGGGAGGCATGGCTTGTTCAATTGTTATGAAGCCTTCATCCACATCATTGACTCCATGTTCAACCAGCATGCAAAATGGCTGAAAGTAACTGCAGGACTGCCCTGGCGGCGCAAGCTGGCATCGCTCAACATCCTGCTGGCATCGCACGTGTGGCGGCAGGATCACAACGGTTTCACGCACCAGGACCCGGGCTTCCTGGATCACGTGGTGAATAAAAAAGCGTCGGTGGTGCGGGTATACCTGCCGCCGGATGCCAACTGCCTGCTGTCTGTGATGGACCATTGTTTAAAGAGCCGGCATTATGTGAACGTGGTGGTGGCCGGCAAACATCCTTCCCCGCAGTGGCTGTCCATGGATGAAACGGTGATCCATTGCACCAAGGGCATTGGCATCTGGGAGTGGGCCAGCAACGATGCGTGCCAGGATCCCGATGTAGTGATGGCATGCGCGGGGGATGTGCCCACCCTGGAAACCCTGGCGGCAGTATCCATCCTGCGGGAACGCTTGCCGGAACTGAAGATCCGCGTGGTGAACGTGGTGGACCTGATGAAACTGCAACCGGAGAGTGAGCACCCGCATGGGCTGAGTGATACGGATTTTGACGCACTATTTACAAAAGACAAGCCCGTGATCTTTGCCTTTCATGCGTACCCGTGGCTGATACACCGGCTTACATACCGGAGAACGAACCATAACAACATCCATGTGAGAGGATACAAAGAGGAAGGTACCATCACCACGCCATTTGATATGACGGTGCTGAATGAGATGGACCGTTTTAGTTTGGTGCAGGACGTGGTGGACAGGCTGCCGCAGCTGGGAAATACCGGCGCATATCTGAAGCAGGAAATGAAGGATAAGCTGATAACGCACCGTAATTATATCCGGGCTAACGGGATTGATATGCCGGAGGTGAGGGACTGGAAGTGGAAAGGGTAAGATAAAGTGCGGAAATTAGCCGCGCCTCCGTAAATTAGGCACCTAATCCACTTTACATGCAACCACTGATCTCCATAAACGATCCTGCTATCACTGATGCCCGCACGGTACTGGTAGATGCCCGCGGGGGCGCCGATGCCCGCCAGCGTTACCTGGCCGGCCATATTCCCAACGCCATCTTTGCCGACCTGGAAACTGACCTGGCCCTGGTGCCGGAAAACCCTGCCCACGGCGGCCGCCATCCCCTGCCCCCGCTGGCAGATTTTGCCCGCCTGCTGGGACGCATGGGCATCACCCCGCACACGCACGTGATCGTATATGACGACAAAGCCGGCGCCATGGCCGCAGCCCGCTTCTGGTGGATGCTGCGCGCCATAGGCCATGAAAAAGTGCAGGTGCTCAATGGCGGCCTGCAGGCTGCCACCGGGCACCTGGCGCTCACCCATGAAGTGCCCCAGCCCACCCCGGCATCTGCCTACCCGGTACCGCCCACCTGGCCCGGCACCGTGGATATGGAAACCGCCGGTGCTGCCGCGCAGGACCCGCACAAACGCGTAGTAGATGTACGGGAAACACCGCGCTACCTGGGCCGTACGGAACCAATTGACCGCATCGCCGGTCACATTCCCGGCGCGGTGAATATTCCCTACCTCACGAACCTGGATGCCGATGGCCAATACCTGCCCCCTGCCACGCTGAAAGCCCACTATGAAGAAGCATTGGGCGGCACACCTGTGCAGGACGTGATCGTGCACTGCGGCAGCGGCGTTACGGCCTGCCACACGTTGCTGGGCATGGCACATGCCGGCATGGAAGGCGCGCAGTTGTATGTAGGCTCCTGGAGCGAGTGGTCGCGCAATGATAAACCCATTGCCACTACCCTGGCATAAGTTGCAATTTTAACATCTTGCTGACACCCGGGCACAAGGTATGTGGTAACTTTGGTAAAACATTTTACATGAAAGCATTCATCGTGCTGCTGGCCTTTATCACCGTAGGTTTAACGGCCTGCGGCCAATCTGATAAACCAGCCGGCCCCAATCCCTACTACTCCCGCACCGATACGCAGCAGCTGCACGTGGATAATGCCACCTGGAAGAAGATCCTTTCTCCCGACCTCTACGCCGTGGCCCGGGAAGGCGCCACGGAACGGGCTTTCACCGGTAAGTACTGGAACACGGACGACCGGGGTACCTATTACTGCGCCGTGTGTGGTAATCCGCTTTTCCGCTCCACCGCTAAATTCTCCAGCGAATGCGGCTGGCCCAGTTTCTTCCAGCCCCTCCGCAAAAACGCTACCGTGTACCTGGAAGACCACTCCCTGGGCATGGACCGCATAGAAGTACGGTGTGGCCGCTGCGGCTCCCACCTGGGACATATATTTGACGATGGCCCTCCTCCTACCCACAAACGGTATTGCATGAATTCTGTGTCACTGGAGTTTGTGCCGGATAAGAAGTGAAAATTGTCTTAAGTCTTAGGTCTTAGGTCTTATGTACCTTGCGTTGTTGCATGAGGGAAGACCTAAGACCTAAGACCTAAGACCCCCATTGAAAGATTTGTTAATATTTCCCTCCGCTTTTGCTTATCATTGCAACCTTACTTAGATTGGACCTGAAATGGTTCCCGGAAAACAACGCTTGAAAACAACTACGCTTCTTATAACGCTGCTCTTCCTGCAACTGGGCGCCATGGCGCAAAAGCTGCAACTGGTAAAGGGCACCGTGTACGACCGTACTGCGCGCTTTGGCATGGTGGGCGTAAGTGTAATGAGCAATTCCGGCCGCGGCACGGTGACCGATTCCCTGGGCCAGTACGCCATCCGCCTTCCCATCACCGATTCCATCAGTTTTTCTTACCAGGGCAAAGCCACCATGAAGTTTGCGGTGGCGGAGTTGCCACCTAATCACCCGTTTGACATGAGCATCCGGGTGGATGTACACGTGCTGCCCACCGTAGTGGTAGACGCAAAGCGCCTGCACGATTACCGGCGCGATTCCCTTGAATTCCGCGACGAATACCGCAAGGTGTTTGATTATGGACGGGATTATTTCACCGCGGTGAATGGGGGGGCCGGTATTAACCTGGACCTGCTGTTCAGCCTCCGGAAAGCCAAGCGCATGGAGCAATTCCAGCAACGGCTGATAAGGGATGAACAGGAAAAATACGTGGACTACCGCTTCAACAAAACCCTGGTGCGCCAGATCACCGGCCTGCAATCCCCTGCCATAGACACTTTTATGGTATGGTACCGCCCCAGCTATGAAATGCTGCAAAGTTTTGAGAACGAGTACGCCTACCTGAAATACATCCAGGAGTGGGGCGATTACTTTGGCCAGGAATGGAGAAAGCGGTACCACCAATCGGCCTATAAGAAAGGCTATTGATCCTCCTGTCTTTTTTGCACCGGGGACTTTCATGGTTCGCTAATTCTCCCTATCTTGTTGTCACCTATACTAGAACCCTTATGTTAAATTGTCCCAACTGTACAGCCCCGTTAACTGCACAAACAGCGCATTGCCCGACCTGTGGCGTTTCCCTGCAAACAACTGCTATTCCTCATACCTGGAGCCAGCGTGCTACCCCGGACGACCAGTTGCGCGTGGATGACCTGCTGTACAACAGCGATGTATACCCCCGCGCCAGTTTATGGCGGCGCTTCGTAGCCTACCTGATAGACTCGCTGATCTTTGGCGTGCTGTTTGTGCCGGCCATCGTTACAGTTGCAACCGAAAATGACAGTAATACAGCCGCCAGTACAAACCTTGCGTTCGTCATTTTGCTCCTCGTTCCGTTTGTGTACTTTATTGGGAAGGATAGCCTGTTCCGGGGGCGCAGCTTAGGCAAAATGGCCATGGGGCTGATGATAGTAGACGTGGCCAACCAGGTGCCCTGCGGTGCAGGTAAAGCAATTGCCCGTAACCTGGTGGGCTTTGCACTGGCATTTGTTCCTCTTGGAAGTATTGTAGACGTGGTGCTGATACTTACTGACCCTGAAGGCCGCCGCCTGGGAGACCGTGTTTGCCGCACGCAGGTGGTCCCGCAAAGTGCTTATCATAAGGCCTGACCCAAGCCTATTTCACATACTGACCTGTCCCGGAAATTTCTAATTTGACGTGGATGGCCAATAAGGCACAGCCCAACGACGGAAAAACCCCACGAACGACATATGCCCCACACGAGCGGGCCCAAAGTGCTGCAACGGTTGTCTGCAACCCGGTTGCAGCGCTTTGTCTTATTTATAAAAATGGCATACAGCAATACTGCAACTTTGGATTAAAACAACGCCATATGAAAAAGATCCTCTTATTACTCTTCGTATGGATAGCCGCGCTCCTTCCCGCCAAAGCCCAGTCCATGATTGACCCGGAAGATGAAGCCGGTATCCAGCAAACCATTGCCGGCGAGACCGCCGCTTATGTAAACCGCGACAGCGCCCTGGTGCTGAGCTATTACACGAACGATCCTATTACCCAGGCTGTGTGGAACGCACCGGATGGTGGTTATGGCAGCTACCGCGGCTACGAAGTACTGAAAGCAAACGTGGCAAGCGACTTCCAAAAACATCCTGAAAAGCCCATTGAGCCTACAGTGGAGCGCACGGACTGGTTTTTCCGGCCACTGGGCAGGGACTGGATGTGGGTGAACTTTACGCAACGCAGCGTAACGCCGGACGGTAAGAAAATGGAGAACTATGAAACCCGGGTAATGAAAAAAGAACGTGGTAAATGGAAAATAGCAGTGATGTATGCCATGAGTGATCACGGCAGACATTAATACTGCAAAAGGTGAAGTACGCAACTGCTTCACTTTTTTTTATACACCCATGCCACGCGCAGCGTTACCAGCAACATGAGTATGGCCGCCACCGTGGCCGTAATATGCAGGGAGTGTAAAAAGGACGACCGGGCTGTTTGTACTAACGCCTGCCCTGCCGCAGCTGGCAGGCGCTTTGCCGCTTCCACGGCGGCTCCCAGCGTGTTGCGTGCCTCGCCACCGGTGTGCTGCATGGCTGCCCGGTACACCGCCGTACCCATGCTCCCGAGCAGGCCCACGCCCATGGCAGCGCCAAAGGTGGTACTGGTTTCATAAATACCTGCCGCAGCCCCAGCCTTTTCATGCGGCGCCGCAGAAATTACTTTATCAACACCCAACGTGACCGTGCTGCTGGTGCCAATGCCCATACACACCGTACCCGCGATCAGCATGGCCAGGTCACTGGCCACTGCATAGCAAACCAGTGCCAATGCGGTCATCAACATGCCGCTTATGATTACGTTAGGCGCGCCCCACCTGCGTGCCAGCTGTGGCGCTGCCATGCAAAAGACCATGCTCACCAACGTGGATGGCAGGGTCCAAAGGCCCGCTTGCAATGGGTCCAGGCCCACTACCAGTTGCAGGTATTGTGCAACAAATAAATACAACCCTGCCCAGCAAAAAAGCGACAACAGGAGGCCCAGCAACGTAGCATTGAAAGAGGCCACTTTAAAGAGCTGCAGGTCTATGAGCGGATGCGCGGCCTTTGCCTGCCTTTGCAGGAAGCCCAGCAACACCAGGATGCCTCCGCAGGCCAGCCCTGCAGAAACCCCATTCACGGCCACCGCCTCGCTGCTGCGCTTCACGGCGTAGATCAGGGATAACAGGCCCAGTAACAGCAGGAATGCGCTGCCTATATCAAAACGGCCTTCCTGCGGCGCACGGTATTCCGGCAGGAAACGGGGCGCCAGCACAAGGAATAGCAGCATCACCGGTGTACCGATCAAAAACACGGAGCCCCACCAGTAATGATCCAGCAACAGCCCGCCCAGCAAGGGCCCCAGCATAGTACCCGTGGAAAAACAAGTGGTCCACACGCCCATGGCCACCGCCCTCTCCTTATCATCATGAAAAAGGCTCCGCACCAATGCCACGATAGACGGCATGATGGCCGCACCTGCCATGCCCATAATGCCGCGCGCCACGATCAGCATATTCGGGCTGCCGGAAAAGGCCCCCATTGCAGATGCCAGGGCAAACACCACGGCACCGCACAGCAGTAGTTTACGCCGCCCTATACGGTCGCCCAGGGTGCCCATGGTAATGAGCAGGCCTCCCTGCAGGAAAGAATAAATATCCGTGATCCACAGCAGCTGCGCACTACCTGGTTGCAAAGCCGCGCTGATATGGGGCAGGGCCAGGTAGGTAACGGTGAAGTCCATAGACACCAGCAATGTAGGCAGCGCCAGCGCTGCCAGCCCTACCCATTGGCGCCGCCCGGCCTTTGCCGGTGCTGCTTCCAGGGGAATAACCATCTTATCCGTCATATGGTAAAAATAGGAATGCAGGGGTAAAACCAGGCTGTGCGCGCGGGACAAAGAACGGGGGTGATAAAGACAAAAAAGGTTCTACCGGCTCAGGAGTTTGCGTGCCACATATTCATCAAAAAAATGCTGGCGGTAAGCATTGCCAATGGGCACTTCAAACTGGCGGAGGAATACGGTGTTGTTGTCAAAAGAAGTAATGTGCTGCACATTCACGATATAAGATTTGCTGATACGCACAAAGAGCTGGGCGGGCAGCTGGTCGTGAATGGTTTTGATGTTCATGGCAGTAATAATATTCTGTCCTTCCGTATGCAGCACCACGTAATCTTTGAGGCCTTCAATAAAAAGAATATCCTTGAAAAAAACCTTGAACACTTTGCGATCTGCCTTCACGAAAAAATAGTCGCCGGCAATGTTTTCAATGCTGGCCATCTGTGGTGAGCCTTTAAGCAGTTGCAGGTAAGCCTGCGCTTTCTGCACGGCCTTCTGGAAGCGCTCGGGGCGTATGGGTTTGATGAGATAATCCACCGCGTCTACATCGTAGCTATCCAGTGCGTATTCCGCGTAAGCGGTGGTGAAGACCACCAGTGTCTTTGGGGAAATGCTGCGCGCAAAATCCAGCCCGTTGGTGCCGGGCATCTGAATGTCCAGGAACACCAGGTCCACCGCGTTTTCATCCAGGAAAGCGGCGGCAGCGGCGGCGTTGCTGAAATTACCCAGCAGTTGCAGGTCCTTTTGTTTACTGATCAGCAGGGCCATGCCTTCCCGTGCCAGGGGCTCGTCATCTACCACGATGCAATTCATAAGCGGATGCTTAATTGGATGATGAATTGGTCTGCAGTTTCATGCATCTGCAGCCGGTGCCGGTCCGGGTAAAGCAAAGCCAGCCTGCGCTTTACGTTTGCCAAACCCAGGCCGCCCTCTTTTTTGGGGCCGGCTTGTACCGGCTTTGAATTTACGCATTTAAACTGCAGCATGTCATTTTGCACGGAAAAATAAAGTTCCACGTAAGACGGGGAATCCGCATCCAGGTTGTGTTTCACCGCGTTTTCCACGAAGGTGACAAAGAGCAGGGGCGGTACCAGTACCCCGCTCAGGGCGCCTTCCTGTGAAATGGAGAAGCGGAACTGGTCCCGGCGGATGCGCTCCAGGTTGAGCAGGTCATTGAGAAAATGAATATCTGATGTGAGGAGCACCTGTGCCCGGGTACTATCGTACAGCAGGTAGCGCAGGAAATCACTGAGTTTCAGGAGCACCTGGGAGGCCTTCTCCGGGTCTTTTTGCGTAAGCACATTGGCATTGTTCAGCATATTGAACAGGAAATGCGGGTTGATCTGGTTCTTCAACTGCTCCATTTCCGATTGCAGTGTATTGCGTTCCAGTTCATTGATGCGCTGCGTATCCAGCACCCAGCGCTGGAAGAGCTTAATGGCCGTAGAAGCACCTACCAGTGACATGATGAGCACTACAAAAGGAAAGATGCGGGGCCCGTCGTTCAGGTGGCCGTCATTCAGGTAAGGATGCAGCACGCGCTTTACAAAAGTGACGATCTGGTAGGCAATAACAAGGTACACGAGCAGGCCTGCCGTGAAGTGCAGGTAGCGGCCTGTCAGCAGGAACTTAGGCGTAAGCCAGTACATATTGGTATAGAACATGGCCACCAGCCATACAAACAGGCAGCTCTTCACATACGTGGCCAGGGGCTCATTGCCCACCATATTGTTGTTATACAAGGCTATCGCCACAAAACACAGCACCAGCACATGGCGGAACACCCGGTAGCGTGCTTCCAGGAGGAAGGATAGCAGCCAGGCGGAGGCCAATTGCCCATTCGGATTTTTTCGCATGGTACAAAAATAAAGCGAGGGGGCTATTCGTCTTCCTGTTTTATACAAAACTCCCCGGAAATTATACCAAGTATGCACCGTTATTTTGGTATAAAAAAAGGCACCTTTGCTATAATTTCCCGCAAACAAGCCCCGCCAGGCAGTAGTTTTGCAGCATTCTATTTTACCAGTTTCTAAAACACCACATCGATGCGTCGATTCTTAATGCTAGGGTGGCTGTTGTGCACCGGGCTTGGAGCCTTTGCGCAGGACCAGCTTACCTTTACCTCGCTCGACGATGTATTTGCCTACGCGGAAGCGCACAGCAGTACGTACAAGAACGCCTCCCAACAAACGCTGCTGGCCAAGTACCAGACCCTGGCCGCCCAGCTCTCTAAATGGAACCTGAAGGCGGAGGCCAATTTCACCGCCATAGACAATACCAAGCTGCCCGTAAACTTCCTGCCGGCGGAGATCTTCGGCGGCCAGCCCGGTGAGTTCAAGACCATCACCCTGGGCCAGCAATACGTAAGCACCATCAGCACCTCTCCCCAGTTTGACATCCTCAACCCCTACGCCATGGGGCTGGTAAAAGTATCCAGGGCCAATGAGCAGCTGACCCGCATTACCAACCAGCTGAATAAAAAGACCCTTTGTGAGAGTATTGCGGCTTCGTACTACAATATCCTTTCTTACAAATGGCAGCTCCTGGCCCTGCAGGAAAGCCTGGTCAATGCGGATTCCCTTACGCAGATCATGCAGCGCAAACAGGTGGAGGGCATAGCCCGCACCCAGGATGTAAACAACTCCCTGGCTAACCAGCTGGCGATCAAAGACCGCATACAGCAGCTGGAAATACTGGCTGCACAGGAAACAGAGAACCTGAAACTGCTCTGCGACATTCCCGCCGGTGCGGAAGTGAGCGTAACAGCCGCCCAGCCATCGCCAGTGTTTGACGACAACCTAACGGCAACGAATACACTGAATAAGCAGCAATGGGAATGGCAGCAGAAATACCGCAAGGCAGACCTGGAAGCCAACAAAAAATGGTTCCTGCCCACGGTGAGCTTCATCAGCAATGTAGGATGGAACCAATACAGTAACAACCGTTTCTTCGACAAAACTTCCTGGCCAGGCACCAATTATGTGGGCCTGCGTTTCAGCGTGCCCCTGGCCCCGGACGTGACCAAAGCCGCTACCGTGCGGTATGACCGGGTGTACATGCGGATCAATGAAACCAATATTGCCCATGCCGCCCTGCAGGACAGCGTGAGCAACCGGCAGGTGGTGCTGGACTATAAAAAGGCATTTACCAGCTACCAGCTCTCATCACACATTGCCTCCCTGAAAAAAGATTCTTACCAGAAGAACCTGGATATTTACAAGGAAGGCATTCTTTCCGCTACAGACCTGCTGATCTCTTTCAACGATTGGCTGAACAGCAGCATTACCACGGTGGCCCAACTGGCCACCAGCGAATACGACAGATCCAAGATAAACATCAACAATACTTTCAAATGAGACTTGCCCGCTTATTACCGGCCTGCATAGGCCTGCTGGCCCTGAGTGCCTGCGGTGGCCAGAAAGGCGTGAGCCCTGAGCGCCACGACATTACCGAAATGGTATTTGCCTCCGGCGTGCTGGAAGCTTATGATCAATACAACCTCACCGCCCAGCAGGATGGCTACCTGGTGCAGCTCAACTTCAATGAAGGAGACCTGGTCAGCAAAACCCAGCTGCTGGCTGTAATAGACAACCACCAGAATGTGCTGAACTCCCGCAGCGCGGAAGAACTGCATGGCATAGCCCAACGCAATACCCTGCCCTCCGCCCCTGCCCTGCAGCAGATCCAGGCTAACATCACGGCCGCGGAAGCCAAACTGCAACAGGACCAGCAGCTGGCAGACCGTTACAAGCGCCTGTACCAAAACAACAGCGTATCACGCCTGGAATATGAAAACGCACAACTGGCGGCGGTAAGCTCCAAAGCCACGCTGGATGGGCTGCAACAAGAGTATAACAATGCCAGGATCAATGCCACCCAGCAGGAAGTGGCCCAGCGTTTTGCCAGCGGGGTAAACCAGGTGCTGGCAGGCCAGAACCAGGTAAAGGCAGTGACCAATGGCCGCATTTATCAAAAGCTGAAGCAACTGGGAGACTATGTAAAAAAAGGCGATGTGATCGCCGTGATCGGTGACCCGGACCTGATATACGCCAAGCTGAATGTGGATGAAACCAACATGGCCAAGGTGAAGGAAGGACAGGCCGTAGTGGTGCGCCTGAACACCAACCGCGCTAAAACTTACAATGCCACCGTACACCAGATCCTGCCTGCATTTGACGCCAACACACAATCCTTCCTGGTAAAGGCGTACTTTACCGACAGCCTGGATTTCCGCATAGCCGGCACCCAGCTGGAGGCCAATATCATCACCGGTGAAAAGAAAAATGCCCTGGTAATACCCCGCTCCTACCTGCAATACGGCAGTACCGTGCTGCTGAAAAAAGATAAGAAGAAGGTGCCCGTACAAACCGGCATCATCTCCAGCGACTGGGTGGAGATCCTGGGTGGCATAGATGAACACGCGGTATTGATCCAGGACAACAAATAAAGATCATGGCAGACAAGCACAGGCATAACATTGATTCGGAGATCTCGCTCACATACATCACTACCAGCCGCAAACTCACGGCGGTGGCGTCACTGGGCGTTACCATCGGTGTGGCCATTTACATATTCATGAACTCCATGGCGGCGGGCTTTTCCAAAAAATCCGATGCTACCATGTTCAAAAATGTACCCCACGTAAGGGTGTACAAGGATGATGAGATCAGCGCCCCGCTGCGGGCTGGCGCAGGCAATGGAGCACTCCCGGTGATCGTAAATCCCCGTGTGGTACCGGAAAGCCAGAAGATCATCAACCCGGACCAGGTACTGGCCCTGCTGCGCCAGCAACCGGAGGTGGTGATTGCCACACCCCAGGTAGGCGTGGATGTATTCTACAACAGCGGCCGCACACAGATAGCAGGAACCGCGTCCGGTGTGATCATTGAGGAGGCAGATAAGATGTTCAGCATTGCCGAAACCATGGTGGAAGGCAGGATGGAGGACCTGAAAAGCACGCCCAACGGCATCCTGGTGGGGGTAGGCGTAGCGCAGAAGATGAGTGTAAAAACGGGGGATAACATCACCATCACTTCTTCCCGCAATGTAACCAAGGTGATGAAAGTGGTGGGCATGTTCAAGACCAGCAATTCCAATATTGACAAAACAAAGTCTTACATCAACATCAGCACCGCCCGGCAACTGAAGCTGGAAAGCCCCAGCTACGTGAGCGACATCGATGTGAATGTGAAAGACTACGACAATGCAGCCAGGTACTCCGCACAGCTATCCTTCCTTACCGGTTACAAAGCGGAAGACTGGAAAGCGGCCAATGAAACCCTGGTGGCGGCAGCCAGGATGCGCACTATCCTGATCAATGTGATCTCCATGTCTATCCTGCTGGTGGCGGGTTTTGGCATTTACAACATCCTGAACATGACCATTAACCAGAAGATCAATGAAATAGCCATTCTCAAGGCCATGGGCTTCCAGGGCAGGGACGTGGTACGCATCTTTGTGCAGCAGGCCATGATGATTGGGCTGGGCGGCATCGTGATGGGATCCTTGTTATGCTCCCTGCTGGTGTATGCGCTGCAACATGTGTACGTGGGCGGTGATATTGGCTACTTCCCCATCCATTTTGAACCGCAGATGTATACCCGCGGTATCATCTTTGGCCTGATCATCACTTTCTTTGCCGGCTATTTTCCTGCGCGTAAAGCCTCGAACGTAGACCCGGTATCCATTTTCAGAAAATAAGCATATGCAGTCAGAAGTTATTTTGCAGGCGGATAAAATAGGTAAATATTTCTATGACCCCGAAAAGTTCCGGGTACTGAATGATATTTCCTTTACCGTGAACCAGGGTGAATTTGTAACCCTGGTGGGCAAGTCCGGCAGTGGAAAGTCAACCCTGCTCTACATCCTGTCTACCATGGATACGGAATATGATGGCACACTCTCCATACACAACCAGCAGATAACCGGCATGAAGCAGAACAGCCTGGCGGCCCTGCGCAATGAGAAGATCGGTTTTGTATTCCAGTTCCACTACCTGTTGCCAGAGTTCAGTTGCCTGCGCAACGTAATGATACCGGCGCTAAGACTGGGCAGATACTCCCGGAAAGAAATTGAAGAAAGGGCTTATGAAAAGCTGAAGATGCTGGGCCTTGAAGACCAGGCCCTGAAACTCTCCGCCAAGCTCTCCGGTGGGCAACAGCAACGGGTAGCCATTGCCCGCGCGCTCATCAACGACCCGCTGATCATCATGGGTGATGAGCCTACCGGCAACCTGGATAGCAAAAACACGGGCATTGTGTTTGACATCCTGCAGGACCTGGCACACAACTACCACCAGACCATTGTGGCCGTGACGCACGACAATGATTTTGCCCACCGCAGCGACCGTACCATTGAGATGCAGGACGGCCATATCATCACTACCCAAAAGCAGTTTTGATCATGCGCTGGCAAGGCTCTTCACAGGATTAGCCAGGGCGGCCCTTACAGACAGGTAGCCCACCGTGCAAATGGCCACCAGCCCGGTACCTGCAAACGAAAGCAGGAAGATGCCGGGACCTGGCGTGATGTGATACTTGAATTGCTCGAGGTAACGGGTGGCCGCATACCAGCCCAGGGGCGCTGCCACTACAAATGCCAGCAACAGCAGGCGGCTGAATTCCTTTCCAAACAGCCAGAGGATCTGGTGCAAACCGGCACCCAATACCTTGCGTACGCCTATTTCACGGGTCTTGTTTACCGCCAGGAAGGCAGCCAGGCCATACAGCCCCAAACAGCCAATGAACACCGCGATCGCTGTAAATACTTCCACCAGGCGCAAGATCACATAATCCTGCTCATAGAACCGGGCAATGTGATCATCTATAAATTCGTAAGTAAACACCGCGTTGGGAAATTCGGTAGCCCAGAGCGCAGACAGGGATTTCAATACTTCCGGAATATGTTCCGGATCTGTTACCACGGCGCAGTGCGTATATTGATGATAGTTAGGCATGATCACCACCGGCCCTATCTCGTTATGAAAAGAAGAGTTGTAAAAATTCTTCACCACCCCTACAATAGTACCCACGCCACTGCCCGCATCAATGCTTACCTGGTGGCCTATGACATCAGCCGGCGTTGCAATACCCAGGAGCTTTACAAACTTTTCATTGACCACAAATTCTTTCGCGGAATCTGCCGGGAAAAAGTTGCGGCCCGCTACCAGTTGCAGCCCAAAGGTGGAGAGGTACTGGTCATCCGCATCTTTCTCATCCACGTACCAGCTTTCCGGCTGCGGGCGTGCTTCAAACTGCACGGTGGTAGCATTGCCGGAAGTGGAGGCAGGCGGCATAAAGAACACACTGGCTTTGTACACACCAGGAATGTGCTGTAACCGGGTACGCAATGTCTGAAGCTGCAGGCGGTGCTGCTCCGGTACATTGACCATCACCACCGCATTGCGCTGGAAACCTAAGTCTGCATGCACGGCATAGTACATTTGCCAGGCCACCACCACTGCGCCAATGATCAACACCTGTGAAATGGTGAACTGCAACACTACCAGCACCCGCCGCAGGGAGAACCCACCAACCTGCTGTTGGGATATCCCGCCCCTGAGCGACTGTACCGGCTGGAAACGCGCCATCACCAGCCCGGGATAAGCGCCCGCCAGCAAGGTGACCATGATGACCAGCAGGGGCAGGAAAACCAATACCGCAGGACTATACAGCTGGCGAAGGCTAAGCTGCACCTTCACCATATCATTAAGCGCGGGCAATAAGATAATAGTGATCAATACGGACAACAACACGGATAGCAACGTGATGATGGCAGTTTCCAGCAGGAACTGGCCTACCAGCTGGCGGCGCAGGCTTCCCATTACTTTACGCACCCCTATTTCCCGGGCACGGTTCAGCGCCCGGGCCGTGCTGAGATTTATAAAATTGACACACGCGGTGAGCAGTATGAAAGCCGCGATAGCGGCCAGTGTCCAGAGGTTCTTCTTATTGGCATGCTCCCGGTACCCGCTGAAGAAGTGGGCATCCTGCAAGGGTATCATTTCAAATGCCCAGCCCTGGCGGGTGATCTCATCCGGCTTGTAGTTCTTTTGTACCACCTGCTTCAATGCGGCTTGCATTTGTGCGGGCGTGGTACCCGGCTTCACGAGCACATAGGCCAGGCACCGCCCATAGAATCCATCCCAGCTGCTATCGCTGGCGGTGAAGGGATTTTCCTGGGCAAGGTTGGCATCAGACACAAACACCTTTGCGGTTACATCGGTATTACCTGGCAGATCGCGCAGCACGCCCTTTACAATGAAATCTATCTTGTTCTTAAAACGGATCGTTTGCCCCAGCGCAGCGGCGGGGTTTCCAAAATATTTACGTGCAGTGGTTTCCGTTAGTAATGCACCGCCGGGCCCCTGTAACGCGTTGGGATCGCCCAGCAGCAGGGGGAAATCAAATATTTTAAAGAAGGAGGGCCCGGTAAAGGCTACGCCGCCTGCTTCCATGTACTTCTGCACGGTGCCATGCTGCGTGGTGCTCACCAGCGTGTTGGGATAGGTAACAATGCGGGCGGTGTTTTCCACGAAAGCAAATTCCTGCCGTATCGCCTTGGCCAGGGGGCCCGGCACACCGGCAAAATGATTGACGTTGCCGTCATTGAGGATAGTGGTAGCCTGGTAAATGCGGCTGGCCTTTGTATGAAAACGGTCGAAACTAAAGTGCCAGCTTACCACCAGGAAGATCAGCAGGGAGCAGGTAATGGCCAGGGTGAGGCCCATGATATTGATGATGGCATAGCCGCGGTGGCGGCTTAGCTGGCGGAGGGCTACTGTGAGGTAGTTACGGAGCATAGCGCGGAAGTTTGATGCTGCAATGCGCAAGGCTTGCAAAAGCCCCGCCGGTTTTGCAAACTATTGATTTACAACACACGGCAAAAGCACAGGCACTTGTGCATTGTCCGCCATGGCACAGGAACTGTCCGTTTCCGGACGGCCGGTTTGATCGTGAAAAATACATCCGCAAATGTTCGGCCCTGAGCGGGCGGGCGCCCAATGTACATTTTACAGATTATTGGGTAAAAGGGATAGAAAAATAAAAGCGGCTGCCATGGCCTGGTGTAGACTCCACCCAGATCTGCCCATTATGCAGGGCCACGATCTTCTTTGCATAGGCCAGGCCTATACCCGCGCCGGGGTACTGGTCCTTGGAGTGCAGGCGCTGGAACATCATAAAGATCTTGGACATGGCGGGTTCCTCCATGCCAATGCCATTGTCTTTCACACAAAAGATCCAACGGTTGCGACTGCGTTCTGCCGTCACCGTTACATGGGGCACTTCTCCCGGGCGGCGGAACTTAATAGCGTTGCTCACCAGGTTTTGCAATAGCTGGCGCAGTTCCAGGCGGTAGCCTTGTAAAACTGGCATGTTTTGCCCCTCTACAACAGCGCCGGTGGTGCTGATCATATCATGCAGGTCCTGCTTTACTTCCTCCAGCAGTTCCGCGGAATGCACGGTGGCAATCACTTTGTTGGCCCCCAGCGTGGAGTATTCCAGGATAGCGCGGATCAGCTCCCGCATGCGTACCGCGGCCTTCATTACCAGCGATATGTAAAGGTGTCCGTGCTCGTCCACCAGGGGCGCATATTTGTGCTCAAACATGCTGAGGAAATTGGTGATAGTGCGCAGGGGTTGTTGCAGGTCGTGCGAAGCAATGTAAGTGAGCTGCTCCATTTCCCGGTTGCGGTCTTCCAGTTGCTGCAGGTAGCGCTCCTGCGCCTCCTCCGCTTTTTTATTGGCGGTGAGGTCTTTGGTCACTTTGGAAAACCCGATCACTTCACCGGCATCATTGTGCAGGGCTGTGATCACGATGCTGCCCCAGAACAGGCTGCCATCCTTGCGCATGCGCCAGCCTTCATGATGAGCGCGGCCCTGTAGCCTGGCCATGGCCAGCAGTGCTTCCGGCAACTGGTGCTGGCGGTCCTTCTCGGGATAGAAAATACGGAAATGGCGCCCGATGATCTCTGCGGCCGTGTAGCCCTTTAATTTCTCCGCGCCAATGTTCCAGTTCTGTATACCACCTTCCGTATCCAGGAGGAGGATGGCATAATCCTGTACCGCTTCCACCATGCGGCTGTAGCGTTCTTCAGAAGCCCGCAGGCGGTCTGTATATTCCTTTTGTGCGGTAAGGTCGCGTGTAACTTTAGTGAAGCCTATCACCTCCCCATCATCATCGTGGATGGCGGTGATCACGATGCTGCCCCAGAAGCGGGTGCCATCTTTACGTACGCGCCAGCCCTCATCACGGGCGGAGCCGGTGTTGCGGGCTATATTGATGAGGCGGTACGGCCGGCCGGCCTCCTGGTCCTCCGGGGTATAGAACACATGAAAGTGTTGGCCCACTATTTCATCGGCGGTATATCCCTTTACTTTCTGTGCGCCGCGGTTCCAACTGGCAATCTTGCCCTCTGTATCCAGCAGCAATACAGCATAGTCTTCGATCTCCTCCACCATTTTCTGGGCCATCAGCGCCTTGATATCAATGGCATGCATATTTGTTGTCTATTGTGCTCGTTAAGGTTCTTTATCACACCGGTTGGGCTAAACAACATGGTTTCAGACGATGGATAATGGCTTCCGTATTCACAGCCAATACATTACAAGATAGGTTAATTCAGTAAGAAAACAAGCCCACGCTAAGATGCCTGCACACGCGCGTCGGGTATATCGGCAATATTACCCTCCCAGTATACGCCTTTCCGGTGCCCGTCTTCTATAGACCATGTTGCCATGGCTACCAGCACTTCCCGCAGCCTCCAGCCGGCTTCTGTGAGGCTGTAAGTTACGTAAGGCGGCACCACCGGTTTTGCCTCCCGGGTAAGCAGGCTGTCTGCTTCCAGCTGCTTCAGTTGCTGGATCAATACCTTCTCCGTAATGGAAGGCATGGACTTCCGGATCTCGCTGTAGCGCTTGGGGCCGGAGAGTAGGTTGAACAGGATGATGGGCTTCCAGTAGCCGCCTATGCGCTCCATGAGATACGTAACAGGGCACTGCTGGAAGGTAAGTGCTTTATTTTCCTGGATGGTGGATGTTTTCTTGATCGCGGTCATATAAACCTACTTTAGGGTAAGTACTTGTACAAAAGTAAGTACAAAAATACCTTTGTGCAACAAAAAACAAAAACGCCGTTTTATGAACATCACCATCACCGGTTCACTGGGCAACATCAGCCGCCCACTGGCCACCCAACTGATAGCTGCCGGTCACCATGTAACCATCATCAGCAGCAACCCCGGCAAAACCGATGCCATCCGTGCGCTGGGAGCCACCCCTGCCATTGGCTCCGTTAATGACGAAGCTTTCCTGGCCACCGCTTTCCATGGGGCAGACGCCGTGTACACCATGGTACCCCCGGACTTTTCCGCGCCCAATTACATTGACTACGTGGCTGGTACCGCCCGCAATTACGCCAGCGCGATCCGTGTGAATGGTATTACCCGCGTGGTAAACCTGAGCAGCATAGGCGCCCACCTGGAAAGCGGCACGGGCATGATCTCCGGCCTGCACCAGGCGGAGCAGGTGCTGAACCAACTGGAAGGCGTTCACCTCACCCACGTGCGCGCGCCCTTCTTTTACACCAATTTCATGGGTAACGTGGACATGATCAAGCACCGGGGCATCATTGGCTCCAACTATGCCGGTCGCCTGCTGCTGGTGCATCCGGCAGATATTGCCGATGTAGTGGCAGCGGAGCTGCAGCAACCCGGCCAGGGCAGGCAGGTGCGCTACCTGGTAAGTGATGAACGCAATACCAGCGAGATCGCGGAAGTGCTGGGCGCCGCCGTGGGCAAGCCGGGACTGCCCTGGGTACAATTTACCAACGAGCAACTGCTGCAGGGGCTTACCGGCAGTGGCATGCCGGCGCCCATTGCCAGCCTGTTTGTAGAAATGGGGACCGCCGTACACAGTGGGGCGCTGTGGACAGATTTTGATGCTCACCGCCCCGCCGCCGCACAACGCCGCCCGCTGGAAGTGTTTGCAAAAGAATTTGCCACCCGCTTTTAATGTGCCCTGGCCATGCATAGGGAAGCCGCCTGATCACAAGGCGGCTTCCCGGCGTTAATAACGGTTGTCTGTACGCTGTAATCCCGCTTTCTTACAGCGCCACCCACACTTGTTGAAGCCCGGGTGGCCATTTTTTATCAAAATGAAAAAGGCCACCTGCGAAAGGTGACCTTTATTTTAAGCGATCAACAAAAATGCTGTTGGGTACAGCAGTTATTTCGCTTCCGGCAGGTGTACCAGCCGGACTTCATTTTCATTGGTAAAATATTTTGCAGCGGTTTGTTGCACGCTTGCCCTGGTTACCATGGCCAGCCTTTCATCAAAATGCAATACTGCGTTCATCGGGTCGCCGTTTTGCAAACGGCCCACCAGGTATTGCATCCAGAAGCCATTGTCACGCAGCTGTAACTCCTGGCTGCGGCGGGTTTCCGCCACAAACTTGGCTACATCATCTTCGCTGGGGCCATTGGTCTTCAACTTGTCCATCTCTTCTTTGGTAGCAGCGATCAGTTTTTCCACGTTAGCAGGTGCGCAGGTGATCTGCACGGAGAAGGCATAGCGGCCTTCCGGCAGCTTATTGTAAGTAACGCCGGCGCGGGGAGAATAAGCGCCTCCCTCTGTTTCGCGGATACGTTCCGTAATACGGAACTGCAGGATGGATCCGAGGGCGGTCAACTGCATATTATTGTCTGCATTGTATGCATATGTACCACTGAACACCAGGTTCACCACCGCCTTGTTATCATTGCCTTTGTACACCGTGGCATTCACCTTGCCTTCCGGGATATGGATGCCCAGGTCTTTCCAGTCACTGGTGCCTGCATGTCCTGGCAGTGATGCTACGTACTGTTCCAGCAGCGGATAAAGGCGGGCGGTATCAATATTACCCACCAATACAAAAGTGAGCAGGCCCGCATTGGCAAAGCTTTCTTTGTACACGCGGTAGGCCTCATCCAGCTTCACCTCTTCCAGCCTGGCTTCCGTGAGCGGCTGGCGGCGGTAGTGATGCATGCCCATGATCGCGGCGGCGGTATCTGCAAATACCGCATCGGGGTTATTGCCGCGGCCCGCGAGGCTGGCTTTGGCGCGGCTTATAAGGCCGTTGAAAATATTGGTATCCTTGCGCGGCGCGGTCACCTCCAGGTAAAGTAGCTGCAGCGCCGTTTCCAGGTCTGCAGGACTGGCACCACCCTGGAAGCCCTGGTAACGCTCCTGGATAAAGGGCTGCATCATGGCATTCTTACCGGTCAGTAACTTTGATAACGCCACCGGATCCATATTGCCCAGGCCATTGGCCGCCACCAGCTGCGCCGCGTTAGAAGCCGACATAAATAACGGGTCAGGATATACGGAGGTGCCGCCTGCGCTGAATGCGGAGATCATCACCTGGTCATTTTTATAGTCCGTAGGTTTAACCAACACCTTGATCCCGTTACTCAGCACACAGGTATACACACCCAGGCTATCCGGCCCGCTGCGTTGCAGGATGTGGCCGGCCACCGGCATGGTTTCCAGCAAGCTTTGACCGGTAGCGGCTTCCTGCCAGGGCTGCAGCGGCGCACGGGCCACCGCGGCTATCCAACCATCTACGGTTGCGGCATCGGGCAGGGATGCTTTATCTTTCTCCGGCGCTTCCATGTAAATATCCCGATCGGTGTCCCTGATGGCTTGTTTTGCCAGGGCTTTCACATCGTCTAAGGTGATGCCGGGTACAAGTGTTTTTACCAATGCATACTCTGCATCAATACCCGGGGAGGCGGCGCCCTTCAGGAAGTACTGCACATATTCTTTCACGTAGGAATCGGAAGGCGTTTTATCCCGCTCTTTCCAGGCGGCTTCAAACTCCTGCAGGAAGTTCTTTTTACCACGTTCCAGTTCTGCTGCCGTAACGCCAAAGCGCTGCATACGCTGCACCTCCGTCCATACCATGTTGAATGCTTCCTTCAGTTGCCCGGGCTTAGGGGCTATGTTCACCGTAAAAGCATCCAGGCCGCCCATGAAGCCACCCAGGCCGGCCTGTACCTGCAGGAAAGGTGGATTGCCCTGCGTGGTGATCTGCTGGAAACGTTCCTGCAGTGCGCCATTCATCATCTGCATAACAATAAAGCGGCGGTAATCTTCCCGGTTGCGGATCACCAGTTCCGGTTGTTTGATCATCACCTGTACCTGCGTACGTTGCTGTTCCGCATCGGTAAGCGCCATGAACTGGTTCTTGCCGGTAAGGGCGATGGTGTAGTACTCCCGCTTCTTTTCTTTTGCAGGATTTTTCAAAGTGGCAAACATTTGCTTTACCTGCGCCTCCATCGTGGCCACATCAATATCACCCACCACGATCAGCGCCTGCAGGTCCGGGCGGTACCAGTCCTTGTAAAAAGAACGGATGGTTTCCGGGGTGAAGGTTTTGAGCACACTTTCCAGGCCTATGGGCAGGCGATCCGCATAGCGGCTATGGTTTACCTGCAAGGGCATCATCTGATCCTGGAAACGTTGCTGGGCGCCATTGCGCAGGCGCTTCTCCTCCAGCACCACGCCACGCTCCTTGTCTATCTCCGTGGGATCCAGCGTGGCTTCCCCGGCCCAGTCGCGCATGATCTGCAAGCCGTTGCGCACAATACTGCTATCATCCGAAGGCAGGGGCAACTGGTATACGGTTTCATCAAAAGCGGTGTAGGCATTCAGGTCTGCACCAAAGCGCACACCTGATTTCTGCAGGTATTCCACCAGTTCATTTTTTGGATAGTGCGTCGTACCATTAAAGCTCATGTGCTCCATCATATGCGCCAGGCCACGCTGGGCTTCTGTTTCCTGCATGGAACCGATCTTGTTCACCAGGTAAAAAGTAACCCGGTTCCTGGGCGCTGTATTCTTGCGGATGTAATACGTAAAGCCGTTGGCAAGTTTCCCGGTATGTACGGCAGGGTCCAGGGGAAGCGACTGGGCATGCCCCTGCAAAGGAGCGCCCGCGCCCAGTGTGGTCAGCGCGCAGAGAGCCGCGCAGCCACGGAAGCTGAGTTTAGACATTGTCAGATTTTTTTAATGCGGTTTTTGATCTGCAACAAACCTACATCATTTCAAGAATACGTTCATTACCGATGATCATCATTCCATGCCGGTCATTGGTAATCCCGGCTTGCAGTGTATACGGATAACGGGGCACCGGGCCATCCATCACCGTAGGCAGGAATGCAAACTGTACACCGGCCGCCTGCTGCTTCAGTGGCTCCCCTACTTCTATGATGTGGGTGGAGATAATAAAGCAGCAATTACGATAGGCCGCAAAAGCCGCCGTGACGGCCAGTGTAGCATCATATGCGTCTTTCACATTGGTGCCCTTGAACAGCTCATCAAAGATCACTACCAGGTCCTTCCCTTCACTCACCGCTTGCGCCACGGCCTTTACACGCAATACCTCTGCGTAAAAATGGCTGTACCCAAGGCTCAGGTTATCCGGTACATTGATGGAAGAGAACAGGCCATCGCGCACGGAGAACTCCATGTTTTCCGCGGCCACCGGGAAGCCCATGTGGGCAAGATAAATGGCAATGCCAAACGACTTCATGAATGTGCTCTTGCCAGCCATATTGGCCCCGGTAAGGAATAACAGGTTACACTCCGCTGATAACGACAGGGCATTGGCCACCGCGTTGGCAAGGGCAGGATGGCGCAGTGCCGTGGTGCTTACCCGGTGTTGTGTTTTAGGCAACGCCCGGGCGTAGGAAAACAGCCGATCTTTTGCAACGCCACTCACGGCGATATACACATCCAGGTGATATACCCGCTCCAGTATTTTTTCTACCGCATCGCGCAGGGTATGCCGCAGCAAAAGGTCGTACTTCACTAACTGCATAAAGGATAGCGCTGCATGGTCACCCATACCCCATACGCTTTCCAGGCGGCGGTCTGCCAGCAGCGTTTTTAAGGAGGCTGCCTCATTGCTGTACGCGGACCCTTCCGGCACCCTTAAAGCATCTGCAAACCTGCGCAGGGATTGCAAAATGTGCAGGGCTGCCACCACACCGGCTTTCAGGGCAGCAAACTGCTCATCGTGCACCAGGGCGGCACCTGCCTTTTTACGGAAGGTGGCGGCAAAGACCGCCGGGAAATTAGTGCCCGTGCCCATGCTCAGGTAATTTTCCGCGGTACGGAACACGCTCGTTGGCAGCGGAAAGGTGAATGCCTGCTGCTGGAAGTATTGGAAAATGCTGCTCCGCGCATTGATCGCCTCCGGGTCGGTAAGCGGCTGGGCAAACATGGCGTCCAGCAGGCGCTCCCCGCCGGTGGTATGCACCTTGTTAAACAGGTTGTAAATGGAATGCGGCTTGAACTTGCCCAGCAAGTTAAGGTCTTCCAGTGTTTGCTTGTCTGCAATAAAAGCCATATGCTATTTTTTAGCCAGCCCGGATCTCAGGATATCCAGGATGCCTTCATTGTTGATAATGATCATACCATGCCGGTCGTCGGTAATGCCGGGGGCCAGCGTGTAGGTATATACGGGCCGGTGGCCATCCATGCGCGTGGGCAGGAATACAAAGCGTACGTTCCCACACTCCGCCCGCAACACCTCCCCCGCCTCTATAATGTGGGTGGAAATCACAAACAGGCTGCCCCGCTGGCGGGCAAAGGCTTTCACAATGGCGATGGTGGCCTCGTACGCGTCCTTTACATTGGTGCCGCGGAACAATTCATCAAAGACGATAAAAAGCTTTTTCCCCTGCCCCAGCTCCAGGGCCATTTTCTTTACCCGCAGTACTTCCGCATAAAAATGGCTGGCACCCATGCCCAGGTTGTCCGGCAGGTTAATCGTAGTATAAATACCGTCCAGCACCGCAAACTCCATGGATTGCGCCGGCACAGGAAACCCCATGTGCGCCAGGAACAATGCTATACTCAGGGATTTCATGAAAGTGGACTTCCCCGCCATGTTGGCCCCCGTGAGAAAAAGCACGTTCCCTTCCGGTGTGACCGTAATATCGTTGCCTACGGCGCCTTTCACCTGCGGGTGATATACGCCTTCCAGCCGGACGCCGGATGCGCCGGCCGGCAGGGCGCGGGGGAATGCAAAGCCCCGCTCCGTAGCCACACGGGCTATAGACAGGTACACATCCAGCGCGGCAATATGCCGCAGCAGTTGCTGCACCACCGTCCTGTGCCGGAAGCGCAGCAGCACATCGTACTCCGCGATCAGCGCATGTGATAATTTATCCTTTGCACTGGTTTGCAGCACGGACAGCAATCCCGGTTCTGACAGGAGCAGTAACATTGCCGTCTTCTCCGTTTCATACACATGCCCCGGCCCTATGTCCAGTCCCTGTAAAAAAGTCTTCGTATCACTTAACAATGCCACCAGGGCCTGCACGCCTTTGTAGATCATGGCCGTTTCCCCATTCTGGGCCACCAGGTTACCAAGGCGCTTTGCAAGGGAGTCATCGGCGGCCTGCAATTTCGTACGCTCGTCTGTGTTAGCCAGGTAAGTATCAATGGCATCAAACTGCGCGGGCTGGAAAGGGAATACCATGGCACCCGTGGCAAAATATTGAATAATGCCGCTCCGCCGGTTGATCGCCTCCGGGTCGGAGAGCGGATGCCGGAACATGTCTTCCAGCAGCGCCGCGCCTCCCCGGGTGTGCGTGCGATTAAAGATATTGTACACGGAATCGCCTCCGTGCTTGCCAAAAATATTCAGGTCTTCCAGCGTTTGCCGGTCCGTTGTAAATAACATCTGCTTTATTTTCTTTTACGCCTGATCAGCAGGATGGTTCCAAAAATGAGCAACACACCCGGTATTACCCATACCAGGAAAATGCGCAACACATCCACACCATCCGTAGTGATACTTACACGGTTGTCTTTACTGGGCGGGCGCGAGGTATCGATCGGGAAATCGCCATTATCCAGCCAGCTGAAAATGCCGGTAGCCAATGCGAAGTTGGTCTGCATGGGATTATACCGTTGCAGTTCTTTGATGCTCATAAAGTCCGCGTCACCGGCAATGATGATGTGCTGCTCCTTCCCATTCCGTTTGCGGGACAGGCCCACTACCGTGGGAAACGCACGTTGGATATCGCCCTGTGCGGCATTGAATTCCATTGCGGTGGAATCGGCCACCACTTTGGCTTTGGTCAGCCATGCCTTTTGCGGATCGGTGGTCACCAACTCCTTTACCGCATAACCGCTATCCATTGTGTAGGACAAGCCGGCGGCCGTGGGCATGCTAACCACCACACTGTCTTCCATGGCTTCTTTTACTTTGCTGGTGAAGGCCGCGGCGGCGGTGGTCAGGTTGCCCAACACCAGGTCCTGGGAGAGCTCTTTATGTTTTTGCACGATCATGCCATCCATCAGCTGCACGCCAAATTGTTTCAGGAACGGGTTCAGCACGGCCTGTTTGCCGGGTTCTCCCGCGATAAACAGGTTACCACCCTTATCTACATACTGTTGTATCTTAGCCAGGGTAACCGGGCTCAGTTCCGTCTTTGGATCGGCGATCACCAGTGCGGTAACATCGCCGGGCAGCTCCTGTGTATCCAGTGATATGCTGTCTACGTCAAAGCCCTGGTTCACCAGTGCATTGCGGAAAGTGGTTTCACTGGTAAGGGTATGGTAATCACGGTCGCCATTCTTGTATACGCTGCGTTCCAGGTTGCCCGCCAGGAACAAGACCTTAGGCATCTTGGCCTGCAGCAGGCGCTTAAAGGCTGCCGACACCTCGGTTTCGCTGGGGAAGATCAACTGGTCGTCGTAGATGCGCAGGAAAGTGCTACGGCCTTTGTATTGCAGCTGCATCACAAACCGGTTGTTTTCCGGGCGGAGATTGATGATCTTGTGGATCTCCTCCGGTGATTTGAACAATGACATCTTAAATCCATTGCTCTTTGCCATCTGCTGCGCCATTTCCTTCAGCGTGGCCGGTTCTTTGCCGCCGGTGCTGAAGCTGATGCCATTGCGTCTAAACGTACTGTCGTAATAGTTAGTGTACGTAAATTCGATATCCGGTTTGAAACGCAGGTAAGGCTCCCAGATGGCCAGGAAGTTGTTGCGGAACTCTGGCAACCCAAAATAATAGTATTGATCCAGCATGTTGCTGTACACGTTCACCTGCAGTTTATCGTCTCCCAATTCTTTGATGATGCGTTGTGCATTCGGAGTCAGCGTGCGGGTACGGTTGTTGGTCACGTCCGCATATAATACCATCTTGGGACGGGAACTGATATACCCGATGGCCAGCGCGGATGCCAGCACCATTACATACCGGGCCGCGTTCTGCAACGCCGTTTTGGATTCCCGCGTAGCCTTCAGCCGCACAATGCTCATACCCAGGAAGATGTAAATGATCACGATGAAATAGATCACATCCTTGCTGGTGATCAGCCCCGCCATCATCGCCTGCGCGCGGCCGGACAGTGAAAGGAAGTAGGTAAGGTCCCGCA
The DNA here is from genome assembly GCF_003071345.1 of Chitinophaga parva. Lineage (NCBI taxonomy): Bacteria > Pseudomonadati > Bacteroidota > Chitinophagia > Chitinophagales > Chitinophagaceae > Chitinophaga > Chitinophaga parva. The sequence continues at coordinate 1,433,242 of NZ_QCYK01000002.1, read as the reverse complement.
CAAAATCCACCCCCTGCCACAACTGTCCAATGTAGCTCAGGAACCCGATCATTACAAACGTACATACCGCTGCCACCACCTGGTAAGTGGTAAGACAGGACATGAACAGCCCAATGGCGGAGTAAGCGCACAAAAGCAGGTAAAAGCCCAGTGCGGCCGCCAGCAGGGTACCCAGTTCCAGGTGGGGGATATTGAAGTAAGCCGCTACGATCAGGATGCCAAAACCTGCCACCATCAGCAGGCTATACACCATCATGGAAACGTATTTACCCAATATGATCTGCCATACTTTCACCGGGGAAGAATACAGCAACTTGATGGTACCACTGCTGGTTTCGCGGCTGATGAGCCCCATGGTCAGCAACGGGATATAGAAATAAAGCTTCTCCATGATGCTGCCAAACACGCCTCCCCTGCCGGCAAAGATCCTGGCCGTAAGTTCTTTCATATAGTCCAGGCCCCGGCCGCCCAGCTCCTGGGTCACCGCATTGCTATTGAGCACCGTGATATAGGAAAGCGAGCACTGGAAAAGAAATACAATGAGCAAAAACCAGGCAATAGGCGAGTAAAACAGCGTCTTGAGTTCTGTTTTTGCAATTTTAAAAACCGTCTTCATGTATCGGAAATATTATTGGGATGATTGGTTGGATAATTGTTTGAAAATCTCATCGAGGGCGTTCTTGTCGAGATTGATCTCACGCAATCTCCAGCCCTGCTGCACGCTGGCGGCTATGAGCCTTTCCGCAATTTCCTGGTCGCCGCTAAAGTACACGCGCACCTGGCGGGCTGTGAGAAAATCAACTTTGGTGACACCCGGCACTTTCAGCAACTCGGCCTCCGTGGGCGGGTTTTCCATGTTCATCAAAGCACTGTGTGGCTCCACATAGTTGTTGAAAGCATCCATGGTGTCTGAGAATACGATCCTGCCCCCTTCGATCATTTTGATCTCCTTGCAAAGGATCTGCACTTCTGAGAGGATATGGGAAGAAAAGATCACGGCCCGGTCTGTAGCAATCTCCCTGATCAGCGCGCGCACCTCCGTGATCTGGTTAGGGTCCAGGCCATTCGTGGGCTCATCCAGCACCACGAGGCGGGGCTGATGAATGATGGCCTGCGCAATACCCACGCGCTGGCGGTAGCCACCGGAAAGGTTCTTGATCAGGCGCTCGCTGAAATGCGCGATGCCACAACGTTCCTTCACTTCCTTCATCGCCCCCTTGATCTTATCCCTGGGCATCAGCCGCAGGTCAGCACAGTACTCCAGGTATTCATCCACGGTCAGGTCCATATACAGGGGCGCCTGCTGGGGCAGGAAACCGATCAGCTGCTTTGCCAGCTCTGGTTGTTCCCGCATGTTAATGCCGGCAATGTATACATCACCTTCCGTCTGGTTCAGTGCCCCACATAAGATATTCATGGTGGTGGACTTCCCGGCCCCGTTAGAGCCGAGCAGGCCTACAATGCCCGTCTGGCTGATCTCCATGTTGATATCGCGGATAGCCCAGGAGCTGGTATACTTGTGCGACAAATGTTCTATTTTGACAATTGCATTGTCCATCTTCCAAAATTGTTTGTATAATGATTTTATTTACTGATGGTTTTATCTTTCACGGTAAGCAACACTCACGATCCTGCCAAAGCCTGTCCAGGATCTTTTGAAGACCAGCGGCTCATTGGCATCCACCACGCCGTATTGCTCCAGCGTACCGTTGGCGCCTGCGGTGCCGGCCGGATCATACACGCCTACGGAGAGGTAGCGCATCCACACGCCATACGTGGAAGGATATAAACTGGTATGTGTAAATTGTTCAAAGGACAGGTAGCTGATCTCCGCCGGGCTTTTATCCAGCATCAGTTTACTGGTCTGGAGAGACAGGTCGTACTCATACACTTTGCCACCCACGCTGTAAAACAGGTATTCAGGATTGTTGCTCACGGCAAAGTGTGTAGCCTTGTCAATATCCGTAGCGTTGAGTGTTTTCACATAAGTGGGATTGGCACCCGGCAGGAATTTCACCAGCGTGTCTATACCCGTGCCCGGGTTCCTGATAATGGCAACCGCATTGCCCCCGGAGCTCCGGTCCATCCACACCAGCTGGTTACCTTTGGGATAGGCCAGTTCCCCCGCCACCGGCGGCGTGGGATCTGTTACATTAGTAGCGGTGATGCGAGTTGTCACCGCAAAACTGCCATTGTCCATGTTGAACAACGTTGCCCCGCCGGTACCGTCAGACACCACCCAGGGCGATGCCTTGAAGAGGGGCTTACCCACGTATTTATTGATGGGCAGGTTGTACACGGGCGTGCCAGCGCCACTCTTGTTGTACACGTTGTTACCGGAAGTCATGTAATACGTGAGATAATAGAATTGCGGATCCACGCGCAGGTTATCCGCCTTGAAGCCGGCCGGTATATCACCCGTCACTTCGTAGCGCAGATCGTACGTGGGCGTCCAGCTGAATGTTTCCGGATGTATGCGGTTGGTGCCGGAAGCCGTAAGCAGGTATATGCCATAGGTGGAATCGGAGTAATTGAAGGCACTCTGGATGGCACGGGAACACAGCACTTTGTAAGGTTGCCCCTGCGTGGGCAGTGCGGATCCCAGCCGCTTCAGCACGTCTGTGTATTGGGTGAATTTGGCACCCACGGCATCGTAAGACAACATATCCAGGCGGGTATTGCCCCCTACGTCATTCAGCACCAGGTAGCCCTCATATACATCCGTACGTACCAGCAGTGTGGTGCGGATATGAAACAAAACCCCGGTGGTAAGGTCTGTAACCCGGTATTGCAGTGGGTAGGAGCCCGGCAGTTCATCAATCCTCACTTTCAGGTTCTTCTCCGTGGAGATCACCCGATCCCCGGCAAAGCCCTGGTTCACCGACCACTCATAACTGTATTGGTGTGTACCGCCGGCGTCCATGCTGTAAGTAAGCACGGGTGAGATCGACAAAGTATCGCCAAAGGACGCCTTATAACCATTTATGGTATCAAACCCTGCAAAACTTATTTCATTGATCGGGTGGTAGCTGTAGTTACCCTTTTCCTTATTGCAGGATATAAAACCCAGCACCTGTAATGCCAGCACTGCAAAAACTGATATCTTTTTCATTCCAATTTCGTTTTTTGATTACGGTAAAGCCCTTGCATTACTGCTGGAAGTAAGATCCCATCGTCATGGGCGTTTGCCCGTCTGCCTCAAAAATGGTATTACCGGCCGCCGCGTGATCTGTCAGGTAGCGATAGGTAAACCCGCCATAGTAAAGCGCATTGGCCCGCTGCTGCGTAGTAGAGAGCTCCACGGACCAGAAGTCCAATGGCATACCCGCCACCTGGTTCATCAGCCTTACTTTCTTTTCACTGAAATCTCCAAAGTAATAGGAGTAGTTGCTCCAGTAAGGACCGGCCTGCAGCTGGTCAGACACCAACACTTTAAACGTGAGGGTGTGGCTCGTATCGCCTGCGGCGACGTAAGACAGGTCATTGGCGTTGCGCGAGCGGTACTCGATCTGTGTTTTGAACTGGTCATTCTCCCGTAGCCGGAGCGTAAAGGAGAGTACACTGGTCTTCAGCGTTGCAGTGCGTTTTAACGTCACAGGGATGGTATCCGTGATACGCCCGGCATGCATCACAAACGTGGCCGGCAGTATATAATCCGTACCGGCGGTTGCCGTGGCGCCCGCGTCCACCGCCACATCAAAATTGCGGTCCGTCCCTTTTGCCGTACCGGTAACGGCCACGGGTATACGCAGTATGGAATCGGTTTGTTTGTCAGGGCTGAATGCAAATGTCACATTGAGCGAGTCCGCGTAGAACAAGGGCCCCGAATTGGTCTGGTAGCTGTAGTTGAAATAAATGTTATCAGCGGCATGGTAGGTCATCAGCGATTCCTTTTTACAGGAAGCCGCCAGTAGCACGCATACCGTCAGCAATAATATGTTGCAGGATCTTTTCATTGTTTCACTTTTAAAAATCAGCAATGCTTACCGGGTGGAAGTCTCCGACAGCGGCAAAGGCACCACGTATGCGGGATCCACGGTAATGAAATCATACGGGTAGGCTGCATCCGGCACCTGCGTGGCATTGATTCTTTTGTAGTAAAAGAACAACTGTCCCTCGCCCCAGAATTCTTTCTGGTATTCCTTGCGCAGTTCTTCCGAGATGCTGGCCGTAGCAGTCAATGCGGTGAGGCCGCGGTTACGCCTTGCGGTGTTCAGGTAACCCAGGGCAGTGCCAGGGTCCGTATCCGTTTCCGCGAGGATGAAATACATTTCCGACTTGCGCAGCACCGGCTGCAGGAAGCGCCATGGCAGCGCGGGCTGGGTGAGATCCTGGTATTTGAAGAAAGTGCGGTATGACTTACCGGATGCGATCCAATCCTGGGAATAGCGGTAATCGCCTTCATTGCTTTCATATACATTGGCCAGGCGGGTAGGATCCGGTGCGAGGATATAAGCATCCTGCAGGTCGGAACTGAAATAGGTGGTAAAGTTGGTATACAGTGCAGGATTGTATACGGAGAACAATATTTCCGAAGAGAAGATACGATCCGGGTTTACGGGATCATTGGCTACATCATAAGTGGTCCAGGGAAACCACTTCTCCCCTTGTGTGAGCACGGTCAGCGCTGCCTCATGCGCATGTTGTTTATCGCCTTCCCACAGGTAAGCACGGGCCAGCAGGCCTTCCACGGCATAATAGTTCAGGCGCTGGTTGCGCGAGCCGGTGTAGAAATCTGTATTCAGGATAATGCCGGAGGTGATCACCGGGTCATGCTGCAACAGTTGCTGCGCCTGTTTAAGGTCCGCGATCACGTTTGCGAGCACGGTGCCTCCACTAAGGATGGGTTGCGATTGTCCATCGGCTTTCCTGTAATAAGGGATAGCCGGTGAAGTACTGTCCACGGAAAACACGGGGCCAAAAAGACGGAGCAGGTCAAAGTGCATCATGGCACGCAGCGCTATTGCCTCCCCTTTCAGTTCATCTGCATGTGCGGAAGTGATCACTTTAGCGCCCACCGCATTGTCTATCTTGGACAGGAATACGTTCGCCGCCAGGATGGTGGCATATCCCTGGCGCCACAATGTATCAAAAGTGGCCTGCGCTGCGGCTGAGCCGTACTGGTAATAATTAAACACGCTGAGATCGGGGTTGTTGCTCTGTGTACGCGGTTTATAACGTTGCGCCAGCAGTTCCACCGTAGTGGTGGTAAGGTTAGCGCCGTACAACTGGTTTGCGGCCAGGTTCAGGTAAAGTCCGTTCAACGCCTGGTCAATGGCCTTTTCATTGCCATACACCTGCGACTCCGTGTAAGACGTAAGCGGCTGCACGTCCAGGTATTTTTTACACCCGGCCATCGTCAGCAAACCACAAACCAGGAACAGGGTAATGATATAACTGTTCTTCATAAAAAGTCCTTTTTAAAATGAAACATTCAGGCTGAAAGAAGCGGAGCGTGCAAACGGGTAGTCCAGCCCCCTTTCACTTTTTACACTTTCAACCCGGAAAATATCATTGACGTAAAATGTAGCGCTGAGGGATTGCAGGCGCAGGTTCCGGATCCACTGCGCACTGGAGCGCCAGCCCAGGTTGAAAGACTCCCCGATGATGTGGTTGTCTTTCTCCACGAACCTGGAAGAGATGGGATTGGCCGAATATTGCGTCAGGGAAGTAAACTGTGCTATATCACCCGGCTTCTGCCAGCGGTCATACAGCGCGCGGCGGTCCAGGTTAGGGACCACTGTACCCATACCGTTCACCATACTGATGTTCTCCACTTTATTATACAGGGCGCTGTTAAATACATAACCACCCACGCGGTAACGGGCATTAGCCCCCAGTGAAAAATCCTTGTAAGTAAAGTTGGTAGACACGATGCCTTCCACTTCCGGTCTTGTATTGCCCACGCGCACAATGTCCTGCGGGTCATACACGAAGGATATCTGCCCATTCTTTTTCTGGTATAGCTCATGCCCGGTGGCCGGATCAATGCCCAGCGAGCGCACCGCCCAGATATCATCCGGGCTGTAACCATCGTAGTACCGCTCCAGGCCCTTGCTGTCCAGCTCCGCTTTATTGAGGGCGGCAAGCCGGTTGCCAAAACCGCCGTATGTGCTTTTGCTCTGCACACCGCTCACAGATACTGTCCATACAATGCGGTCCTTAAGGTTATAAATGGGCGAGTACCGGAGATTGAAATTCCATCCTTTAGTGGTGAGTGTACCCACGTTGATCACGTAATTATCATTCAGTGCCACGGAAGAAGGCAACGTACCGTTTGCGCCCACAGCCAGGGGATCTGTCTTTTTATGGTAGTACTCTACCAGGCCGGAAATGCGGTTGTTCATAAAAGCAAAATCCAACCCATAGCTACCCTGCAATGTTTTAGACCATTCCAGGTTGGGACTGCCCAGCGAAGCAAGGGACAATCCCTGCCCGAACGTGTTGTTATTCCCACCTACAAAAGAGTAAGTGGACACGGAGGTGAAGTTGCCCAGGTTCTCATTACCGGAATAACCCAGGTTAGCCCGCAGCTTCAGGAGGTTCATCCACTTCATGTCCATGAAGAATGCCTCCCGGCTCAGGTTCCAGCCCAAACCTCCTGATACGAACGGTTTGTATCTTTTGTTACTGCCAAAAACACTGGCGCCATTGAGGGTGTATACTCCGTCAAACATGTAGCGGCCATCATACGCATAGTTTACGCTGCTGGTAAAATCCATGGCCCGCGTGGTCACCTGCGAGGCGCCGGGCACACTGTAAGGCGTGAAGCCATATGCAAACACCGGGTTACCATTGGTACCGTAAGGGAAGCCTACCACGGAGAAAGACACACCTTCATTGGTAGTACTCTGCACCTGTCCACGGGCAATGGCAGTGACCTGGCTTTTACCGATCACGGTGCCATAGGCCACGGTTAAATTGCCGGTGTAGGAACGGCTTTCGGAATGACTGTACGTATAGCTTCCCTTCTGGCGCGCATCCACCCCGTCAAACTGGGTGTTATCCGGCGGGATGAACACAACGCCGGTGGCATTGCCCTTGCTGAGTTGCAGCGCGCCTTCCAGCCGGAACGATTTGGAGAGGGTGTAAATGCCGCGTATGTTATTGGCGAAGGAGAATGTCTTTGCCTGGTTAATGCTGTACAACATGGCGTTGTACAGGGGATTGATCTGGGCGGTGTCATATACCGGGTCCAGCTGGCGGTTGATCACACCGGTGGAATCCGTTTTACGATAATACGGGTTCACAGCGGCATAGCTGGCAAAGGAACCGTAGGGCGATTCTGTGGCCGTATTGCCGGACACCAGCACCTGGTCAGTTACATTCAACCGGCCCTTGCGGTAAGTAACGGTCATATTGCCAGCCCAGTTCTTGCGGCCGGAGCCCTTCATCACGCCTTCCTGGTTGCTGTAAAGGCCCCCTGCGTTGAAGGTAAATTCGTTGTTGCCGCCATTGAGCTGGAGGGAATGTTTATTGGTGATACCCGTTTGCACCGGCACTTTCAGCCAGTACGTATTCACACCGCGCGCCACATCTGCCTGGCGGGCTGCATTGCGCTCTTCCGTGAGCCAGTAATTGGTGCCGCTGGAGGTGGATGGCGTACCAGCAGTCAGCTTTTCCCATTGCAGTTTTTCTGCTGCGTTCATGAGGTTATAACTGCTCAGGTCCGGAAGGTCCAGGCTGAGGTCTGCCACATAGCTGCCTTGCAGCCTGCCCGGTATGGGACGCTTGGTTTCCACCACTACCACCCCGTTTGATGCCTTGGCCCCATACAGCGCGGTAGACGCCGCGTCCTTCAGGATGGTGATAGAGGCCACACGATTCATATCCAGGTCGTAAATAGCCTGCAGCGTGGTTTCAAAACCATCCAGGATGAACAGGGGCTGGTTGGGATCCGCGTTGAACTGGCTGTTCAGGTTCGCGTTGGTAAGCGTTGTCTTGCCGCGTATTTCCAGCGTAGGTAATTTATTGGGATTGGAGCCCTGCAGGTTGTTATCCACTTTGATGAGGGAAGGATCCAGTGTAGCGAGGCTGGCCAGCACATTACGGTTGCCGATGGTCTTCAGCTCATCGCCTGTGAAGGTGGATACCGCGCCGGTAAAACTTTCCTTATTACGTTTAAAGATCCCGTTGTTGATCACCACTTCGGTGAGCGCGGTGGTAACGGGTTTGAGGGAGATCACGAACACGCCATTCTCCAGCCGGCGTATCAGGGTGTTATCCACAACCACCGTGCCCCCGCGGGGCAGGTCTACCAGCCTTTCCACCGGCATGTTGAAGGTGGCGTAGCCAATGCAGGAGATCGTGATCGTTGCATGTACCGGCGCATGCGGGAACACGAACGTCCCGTCGCTCCTGGTCACATAGCCGCGGTCCCCGGCTTTAAAGGAGATCGTGGCGCCTGCCACGGCCTGGTTGGTCTGTGCATTCATCACAAACCCGCTCACATCGATCGTCGGGTCTTGCACGGTGGGGCTCATGACTGTGGCCGGCGCCGGCGTTACCACACCAGGCACCTCCGACAGGATGATCGTGTTATCCTTTACTTTGTAGGTAAATGGCTGGTCCTTCATGATCACGGAGAGGAACCGGTTCAGGTCCATATTCCTCGCGGTGATGGTGACCGGGTGCGAGTGTTCCAGGAAGTCCACCTTCCCCCACACGAGGTAGCCCGTCTGGTGTTCTATGGCCTTGAACACTTCTTTTAATGGCATGTCCTTCGCCGATAAAGAAATGGTTTGTGAATAGCTGGCGGCGGAGAGGTGCATACAAAAGACCAACATTAAGATGGTGGTTATTCTCATAATTTTCAGCATTTGGGCCCGTAGCCGGAACATGCCTGGTGGTGGACAGGCATAGGGATGGTGGCTACAATTAGCAGTTTTTTGCATAAATTGCAGTGTTTGGTTGTTAAAATGTCATGTAAGAAATCACCTTTTGATAAGCCAGACTTCACCGGATCACGCCGCAAACGTGTTCCGGTTTTTTTTTGCTGCCCATCGTGCATAGAGAGGGCCGTTCCATCGCTGGGCCCCCAGACGGTTAGATGTAAAAAAGCATACTTTTTTGGTTGACTAATAGACTTGGTTGATACTAAAACTGCTTACCTGTTATTGGTTGAAATCAAGATCTTCTTCCTGTTGTGATTATATTTCCTTTTTTTATCCTTAAGGCATTACCATTAATTTCCTGCCGGGCAGCATTTCATAATGCAGTCCAAAGCCTTTCAAAGCCCCCAGTACCGTTTCCAGGTCTGCCTTACGCGGTACTTTACCAAAGAATTTCACCTCCGGCACATTGGGCGCGTAAACCACCTGGATATCATACCAGCGCTCTATCTGCATCATCATTTCCCGCAACCCCACGTCTTCAAAATTGAAGATCCCGTTGCGCCAGGCGAGCGCCTTTTCCATGTCAGCATTTTTCAGGAGGCTGATCTCGCCGGAGATCTGCGCCTGCTGACCAGGCTTTACGATCTTTTTATCGCTTCCTTTGGAAACCCGGATCAGGCCTTCCACCAGCGTAGCGTCTATGCTCCCGCCATCTTTATAAGCATTCACGTTGAAACTGGTGCCCAATACTTCCACACCTGCTTCGTCATTAATACTGACGATAAAAGGTTGTGCTGCATTGCCCGCCACTTCAAAATAAGCCTCCCCGGTGATCCGTACTTTGCGTTCCCCGCCGGTGAATACCGTTGGGTAAGTAAGGCTGCTGGCGGCATTCAGCCACACACGTGTACCATCCGGCAATATCACCTGGTACTGGCGCCCCCGCGGGGTGGTCATGGTATTATACACAACCGTAGCGTTGGCATCCTGTATATGATTGTATTGCAGCTGTCCATTTTGGAGGCTTACCTGCGCCCCGGGCTGTGTAGCCACAAACCCGTTCTGCAGGCTGTCCAGGGTTACCTGGGCCCCATTGGCCAGGGTGAGCACGGCACCGTTCCGGCCGGGGGGAATGCTTTGTGCGGTTTGTTTTGCCAAACCGGGTGCGGACGGGTATTGCAACAGCTCATAGCCGCCTACTGCCAGCAGCAGCAACCCTGCCGCCGCGGCCCACCAATAGCGGCGCAGGAAATGTACGCGGTGCACCGGGGGCGATGCTACCGGAGCGGCAGCTTCCCCGCGGATGCTTTCCTGCAGCCTGTTATAAATACGTTCTCCTGCTGCATCCTGTTGTGCTTCATTCTGGTCTGCCGCCGCCGACTGGCGGTAGTCCAGTATAGTAAGGTAGCTCTCTGCAAACGCCTGTTCCTCCGGGCTGGCGGTACCGGCGGCATAACGTTCCAGGAGCTGGGATAATAACTCTTTATCCTTTTCTGCAGGTTGCATATAGCAGTGCGTTTAAGTACCTAGACACAAAAACGGGAAGATCGTCCCGACCTTCCCGTTCTTTTTTTAAATTTTTTTTTATCCCTTGCCGTTCAGCACTTCCAGGAGCAGGAGCACCGGTAGCAAGTGGCCAAAACGGACGCGCAGGAACTGCACGGAGATACTGAGCTGGTTCCGGACGGTTTTCTCGGAAATATCCAGCTGACTGGCGATCTCGCTGGTAGTAAGGTGTTGGAAATAATAGCGGACAAAGATCTTCCGGCGCTTTTCGGGAAGCGCTTCTATCCAGGTGGAGATCAGGGCAATGAGGTCTTTTTCCAGCACTCCCTGGTCTGCGGCATAGAGGGAGGCACCTGCATGCTCCAGTACATTAAATAAAAAAGTGTCCTTTTTACGCGCCAGTTCATTCAGGATACGGTTGTGCAGGGACTTGCCAAGATAAGCCGGCACGTTGTCTATATAGAGGGTTTCCCGGCGGCGCCAGATCTCGAGGAATACATCGTGTATCACTTCACTGGCCTGTTCCGCATCCGCCAGCTTGCGGCTGGCCGTCATATACAGTTTTCGCCAATAGCGCTGAAATAGCTTTGCAAAGGCATCTTCTGAGCCCAAAGCTATTTGGTTGAGTAGTTCCTGGTCGGTATGTTGATATTCACTGGACAATGCTGGAAGGGCATGGGAAGACACCCATCCGGGTAAATTTAATAAAAAATCTTTACGGATGGTATTTTCTTTCCCGCGGGCAACAGCAGGGAGATCTGCCCTATATCATTTCAAGTATCCCTTCGTTATGGATGATCATCATACCATGCCGGTCATTGGTAATACCTCCCGTTAGCCGGTAAGTATAACGCGGCAACGGGCCTTCCATCACCGTGGGCAGGAATGCAAACTGCACACCGGTGACCTGCTGTTTCAGCGGCTCTCCCACCTCTATGATGTGGGTGGAGATAATAAAGCAGCAATTACGATAGGCCGTAAAAGCCGCCGTGACGGCCAGTGTAGCATCATGCGCGTCTTTTACGTTAGTCCCTTTGAATAATTCATCAAAGATCACCACCAGGTTTTTACCTTCACTCACCGCCTGCGCCACCGTTTTTACGCGCAATACCTCCGCGTAAAAATGACTGTACCCAAGGCTCAGGTTATCCGGTACATTGATGGAAGAATAAAGGCCGTCCCTGACGGAAAACTCCATTTGCTCCGCTGCCACCGGGAAGCCCATGTGCCCCAGGTACACTGCGATGCCAAAGGACTTCATCAGCGTACTTTTACCGGCCATGTTAGCACCGGTGAGGAACAACAGGTTGGAAGATGCTGAAAGCGTAAGCGCATTGGCCACGCCCTTGTCCAGCGCGGGGTGGCGCAAACCGGTGGTAAAAAACACCTGTGCCGCCGCAGGCAAAGCATGCGCATAGTGAAAGCCCTTTGCTGCCGCCACTCCACTCACTGCAATGTACACATCCAGCCTTCCCACCTGTGCCACTAACTGCTCCATCTCTTCCCGCAATGTATGCCGCAACAGGTGATCATAACGGGATAGCGCCCATACGGAAAAAGCACGGTCCGTTGCCGCCGTCCAAACCGGCTCCAGCCGCCTGTCCGCCAGCAGCGCATTGAATGCCATAAAGGTTTTAAAGTACGGTTCCGTATCCGGCACATCCAGTGTTGCCATAAATTTCTTAAGCACCTGCAGCATGCGGATGACCGCCGCAGCGCCTTCCTGCAGTTGCTGCCATTGTTCGTTCCTCAGTAAACCGGCAACTACTTTTTTACGTGCCAGGTCTGCCCACACCGCCGGAAAGCTGTGGTGTGTGCCCATGGACAGGTACTGCACCGCGGCATGAAACAGCGCGGGATCCAGCGGGAAGCGGAATGCCTTGCGCTGGAAAAACTGAAACGTGCGGCTACGTTCATTAATGACCGCTGCATCTGTAAGCGGCCTTGCAAACATGGCCTCCAACAATTTCTCCCCCTCAGTTGTCTGCACTTTATTGAAAAGATTATAAATAGACTGCGGCCTGAATTTCCCTACGAGGTTCAGATCCTCCAGCGTCTGTTTATCGGCTATAAAGTCCATACACTATGTTTTAGGTAACCGGGATCTCAGCATATCCAGAATACCTTCGTTATTGATAATGACCATGCCATGACGGTCGTCCGTGATGCCTTCCACCAGTTTATATGTATATACAGGCTGCGTTCCGTTCATATGCGTGGGCAGGTAAACAAAACGCACGTTGTCACAAACTTCCCTGAGCACCGCACCTGCTTCTATGATATGCGTGGAAATAACAAAAAAACTATTCCGTCTTCTTGCAAATGCTTTTACAATGGCAATAGTAGCCTCGTAAGCGTCCTTTACATTGGTGCCGCGGAACAATTCGTCGAATACAATAAACAGGTTCCTGTCTTGCCCCAGTTCAGCAGCAATTTTCTTTACCCGGAGCACTTCCGCATAAAAATGACTGGCGCCCATCCCCAGGTTATCCGGCAGGTTGATCGTTGTATAAAGACCGTCCAGTGCAGAGAATTCCATTTGCGCAGCCGGCACCGGGAATCCCATATGTGCGAGGAACAACGCAATACTGAGCGATTTCATAAATGTGCTCTTACCAGCCATATTCGCCCCGGTAAGAAATAATATGTTGCCCGCCGGCATGATCGCTATATCGTTAGGCACGGCATGCTTTACCAGGGGATGATAGACACCCGTAATCCGGATCCGGTGCTGCGTCCCGGGCAAGGCCTCCGCAAACGTGAACCCACGTTCGCGCGCCACCGCTGCCACGGACATATATACATCCAGTTCATAACAATGGTTCAGTAAACGCTGGATCGTTCCGCCATGGCGGAAGCGGAACAATCCATCGTAACCAGCCAGCACATTGTGCGGCAATTTATGTTTGACGGCATGTGTCAATACCGTGGTAAGATCAGGTTCTTCCAGCAGGCGCATTATCGCATTACGGTCTGCCAGGTACGGATGCGCATGTGGCAGTGCAAGCGATGTCATAAAATGATGTATTGCCTGCAACAATTCCACGAGCGCCTGTATGCCTTTATAGAGCATGGCAGTATCGCCATCCATGGCTACGAGGTTACCAAACCTTCGCGCCATGCCGGAGCCTTCTGCACTAAGCCTCGTCCGTTCATCCGTATTGGCCAGGTAAGATTCAATAGCATCGAGCTGTGGCCCGGTGAACGGGAGCTGTAACCCCGCGCTGGAAAAGAACGACAGCTTTCCACTGCGCCGGTTAATTTCATCCTGGTTGCCAAGCGGGTACCGGAACATCTCTTCCAGTACCGCCGCCCCTCCTTTCGTCACCGTCCGGTTGAACAGGTTGTAAACGCCACCGCCACCATGCTTGCCGAAAATATTCAAGTCGTCAAGCGTCTGCTTATCGGTTGTAAAAAGCATGGATAAATTTTATCTGGTAGATCATAAAAGTTACAGCTGGCACAGGACAGGTCATTTCCTCCTTCTGCGGATCAGCAGGATGGCGCCGGCCAGCAGTACAAGGGCAGGCAAGATCCATACTAACAGGATCTTCAATCGCGCCACTCCTTCCGTACTGATGTTAACACGCCTGTCTTGCGAATCAGGCCGGGTGGCCTCTATAGGAAATTCACCGTTGCTCAGCCAACTGAAAAGGGCCGTATTAAACTGAAAATTCGCTGTCTGGATATTGCTACGGCTCAATTCTCCGTTACTCATCACGTCAGCATCGCCTACCACCACGATGCGTTGCTCCTTACCATTCACCTTGCGCGACAGGCCTAATGCGGTAGCAAAGGATTGCTGTACATCGCCTTCTGCCGGCGAAAATTTAACCGCGCCGGAATCAGCCACCAGTTTTCCCTTCTTTAACCAACTGTTCTTTGCATTGGTAACCAGCAGCGGTTCTACCGTAAAACCACTGTCGGCCGTGTACCATAACGGTGCGGCAGAAGGCATGGATACCGGGATCGTATCGTCATACTGACGGCCTATTGCCGCAGTGAATTTGGCCGCCAGGGGTGTAATGCCCGCCAGGACGAGATCCGGCGACTGATCGTCGCTGGGCTGTACCAGCGTGCCATCCATCAGTTGTACACCAATATGCTGTAACAACGGGTTAATGACCGCCTGCTTCCCTGTTTCCGCCAGCACTATCAGGTTACCACCCGCATCAATGTAGTGCTTAATTTTATCCAGCACCGTTGCGGAGAACGCTACCCTGGGATCCGCAATTACAAGCGCGGAGATATCCTGCGGAATGCCGGAAACATTGGCATCCAGTGTATCGATATCAAAGCCCTGGTTGATTAGTGCATAGCGGAAGGTAGTGGCCCTTGCCTGTGTAATAAGATCCCGGTCCCCTGTTTTATTTACATTACGCTCCAGCTCACCGGTCAGGAAAAGCGCCCTGGGCATCTTATCCTGCAGGAGGCGTTTCAGCGCCGCACCTACTTCCGGTTCTGCGGGAAAGACAAACTGGTCGTCAAAGATGCGCAGGAACGTGCTCCGGCCCCTGTATTTCACCTGCATCACAAACCGGTTAAGCTCCGGGCGCAGATCTACTATTATGTGGATCTCCTGCGGGGTCTTAAAATCCGCCAGGTTGAGGTCTGAACTTTTCGCGATCTGCGCGGCAATGTCTTTCACCCCCTTGCCTTTATAGGAAGCAAACATCATCCGGGCATTGTCGTAAGAGGTGTCATAATAGTTTACGAACTTAAAGTCAATATCCGGCTTGAAGCGCAGGTAGGGTTCCCACAGGCTCAGCAACACATTCCGTTGTTCCGGCAGCCCCAGGTAATAATAATTTCCCAACAGGTTGTTATATGTTGTGACCTCCACCTTCTCTTTACCCAACGTTTTCAATATCTTCTGGCTGGCTTCAGAGATGGTACGCGTTTTATTTGCAGTAGCATCATAGTAAAATGCCAGGGAAGGGCGCCCTGTCACATAACCGATCATCACACCAGACAGTACTACGGCAATGTAACGCGCCGCCTTCACGGTCCACGGCTTGGACTCCATGCCAGACCTGAGTTTCAGGATGGTAAGACCAAGGAAGATATAGACGATGATCACGAAATAAAGCACATCCTTTGAAGAGATCAGCCCTCCCAGCATGTTCTGGGTACGGCCCGACATCGACAAGAAATAAGTAAGGTCCCGCACAAAATCAACGCCCTGCCATAGCTGGCCTACGTAACTAAGGAACCCGATCATCACGAAGGTAGCTACCGCGGCTACTACCTGGTAAGTGGTAAGACTGGACATGAAAATCCCGATGGCCGCGTAGGCACATAACAACAGGTAAAAGCCAAATGCGGCGGCGAGCAGCATTCCCACATCCGCATGCCGGATGTTCATACTGCCAGCCAGGATCAATATACCGAGCATACAGATCATCAACAGGCTATAAACCAGCATGCTCAGATATTTACCAAATACGATCTGCCATATCTTTACGGGGGAAGAATATAACAACTTGATGGTACCACTGTTCATTTCCCGGCTGATCAACCCCATTGTGAGCAAGGGGATGTAGAGATACAATTTTTGCATTACGTTCGGGAATACGCCATACCGCCCGCCGAATATCCTTGACGTGAGTTCAAACATATACCGGAGCCCTATGCCCCCGATCTCCTGTGTACGGGCATTATTACCCAGCACTTCTATATAAGACAGGTTGCACTGCATCAGGAACACGATCATCAGGAACCAAGCAATGGGAGAATAAAATAAATTGAGTAGTTCTGTTTTTGCAATTTTAAATACTGTTTTCATGTCAGGCTTACGCAAATTTTTGAGTGGACAATTGTTTGAAGATCTCATCCAGGGCGGTCTTATCGATCGAGATCTCGCGGAGGCGCCAGCCTTTTGCAATGCTGGCTGCGATCAGCTTTTCGGCGATATCCTGGTCACCGGTGAAATACACGCGTGCCTGGCGGGCCGTAAGGAAGTCCACTTTCGTCACCCCGTTTACCTGCAACAGTTCCGCTTCAGCCGGCGGATTTTCCATATGCATTAACAAACTGTGAGGTGCCACGTAATTATTGAATGCATCCATGGTATCGGAGAATACGATACGGCCTCCTTCGATCATTTTGATCTCTTTACAGAGCAGCTGAACCTCAGAAAGGATGTGGGATGAAAAGATCACCGCACGGTCCGTAGCGATCTCCTTGATCAATGCCCGTACTTCGATGATCTGGTTAGGGTCCAGGCCGTTGGTAGGTTCGTCCAGCACAACAAGCCTGGGCTTATGAATAATAGCCTGGGCTATCCCCACACGCTGGCGGTAACCGCCGGAGAGGTTGCGGATAAGGCGGTTGCTGAAGTGTGCGATGCCACACTTCTCCTTTGCCTCTGCAAGGGCAGGCCTGACCTCATTTTTGGGCATCAGCCGCAGCGACGCACAATATTGCAGGTACTCATCCACGGTGAGATCCATATACAGCGGCGGGTTTTGTGGCAGGAACCCGATCTCGCGCTTGGCCCGGTCCGGGTGCTCCCGCATGTTGATGCCGTTAATAAAAACATTGCCTTCTGTTTGGTTCAGCGCGCCACAGAGGATATTCATGGTGGTGGATTTTCCAGCCCCGTTAGATCCCAGCAGCCCTACGATCCCCGTGTCTGCAATCTCTAAATTTATGTCACGGATAGCCCAGGCTGTCGCGTATTTGTGCGACAGCCGTTCCAGTTTTACAATCGTATTCATATTGAAAGTATATCGGTGTTTAATGCATCAGGGATTGTTCTCCATTCCCGTGTTGCCATTGATGATATTAGGCGGTAGCCGCAGCGTGAGCCGGTTGGGCTGATCCATATGATATTCCGTCGTGGTACCATCGGCGTTATATTGAACGTGTGTAAACACCATGCCGGCAAACAGCGGGTCTACAGACAGGCGGCGCATATCAAACCAGCGGTAGCCCTCCAGTGCGAATTCGCGGATGCGCTCGTCTATCACAAATTTGATCAGCGCGTTTTGATTACCGGCGGTGGCGGCGGGCACGGTCGCATCAGCAGCAGGCATGCGGTGGCTGCGCAGTACTTCCAGGTCTGTTTTGGCACCAGCAAGATCATTGGCCCTTGCTTCTGCCTCTGCGCGCAGCAGGTATAGTTCTGAAAGCTGCAGGCCATAGCGGGAGTATTGCACACCGTACTTTCGCAGGCGCCCTCCCGCGTTTGGCGAGCCATCAGGGTTCTTATTGGTATAGAGCAAAAGGCGCAGGTCACCTGCACGAAACAATGCCTGTGTAGCAGGCGTCAACACCAGGCCATCATTACAAAGGCCATTACCGTTGTATGACGTATTCGGGAATATCTTGGATACTACCGCTTCAGTTAGATCATTGTAATTCTTACCCGGTCCCTGCGGACCATAGGTAGGATCAATAGGCTGAAACACACCACCGGCAGCAAACTCCTGGTTGTAGTCATATAACCTTACGCTGCTGTTGGCCGCCAGGTCCGTGAAGGCGGCATTGAACATTTGCAATGCATCTGCATTGCGGCCCATGAACAGGTACACCTTGCCCAGTAATCCTTCCGCCGCCGGTTTGGACATGCGGGTTTGTATTACAGCTTTTACCGGCAGGCTGGTGATGGCATCTGTAAAATCCTTAATGATAAAATCATAGGTTTCCTGTACTGTACCGCGGGCATAAGGCCCGCCGTTCACATCTGCTTTGGTGATGATGGGAAAACCCGGATCGGTGCCGGCAGTAGCTGCTGCATAGGGTTTTGCGTAATAGTTCACCAACTGGAAGTAGGTCCAGGCGCGGGTGGCCTTCGCTTCTGCCAGGATCCTTGCCTTGTCAGCATCCGTACCATCCTGGGAGTTCATTACTTCATTAATGATCTTATTGAGCGTGTATAGTTCCGACAGGAAATGTGACAGGGCAAACGGGGGCATGTCCCCATCTTTGTAGATCACCGCCTGCCACTGGAACAGCAGCATGGACCATTTGGAATACTGGTTGATGAAAGGCGCCTCCACGGCCACTTCATCCCCCATCAGCTCCGGGTCCTGCCAGCCACCGGCATAGCGGTCAATATAAAAAGCCGGATCATTCATAAGCTGGTCATAATCATGGGTTGTTACGGCCACCTGCTCACCTAGCGGTATCACTTCCAGGAAACTCTTTTTACAGGAGAACAGTGTAAATACAGCAGTAATATAGAAAAGAGGATAAACGATCTTTCTCATAATCCTTCTTAGTTTAAAGTGAATTAAAGTGTAACATTCAGACCTACGCTATAACTATGTTTGAAAGGCGGCAGGTCCCTGTAACCACCATTCAGCGACATGTATTCGGGATCTATGCCATAATGGTTTGCTTTCCATACCATAAAATTGGTCACCTGGCCATAAACGTTCACCCGTTTCACTTTCAGCATGCGCAACACGGAAGGTGACAGATCGTAACCCAGGGTGAGGTCCCGGATCTTCATATAGGATGCGCTCACAACGTTCAGATCGCCTTTCATATAGTAATCAACATTCCGGCGGGAATAGCTGCTATAATCCGCAACAAAGGAAGGGATATTCGTTTTCTTCTCATCACCAGGCTGCTTCCAGCGGTTGAGGAAAGAAGGTGCAATATTGCCCCCGAAAGTAGCGGCATTACCGCCCAATCTCCCGGAATAGAACTGGTTCACATCCTCTCGCATAACATATCCCAGGTTGTATATCATATTTACGGCAAGGCTTAATCCTTTATACCGGAAAGTATTGCTAAGGCCACCGTAATAAGGCGGCACCGTGGTGCCTTTAAACACCAGGTCATTCTTTGTGGCGATGTACGGGTCCTTGGTAATGGTCTTGCCATCTCCCAGTTTTATCTGGGGATCTCCCATGTTATCCAAACCCGCGAAACGGTATGCATACAAAGGCTGCAATGGCAGTCCGACAACATAAAGCGCGCTCATGAGGTAACTGGGTGTATTCATATAATCCTCGATCACTCCGTTGCCCAGGCTTACAAGCTTATTCACGTTATGGCTGAAATTAAAGTTCGTGCTCCAGATGAAATCCCCGATACGCAGGTTTTCGGAGTGGATCGTCAACTCAATGCCCTTGTTACGTAATTCTCCGAGGTTACCAACCGAACTGGAAAATCCATTCAATTGGTTGGTAGGTAAAGGTGTTAACAGATCTGTTGTTTTCTTGTTATACACCTCGATGGAACCGGTTATCCTCCGGTTCAACACACCGAAATCCACGCCCAGGTTGAGGGTATGCGTACTTTCCCAGGACACCTTGCGGTTCGCGGCATTAAGTATATTCAGCGCATCACCCGCCACGCCACCGGAGTATGCGGCAGGATTTGCCTGCAGGATGTCTTCCACCGAAGCAGCGCCTAGGTAGGGTGAATTGCCAGTTATCCCATACGTAGCACGCAATGCCAGGTCATTGAGCCAGTGGATATTCTTCATAAATTGCTCACGGACCAACTGCCATTTGCCTCCAAGACTATAAATAGGTTTGTTCTGCGCGGAAACGTCGCTACCAAAGAGATTGCTGTGATCCCGGCGCCAGCTTAAATCCAGGTTGTATTTGTTATCAAAAGTATAACTTCCCAAAGCGAACCAGGAATTATAACGGGACACAGGCTTTGCAACCAGATATGTCTGCCCATTGAAATAGCCATAACCAGTCACTGTGCCAAATACACCCTGGCTCAATGTTTTATTATCGAGCACCGCATAAGTACCCAACGCCCGTTTGTATCCATACAGCGTGTTTGTGTTGCTATAAGAGACATCCTGTGCCGCTTCTGTACCGGCTTGCAGGCTTACCTGGTCTTTACCGTGCCTGGGAGCAGCATTATAAGCTAGCTGATTACGCACCGTCCAGTTACGCTGATCATAGTTAGTCACCGTGTACGTGCCGCCATCCGTAGGAAGCAGGTATTCCGGTGTAGCACCGATATAGGGCGCCCTGGTAAATGACAGGAGTTGTTTACGCTGTTGCAACATTTTGGCGTCTGAATAATTTTCCGAAGTACCGGGCCCTGTCACGTAACCATAAGTACCGATGAAGCTCAGGCCTTTCCAGATCTTTAACTCTGCGTTAGCCGTAACATTAACGTTCAGGATATTATTATTACTGCTACCATACCCCCGTTCTTTCACAGGATCATAATCCAGGTTTATAAGGCTCCTGGCGGAATAGTCCTGGCGCAAAGAATCACCATAGCCGGTCATGTAAGGCATGTTGATACTATTGCCGTGTGCATCCCTGAATAATTGGTAAGGAATAAAATTATTACTCACACCGATCTCATTATCGCCGCTCGACACGCTATTGATCAGGGTTGTATTTAAGGTAATATTTAATCGCTTGCCGGCATTTACATGTTGGCTTAGGCTTATGCGATAGCTGTTATTACGGCTACCGGGGGTATTGCTTTGCACACCTACCCAACCTAGTGATCCATAAAAGTTATAAACATCTGTTCCCCCAGATACCGACACTGTATGATTGTTGGTAATTGCGTTCCGGAACCAGATATCCTTTATCTGGCCCAGGTTATTGATCCTGCTCAGGCTATCAAGGCGGGCATTTGCCTGTGCAGCACTGATCAGGCCACGGTATTGGTCATAGAGGATCTGCTCATGTGGCCATACTATGCCGGTATTTACATCATTCCAGCTAAAAGCCACCGGATCGAAGACCTCCTTCGCCGTTTCAATGAATTGCTTGCTGCTTAGCACCGGCACATAACTGAAATCAGGTTTGCCCTGGAAGTTAAGGGAGCCTGTATAGTTGATACTAAGCGGCTGGTTTCCATGGCCGGATTTAGTAACGATTACTATCACACCGTTAGCTGCACGGGCGCCCCAGATAGCAGCGGCGGCAGCATCTTTCAGTACCGTGATATCCTGGATATCATCTGGATTTACAGATGCAAAATTATGAACCAATACGCCATTCACCACATATAGCGGATCCGTGCCAATGCTAGCATTAGCCGTGGTAGCACCGCGAACAAGACTCTTGCGTGTAGAAATTCCATCACCATTGTAATTGGATGAAATATCACCAGGCTGCCCGATAGAAAGCCCTGCCACCTGCCCTTCCAGGCGACCTATGATATCATTGGTACCTACCCGGTTGTGGAACGCCTGCATGTCCGGCTTACCAAAGGAACCGGTAGCCCTTTCCTTGCTCAGCGTCTGGTAGCCCGTGCTAAAAGTGACAGTTACCGAAGACAGGGTTGTGATCTTCTCATGCAGCACTACGGACATAAGGCCACTCAGCCTTACAGGCAAACTCACCGGCTCATAACTCACACTGCTAAAAAATAATGTATCGCCAGCGGACAGGTTGCGAAGCATAAAAAAGCCATGGTCGTCAGTGGCGGTGACCACGCGGCCACCTTTTACGATCACTGTCACACCGGGAATCGGGCGCCCTTTTGTATCGTGCACCACGCCACTCACTTCGCCCCGTACAGGCTGTCCGCCAGATGCAATCACAGGCGCAGCCGCGGGCTTTTGCACTTCTGATTTACTTATGAAGATGGTTTTACCCTCCATTGAAAACTCCAGCTGGCGTGCTGTCAGTACTGCCTGCAATGCATGCTGCAGTTCCTCATCCTTCCACTGTACCGTCACCGCCGGTGCGCCTTCCAGGTCTTCGTTGCGGTAAAAGAATTTATACCCCGTTTGTTCCCGGATCACCGAGAGCACCTGCTGCAGGGGTACTGCTTTACCAGTGTAGGTGATCGTTTGCGCCATTGTTCTTGCACTCACCTGCAACACCATTGCCAGTAGTAATACAGTTGTTAATTTCATCACTAAAGCGATTTTGGTTGATAAGCTCCTCTTTGGTGCATACGAACGTAACTTCAAGAGGATAAGACCCTTAAATTGCATACTTGCCTTGTTTAAGTTTTGAGAAAACTAGCGCTTAGACACCTGTTTTTTTTAGCATAACTTTCCCCATAGGCCGGCGTAGGACGCCAATCTTTGCATCCGGCTTTATGGTAAAATGTTTATGTTCTAAAGTGGTCCCTGCGTTCTACATCTTTTGGTTGTTGTAACGACTTTGGTTGACCTGCATACCCCTATTGATGGTAGGAAATAACGGGGCGAGGATGAAAGGCAGCGATTTTTACATACATTTACATTGTTTAAGTTTTGAGAAAAGCGGATTAGACACCTGTTTTGCGAAAAACACAAACAACAGCCAGGGGTAGGACGCCAATCTTTGCACCTGGCTTTTTTGTGCCTTCACATTTATCTTGTATGATCTATGGCCGTATCACCAGCTTACGACCATTCTCTATTTTATAATTCAGCCGTGTTTTAGACAAGCCCTTCAGCACCTGGTCCAGCGTAAGCGAACGGTCTATTTCCCCACTATAGCTGCCTTCCGGCACATTCCCGTCAAATACCACCTCTATATCATACCAGCGCGCAAGCTGGCGCATCACCGTTTTAAGATCCGCGTGGTTAAAGGCAAAACTGCCATCTTTCCAGGCAGTTACCGCCTGCAGGTCTACATTTTGTTCCAGTTTTATATATGTGGCGTTGGCCGGCACCTGTGCCTGCTCACCGGGATGCAGTAGCTGTGATGCGCCCCGGGTCACTATTCTTACCGCTCCCTGTAAGAGCGTCGCATTTATGCTGGCCTCATCCGGGTAGGCATTTACGTTAAAATGCGTACCCAAAACCTGGATCTCGGTACCATCGTTCACTTCCACCCTGAACGGTGCCGTTTGGGAAGCCACCTCGAAATATGCTTCCCCGCTTACCTTCACTTTACGCTCCGTTCCATCGAATGCTACGGGGTAAGTAAGGCTGCTGGCCGCGTTCAACCATACTTTAGAACCATCCGGCAGTACCAGCTGGTACTGGCGCCCTCTCGGGGTAGACATTGTATTATAAACCGTCTGTTTCGTATGTGCGTTCACGTTATATATTAACTGGCCATTCCGGAGGTTCACGGCCGCCCCGCCCTGGGTAGCTACTACGCCATTATGCAGGCTATCCAGTACCACCTGGCTGCCATCCGCCAGGGTAAGCACTGCGCCGGCATGCCCGGGCTGCACGTCCTGTTGCGCCGCCACAGTATGGATGGGTCGCTGCCATACGCTGTAGAGGGAATAACCGATCCCAGCCAGCAATACTGCGGCGGCCGCGGCGGTCCAAATACGCCGCTTCCCATATACAGGCCGGAGGCTGACAGTTTCCCGGTCAGCTTCCATAGCATGATGGAGCTTTTGATAGATCTCATCACCCACCGCGCGCCTTTCGGCATCCGGGAGGGATGCCAGTTCAGGACCGCGGCTGTTCAGCATTTCCAGGTAACGTTCTGCGAATACCTTTTCCCGGGGGCTGGCAGTGCCAGCCTCGTAACGTTCCAGGACCTGGAAAAAGAACTCCTTATCTTGTTCAGAAGGGTACATGCAAAAGCGCTGTTTAGATATATAGTCAGGTAAAAAAGAGGATCTTCCCGGCCTTCACCGGGATTTTTGAAAAAAAATTTAAGGACGCCTTGTAATTTCCTGTACCAGGAGTAAAACAGGCAGGAGATGCCCGAAATGGGCGCGCAGGAATTGCACCGCCATGCTCAGTTGGTTCTGCACGGTCTTATTGGAAATATCAAGCTGCGCCGCAATTTCACGGGTTGAAAGATGCTGAAAGTAATAGCGGACAAAGATCTCCCGCCTGCGCTCCGGCAGTACATCCAGCCAGGAAGAAAGCAGGGCGGTAAAATCTTTTTCCAGGAGTTCCTTGTCGGCTGTGTAGGCTGACGTACCGGGATTTTCCAGTATATCAAAAAAGAAAGTGTCCTTTTTAACTACCAGTTTATTAATGATCCGGTAATGTAATGCCTTGGCGAGATAAGCAGGCACATGTGTAATGGAAAGCGACTCCCGGCGGCGCCAAATGTCCAGGAATATATCGTGCACCACTTCTTTTGCCAGCTCGGCATCAGCCAGCCGGCGGTTCGCGGAGAGGTAAAGACGCTCCCAATAACGCTGGAACAGATCTCCAAAGGCACTTTCATCGCCTTTCACTATCTGAGCAATGAGCTCCTGGTCGGTATTTGAAATATCACTTGACAATTGCACATAGGTGGGAAAAGCCCATGCGGGTAAATATAGTAAAAAAAAATTCCGGGGAAGGAAGCAATCCACCCCAACGGGTATTCCTACCGGAGCCGCTTCAGTTGTTTATCCAGTTCCAGCGCGGCACTGATCAATGCCAGGTGCGTAAAGGCCTGCGGGAAATTGCCCAGGTGTTCACCGGTGTGTCCCAGTTCCTCGCTGAACAATCCCAGGTGATTGGCATATCCCAGCATCTTCTCAAAATTCTCTACTGCCTTGCTGACCTGCCCACTCTTAGCCAGGGCTTCAATATACCAGAAGGAGCACATATTAAAAGTGCCCTCCTCTCCTTCCAGCCCATCAATACGCCTATCCGATCCCTGGTAGCGGTACAGCAGTACATCCAGTCGCAGCTTTTTGTCCAGGGCTTCCATGGTCTTTGTCCACCGCGGTTCCATTGGTGCAATAAAATGCGTGAGCGGCATGAGCAGCACACTGGCATCCAGCAGGTCACTGCCTTTGGACTGCACCCAGGCTTGCACCTTCCCGTTCCAGAAGTTGTGGTAAATATCGTTGTAGATGGCATCCCGCAGGGATTTCCATTCCTGCTCGGGGTAAGGGAATACGCGGTGCTCCGCGATCTTGATAGCCCTGTCCATAGCCACCCAGCACATTAACCGGCTGTGCAGGAACGGCAGCTTGTCACTGCGTATTTCCCAGATGCCATGGTCTTTGCAGTCCCACTGTTCTGTTACGCATTCCACCAGGGTGCAGATCATGGTCCAAAACTCGTAGCTAATAGGTTTATAGGATTTATTGTAGATGTAAATGGTGTCGATCAGTTCACCGTAAATATCCACCTGCAACTGGTCTTTGGCCGCATTGCCAATGCGTACCGGCCGGGAGCCCTGGTAACCATCCAGGTGGGGCAGTTCTTTTTCATCCAGCTCCGTATTGCCATCAATGCGGTAAATAAGTTGCAGCTTACGCTCCTTACACAGATTGAACACCCATTCTAAAAAGTGATGGGCTTCTTCGTATAGGCCTAGCCGTAAGAAGGCATACATGGTAAAGGCAGCATCCCTTATCCAGGCGTAGCGGTAGTCCCAGTTGCGGTGCCCGCCCATGGTCTCCGGCAGGCCAAAGGTAGCCGCCGCAATAACAGAGCCGTACTGGCCGGAGCTTAGTAATTTCAGGGTAATGGCAGAACGCTGTACCAGCTCTGTATAGCGGCCATCGTAGGTGATCTGCCGGCACCACTTGCGCCAGGTGTCTATGGTGTCTATATAAGTGTGCTGTACGTAATTTTTAATATCCGGCTGTTCCTGTATATCGCCGGTAAAAGATTCCAATACAATGTGCACGGAATCATTTTCGCTTACGGTAAATTCTGCGTAACCATCCGCACCGCGTATTTCCAACGGCACTTCTGCCAGCAATCTAAGTTTGGGTAAATGAGCGGCACCTGCGGTAAATGCGATGGAGGGCCCCTGCTGCTGCGCTTCATGCGGGGTACGCGCATAATCAAACCGGGGCGCACAGTGCATGCGGTAG
Organism: Chitinophaga parva; assembly: GCF_003071345.1. Classification (NCBI taxonomy): domain Bacteria; kingdom Pseudomonadati; phylum Bacteroidota; class Chitinophagia; order Chitinophagales; family Chitinophagaceae; genus Chitinophaga; species Chitinophaga parva. The sequence continues at coordinate 1,407,281 of NZ_QCYK01000002.1, read as the reverse complement.
GTGATATTGCCCCGGATGGTTTTTATTTTACGGATAATGCACCCGCAATGATCTTCGTAATGGTCCGTCAAAGGCATATAATCAGAGATCTCCGCGATGCCGGCGTCTGCAAAAAAGCGGGTCAGCAATACTGCCGTACCGGGAATGTACAGTTGCTTGCTTTTGTATTCTTTCATCACCGGCTCTATAGAAAAATAGCCACCCTTTTTGGCGTCCAGCAGGGTGGCAAATACGGTAGGAGAATCAAAACGCGGGCAGCACATAAAATCAATGGACCCGCGCAGTGACACCAGGGCCACCGTTTGCAGGTTGCCAATGATACCATAGTTTTCTATGGGCTGGTAAGAACGCTTTTCATGTTGCATGCAGTACCCAATACAAAGGGTGTACCAGCAAAATGGCGCCCGGCGCCAGCCTTACTGCACTGCAGCCACCTACTTCAGATCAAAACCGTACTTCTTATATACGGCTTGGGCGGCAGGGCTACGGAGAAAGCGCAGGAAATCTGCGGCCGCCTGCGCGTGAGGGGCAGTTTTCAGGGAGCCGGCCGTGTAAATCACCGTGGCATTTTGGGCATCTGGCACCGTTACCAGGTCCACCGGGTTACCGATCATTTTTTGATACCAGGCTTCTGAGTACCATACCGGGCCGGCATCGCTCTGGTTGTAAAGGATACGCATGGGCGTTTGGCGGTGATGGATCTTGGTAAGGTAAGTAGTGCTGTCTTTCACCTTTGTTTCCATGATGGTTTGTTTTAGCGCTTCACCACCGGCTTTTACATAGGATGCCTGTATTTGTTTGGCAACGCCTTCCCAGGCAGGATTGGGCATGCTCACCCGCACATCTTCACGGCCCAGGTCTTTCCAGCCCTGGATATGCTTAGGGTTGCCGGCGCGTACCATGATAGCCAGTTTATTGGAGGTGTAAGACACCGTGTCCTTTAACAGGCCGGCCTTTTCTTCCAGCATGCCTTTGCTGGCGGTAAACACATCGGGGCGCAGCGTGATATGCAGGTTACCGATGGTAAGGTCGCCGCCGGCAATCTGCTGGTCCAGGATGCCTGGTGGTAGCGTTTCTGCAAAGACGCGGGTATACTGCGGGTATGCTTTTTTAAAACCGGCCAGCAGGTCATCAATGCACATAAACTGGTTACCGCCAAAGAAGACCACCAGTTGCGGATCATTGATATCCCCATACAGGTCCGGCACATTGTCTATACCGGGTACCGTGAAGTTTACACTGGCCCGGGGCGGTGTGTTCCAGGGTGGATCAAAAGAATGGTCCTGCGCATGACCTGCCCCTGCAGCCGCCAGCAACAGGGCCGTTATCACTATCTTATGTCTCATGTGTTATGGTTTTACAATGGCCCAGTGCTCCGCCTGGCGCAGGATCAGCTCCCCGTTACCACTTGGTACAATGGCAATAAAATCAAAGACCTTGTCCTGCGGGATCTTCCTTTCCCGCAGGGAATTAGCGCATTGAGCCACGATCACGCCTTTTTCAATAAGGTCCTGCAGGTCCTTTTCATAAGGGCCATCTTTCAGCACTACGTCCGTGCCGGCCGCAAAAGTGACCAGTTCAATGGTGACCTTGCCCTGCAGGCGGGGATCGCTGAGCGCGTTCTGGATGTTGCGGAATGCCTTGACGATGGTCTTGGGATCGTTGGAGTCCAGTTGATAAATAGCGTTATAATGTTTCTGTGTGGCCCTGGCACCGGTAAAAGCCTTGTTGGCAGCCAGTTTGCCGGTATCGGCCTGCGCGTGCGCGGCGGTGGCCAGCAGCAGGCAGCAGGCCAGTTGGATCGCTAATTGTTTCATGGAGTTTTGTTTTTATTGCTTGCGTAAAATACTTGAATAGGTTTAAAAGGCCCGTATTTATGTTGCCGTTCCGTATAAGGATCCGCATAAGGGCCAAATGGGAAATCCAGCGGTTTTCTTTCCCGCATCTGCCAGTCGTTCTGTTGATTGTAATGCGGGCGGGGCTGGCTGTTTACAAAGGCTGCCACGTCCCACGCAGTTGCCTCACTCAGTTGGGGATGTTGATAGTCTGTGCCAAAGGGCATGTTGTTGTACACAAAACCCGCCATGTTGCTGATGCGGTACAGGCCTGCTCCATCGTTAAAGCTATGTGGCCCCCATAACGGCGGATAGGCGTACCCGTTATGGTCCGGGTTGAGCTGCCCCTGCCCGTCACTGCCATGACAGCGCTGGCAGGTAGCGGCATAAACAGCCTTGCCGGCGGCGGGACTGGCAGGGCGGTCCAGGTAAGCCAGTTTCATAATACTGGTACCACCTGGCACCGTGCCTTTGGGCACATCTTTACCCAGCCATTTAATGTAGGCATAAATAGCCTGCATTTCTTTGGTGCTGCTATCCAGCGGCTGGCCATTCAGGCTGCGTTGCAGGCAGTCATTCACCCGGTCATAGATATCCTGTATGCCGTTATTACGGGCGCGGTACAGCGGGTAGGTGGCATATACTTTACCATAGTTATTGCCAAAAGGCACGGTCCCGGCCTGCAGGTGGCAGTTCTGGCAGTTCATGCCATTGGAGATATGCGCCACGCTGCCCCGGGGGCCCAGGTAAGCGGAGGTGTTGGCCACCAGGTCATGTCCATACCGCACCTGTGCATCATCCGGCAGGTCTTCCACCCCTGCACCATGCCATAGTGTATCTGCGCCGGCCGGTTGTTGATCATTCCTGTCCGCTACCTCCTGCTCCCGCCGCGCGTCCCGGACCTGCTGGCAACTATGCCATACACCTGCGCAGCAAATGCAAAACAATAAAACCGGGAACCAGTGTTGCTTCATCATACGTTTAAAATGCTTCCGTTCACCCCAAAGATAACACGCATGTTCCTGGGGTGCTTATTGGTAAATGTCATGCGGCATTACCTTTGGTTATGGTAAGATACGCAGGCTGGCTTTGCTAAAAAAGCGGTATATTTTGTGATCATTTTGCTGTTACCATATCTAAAACTAAACCCACGTACATGATCAGGTCTATTGCAGGCATACTCTGTCTATGCTTTGCCAGCAGCTGCATATTTGCGCAAACAGCGCCCCAACTGGGCCACAGCCCTTTACCGGAGGTGGTAAAGGCTATGACCACCGAAGAAAAAGTAAAGCTCATTGTAGGCATGGGCATGCGCATTGAAGACCTGCCACCCGGCATGCTGCCCCCGGCCGACCCGGGCGATGACCAGGTGCCGGAAAAAGTACCCGGTGCGGCCGGCCGCACGCACGCCATTCCCCGACTGGGCATCCCGTCCATCGTGCTTTCCGATGGTCCTGCAGGGGTGCGCATTAATCCCATCCGCAATGGAGACAGTGCCCATCCTTACTATGCCACCGCTTTCCCTGTAGGCACGTTGCTGGCCAGTTCCTGGGACACAGCCCTGGTGCGGCGCGTGGGCCAGGCGTTTGGCAAAGAGGCACTGGATTATGGTATTGATGTATTGTTGTCGCCCGCCATTAACCTGCAACGCAACCCGCTGGGTGGCCGCAATTTTGAATACTATTCTGAAGACCCCGTGGTGGCAGGCAATATTGCCGCCGCACTGATCAATGGCGTACAGGCCAATCATGTAGGCACTTCCCTGAAACACTTTGCGGCCAACAACCAGGAGTTTAACCGCATGCAGCTGAACACCCATGTGAGTGAGCGTGCGCTGCGCGAGCTGTACCTGCGCGGGTTTGAGATTGCCATAAAACAATCCCAACCCTGGACCGTGATGTCGTCCTATAACCTGGTGAACGATACTTACACTTCTGAAAGCCGGCCCCTGCTCACGGACATCCTGCGCGATGAATGGGGTTTCAAAGGGTTTGTGATGACAGACTGGTTTGGCGGGCAGCATCCCGTGGCGCAGATGAATGCCGGTAATGACATGTTAATGCCCGGAACCCATGCCCAAACAGAGGCACTACTGGCCGGTGTGCAAAGCGGTGTCATTACCCCGGCACAGCTGGATGAAAACGTGACCCGCATCCTCAACATCATCCTGCTCTCGCCGGCGTTTAAACACTACAATTACAGTGATAAGCCAGACCTGAAAGCACATGCGGCCGTGAGCCGCGCCGCCGCCGCAGAAGGTATGGTACTGCTGAAGAACAAGGACAATGTATTGCCCCTGGCCCAAAGCAGGCGCATTGCCTTGTTTGGCAATACATCTTACGACCTCATTGCCGGTGGCACCGGTAGTGGTGATGTAAATAAAGCATATGTGGTATCCCTGCTGGAAGGCATGCAGGCAGCTAATTTCCCGGTGGACGCAGCGCTCTCAAACACTTACCAGGTGTACATTGCAGCGCAGAAAAACCATCGTTCCAAACCTGCCATGGCCTTCCTGGCACCGCCACCCATTGCTGAAATGCCATTGGAAGAAACACTGCTGCAAGCCAAAGCTGCCAGTAACGATATTGCCCTGGTGACCATAGGCCGCCTGGCGGGTGAAGGCGGCGACCGCAAAGTAGATGACGATTATACCCTCACAGCTGCAGAACTGCAAAACCTGCACAACATCAGCAACACTTTTCACGCTAAAGGAAAAAAAGTAATTGTCATAATGAACATTGGTGGCGTGATGGATGTAAGCAGCTGGCGCGATGATGCAGACGCCATCCTCCTGGCCTGGCAGCCTGGCCAGGAAGGCGGGCACGCGATTGCAGATGTAGTGACCGGGAAAGTAAATCCTTCCGGCAAGCTCACCGCTACCTTCCCCGTGCATTATGAAGATGTGCCTTCGGCCAGGACCTTCCCGGGCCAGCTACTGCACCCGGACGATAGCACGGCCGGCAACCCGCTCATGGGCAAGCCCGCGGAAGTAAGTTATGAAGAGGGCATCTATGTAGGCTACCGTTATTACAAAACCTTCAACATCAAAGCAGCGTATGAATTCGGGTATGGATTGTCTTACACAAACTTCAGCTATGGCAAGGTAACCCTATCCGGCAGCCACTTTGACGGCACGCCTATGACCGCGACCCTCACGGTGACCAACAGCGGTAAGGTACCCGGTAAAGAAGTAGTAGAGCTTTACCTGGCCGCACCGGCAAAGATGGCGGACAAACCCGCACAGGAACTGAAGGCTTTTGCCAAGACCAAACTGCTTGCACCCGGCGCTTCCCAGACGCTCACTTTTACATTAAGCATTAAAGATCTTGCATCGTTTAACACGGCCCAGTCGTCCTGGATAGCCGATGCAGGCAACTATGAAGTACGTATAGGTGCATCGTCTGAAGACGTCCGCCAGACGGCCACTTTCACCCTGGACAAGGAAATGCTGGCGGAGAAAGTACACACTGCGCTGGCACCGCAGTTGCCGCTTCATGAACTGCATCCGTAAGATTTTCACTGCACCATCAGTGCAGTTTCATTTTATTGCGCTTATGCGTAAACGTTAGTAATCAATTCTTAGAAGTGCCGGCTGCAGCCAGTTTGCAGCCGGCACCTTTTTTTTCGTGTACCCGTTGTTGTCCGATTTACTGATTTCTCCGGTTGCGCATATTCAATGCGTTTTGCCAATGTATTTTAGCCTCCGGCATGTGCCCCAACATGCTGTCCTGAAAGCATCGATCGAAAAATTTCCGGCCCCCATTTTTAAACCCAACAGCTCAAAAAAACACAACCAAAAGGAGGACATCATGAGTATCAACATCACTGCCATTAATGGCCGCAACCCCTTGTTTGACTATGAGGCTTTTGAAAGCAGCTTTAACCAGCTGGTAAGCGGCACGGCACTGGACGCGCAGGTATTTGCCTTCAACAATTTCCCCGTACCGGTATCTTCAGAAGCCAATATAGACCTGCTGCTGGTACTGGCGGTAAACCCGGAAAAAGGCAACTTTTACCGGTTTAAAAAGAAAGACAGGTATGTGTACCTGCACAACCTGGTCATCCCTGTCAAATTTGTATCCCACCTGAAAACAGCACCGGTGACAATTTCCGGCCTGCAGCTGCTGCACGATGCCGAAGTGCTGGACTACAGCACGGAGATCAGTTCCCTGCGATTTAACCTTACCAACTACCTGGTGCACAAATGCGGCTTCCAGAAAGACCAGCTGTATGTGCAACCCCTTATTTTCATCCAGAACCCACATGAGCAGGTGCTGGACAATTACCTGGTGGCGCCGCAGCTGGACTTCTTTGCGCTGAACCGCTACTTCCTGGAAAGCACATCCGACATCTTCATTTCCTACAAAGAGTGGAAGACAGACGCGGGCTATGCCGCCCTGCCACACCAGCTGCACGCCCTGGCGGAACAGGCCATCCGCGACAGCGAAATAGGCTTCCTCACCCGCCGTAAAACGGAACGCCTGGGGCGCCAGCTAACGAATGAAAAGACCTTGTTTGAAGAGCTGAATAAAAACCTCATCATCATTCATGGTAAGGCCGGCACGGGAAAGTCCAGCGAGTTACTGACCCTGATGATGAAGTGTACCGGCAATGGCGGCAATGCACTCTTTCTCAGTTACAATAAGCTGCTCATCTTTGACATAGCCCGCACTATCAAAGCCCACCAGAACATACAATGCCTGGAACGTGGCGGCAGTATGCCCGGCGAGGCTGCTGTGCTTACCCTGCACTCCTTCTTCTACCGGCTGGCCAGATCACTGGGCGTACTGCATGTGCTTTCTGCCGCCAGGCTGGAAAAGCTCCAGCACCACCTGAAGGAGCGCATGCGCCTTATCTACAATTTTACAGAGCCGCTGCTGCGCCAGCAAAGCGGGTGGGTATCTCTGAAGCAGGCATTAAGATCCACCACCACCCTGGACACAGGCGCCAAAGAAGCGGGGCTTGATTTTATCCGCTTCCTGGAAAGAAGTGAAGATTTTAAACCGGCGCATTTTAACCGCCTGTCTAAAGAATATTACGAGCGCAAGGTCGTGCTGCTGTCACAGGTGGAAGCCAGCAAAACCTTCATTGCCGATTACTATGATGTACTGGAAAACACGCTGCTAGCCATTTCCGAACCGGAAGTATATTTTGAACAGCACGGCATTGCTCATAAACATTCCTTGCTGCTGTGGGCATTGCACTTGCAGGAGCACCAGGTAGTACGGAACGAAGGCGGGGTGAAGATAACGCTGGAAGGCTTTATGGAACAGGTATCGCGTATCCTGGCCGGGCACCAGCGAAACCGTACCGTGTTTGTAGACGAAGCACAGGACTGCCACCGTTTTGAAAAAGACATCCTCCTCTCCCTGTACGGCGCCAATAACCTGGTGGTGGCAAACGGCGGGAAGGACCAGCTGGTGCGGCATACGGAGCTTTGCAACTGGGAAGTATCGCAAAACAAAAAGATCGCCTTTAAGAAGTATTACACCCGCAACAGATCTTTCCGCATCAAGAAAACGGTGGCAGACTTCTGCAACTTCGTGGCAGCCCAATTCAATATCGACTTCCACCTGGAGCCGATGGACGCACCGGATGACGGTGAACTGCTGATCGATTTCCGCCAGCAAAACCCGGATACAGCAGTGAAAGAAGTATTCAACCACCTTGCGTTGAAAGGTGCGGTGAATGGCTGCACCCGCTATGAAAGCCTGCTGGTGCTACTGGAAAGCAACAGCCAGCGCGCTACAGACCAGGGCGAGTTACAGGAGCGCCCCGCGGTAATGGTGAGTGAGCATGGTAACATCCGCGAAACCCTGCACCGCCGTAAGGGCGGCTGGAAATACATGCCAGGGCTGGAAACTTACAAAGACCGCTTCTGGGATGGCACCATTGACGATAAATCCCAACAGGCCGTTCCCGGGCCGCATGAATCGCGCATTATCTATTATGAAAGTTGCCGTGGCCTGGAATCCTGGTCTGTGGCCTGCTTTGCGCTGGACAAATTCTTTAACCAGAAGCTGGAAGAACCCGATGCCGCGCTATTCCTGGCGGAAGATCTTTTCCTGGCCACGGATGTGGAGAAACGCAGGCAGATGTTCGCAGCCACCTGGGTGCTCATGGCGCTTACCCGCGTTATAGACACGTTGTACATACAGCTCAATGACCGTGAATCTGTGTTTGGAAAAGTAGTAGCAGCATACCTGGCCCTGGATCCCGCACACGTGCGGGAATTAGGGCCACACCTGGTAAAACAGTGATCACTACCAAGCGGTTGAAACCTTGCAGATTCCATCAGCCCGCCACGGTGAGGCCTGAAAATTGCGTACATTGTGTAGTGCCGGTGTGCAAACCGGCGTACTTAAAAACGCGACACTTATGGAACACATCGTAAAGATCATCTCCCTGCAACTTGTGACCCACAATGTGCGGAGATACCGCTTTAGCAAACCGGCAGGCTATCATTTTGAACCCGGGCAGGCCACGGACGTATCCATCAACCAACCCCGCTGGAAAAACGAGCTGCGCCCTTTTACATTCACCTGCCTGAATGACGATGACTTCCTGGAGTTCACCATTAAATCTTACCACGACCACGACGGCGTAACCCATACGCTGAGCACCTTGCAAGTGGGTGATGAACTGATCATCCGCGATGTATGGGGCGCTATCAGTTATAAAGGAGAAGGCTATTTCCTGGCCGGCGGCGCGGGCATTACCCCTTTCCTGGCCATTTTGCGCCAGCTGCATAAAGACAATAAGATCGCGGGTAACCAACTGTTCTTCGCCAACCAGACCATGCAGGATATTATCCTCAAGGAAGAGCTGGACCAGATGCTGGGCCGGCAGGTACATTACCTCATCAGCCGGGAAGATTCTCCCTATCACAAGGGTCGCATAGACAAGGCTTTCCTGCAGGCGAATATCAAAGATTTCTCCAAGCCCTTTTACATTTGCGGACCGGACCAGATGGTGGCAGACCTGTCTAAAACCCTGGAGGAACTGGGCGCGAAGGCAGATTCCGTTGTATTTGAAAAATAAGGGGGCCGTCCCCAAATGGACGGGGCGCGTATCAAAAGCGGACAACCGCGGGGTACAGGACCTGCTAATTTACTGGCTTTCAAGGCCCTCCTGTCAGGCCGGATTCTTGTGCAGCAGCCTGTAAACCGCCTGCTGCATGTTCCACAGTTACCTGAAAATAGCGCTCCGCAATTTATGGAAGCACCGCTTTTATACGCTTCTCAACGTGCTTGGCCTTTCCCTCGGCATGGCCGGAGGCCTGGTATTACTGCAGTTCATCCGTTTTCACCTCAGTTTTGATCAATACCATCCCCACCCGTCACAGTTGTACCGTGTAGTCACGGAACTGCACCTGGATGATGGCAGCACCGTGCATGAACAAGGCAGCCCGCTGGCCATGGGCCCTACCTTGCAACAGCAGCAAAGCGGCATTGCCGCACAAGCCGTGCTTACGCAGCTACCCGCGGCCACGGTGGGTGTACCGGGCACCGCGCAGACCACCTACTTCAAGGAACATAACAACGTAGCATTTGTAGGCGATGCATGGTTCCACCTGTTTACTTATCATTTCTTACAAGGCAGTTACTCCACAGCCCCTGGCAGCGCAGTGATCACGGCATCGCTGGCACGTAAATATTTTGGCAGTGACAATGTAATTGGTAAAGCGCTGCAACTGGATAGCAAATACGAAGTAACGATCAGCGGCGTAATGGCCGATCTTCCGGGCCATACGGACCTTGGCGCCAACCTGTTATTGTCTGATGCATCTTTCCGGGGTTTCAGCACGGAGGCAGCAGCAATGCTGCAGGACTGGAACTACATCAAGAGCAACACCCAAACGTTTGTGCAACTACGGGAAGGCGTGGATGTCAATGACATCAACAAAGCCATGATCCGCCTCCGTAACCAGCACTTCCCGAATGATATTGCAAACGTATACCAGTTCACTTTACAGCCTTTAAGTGACGTCCACTTCAATCCCTTTTTTAGCGGCACTATGCAACACTCCCTGCTTACCACGCTGGCATTTGTGGGCATTTTCCTGGTGGTGATCGCCTGTTTTAATTTCATTAACCTGGCCACTGCCCAAAGCGCCCGGAGAGCCCGGGAGATCGGCACCCGCAAGGTACTGGGCAGTGCGCCCCGCAGCATCTTCTGGCAATTCATGCTGGAAACCACCTGCGTTGCCCTCCTGGCCATGCTGCTGGCACTCGCATGGACCTTTGCCGCACGCCCGCTGATGAACAACTGGGTGCAGGTACCCATTTCCCTTAACGTTTTCAAAGACCCGCTCCTGGCGGCTTCCATCGCAGGCTTGCTGGTCTTCATCATCAGTGCGGGTGGTAGTTATCCCGCCATTATAATGAGCCACTATAAGCCGGCAACTGCTTTCCGCGGGCATGGCCAACCCGGTGAACAGCCTCAAAGCAGAATAAAAAAGCCATCCCAATCGGGATGGCTTACAACGTATATGCAGCAACATTATGCCGGCTCTACATGCACCAGCACATCTTTGATATTCAGGTCACTTTGCAGGAGCGTGTCTTTCACTGCGTGCGCGATCTCGTGCCCGCGCCGTACACTCAGTGTATCCAACACCTGGATGTGGATGTCTACAAAATAATCGAAGCCCATTTTGCGCACATAGCATTTTTCCACCAGCAGCACATCCGGGTTTTCACCGGACAGCGCCCTTACTTTGTTCACAATAGCCGCGCCAGGTGTGGCGTCCATCACTTCATTAAGCGCGGGGCCCAGCAGGGAAATGGCATTGTAGGCAATGATGCCGCTGGCAATGAGGGCCGCCCAGTCATCAGCCGCCTCATAACCCTTGCCCAGCAATAAAGCAATGCCCACGCCAACGAATGCCGCAATGGACGTAATAGCATCACTACGGTGGTGGTAAGCATCTGATTTTACCGCCTGGCTGTTGATCTCCTTCCCTACTTTCAGCACGTAACGGAACATCCCTTCTTTAATGAGGATCACCGCGCCCAGTACCAATAAGGTAAAGCGCCTGGGCAGCTGGTGGGGCGTACGGATAAATTCAATGGCGTGCCAGCTTATCCATACCGCCGCGCCCAGCAGGAATAATGAAATGAGAATGGCCGCCAGGGGCTCTGCCTTGCCATGCCCGTAGGGATGTTGCTCATCCGCAGGTTTCATGGCAATGCGCAGGCCTATCCAAAGCAGGCCGGAACTCAGCACGTCCGAGGCGGTTTCAGATGCATCCGCCACCAGCGCGTAGGAATGCCCGAAATAGCCGGCCGCCAGCTTTACAAAAATCAGCACAATACTGATCGCAATACCCAACAAAGTAGTGCGCATCGCTCTTTCGGAAGGATGAAGACTGGCAGTTTGCATAAGCAGGTAGTGGTTTAGAAGGCGCAAAAATAAACCATCTGTTTTGAAAGATAAATTTGTCTGTATGAAATTATAAAAGTAAAGCGCCCCAGGTTAGATGCATCTAACAAAAAGCCCTACCAGCAAGCGTTTGCAGGTAAGGCTTTTCTATGTTATAATTACGTTAATCCCGTTCTTATTGCACGGAAGGTGGCGGTACTTTTATGCCCCAGCGGGTATTGGGTTTGCTGCCCATCACCAGCTTCAGTTCCCCGCCTTTCATCAGTACATCCCGGTACAGCCAGCAATTGGCCAGGGGCTTTCCATTGAGCGTGGCGGATTGTATGTAGTAATCTTTATCCGTGTGATGGGGCGCGCTGATCACCAGCGTGCGGCCGTTCTGTAACTGGATGGTGGCCTTATCAAAACGGGGGCTGCCCAGCTCCACGATGGGGCGCAGGTCTGTAAAGCCTTTCACATCAAAAATGCCCAGTGATGCCAGTACATACCAGGCGCCCAGCTGGCCCTGGTCTTCATCCTGACCATAGCCATAACCATGAATGGGCGCTGTGCCGTAAAACTCATCACAGATCAGCCTCGTCCATTTCTGTGTGAGCCAGGGACGGCCGGAGAAATTGAACAACCAGCTGATATGCAACGCAGGCTCATTCCCATGATTATAAATGGATTTGATACCGGCAAATGCATCGATCTCCTTACCGCCGCCAAAGCTGCTCTGCTCCGCGGATTCAAAGATCTTGTCCAGCTTAATATTAAAGGAATCCTTGCCCATGGCAGCTATCAACGCAGCAGGATTTTGCGGCACAAAGTAAGTGTACTGCATGGCATTGCCCTCCTGGTAACCACGCCAGGATGCATAGGGATCAAAATTGCCCAGGAAAGTGCCCTCCGCCAGTTTGGGCTGTATGAGGTGATTGGCCGGATTGAAAAGATAACGCCAGCCATTGGAATATTTGATCAGCGTCTTGTAATCCGCTGTATGTCCCATGGCCTTTGCCATTTGTGCTACGGCAAATGCGCTGAACGCGTATTCCAGGGTGTGGGAGGCGGAGAAATGTGCTCCCGTGCTATCCGCAGGATCACTTTCCTTGTAAGGGGAATAGCCATATTTCAGGAAGGCACGCGTATCTGTTTTGCCGGAACCGGTAGGCCTGTTTTCCCAACCCAATTCATTTTTCTTTGCAGCAGCATAGGCATAAGCCGTATCGTAGTCCCGGATGCCCGCCTGGTATGCCGCCGCCACCACCAGTCCTACAAAGTTGGTCCCTACCCCGGATACATATTCACTGTTCACAATCCCATCGCCAAACCAGCCCCTGTCCTTAGACAGTTGCAACTGCGTCTGTACAAAATTGATATACGGCTGGCGGTATGCCAGTGACCATAACTGCGTAAGATTCCAGTAACCGCCCCAGATGGCATCGGTGTTGATGAACTGGAAGTTGGCATGCGCCGGCAGCTGGCCTGCGGTGGCCATGTGCTTGGGGTAAGCACCATTCACATCACTGGCTGTGCCGCGGCCCAGCAGTACGTGAAACAGGGAGGTATAAAATTTTATTTTGCTATCCTCATCACCTGCTACGCGGATCTTTTCAAATGCGGTTTCCCAGGTTTGCTGCGCCAGCGCCTTGGCCTGGTCAAAGTTGAGATCCGCAGCTTCCGTTTGAAGGTTCAGCTTTGCATTGTCAATGGAGGTATAAGACAAGCCCACCTTGATCTCCACGGCTTCCTGGTCTTTGGTGGTGTAGTTCAGGTAAAGCCCCGCCCCAACGCCTTTGGCTTCCTGCCGGCCTGCCTGTACCCCGGCTAACGTAAACGCCCCTACGCTATCCGGGCGTTTGCTCAGTTCCCCGTAAATGTACATAGACACCTTGCCGCCGGGATCGTCGTGCTTCGTATACTTGGGCGCGGTGAGTACAAATCCTTCAAAGTGGGTGGCATCCGTCATGCGCACGGAGGCGTCCAGTATGGGCCCGCTTTCGCCCTGCACATTGCCTATGTCGAGGATGATGTGGGACTGCTTGTTTTCCGGGAAGGTATAACGGTGAAAGGCCACGCGGGTGGTGGCGGTAAGTTCCGCGGTGATGTTATAATCGTCCAGCAGCACTTTATAATAACCAGCCTGTGACACCTGATTTTTCCGGTCAAAGTGGGAGCGGTAGCCGTTTTTAGGGCCTTCCAGGTCGCCGGGCTGTACCCGCAGCGCGCCGGTGGTGGGCATAAAGCTTACACCACCCAACTGCCATTCGTGAAAATGCACGAAGCCTTCAATGGAATTATGGCGGGCATCGTAGCCCACGGCTTCCCAGCCGGAAGGATTCCCATAGTGGCCGTTGGTAGACGGGGCCAGCTTGGCCATGCCGCCTGGTACGGCAGCGGGCGTGTAGAAGAACCAGCGGCTGTGTGCCGTGCCTATTTCAGGATGTGCGTACTGTAAAAGGGACTGGGCCTGCACCTGGGTGCTAAGGCCAAGGGCCAGCAGGCCTGCGCTTAGTAAATGCTTCATAAATGCAATGGTTTCCGGAAAGCCAAGGTAGAACAATTTCTAAAAAACAATTTCCAATGCCTGAGGCAACCCACAAATTCAATTCCCCCAAATAAAGAAGCCTGCCACTGAAAACGTATGTGTTCCAGCGGAAGGCTTTAAAATTTTGCAGGCGTTTATTGTGCTATTGCACTACCGTGAATGCAGCTTTGTTCACCTTTTTCAGGCCACTCATGCTGGTACCGGTGTACTCCACCGTGTAAGTGCCCGGTAGTTTAATGTGGTATACTTTGGTAATGTCTGTACTGCCTGTTTGTTGCTGGCCGGCGCCCACCGTGATGAAAGATTCCGCCGGCGGGGGCATCATGCGCTTTACCATGGGGCCGTGGTATTCCAGCAGTTCCCCTGCAGGATTGCGGATATCCAGGAAATCATTCAGGAATCCTTCAAAGGGCGTTTGCCATTTCAGGAATTGCCGGTCCTTGCTCCCGGGATTTTTTACGGTGAAGGTGACCATGATCGGGTCTCCGGCTTTCACGGTGGAAGGCAGGGTCATTTCAGTGATGAGGTCTGCATCGTCAGTATTGGCGGGCTTTTGCATGGTTTTACAGGATTGGGCGGTAAATGCAGTGATACCGGCAGCTGCCAGTACAAATAGTAATTTTCTCATTACGTTGTAGATTGTGTGCGGCAAATTACAGGAAAAAATGAAGATTCCACTGTATCTTGAACAACACCCAACTTTCCTTCATATTCCACAAAACACTGACCATGAAACCAATTGCTACCGAAAGTGCCCAAATGCCCAAAGGAACCTCCAGCGTACTGGATGCCCGCAGCCTGGAAAACAGCTATGCTTCCCTCCTGCCCTTGCTGCATAATGGCATGCGGGTACTGGATGTAGGCTGTGGCACCGGTGCTATCACGGCCGGTATTGCCAATGCGGTAGGCCCGGATGGTACAGCAGTGGGCATTGACAGCAGCGCCCATCTTATTGCCAAAGGCCGGGAAGATCATGCGGCCATTCACAACCTGCAACTGGCGGAGGCTGATCTTTTCAGCTACACACCGGAACAACCGTTTGACCTCGTGGTGTCTGCCCGCGTGCTGCAGTGGCTGAGCAATCCTGTAGCAGCCCTGGAAAAATTCAAATCGCTGCTGCGCCCCGGCGGCTGCATCTCCATACTTGATTACAACCATACCGCCATTGAATGGAATGCACCGCCCCCGCAAAGCATGCGGGATTTCTACGCCGCTTTCCTGCAATGGCGGGCGGATGCCGGCATGGACAACGCCATTGGCGATCACCTGGCACAACTCTTTCTCACCCTGGGATTGCAGAACATCCGCTGCATACGCGCCAATGAAGTATGCAAAAAAGGAGAAGACGGTTTCTTAGCGAAAGCCGGCCTCTGGACAAAAGTAGCCGAACTGAGAGGACCGCAGATGGTGCAGGATGGTTACATCACCGAAGCGGCACGCCTGCAGGCCATTACGGACTATAACGCATGGCTGGAAAGTGACGCGGCACAGTGGATGGCCATGAAACTGAATGATGTACAGGGAAGCCTGTAGCTGCTTTAAGAAACAGCTTCCTGTTTGGGCTGGATGTTTGCAAATGCATCCGGCTCCACGGGGTCAATGGTTTGCTGTGATTTAAAACGCAGCGAGATCTCCGCGCCATCATGGCTGCGGAAGGATAAAGCAGCTTCCAGTTGCTCCGCAAATAATTTCATGAGCTGGATGCCCAGGGAATTGTTATCCTTCAGATCAAAATCGTCCGGGAAGCCCTGGCCGTTATCTTTAATGCGCAACAGCACTTCATCCCCGTTAAACTGGTGCACACTAATGACAATGCGGCCTTTCCGGTGAATGGGGAATGCGTACTTCACCGAATTGGTGATAGCCTCGTTGATAATGATACCCAGGGGCACCGCCTGCGATACATCCACATTCAACTCTTCCACATCCAGTTGGAAGCTGATCTTTTCATAACCGGAAAAACTGCTGCGCAGGTAGATCACCATTTCCTGGATGTAAGAGCGCAGGTTAATGCGGGTGCTGCTATCCGGCTGGTATAATTTCTGGTGGATGATGGCAATGGCCTGCATGCGTTCCCGGCTTTCGCGGATGGCTTCTACAGCGGATGGATCGTTGAGGAACCCGGCCTGCACATTCAGCAGGCTGATAACGATCTGCAGGTTGTTCTTCACGCGGTGATGGATCTCCCGCACCAGCCATTCTTTCTGGGCCAGGAGTTTTTGCTGCTCCGCCAACACCTGTTCCAGGCGCTGGTTCTTGCTATTGATCACTCTTTGCTGCACCTGCAGCTGGATGTTGTGCCGTTGCTTAAAACGGTAACCGGTATAGAGCAGCGCAATGAGCAGCAATGATGAAATAATGATCACGTTGCGGATCAGGTTCGCCTCGCGCAGGCGCGCATCCTGCAACAGGTTCTTGTTCACCAGCTGCACAATGTTCTTCTGTTTTGTTTGCAACTCCTTGTCCTTCTTCTCCGTCTGGTAGCTGATCTCCAGCTCCTCTATCTGCTTACTCTTGTTATCATTGAAAAGGGAGTCGTCTATATTTTTGGAAGTTTCAAAATGCTGTATGGCGGCAATGTAATTCCCCCGGGCAGAGTCCACGGTGAACTGCATACGGTTGATCTTGCTCAGTGTTACGGGGCGCACCGTGCCTTTGGGCAGCCCCAGTATTTTGCCAAAATAGGCGCCCGCCTTTGCATACTGTTTGGTAAGCACGTAAAAATTACCGATCACCTGGTTGTAATGAATATAATCTGTGGTCATCTGGTAATTAGTGCTGTAAAAGGCCTGGTTAAAGCTGGTCTGCTTGTACAGGCGCATCATTTCCAGGTAGTACTGTTCCGCTTTTGCATACTGTTGCATATTGGCGTAGCAGTTGCCATAGCCTTCATAAAGGTCCACCCGCTGCGCGGCATTGAGCGGCGGTACTTCGCGCGCTGTACGCTTCAGGAAGGCAATGCCCTCTTCCGGCTTGTTCATCACGTTAAAGTTCCAGACGGCCAGGCTTACGTAGCCATAATAATCTTCCAGCTGATGCCTTCTTATCAGCACGTCCATGGCCTTGAATATCCAGGTCTGGCTTTGATCATGCATGTTCAGGTCTGCATAAGTGAGGGCCAGTTTGGAATAGAAATAATCTGCGCGGGCCGTATCGCCGGTGGCTTCCATATTCTTGATGAGCTCCAGTTTGTAAAGCAGTTCCTTGTGCAGGTCTGTTTCCAGTTTACTCACTTCTGCCAGCAGCTCATAAGTATCCACCAGTTTGTCATAGTGCAGTGCATTATAAGCGGCCAGCATGCCCAGTAATTCCTTTTCTGCTTTATCCAGTTCACCGGCTTTGATGCAGGCATATGCAATTTCCTTGTGCGCGGCAATGTTTTGCAGTTGCCCGCCTTTGGAAGCCAGCCCGGTGCCGCCGGCTTCAAAGTACTGGATATTGTCCGGCACCATGCCTGCATGTACACCGCCGGTCACTTCCAGGAGGCGGTCCTGGTAATGTTTTTCCATAGCCTTATTGCCGGCTTTGCGGTAAAAGTCGATCACGCGGATGTAGGCAGATTTTCCTTTTTCCCGGTCGTCTTTTTCATAGTAATAATCCCCCAGGCGGGCCTGTGCTTCATTTTGCCAGTATGTATTTTTAATAGTATCTGCCAGGTCCCTGGCGCGGGTAAAGAAAACCAGTGCGGAATCCAGGTCGCCGGGGAAGCGGCCGGGTTTGTAAAGGTAATAACTACCGGTGCGCAGGCTAGCGGCAATGCGGTCTGTATCCGCCATGGGCGGCTGGAAGGTTACCACTACCTGCCGGCCTGCGTCAGCGGGCGCAGGCTGCCCGCTTGCGGCTGTGCCACAAAGCAGTAAGCCCAGGAAAAATAGCAATAGCCTTTGCATGGCGGATATAACAGTTTACCGTGAAGCCGGGAGTGGAAGTTTCAATACGTGGTGTGTGTGCTAAAGATATTGTGTCTGCCTGTGTGCCGCGCGATCCCGGAATGAAAAGTACAATAAAATACCGGATCGCTACAAGTGATCCGCTAAAGAAGCTGCCTGCGCCTGCGCGGGGGAAAGTCGCGCCACTGTCACATTCTTAGCCAGCCATCTTGCAAAGCGAAAATCCTTTACTTTTATTGCCGTAAATGAACGGCTTGTATCCGCCATGGTCATTTGAAAATTATATACTACAGATATGGAATTAGGCATCAGTACATTTGGAGAAGTACAGCGGGACAATGGTTCCGGCCACGCCGTACATGCGCACCGGCGTGTACAGGAATTACTGGAAGAAGTAAAACTGGCCGATGAAGTGGGGCTGGATGTTTATGCCTTTGGCGAGCATCACCGCCCGGACTTTGTGATCTCATCACCGGAGATCCTGATGTCTGCCGCCGCTGCCATTACAAAGCAGATCCGGCTTTCCAGCTCAGTAACGGTGCTTAGTTCTGCAGACCCCGTGCGCACTTTTCAAAACTTTGCCACGGTGGACCTCGTGTCCGGTGGCAGGGCGGAAATGATAGCAGGCCGGGGATCTTTCATAGAATCCTATCCCCTCTTTGGTTTCCGGCTGGAGGATTATGATGATCTCTTTACCGAAAAACTGGACCTGCTGCTCAACATCAATAATAACGAGGTCGTAACCTGGAACGGCCATCACCGCGCCGCCATTCCCGGTCGCGGCGTATATCCGAGGCCGTTACAGCAAAAGATCCCCATCTGGATAGGCGTAGGTGGCACCCAGGCGTCTGCCGTGCGCGCCGGCCGCCTGAACCTGCCCATGATGATCGCCATCCTGGGCAGCCCTCCCCGCCAGTTCATTCCCTTTGTAGACCTATACCGGGAAGCGGCACAAAAAGCAGGGCACGATGTGAGCCAGCTGCAACTGGGCATCAGTTCCCAGTTCTTTGTAGCAGCCGATTCAAAAACAGCGGCAGATAATTTCTATCCCTCGTACGAGGCCCTGATGAACCGCGTGGGCAAGAGCCGCGGATGGTCTGCCATGACCTACCCGCAGTTTGAATACCTGCGCACCAATGGTCCCCTCGTGGTAGGTAGCGTGCAGGAAACCATCGACAAGATCATGGCCCAGTACGAGATCTTCCAGAACACCCGCTTCCTGGCCCAGTTGGTAACGGGGCATGTGCCACACAAGAACATATTGCAAACGATAGAGCTTTTTGGTACTAAGGTGGCGCCGGTGATCCGCAGGGAAACCGGTACCGTTAAAGCCTGATCCTGGTCTGCCTGCAGCAGGTACCTTACTAAAACACGGGGCCTTTTGCAGCGCTATACCTTGCTTGCGCCCGGACATGGACCTGTCCATTTTTTAATGCAATCCAACCAAGTGGCATACTCGTTTGTTATAGAGATACCTCATTTAAACTTCCCTTTATGGCATTTACTTTCACCAGCGTCATAGAGCGCTATCTCCCTGCCGATGTAATAGCCCAGGCGGCTCATTATTATGGAGAGCAACCTGCTGCTGTGCAAAAAGGCGTAGACGCCGTGATCCCCTTATCCCTGGCCGGCATCCTGCAACAAACAGACACCGGGCACGTGGCTTCCCTGCTCGATTTTTCCAATAAGGCTTTTAACAGCGGCATCCTCCAGAACGTTACGGGCACCTTTACACAGGCGGGCGGTGGCATCCCGGCCAGTTCTCCCGGCCTGCTCAATGATGTATTTGGCAGTAAAACCGGTGCAGTGGCCAATGCGGTGGCTACCTATGCAGGCCTCAAGGGCAGCACCGCCTCGGGCCTGCTTGGCACCATCCTGCCACTGGCGCTGGCGGTGCTGGACAAGTACGCCAACGACAATGACCTTAACGCAAGTGCCGTTGCCGCATTGCTGGGCAGGCAGCGAAAAGATATCCTGGCCGCTGTGCCGGCGGGCATAGATGTCACTAAACTGCTGGGCATCCCCGCTGCCGGTGACGGCGTGTACAACCTTCCCAACCCGGCGGTGCCCACCCCCAAAAGGACCAACTGGGCCGGCCCCCTTATCCTCGGCCTGCTCATCATCATAGGCCTGTGGTATATACTGCGCAGCTGCAATCATAGCCCTGCGGCAAAGGCCACAACAGACACTATTGTCAGCGCAGACCAAACCATCCGCCCAGACACGGTAACGGCGCTACGAAAAGAACCTTTACAACTTACCCTTCCTAATGGCATTACCATCAATGCCTACAAGGGCGGCATAGAAGACGAGCTGATCTCCTTCATCAGGGACCCGAATGCACAGCCGGGCAAGGACAAATGGTTTGACTTCAATACCCTCAACTTCAAATTTGGCACCGCGGAGATCCTCCCGGAAAGCAGGACGGAGCTGGAAAACATCGTACAGATCTTAAAGGCTTATCCCAAAGTGAAGATCAAAATAGGTGGTTATACAGACAAAGTAGGTGACGAAGTGGTAAACAAAAAGATCTCCCAGGCCCGTGCTACCGCGGTGTCTAAGGCACTGAAAGACGGCGGCGTAGGCAGCCAGGTGACCGGTGCGGAAGGCTATGGATCACAATATGCAAAATACGCCGCGGATGCGCCAGAAAGCGACCGCATCAAAGACCGGCGGATCGCGGTGAGCGTAAGAGAAAAATAGGTAACGTTCAATGGGCCTGCAACACCGCCAGTGCTTTCTCTGCCGCTACCTGGTCCAGGCCCATGATGGGCATGGTGCGCACCCAGCGCGGCCGTGCCTTTTCCGTGAGCGACAGCAGGGAACTGTCGTCGTCGATGATCACATACCGGTGGCGGTCGCCATGCAGGCGCACCCATTCATTCAGTTCCTGCAGGCGGGTCATCCCTTTCTTTGGCGGCAGGTAATCGTCCATCACCTGTACGCTCTTCACATGTGGGCAGCGCCCGCGGAACAATTGCAGCCAGGCCTCATTGCTGTAGCGGCTCCGGTGGTTACTCGTAAGAATAATATGCGCGTTGCATTGTGTCATCAGCCAGTCCAGCCACTGCTGGGCCACCGGGCTGAAAGCATAGAACTCGTCTCCCTGCAATGATACGGGTCTCCAACTTACGGCAGTGATCATCACACCGTCTATATCCAATAAAATGACTTGTTCCATTGTTAGTGCACTGGTAGTAAATAGGCCACAGCCGGCAACAAGGTAATCCCTTGCGTGCAGTTTAGTTGTTGTGTATATGAAATATACATAAAAATGCCCCCAACATACAAGAATGCCGGGGGCTACTTACACAAAATAGCATTACTTTCTAAGCATGCGCCTCGGTGTTGATCACCCCGCGGAAATAGCCCGCAGATTCGGCGATGCCGGGCAGGGGATCGTCCATGTCTTTCTCAAATTCTATGCTGCAAACACCCTGGTAGCGGATCTTATTCAGCGCCTTGATCAGCGCCGGGAAATCGATCACACCACGGCCTATTTCAATGGCCTTACCATCTTTTACGGCGGCCGTTACGTCCTTGATGTGCAGGTCAAAAATGCGGTCTTTGTAGGTCAGCGCGGCCGTAGCAGGATTTTCACCGGCGCGGGTAGCGTGGCCAATGTCCATGCACAGGCCCATGCGGCTGTCGCGGTTCTTGATGAGGTCATACACGATCTTCGGCGCGGGATACAGCTTATCTTCCGGGCCGTGATTGTGAATGGCGATGCGGATGTTGTATTGTTTTACTTTCTCTTCTGTGTAATCGATCAGCTCGGGGTTGGGCACACCTACGATCAGCGGTACGCCTACCCTTTTAGCATATTCAAAAGCCTGGTCTACCGCCTCTTTTGTCTTCATATAAATAACGCCTACCGCATATACGTTTACACCGGCGGCAACACATTTATCCAGTGCCGTTTTGATCTGCTCCGGCGTACTGTTCAGCGGCAGGTGTATGTCTTTGATGGACAGGTAATTGATGCCTACCCGCTTCATCATGGCCAGGCCATGGTCCAGGTCTACCCTGGCAAAGGTGTAACCGGCAATACCCACCGGCAGTTTGCCCGCGGGGGCGGCAGTGGCCTCATTGCGGCGTGTATGCGCCAGCGTGGCAAGCGGAGATAAACTGGTGGCAGCAAGGCCCAATGCACTCTGTAACAGGAAATTTCTTCTCGTGGACATAACGGGTGTGTTAAAGTTTCCGTGGATGCGCGGCCGTACCGCACAGGTTCAACATGCCCAAGATGTGCATTTTTTTTCATTTTTTCCGGAAAAAAGCCCGCCAGTCACGAAAACGTTTTCGTCCGGGCGGGCAAACAGGTAGGGGGCGCCGGTCATTGGCAATAAGCCGCTGCTTAAAAAAATTGCAGGCCCCCGGGGTGGAAGCCTGCAATAACCTATCCGTAAGGATCTCATTCGGTGTAGCGGGAATTACTGCTGGGCGGTGCCGTATACCACCTCCACCACAGCGGCTATCAGCCCGGGCACCATGTCCATTTTATTAGACGTATGATTTTTCCAGGGCGTTTCTTCCCCTGGGTTTTCCGCATTGGGCGCCAGGATGAAAGTGTAATGCGTGTTGTACATCGTGATGGAAAATTCTGTTTTGCTTTTATTCAAAAGCTGGAAGAAGTAAGTTCTAAACTGGTAATGTGCTTCTAAAGTATCTGCCATATTCAAAAATGAGTTGCAAAGTAAGGGCAAATTAAGAAAATTCCAGCGCCCGGAGGTCGTCTTCCAATGATTGCAGTTGCTGAAAGTATTTCGCCCGGTAGTACAGGTGAGTGCCCAGTACAGACACCGCACCTGCAATAAGGGAGATGATCAAAACCGTGCTCCAGGACAAGTGCCAGTAAGGCATGAACAACTCGATCACTGCAAAAAAATAGGCCGGGTATAACGCTGCGTAGGTAATGAGGAGCGTCCGGTAGAAGCGCTTAAACCCGGTAATGGTACATTCCAGCGTCAGCTTCACATTCTCACTATTATAGCTGGTGAACAGTTGCTCCTGCTTTTTATACATCCATATGGTAACCACACAATACAATAAAATGATCAGCAACCACCCTACCGCTACCAACACATTATCCAGCTCATGCCGGTAAGCGCCTTCAATGATAATGATCGTTCCTACACCCCCCAGTGCCGCCAGCAGCGCCTTCATGGAAGACCTGCCAAACCTGCTCCAATAGCTACTTCTGGCGTGCAGCTCGCCAATGGTATTTGCTGTATGCATGATGATCTGGTTTAATTTTTCCGGTGGAATATTGTAACACCCGGATTCTTTTTCCTGTAGCGCATCCCAGTGCGCCTTAAAGTCGTCCAGTTCCATATTGCCCGTTGTTTACGATTGTTTTTAATTTGGTGCGGATCTTATTCAGCAGGAAGCCCACGTTGGATTCCGAAAGGCCCATCACGCCTGCGATCTCCCGGTAGCTGTGGCCATCCATGTATAAGATAGTGATAGCGCGGTCTACCGCGGATAGCTTTTTGATGGCCGCATACATTTGCAGCACCTGTTCGTTCTCCTCTTTATTATCGGTGGCAGCTATTTCCAATACCTGCTCATCCAGGCCTTCGTACCTTTCCCGTTTGGAGGTCTTCCGGAGGCGGGTAATGGCCGTATTGAGCGCCACCCGGTAGATCCACGTAGACATCCGGGATCCGCCATTGAACGAGCCATAGGCACGCCAGAGCTGCAGCACGATGTCCTGGAAAAGGTCTTCCTTATCTTCCGGGTTGCTGCAGTACATATTGCACACCTTCAGCAACAGGCCCTGGTTAGTGGTTATCAATGAAATAAACTGCTCTTTCAATTACGGGCTATTTATCGATCCATATAATTAGTCGCACGGCAGGGTAAAACCTTAGCGGGTTCCCTAAATTTAATTTTTGGTGCTGGTTTCCGCAAACTACGCAACACGGGGTAACGGGCGGGCATTTTATATTATCTTGTTTGCCGGTTCCACAAAAACACGTTAAATGAACAGGAAACTATTGTGCTGCTTCTTTGCCAGCTTATGCCTCCATGCAGGCCTGCTCCATGCCCAGTCAACGCCACGTTCCACCACGCCCATGATGGGATGGTCCAGCTGGAACGAATTTCATGTAAACATCAGTGAACAGGTGATCCGCGGCCAGGCCGATGTGATGGCCAACTCCAAACTCAAAGCCGCCGGCTACCAGTACGTCAACACAGACGATGGTTTCCTGGCCGGCCGCGATGCTAAAGGCCACCTGCTGACCAACACCAAACGCTTCCCCGCAGGCATGAAAGCCCTGGCCACTTACATCCACAGCAAAGGCCTCAAAGCGGGCATCTACTCTGATGCCGGCATTAATCTCTGCGCCGTGTATGGCGACAAGGACAGTATAGAAACCGGCTCCGGCCTGTATGGGCATGAGCAGGAAGACCTTACGCTCATGCTGCAAACCTGGAACTACGACTTCATTAAAATAGACTGGTGTGGCGGCACCCGCCTGGGCCTGGATGAGCAACTGCGCTACACACAACTGAGCCAGTACATCCGCGCCATAAAACCCAGCGCGTTCTACAACATCTGCCGCTGGCAGTTCCCCGGCAAGTGGGCGCCCCTGGTAGCAGACTCCTGGCGTATTTCCGGCGATATCAGCAACCACTTCAACTCCATCCTCCACATCATAGACCTGAATGCAGATCTCTGGAGATACTGCACTCCCGGGCATTTCAACGACATGGACATGCTGCAGGTAGGGCGTGGCATGAGCCAGGACGAAGACCGCACCCACTTTACCATGTGGTGCGTCATGAACTCTCCCCTGCTGCTGGGCAACGACCTGCGTACCATGAGCAAGGAAACCATGGACCTGGTGACCAACACGGAAGTGATAGCCCTGAACCAGGACCCGCTTTGCTACCAGGCACGCCGCCTGCAAAAAAGCGGTGACCAGGAAGTATGGGCCAAACCCCTGGGCAGCACCACCAGCGGGCAGGTAGGCGTGGCCCTGCTGAACCGTGCCAATGCACCGGCCAGCATTACCCTGAACCTGGACAGCATTGGCATCCAGGCCGCTTCCGGCTACGTACTCCGCGACCTGTGGCAGCACAAGGACCAGGCCCGCAGCACCGCCGCCACAGCTGCTTTCCAGGTACCCGCGCATGGCGTGGTAGCGCTGAAAGTAAAAGGCACCGCGGTAAGCTTCAATATTTTCCAGGCGGAGAAAATGGAAAACTAACTCCTTTATCAACCATATAAAAAGCCCCGCGCTGCATACGCAACGCGGGGCTTTTACTTTTCCCGGCAGGCTTACTGGCGCCTGCCCGGGAATGTATCATCAGTTGCTTTGTGCAAGGCTGATCATCGCCGATACTTCTGCTACCGCGGCATCTTCCCCACCAGAGAAGCCAGTGAAGCGGAAGCGGATATTGCCGTTCTTATCAATGATGAATTTTGTGGGAATGCCATTCACCTTGTAACTGCTCACTACCTTGTTTTCCCCGGTATCAGCATCTTTCAGGTCCATCAGCACCTGGAAGGGATAATGATGATCCGTGATAAACTTGCGGGCTTCCGCGGTGGCTTTTGCACTTTTTTCCCAGGTGTGCACAAAAAGGAACTTCACGTTGGGGTCATTTTTATATTTCTCCTGCGCCTTCTGCATGGCCGGGAAAGAGGCTTTGCAAGGGCCGCACCAGGTGGCCCAGAAGTCCAGCACCACGGTCTTTCCTTTCAGGCTGGCCAGTGTTACGGTCTTACCATTCAGGTCTTTCAGCGTAAAGCCGGGCGCCGCTTCGTTGATAATGGTCTTGGCCATTTCTTCGCGCACGCGGTCATTGAGACCGGCTTTCAGTGAATCCAGGTAGGCGTCAAAACCGCTACCACCCCTTACTTTGGCGTACACCGTGGCCAGTTCTGCTTTGCTCAGGGAGTCCAGTTTCCCCTTTGCGGCGATGTCACTGAGGAAACCCATTGCTTTCGGGTAGTCACCTTTTTCCATCAGCACGCGGGCATACATTTCCTGCACCTGCGGGCGGGGCGGGTTTTCTGCTTCTAATGCACGCTGTATGTACACCAGCGCAGAGTCATATTCCTTATCGTGGTACAGGCAGTTCACATAATCTGCCAGGTAGCCGGGATAGCCAATGGCGGCAAAGCTTGCGCCCATCTCGGCTTTGCGTGTAGTACGGAAAGACCATGCATCTTCAATAGCTTTCTTCAGCAGCGGTTTGGCGGCTGCGTAGTTGCCCAGCTTCATAAGCCGCTCTGCGGTGCCTACCCAGCCCTGCCCTTTCCAGAAAGGCGATGCAATACTGTCTGCATAAGCAATGCCCTTGGCAACGTTGCCAGCATCCAGGTAGGCCATGCCCACCGCGTTGCGGGCATAGTCGTACACAATGTGGTCATTATTATCATACCGGGCTGGCGGAAACCTGGCCATCCACGCATCTTTCAGCGCTTCTTTCTTCACCGGGTCTTTTTCATCATACACCTGCTGCACGGCAGTATTGCGCACATAGACACCTTCCGGGAAACGCTTTGCCACAGCGGCTTGTATGGAGTCTACCGTTTTGGCTTTTTTAAGCCGGTAAAAATAATTGGCAGCGGTAAGCCAGTCCTTTTCTGCCTTGCTTTGCAGCAGGGCATACAGCTTGCCTTCCAGTTCCAGGTGGGCGGCGCTGTCGCCGGCCAGCAGCTTGTTATAGCCGGCGGTCACGGGGTCCGGCTGGGGACCCTGTTGTGCTAACGCTGGTGCAGCTACAGCCAGCAGGCCACTGCATACCAGCAGGTAAAAACGTTTCTTCATGTAAATGGTGGTTATGGGTGATGGATCAATAACCCGGGTTCTGCGTCAGCGCGGGATTGGCCGTGCGTTGCGCATCCGGGATGGGATACAGGATGTCTGTAGAAGACCATGTGGCCGGGCGCATGCCGCCTATCACATCGTCTGCGCGTGTTTTACCGGCAGTGATAATGCTGGCGGTGCGCTTCAGGTCAAACCAGCGGTGGCCCCACTCTGCAAAGAGCTCTGCCTTCCGCTCCTTTTCGATGGCCAGCAGCAATGCCTGTTTGCCAAGGCCGTTGTCAAGCATGGGCAGGCCTGCACGGCTGCGGATGCTGTCCACATCGGCAATGGCGCCGGTAAGGTTATCCCGCTGCGCCCGTGCTTCCGCGCGGATGAGGTACTGCTCCGCAAGGCGCAGCACCACGTTATATTCCGTACCAATGGAAGCCCCGGCGGCCAATGCGCGTTGTTTGTACTTGGTGATGAATTTCCAGCTGGTGCCACCCAGTACCGTAGGCGTTATCCAGTTGGCCTTACGCAGGTCCCCGTCTTCCAGGCTGTTGTACAGCGTGTCTGTAAGCACCATGGCCGGCACTGCGCCGGCTGCAGCGGAATAGCTGCCGCCTTGTGAATCCTGGTTGGTCATGTAAATAGAAAGACCATTCACGGTGTACAGTTGCCAGATGATCTCGTTGCTGCTGTTGGTAAATACACTGTTCAGGTCTTTATTCAACGTATATAGTCCGGAGCTCATCACCAGGCTGGCCGTGGTTTCTGCATTGGCATAATCCTTCGTGTACAGGTAAGCGCGGGCCAGCAATGCATTGGCTGTTTGCCGGTTTACCCGCGCCCGCAGCGGAGTAGGATATGCATCGGTAAGCAGTCCTTGCGCATCCGAAAGATCCTGTATGATCTGCTTCCACACATCTGCAGCCGGTGTGCGGGGCAGCGTGGCATTGGCAATAGGATCGTCTGTAAGCGGCATGGGAATATCTCCAAAGCAATTCACCAGTTCAAACAGCAGGAAAGCACGCCAGGTCTTTACTTCACCCAGCAGTTGGCTTTTTACGCCCGCGGAAAGGGCATTGCTGCGCGTAATGCCCGCCAGCATGGCATTGGCCTGCCCCAGTGCACTGTAACCATATGCCCAGATGGTGTTGGTAACAAGGCTATTGGTAATGGTGAGGGAATTAGTGCTGAATTCATCATAAGCGGCAGATGAGACGGAGTTCATCATTTCATTGGCAGACAATCCCGGCAACTGGCTCATAGGTAAAATAAGAGAGCGGGTGCCCACACTGTTATACACACCCAGCACGGCGCTGGTAGCAGTAGCATCGCTGGCAAAGGCCTGGTCCAGCCCCACCTGATTTACCGGCGGGCCTATCTCCACCAGCTTTTTACAGGCGCCCAGGGTCACCGCGGTGAGCAGCAGGGCGGGTATGAATTTTTTATGCAGTGTAAAACGTAACATGACTTTCAGGTTTAGAATGAACAATTGATACCAAACACGATGGTGCGCAGCGGCGGCATGGCAATGTTGCCCGTACCAAGGCCCGGAGGGCCGCCCGGCACGCTGGTTTCAGGATCAAAGATGTACTTGTTCTTCATCCAGGTAAAGAGGTTCTGCCCTTCTGCATACACGCGGAAGTTGCTGCCCCTGATCTTCGTAAGCCATTTGGTAGGAAGGCTGTAAGAAAGGCTGGCAGAGCGCAGTTTCAGGTAGCTGGCATCGCCCCACAAAGCGGTGGAGTTGCTGTAAGGCGTGTAAGCCAGGTACGTGGGCGTACCGGCTGTGGTGGTAGCAACGGGAAAAGCAGCATCATCGCCCGCTGCACGCCAGCGGTCCAGCACGGACACGTTCTGGTTAGCACGGCTGCTGCCAATGGGTGAGCTCACGTTATTGGTGCTGCCTTTGCGGTGATTGTACTGGAAGAAAATGCTCAGGTCCCAGTGGCGGTAGGAGAAGGTATTGCCCATGCCGCCAAAGTAAGGCGTGCCGGGAGGGATGACAGCGCGGTCGTTATTATAATCAATGGCACCATCATGGTTCAGGTCCTGGAATTGCGGCGCACCGGTGGTCTTGTCGTACCCCAGGTACACATATTTACGCTGCAGGTCAATGGGCTGGCCCACGATGTAAGAAGTGGCATAGAATGAATTAGCCAGTCCCGGGAAGCTGATGAGTTTATTTTTCGGGAAGGTAATATTGAAGGTAGTGGTCCAGCCAAATGATGCCGTCTTCGTGTTCAGCGTGGTGAGTTCCAGTTCCACGCCGGTGTTTTGTACTACTGCAGGCAGGTTCACGGTATAGCTGTTGTAGCCGGATTGGGTGGCCAGGGCCGCAGCGAGCAACTGGTCACTGGAACGGTTGCGGTAATAATCGCCGGTAAAGTTGATCCGGTTACGCAGGAAACCCAGTTCCAGCCCAAATTCCAGCTTACGGGTGGTTTCCCATTTCACGCCTTCATTGGGTAGGGTGGCACGGGATAAAGCCGTTTGCCCCTGGTAGGTACCTGCGGAAGAAAGCAGGGGTATATAAATGTAATTCGTGATCTGGTCGTTACCCGTAGAGCCATAGCTGGCGCGGATCTTACCCAGGCTCAGCCACTTCAGGTTATCTGCAATAAAGTGCTCCTGTGAAAAGATCCAGGCAGCACCCAGCGCGGCAAAATTGGCAAACTGGTTATCCGGTCCAAAGCGGGATGAAGCGTCGCGGCGGAAGGTGGCATTCACCAGGTACTTACCATCGTAATTATAATTTACACGGCCAAAGAGGGATGCATATTTATAATCAAAATAGTTATTGTAGTTCACCGTGACCAGGCCTGCACCGATCAGTGAGCTCATCAGCGCCTCACTGCTATAATTGCTGGCCGTGAGGTAGTTGCCATTGGACAGGCTGCGCTGGATAGTACCTCCTGCCAGGAAATTGAAATGATGCTTTTGCACATCATAGGAATAGTCCAGGGTAGGTTCCACGATGTAGTTCTGGCTTTTGTTCGTGGTGAAGTACGCGTAAGAAGTAGGATTGTTCTGCGGGTTCTGGGTAGAAGCCGGCATGGGCGATACCTGGTCCAGCTGCGTGTTCGTGTAGCCCAGGTTCACCTTCAGGTTTAGGTTTTTGATGATGGTGTAGCGGATGTTGGCATTCGTCATCAGGTTAGTGGTGGTGCCGTTGTAGTTCCGCTTCAGCGCTGCCAGTGGGTTGGTATAGCCAGTTACCCAAACCAGCTTGCCGGTGGAATCCTTCAGCGGCATATTGGGTGGCAGGTTATAATAAGACGTTACATCTGCAGTGGGCAGCAACGTTTTATCGTTGGAGTAATTAGCCGTTACAGCTACATACAGCTTGCGGTTGGCAGAGCTGTGGTCTGCGGAAATGCGGCCTGTGAGGCGCTGGTCATTGAAGTTGCCGGGGAACACTGTTGTTTCCCGGTGGTAACCGCCGCTGAAAAGAAAGTGGGTAAACGCATCCCCTCCGGATACGGAAGCTTCTGCATCCGTACTGTGCGCGGTGCCGCCCAGGAGCAGGCGTTGCCAGTCCGTATAGGCATGCTGGTCCCAAACGGTGAGCTCCGGTGCGTTCACACTGTTGGGCGTTGTTTTGTCATTGGCAAAGGCTTCCTTGCGCAGGGCCAGGTACTGGTCCGTGTTCATCATGTCAATGAAGTGGCCCACTTTACCGGTGCCGGTGTACACATTGGCATTGAACTTTGTCCTGCCGGCCTTGCCTTTCTTGGTGGTGATGAGGATCACGCCATTGGCGCCGCGGGCGCCGTAGATCGCGGTCGCATCGGCATCCTTGAGAATGTCCATGCGTTCAATATCATCTGGATTGATCATGCTGAAAGGGCTGATGCCGCCATTGGCGCCACTGGTGCCCCATGCATTGAGATTATCATTTACCGGTTGTGCGCCACTGAAGTTGGTGAAGGGCACCCCGTCTATTACATACAGCGGTAAGTTACCATAGCTTAGTGAACCTTGCCCGCGGATCTGCACCACGGCAGCCGATCCGGGCAGGCCGTTCTGCTGGGTGATCTGCATACCAGGCACGCGCCCGGGCAGGGCCGCCAGCGGGTTGGCCACGGGTTGCTTCCCGATCTCCTCCGCAGTAATGCTGCTTACGGAGCCGGTGTTCATTCTTTTGGTAGTGGTACCATAACCGATCACCACTGCTTCATCCAATGATTTGGTCAGCACCTGCAGCGCCATGTTAATAGTAGTGCGCTCCCGCACCGCCACGGTCTCCGATTGATAGGAGATGTAGGAAAATAAAAGGTTGGCATTGCGGGGTACCTGGTTAATAACATACTCGCCTTTTTCATTGGTCATGGCGCCAAAGGGAGTCCCCGGCACCACTACAGACACGGAAGGCAACGGCTGCCCGTTGCTGGCATCTGTTACGGTACCGCGCACCGTGATATATTTGGCCTGCATACCAGTGCGCTGTTCTTCTTTAGCCCGGATGGCAATGAAATTACCGGAGCGGGAGTAGGTAAAGGGCTGGTTGGCAAATACCAATTTCAATACGGCATCCAGCTCTTCCTGTTTTACGGCTATGGTTACATGCACCGCTTTTTCCAGCTGGTGCTGGCCATAGATAAAGCTTACGCCGGCCTGCTTTTCTATTTGCCGGAATACTTTTTCCAGCGGCGCATCATTGGCCGTAAGGCTTATTTTCTGGGCATAGGCACCCAGGGTACAAAAGGTGAAGATCACTACACACAGGCTGCGCAGCGCTGCGTGCCACAGGGCTGCTTTCCGCGCGGGTGGACGCTGGGATGGCCTGGCATTGGTTGGTTGAAAATGGAGCTGGCTCCATGACTTGATTAGCAACATAGCTTTTGGTTGACAGTTGACAAAATGAACACACGACGTTTGGTTGATATTAGACACGGTAATCCCTGCTGCCGGCGCAGACGTGCACCAGCGGCTTGCAGCACTACACGGTATTGATTATCTGATCACGGTGATGCGGCGCCCTTCTATTTTGAAGTGCACGAGATTGGTCATCTCAATCAGGTCCAGCACCCTTGAAATGGGAACATCCCGGGGTATCCTGGCCACGAAGCGCTCATCTACATTGGTTTGGTACACCACCTCTACATTGTAGAACCGTTCCAAATCCGACATAATGGTGGGTATGTCGTTTCCATTAAAATAAAACAGGCCGTCTTTCCATGCCATTACGGCTTCCAGGTCTGCAGTTGTGGTAAGCTGTATGTCGCCGTTGCTTTGGCTTACGGCCTGCTGGCCGGGCTGGAGCAACTGTGAACTTTTATCAGTTGTCACGCGCACCGCCCCATCTGCCAGGGTCACGGTCACCCGGTTTTCATCCCGGAACGCGCGTAT
This sequence comes from Chitinophaga parva, assembly GCF_003071345.1. Classification (NCBI taxonomy): domain Bacteria; kingdom Pseudomonadati; phylum Bacteroidota; class Chitinophagia; order Chitinophagales; family Chitinophagaceae; genus Chitinophaga; species Chitinophaga parva. Next base: position 1,375,522 of record NZ_QCYK01000002.1, on the reverse strand, counting down.
ATTAAAGCGGGTGCCCAGTACCTGCACCACGGAACGGTCTGCCCCGTTCTTTACCTGGAAAGGCTGGTGGGCATCCGGCGTTACTTCAAAGTAGGCCTGCCCGGTCACCGTTACCGGCCTTGTCCCCGCGCTGAACGCCGTGGGGTAGGTAAGGCTGGAACCCGCATCCACCCATACTTGGGAGCCATCTGCCAGTACCAGGTGGATAGCATTGCCACCGGTGGGCACCTGCACCGTGTTGAATGCCGTGGCGCTACCGGCGCCATTATATACCAGCGCTCCCTGCTGGTTCTTGCGCACTGCCAGGCTGCCTTCCTGTGCCAGCAGGCCGTTTCCGGCACTGTCCAGGAGGATCTGCCGGCCGCTGGCCAGCGTAAGTATTGCATGACTGCCCACCGGGGCCGGCACGTCATTTTTGAAACGCTGGGCCTGTGGCGCCACTGCAGCACGGCTGCCGGTGTGCAGGAAGAAGTAACCACTCCCTATCAAAAGGGCCACCACCGCGGCTGCGGCCCAGCGGTAGGCAATCCTCATCACCCGCGCCTTCCGGGAGCGGTCCAGCATGGGCTGCAAGCGGCGACGGATCTCCGCGCCCACCGCGGCTTCATGGCCCATCAGGCTTTCATCCCACCCCGGCTGCACATAAAACTGCCGGAAGACCTGATGGTATTGCATCAACTCTTCCGTGGTGGCTGTTCCTGCCGCCACTTTTTCTGCCAGTGCTATGATCGCTTCTTTTGTCATTACATACATGCTGCCTTTACATAGGCAATTGCCAAAGGGCCTACCCCTAAAGCACGACAAAATTTTTTTCCAGGGAACATTAAATGCATGGATGGATGGCACCAAAGGTGATGTTGCGCATGCCCGGCGCTCAGGCGCAGCCGGCTGCTAACGGTACCAGCAGCATGGCCAGCAGGTGGGGGGCCAGGGCGGTGCGGATGCGGCGTAGCGCAATTGTTTTTTGTGCTTCTACGGTTTTCAGGGAAATGTGCAGCAGGTCGGCGATCTGCTGGTTGGAAAGCTGGCCGTCCCTGCTGAGCAGGAAGATCTCCCGGCATTTTTCCGGGAGGCTGCTGATCACTTGTTGAATGACCACTTGCAGGTCGTGCAGTTCCAGCAGGTCCTGTGGCCCGGGAGCGGACGGCGGAGGTAAGGTAGAGAGGCCTGTGTAGAAGTCCTCCCTTATTTTGCCGGAGCGGATAAAATTGGCCACCTTGAACTTAACAGCAGAGCGGAGATAGGCCGGCACAGCCTGGATGTCCAGCTGGCGGCGCTTTTCCCACAGCCAGGTAAAGATGTCCTGGACGATGTCCATAGCAGCATCCGCATCGCGCAGCAGGTAAAAGGCAGCCTGGTACATGGAAGACCAATGACGGGCATACAGCAGGTCAAACGCCTGTGCATCTCCATGCTTCAACATGCTGATCAGCTCAGGATCGCTATAATTATTATCACTAATCAAATTTGCCCGTTTCTTAGCGCTAAAGTAACTAAAGCGGGGTACAATTACCAGCCCCCTCCAAAAATCAACGCCCCAAGGTAATCGTCAGGCACACGTGATAACCGTAACTAGTGCCGCGCGGCCGCGCCAATGTCTGCCAGCACCGCTTCCAGTTGGGTATTGAATGCCGTAGGCGCTTCTATCATGGGGTAGTGCCCCGTGCCATGGATGGTAAGCAGGCGCACTTCCACGCCTTTGCGCCGCAGGGCAGCGGTGTCTGTAGGTGTATAGTCACTGTTAATGAGGTAAAGCCGCTTATGCAGGACTGCCAGCTTTTGCACACCGTTGTATTGGTCCCCTGCTTCCAGGGCACCCACGGCTATTTTAGGATCTGCATCCAGGATATCCTGCATTACTTTTTCTTTCACAGCCGTATCCGTTTGCGGGGCAAAAAGATAGTGGGCAAACTGGGGCATGGTGCCCCGGTAATCTGCACGGGCCTGTGCATAAAATGCGGCACTGGCACTATCCCCGGCTGGTGTGCTGCTATCTCCCACGCTCTTGAAATTATCAATCCCAACCAGGCCAATAATGTGTTTGTCGTTTTGCGCCGCCGCCTCCACGATGATATTGCCGCTCATGGAATGGCCCACCAGTACTACATTGCGCAGGTGCAGTTGCGTGATCACCGCCTGCAGGTCCTGCCCGTAAGCAGTAGTAGAAAAGTCCTTACCATTCTTGCCCGAGGCGCCAAAACCCGGCAGGGTAATGGCCACTACGCGGTAACGCTTACTGAAAAATAACACCTGGTTGGCCCAGTAATCTTTGTTGATACACCAGCCTGGGGCAAAGAGCAGGGTGGTATCGCCATGGCCAGCTTCGTCATAATCCACCAGCACGCCCTGGCTGTATACAGCGGGATGCTGCGGGTGGCAGGCGAGCAAACAAGCCGTGGTGGCTACATACAGCAAGTACTTCATTGCATGGAATTTTAAACGTTACACTTTTACACAGCCATAGATCTGGAGGTCTACCAGTTCTACATTCCGCTTGCGGTAATCACTTTTAAGGAGGCCTTCAAACTGGAAGCCGCAACGCTCCGCGGTCTTCACACTGGCCAGGTTATCCACCCCTATTTTCATATACAACCGGTGAAAGGCCTGCTCATGAAAGCACCAGTCGCGGAAGCCAGCCAGGGCCTCCGCGCCGTACTGGTAGCCGGTAAATTCCTTGAAAATAAAATAAGCCAGCTCCCCCTTCGGCACCCGCCAGTCTATATCCCGTACAGACACGTGCCCGATAATGCCCGTGCCTTTGAGGAACACACCACAGGCAAATCCTTTACGGGCCTGCCATTGCTCCGCCTTCTTTTTAAAATAGGCTGCCACGTCTTCTTCGGAATGCAGGTGCTGTACCAGGCTGGCAAAGTAGTCCACCAGGTAGTCCCGGTTATGCTGCAAATGCCGGTAAAAGCCGGCAGCATCAGACACCTCGTAAGGTTTGAGGATAAGACGTTCGGTGAAGATCATAGCGATGGTTTTACGGTGAAATGCCGGTGGACAGGAAAAACGGCGGCCCACGGCCCAAAGGTAGCGACTTCCGCCTACAACCACCGCCTCCACATCACCCGCTCCGGCTGATAAAGCGCGCGTGGCCCGGCGGCTTTTTCCATAAATATTTGTTTACATTTGTTGCACCATAGCAGCCCGCCGCAAGGCAGTTGCATTTCACTACTAATCCATTACATGCAAACAACATCCAGTAAACCAGTGGCCGTCATTACCGGGGGTACCTCCGGCATAGGCAGGGCACTGGCAGAAAAATACCGCCGCGAAGGCTTCCAGGTAGCCGTATGCGCCCGCAAACAACCGGCCCTGGAAGCGCTGAAAAATGAGCTGAATGCATCGGACCTCTTTACCCAGGTGGCCGATGTGAGCATAGAAGCCGATTGTAAATCCTTTATTGACGCGGTGTACAGCCAGTTTGGCCGGATTGATATATTGATCAATAATGCCGGCATTTCTATGCGCGCCCTTTTTAAGGATGCAGATATTTCCGTACTGAAATCACTGATGGATATTAATTTCTGGGGCACGGTGTACTGTACCAAATTTGCCATGCCGGCGCTGCTGGCCAGCAAAGGCACGGTGGTAGGTGTGTCCTCTATTGCAGGCTACCGCGGGCTGCCCGGCCGCACCGGCTACTCCGCGTCCAAGTTTGCCATGCAGGGCTTCCTGGAAGCACTGCGCACCGAAAATCTACGTACAGGCGTGAACGTGATGTGGGTATGCCCTGGCTTCACCGCTTCCAACATCCGCAACACGGCCCTGAACCAGCATGGTACCGCACAAAGTGAAACCCCGCTGGACGAAGGCAAACTCATGACCTCCGAAGCGGTGGCCACCGAGATATTCAAAGCCGTGAGCAGGCGCAAACGCACGCTGGTACTTACCGGACAAGGAAAACTCACCGTCTGGCTGAACAAACTGATCCCCGGCATTGCAGACGGGTTAGTGTTCAACCACTTCAAAAAAGAGCCCGGATCGCCCTTGCAATAAGGCTTTCCACAATGCGCTCTTTACAGCAGGCATGCGCATCTTACCCCGGCTATGTGCATCACGTCGCATGCCTGCCCTCCTTCCCACACGGCCCAAGTGCCCTTCCCCAGACCATTTCAGCACTTCACTTATATATTTAATACCTTCATTACGTTCTTTGATGATCTCCGCGTGGATGAAATAAATGTTAAATAACAACAGTTATCCACGTGAATATAAAATCCAAGGCTATCGGCAATTTATGACCGTTCTTTGCAACGCGGCACTAAAATTGAAGTATAGCACGCGTTTCAGGACTACGGTCCTCTTTTTATTTTCATCATGTCTATCATTACCTTAACATCGGATATCGGACTGCAGGATTACCTTGTAGGTGCCATCAAAGGGCACCTGTGGCAGCATTGCCCCGATTGCCAGGTGATGGACATCTCACACCATATCTCCCCTTTTAACCTCCCGCAGGCTACCTACATCTGCAAAAGTGCATTTTCATTTTTCCCGGAAAGTACGTTCCACTTTGTGCTCATCAACCTCTTTGACCGCAAGCAGGAACATGTGCTGCTGGCCCGCCATAACGGCCAGTACATTGGTTGTGCAGACAATGGCCTGCTCACCATGATTGCAGAGGGCACGCCGGAAAAGGTGATCAAATTACCGCTGGACACTGCGCAACCCAAGAATACCTTTACCATCATCAACACCCTCATGCGTGCCGTGAAATCCTTACAGGCAGGGCATTCCATGGAGGAGGTGGGAGAAGTGGTGAGCGAGATCGTGATCCGTCACAACCTGCAACCGCTTACCGGCGATGATTACATTGAGGGCCAGATCATCCACATCGACAGCTTTGAAAATGTGGTGGTGAATATTACCCGCGCCCAGTTTGACCATTGGCGCAAGGGCCGCCGCTTCTCTATTTTCTTCCGCCGTGACGAAGTGATCACGCAGATGAGTGAAACCTATGCGGATGTGCCGGAAGGCCATAAACTGGCCCTGTTCAATGCAGCCGGCTACCTGGAAATTGCAGTGAATAAAGGGAATGCCGCCGGCCTCTTTGGCCTACAGGGCTTCCAGCGCGACCAGCTGATGCAGCCGGGCCTCTCCGCGCAACTGAGCTTTTACCAGACCGTGCGCATCGTGTTTGAATAATCCCGCGCATACTAACCCTTGCGGAAAATCCGTTTATCTTTAGCGCTGAAATGATTTCATGTCCATGATTCCCACATCCCTGACAGTTCCTATTGTAAATACCCAAAAATGGGGACGCAGGCACCAGGTGTTCTATGCCTGCCTCGGGCTTTGGCTGCTGGCCATCCCCCTGAACCTCGTATTTTTCCAAAGCATCCTGGGCTGGCAGTTCCTGGTAGTAACGCTGGTAGTGCTACTGGTGGTAAAGCAGTTCATTGGTGATCCTTACACCATTACCGGCTATCTGAAACTGGAGCCCTGGCAGCTCACCGCAGAATGGACGGACGACTCCTTCATGGTATTCTCCATGCAGGACCTGGAGCAGATCAGCGTGCTCATTGAGGCCGCCGAAGATGACCAGGGCTTTACGGGCAGGGATGACCGGAATATCACCCGCAACTACGTGCGCTCCGGGCTTACCAACGTGCTGGAGTTTTATGAAAATGGGAAACAATACCGCTTCCAGTTCCGCCTGCGCGATGAGGATATGGATGCGCTGAATGCGTGCCTGCTGTTCTGGGTGCGGGGCCAGTATGATGTGCGGATTGATGATTATTCCGGGCGGGCTATTCCACACCGGGTGGAATAAAATTCGATCACCCCCTGCCCCAAAAACCGCAAAAACCGCGCTCCCGCCACCCCCTTTACCCGCCAAAACCCCCTTTTTACAGACAGAATATCCCCAATCAGCTTTCCGTGATTTTCGCATTCATTTATTCCCTTAAATTGCGGCCGGCCTTATTCAGCTTTGTCGGAGCGCCATTGTAACCCTTTACCAAAAGACCTGCAACCAACTCCGCCTGGCTTAATTAAACCTTAATTCCTTTTACCATATTAGCATTATTTACTACTTTTTCTATTTTTGTCGGAATATCTTAAAACAACCGTATGAATTTTAACCGGATTAATAACATTGTAGGCTGGATCGTCTGTATCATTGCCTGCACTGTGTATGTAATGACCATGGAGGCGACCGGCAGTTTGTGGGACTGTGGTGAATTTATTTCCAGTATCTACAAAGTGCAGGTACCCCACCCCCCGGGAGCACCCCTCTTTGTACTGATCGGACGTATCTTCACTTTACCCCTCAGCCCTTCCAAAGCTGCACTGGGCGTAAACTTTATGTCCGCCATCGCCAGTGGCTTTACCATCCTGTTCTTATTCTGGAGCATTACGCACTTTGCGCGCCGCCTCATGATCACCACCGGTGAAGTGGTAGCCTCTAACAAGATGATCGCCATTATGGGCGCCGGTGCCGTAGGTGCATTGGCTTACACCTTCTCCGACTCTTTCTGGTTCTCCGCCGTGGAAGGTGAAGTATACGCCATGTCTTCCCTCTTCACTGCGCTGGTATTCTGGCTCATGCTGAAATGGGAACACGAGGCAGACCGCCCCAATGCAGACCGCTACATTGTGCTCATCGCCTTCATGATGGGCCTCTCCATCGGTGTTCACCTGCTCAACCTGTTGACCATCCCCGCCATGGTGATGATCTATTACTTCCGCCGTTATAAGGTAACCACCTGGGGCATTGTATGGGCCTTCGTCATGGGCTGCGTGATCACCGGCCTGGTTCAGAAGTTCCTCATCCAGGATACCATCAAGGCTTCCGGTCTGATGGACGTGTTCTTCGTGAACAGCCTGCACCTGCCTTTCTTCTCCGGCTTTGCCTTCTACTTCATTGCCCTGGTAGCAGTACTGGGCTATGGTTATGTAAACCCGAAAGTAGGCGTATACGGCCCACTGGTGCTGATGGCCTCCGTAATACTGATCCCCGGCTTTAACGATGGCGATAACACCGCAGGCCTTATTTTCCGCCTGCTGGTTACCGCGTTCCTGCTGGGCCTCCCCTACCTGCTGAAGGTGGCAGGTTATCCCATCAACTACAACCGCATTAAACACGTGACCCGCCTGGCCGCAGCCAGCATCCTGTTCCTGCTGCTGGGCTACTCCACCTATATCACCACGATGGTACGTTCTACCGCCAACCCGTCGGTAGACATGTACAACGTGGACAACCCCATCTCCCTGGTAGGTTACCTGGGCCGTGAGCAATACGGCGATTTCCCGCTGGTATACGGCCAGGTGTTCACCGCCCGCCCCACGGAATACAAGACCGGTGGTAACAACTACGCCCGTGGTCCGAAGAACTACGTGATCACCGGCCAGCGCAGCGAACCGGTTTACGCCGCGGCCGACAAGATGCTGTTCCCCCGCGTATGGGATGGCAGCAACGACCAGGGGCACGCAGATTACTACCGCGACTGGCTGGGCCTTGCACAGGGCCAGGCACCCAGTTATGCCGATAATATCAAGTTCTTCCTGGGCTACCAGGTCAACTTCATGTACTTCCGCTACTTCATGTGGAACTTCTCCGGTAAGCAGAACGATGTGCAGGGTTATGGCAACCCACGCGATGGCAACTGGATCACCGGTATTCCCTTCATTGATAATCTCATGTACGGCGACCAGGACCTGATGCCGGACAGCCTCAAAAACAGCAAGGCGCACAACGTGATGTTCATGCTGCCGCTGATCCTCGGTATCCTGGGCTTTGTATACCAATACCAGAAAGGCTTCCGTGACTGGCTGGTGGTAGGCCTGCTGTTCTTCTTCACCGGGCTGGCCATCGTAGTATACCTGAACCAGGCCGGTAACCAGCCCCGCGAGCGTGATTACGCTTACGTAGGTTCTTTCTATGCCTTTGCCATCTGGATAGGCCTGGGCGTGCTCTGGCTGTACGACAAACTGCTACCCCGCCTGAAAGGCAGCACGGGCGTGGCCGTAACGGCGATAAGCCTGCTGGCCGTACCTTTGCTGATGGGCTTCCAGGAATGGGATGACCACGACCGCTCCCAGAAAACACTGGCCCGCGATGTGGCCAAGGACTACCTGGAGAGCTGCCAGCCAAATGCCATCCTCTTTACGGTGGGCGATAACGATACCTACCCGCTGTGGTATGCACAGGAAGTGGAAGGCATCCGCCCGGACATCCGCGTGATCAACCTCAGCCTGTTGGGCGTAGACTGGTACATTGACCAGCAACGCGCCATGGTGAACAAAGCGCCGGGGGTACCCATGAGCTGGACACCGGACAAATACAATGGAGAGAACCGTAACTATGTACAATTCTTTGACGATGGCCGCTTCCCGCAGAATAAATACTTCAACCTGAAAGAGGTAATGGCGTTCATGGGCAGCGATGAAGACGCCGCCAAGGTGGTGAACCAGAACGATGGTGACAAGATGAACTACCTGCCCAGCAAGAACCTGGTGATCCCGGTGAACAGGCAGCAGGTGATCAGCAATGGCACCGTATCTGTGGGCGATACCGCCCGCATCGTGGACCAGGTACAGTTCCAGATCCCCCAGCAGAAAAATTTCCTGCTGAAGAATGACCTGGCCCTGCTGGACATCATTTCCGCCAATAACTGGAACCGTCCCATTTACTTCACCAGCCCCACAGACCTGGGCCTGAACGATTACCTGCAGACCGATGGGCTCACTTATCACCTGGTGCCCCTGCGTAAAGCGGAAAGCAACGATCCGTTTGGCATGGATAACAACATGAACGTACCGGTAGCGTACAATAACCTGATGACCAAGTTTGCCTTTGGTGGTGCTGAAAAGAAAGGCACCTACTTTGATGAGCCGAACCGTAAACTGCTGCTCTACGTGCGCAATGCCTTCACCAAGGAAGGTATAGCCCTGGCACAGCAGGGTAACAAGGAAAAAGCCCTCACAGTGCTGAACAAGGCAGACCAGAACCTGCTGGAAAGCAACTTCCCGTATGCCATGACCAGCCTGGGTAATACGCACAACTACTACTCCCTCCAGACCGTGTACGCTTACTACCTGGCAGGCGATCTGAAAAAAGCAGGCGAGATCTCCCAGCAGATCACCAAAGACTGCCAGCAGCAGATCAACTACTTCCGCGCCCTGCCAGCAAACCGCCAGTCCGGCTCCCTGGAGCAGGAAGCCCGTTCTTCCGAACAGTTCATCGGCCTCCTCCAGCAGTTGAAACAGCAGTTCTCCGACGCCGCCAAGGCACAGGAACTGCAGCAGAAAATGAACACCAGCGCCACTCCGGCGGATAGTGCAAAGAAATAGTATCATTTGTTGATCATAGTCAGCGGGCGTCTCCAAACGGGGACGCCCGCTTTTTTATGCCAGCCGGTTTCTAGGCTCACCAACGGCACAGGCTATTGCCCGCAAACACCCATTCTGGCGTTACCAGCGCGCTTCCAAAAGCAGTACTGTACCATGGTGAGTTACTTTGGGGATTTTTAAGGATGTGAATGTCCTGGGCAGGCATATAGCTTTGCGCCAGCAGGAAACGCTTTTCCCCCGCTGCATTCACCGCTACATCCATCACGATCACCGCATGGCCGGGCGAACCGCCTTTAATAAATACATCGCCCGGGGCTATGTCCTGTACATGGGCCACCGGGTGCAGCTGCCGGCTCAGGGAAAGCGTGCCTGCATAGCTGAAGACCACCTGCAGGTACTGGTCAAAATCCGCCCGGCTGGTGGAGGGGCCGGCACTTTTCACCTTTTGCAGGTGCCGGTTACGCAATACAAAGCGATAGCCCTGGCGCCAGTCTTCGTAGTTGAGCAACGTACCATCCGTGGCGCGGAACACGATCCCGCCGTACTGCTGGTGGGAGTAGCGCCACTCCGCGTAAAGGCGCATCACGGCGTCTGCGCATTGCTGCAGGTCCTGGTGGCCTACGGAAATATCCAGCACGGCATACTGGGCCTGCTGGTTGCCTTTGGGCGTGCCATTGTAGAGGTACACGGTCTTATCTTGTTTAAGGCCTACCTGGCGCAGCCAGCTGGCAAAGGAACCCGGCGGGGCTCCCACCCGGGTAAAGCCCGCCGGTGGCGGGATGCTGCCGGCCTGCTGTTGGGCAAACACGATGGAATGGGCGCATAGCAAACAGGTAACCAAGAAGCGGAGTTTCATAAAACAATGTATTTTACCCCCCGGATGCAGCATCCGGCATTTTCCATAAAGCTGGCCGTAAACTATATACCTCCTATTCTTTTGGATAGCACCAACAGGCCCCATCCCCGCCACCAGCCGCTTTCCGCTGCCTGGTACCAACAAAACGTTAATCCTGCCCGGGCCTGCCGTTATTCCCCGCGTTTTTTCTGTAATTTTAAAGAACGAAACCGCGAAGACTAGTTAAAACCGCTGCCACCATGCACCAGGACCGCCATCCTCCTGATTGGGGCAGCTAAAATCTGTGACGAATGAGAAGTATCTTTTTTGGAAAATTCAACCCGGACGATAACCAGAAATCTCCCTTCGACCGACTGCTAAGCGCCTTTACCCAACTCCTCACCTATACCAACGGCGACGCCACCGAGGCCCTGCAATGGCTGACGGAACTGGATAAAGAATACCAGCTTACTGACGATGAATATGGCATGGGGGATTTTATCCAGGAACTGCGCGAACGCGGCTACATCAAGGAAAATGAGCAGGACGGCTCCCTGGCCATTACCGGGAAGACCGAACAGACCATCCGCAAAAGCGCCCTGGAAGAGATCTTCGGCAAGATGAAAAAATCGCCTGCAGGCGAGCACAGTACCCGCCGCCCCGGCCAGGGCGATGAGCTCAATGCAGACACCCGCCCCTACCAGTTTGGCGACAGCGTGGAGCAGATAGATTTCACCGCCTCTATCCGCAACGCACAGATCAACCACGGGGTGGAAAGCTTTAACATGTACCAGGACGACCTGGAGATCAAGGAAACGGACTTCAAGGCGCAAACTTCCACCGCGCTGATGATAGACCTCTCCCACTCCATGATCCTGTACGGGGAAGACCGCATCACTCCTGCCAAAAAAGTGGCCATGGCGCTGAGTGAACTGATCACTACCCGCTATCCCAAGGACACGCTGGACATCATCGTATTTGGGAACGATGCCTGGCAGATAGAGATCAAGGACCTGCCCTACCTGCAGGTAGGCCCTTACCATACCAATACCGTAGCCGGCCTGGAAATGGCCATGGACGTGCTGCGGCGCCGGCGCAACCCGAACAAGCAGATCTTCATGATCACGGACGGGAAGCCAACCTGCCTGAAAATAGGCAGCCAGTATTACAAGAACAGCTATGGCCTGGACCGCAAGATCCTGAACCGTACCCTGAACCTGGCCGCCCAGTGCAAAAAACTGAAGATCCCCATCACTACCTTCATGGTGGCTACCGATCCCTGGCTACAGCAGTTTGTCCAGGAATTTACCGAAACCAATAACGGCAAAGCATTTTTCTCCGGCCTCGATAAACTGGGCCAGTTCCTCTTCCACGACTTTGAAAGTGGCAAGCGGAAATTGATGAGATAAGAGAAGTTATGAGTTAATGGTTAAAGGCTGATCGTGCACAAGTGCCATTAGCCGCTGACCATTAACGACTAACCATTAACGATTAACGATTAACATTTCCTGATGAACATTAAGAACATCCAGACTTTTGGCGAATTAAAGAAGAGTGGTTATAAACCGAAAAGTGTAAAAGAAGAGGTAAGACAGAACCTCATCAGCAAACTGCAAAAGAAAGAGATCACATTTCCCGGCATCGTAGGGTACGACGATACCGTTATTCCCGATACAGAACGCGCGCTGCTGAGCCGCCATAACATCCTTTTCCTGGGCCTGCGCGGCCAGGCCAAAACCCGCATGGCCCGCCAGATGACCCACCTGCTGGATGAGTATATCCCCATCGTGGCAGGGTCCGAAGTGAATGACAACCCTTTTGATCCGCTGAGCCGCTATGCACGTGACCTCGTGGCCGAAAAGGGCGATGACACCCCCATTGACTGGGTGCACCGCGATGAGCGCTATGGCGAAAAGCTGGCCACCCCGGACGTATCCGTGGCAGACCTAATCGGTGATATTGATCCCATTAAAGCGGCCAACCTGAAACTGAGCTATGCCGATGAGCGCGTGATCCATTTTGGAATCATTCCCCGCTCTAACCGCGGCATCTTCGTGATCAATGAACTGCCGGACCTCCAGGCCCGCATCCAGGTGGGCCTGTTCAACATCCTGCAGGAAGGCGACATCCAGATCCGTGGCTTCAAAGTACGCATGCCCCTGGATATCCTCTTCGTATTCACGGCTAACCCCGAGGACTATACGAACCGTGGCAGCATAGTAACGCCGCTGAAAGACCGTATTGAAAGCCAGATCATCACCCACTATCCCAAGACCATTGAAACTTCCCTGCTCATCACCGAACAGGAAGCCAGTGTACATGCGGAACAGCTGGGCAAAGTACATATGACGGAGGTGATCAAACGCCTGATAGAACAAGTGTCTTTTGAGGCCCGTAACTCGGAACTGGTAGATAAGAAAAGCGGTGTGAGCGCCCGCCTTACCATTGCCGCATATGAGAATGCCGTGAGCGCCGGTGAGCGCCGCGCCATCATTAACCGGGAGAAAGAGACCTATGTGCGCATTTCCGACCTGCTGGGCATTGTACCTGCTATTACCGGCAAGGTGGAACTGGTGTACGAAGGCGAGCAGGAAGGCCCGCTGCAGGTGGCTTACAACCTGCTGGACAAGGCTACCCGTACCCTGTTTTCCAGCTACTTCCCCAACCCGGACAGCTTTAAGAAGCGCAAGGGCCAGGCTGCACAGGAAAACCCTTACCGCTCCATCATCCAGTGGTTTGATAAAGGCAACAACCTGCAATTCCTGCAAGACGCCACCGACCAGCAATACGAGGCATTGCTGTACTCCGTGGACGGGCTGCACGCGATCGTAAAATCGCACTACAAAAATGCCAGCGCCAAGGAAATGCTGCAACTCATGGAGCTGGTGCTGCACGGGCTGGCAGCCTATTCCCTCATTAGCAAAAAGACACTGGAAAATGAGACCCGCTTCAGTGACCTGCTGGGCACCATGATGAACTTTAACCTGGGAGGCGAAGAGACAGAAGAAGAATAGTATTTGCGCTGCGCGCAATGCAGATAATTAAATGAAGGGCCCTGGCGGAATGCCGGGGCCCTTTTTTTGTGGTGGCATTTCCCCCGGCCACCCCCGCTCCCACCCAATATGCCAACGTTTGCACAAAACTTCGTTTTTTGATCAAAAATTTTATATTTTAACCCCCGGTTCCACTACTTTTCACGTTATCAAATACAGAGATCATGCAACATTCCCGCAGGCAATTCCTCAGCACTGCCGCCAGCCTGGCTGCCGGCGCTGGCCTCCTTTCCTCACTCCCCGCAGCCGCCCGCGGCATCATCGGGGCTAATGACAAGATCCGCATCGGCGCCATTGGCATCAATGGCATGGGCTGGAGCGACCTCACCGCCCTGCTCCGCAATCCCGAGGCAGAAGTAGTAGCCCTTTGCGATGTGGACAAGAACGTACTGGACAAACGCGTGGCCGAACTGGCCAAGCAAGGCATCAAGGTGAAAACCTACAGCGATTACCGCAAGCTCCTGGATGATAAGGACATTGATGCCGTGGTGATCGGGGTGCCCGACCACTGGCATTGTCTTATGATGACAGACGCCTGCGCCGCCGGCAAAGACGTGTACGTGGAAAAGCCCATCGGCAATTCCATTGCAGAATGCAAGGCCATGGTAGCCGCGCAAAAGAAATACAACCGCGTGGTGCAGGTGGGCCAATGGCAACGCAGCCAGCAACATTTCAATGATGCCGTTGCCTTTGTGCACTCCGGCAAACTGGGCCAGGTACGCCTGGTAAAAGCCTGGGCTTACATGGGCTGGATGCACTCCATTCCCGTACAGCCCGACAGTGCCCCGCCTCCCGGTGTGGACTATACCAGCTGGCTGGGGCCCGCGCCCACCAGGCCTTTCAACCCGAACCGCTTTCACTTTAACTTCCGGTGGTACTGGGACTACGCCGGCGGCCTCATGACCGACTGGGGCGTGCACCTCATAGACTATGCGCTCCTGGGCATGAAAGCCTCCCAGCCTAAATCCGTGATGGCAGCTGGTGGCAAATTTGCCTACCCGGACGATGCCGCAGAAACACCGGATACACTGACCACCGTGTATGAATTTGATGGTTTTAATTTACAATGGGAACACGCCATTGGTATTGATGGTGGTCCTTACAACCGTGACCATGGTATCGCTTTCATTGGCAACAATGGTACGCTGGTACTGGATCGCGGCGGATGGGAAGTGATCCCCGAAAAAGGCAAGATGGAAGCCGTGCCCCGCCGCGACAGGGTGGATGACGGCCTTAACCTGCACACCACTAACTTCCTGCAGGTAATGAAATCCCGCAAGCTGGAAGACCTGCATACGCCCATCCAGGCGGGAGAACTGGTGGCCACCGTATCGCAGATGGGCAATATCGCCTTCCGCACCGGCCAGCACCTGCACTGGGATGCCACTCACCAGCGCTTTAATGAAGCCGCTGCCAACGCCTACCTGGCCAAGGAATACCATAATGGCTACAAACTGCCCAAATTCTAAAATGGCACCAGCCATCGCAATACGTGTATTCATCTCCATTCAAAGTGTAATCATATGTGCAAAGTTATATTATCCGCAGCCCTGCTTTCCTTTACCATGGCTGCTTTTGCACAAACCAAGCCGGAAGACACAGAAGTGTGGGAGCCCGTGCCGGCTGTCATAAACCCTGGTACTTCCACCGCAACACCGCCCGGTGATGCCATCATCCTCTTTGATGGTAAAGACCTCAGTCAATGGGACGGTGAAAAAGGCGCGCCGGCCTGGCTGGTAAAAGATGGGGCAGTAACTGTTGTAAAAGGTACCGGTACCATCAAAACAAAAGAGACCTTTACCAACTTCCAGTTGCATATTGAATGGCGTACGCCTGCCGAAGTAGTGGGTGAAAGCCAGGGCCGTGGCAACAGCGGCATTTTTATGCAGGGCAAATATGAACTGCAGGTATTGGACAATTATAACAACCGCACTTACTCCAACGGCCAGGCAGGCAGCTTTTACAAGCAACGCATCCCACTGGTGAATGCCTGCAAAAAGCCCGGCGAGTGGCAATCTTATGATGTGATCTGGACCGCGCCCACCTTCAATGAAGACGGCAGTGTGAAAACACCTGCGCGCGCCACCGTACTGCAAAACGGCGTACTGGTACAAAACAACGTGAGCCTGGATGGCCCCACGGAATACATTGGCAAACCAGTATATAAAGCCCACGGCGCAGGCCCCATCGTGCTCCAGGACCATGGCAACCCGGTGAGCTTCCGGAATATATGGATCAGGAGATTATAATTGTTTCAGGGCTTAGGTCTTAAGTCTTAGGTCTTAAGTCCGGACTATAAAAACAAAGCGGGAGGCACAACCAGTGTCCTCCCGCTTTTGCTATCAATGCGGTTTAAAATACCTTACTACTTCACTACCTAAGACCTGGGACCTAAGACCCAGGCGCCTTCCCTACGCTACGGTCTCCGGCTCCAGTCCACGCGTGAGATACACGGCGTCGCTGATAGGATTATCGTAGTACGCAGCAATGGGCTGGAAACCCAAGCTGGTGTAGAGTTTAATAGCGGGACGCATGTGGGCCAGTGTATCCAGCACAATGCGTTTATAACCCAGCCTGCGGGCTTCTTCCACGGCGGCTGCTACCAGCGCGCGGCCTACACCCTGTTTTTTAAACTGGTCCCGCACAAAGAGTCTTTTCATCTCGCAGGTAGTATTATCAAAAGCGCGGAGGGCAACGCTGCCGGCCGGCTTTCCGTCTATTCTGGCCAGGAACAGGGCACCGCTGGGTGCCGCATAACCGGCGGGGAGTGTATCCAGTTCTTCTTCAAAACCCTGGAATGTCAGGTCCACATCGAGCCACTGCGCATACTCACGGAAAAGTATTTTTACCTGGTCCAAATCTGCCTGGCTGCTAACTTTAGAAATGCTCACCATACCTCAACATTGGTTTTAATTAAAAAGCAAAATGCCTCCTGGCACGCAGAAGGCACTAATGAGGTGAGGTTTCGATAAATATTTATGCTAAAGCGTCACTATCATCCGGAAGCTATGGGAACCATCCTTAAACGTTAGTCGGCTTTGTGGTTGCACAAGAAGTAAAAAAACTGCACTAATTCCTGCCTTCTGTTTAAAACCAGGGAAAGCAATTTAAGAAAAATAAACCAATAAAACTATTATTACTTCAAATTATTTCGAGGCGTCAAATCCCTGATAATAAAGCGTTTCAGCCCATTGTGCAGCCCGCAAGCAACTGCTGTATGCTGTCACCAACCGGCCGCTATCCATACACATATCAATGCAATGATAGCCGGCAGGGCCTGTACATAAAAGATACGGCGCGCCGCAGTCACTGCCCCAAAAAGGCCTGCAATGCCTACACAGCTTAGAAAGAAAGTGGCTACCTGCGTGCGCCAGTGCAGATCGCCTATGCACAACGACCAGATAAGGCCTGCGGCCAGGAACCCATTGTACAATCCCTGGTTAGCCGCAAGCCCTTTGGTAGGCTCAAACAAATGGGCAGGAAAACTACGGAATGCCTTTCGCCCGGCGGTGGTCCAGGCAAACATCTCTATCCACATAATATATAAATGTTCAACGGCTACAAGGCCTACGAGCAAAGCTGCTACAAGCTGCATGGGTATTGTATTTAGCCCGAAAATTACAGCTTATTTCCAATCGTGCAACGCGTACTTCTACCCCATCTTTATAACGTAATTCTACGCACCAGCCTGCAATCCGCCACCCGTCCTGCCTATTCGCTCCATGGCGAATGCAGGATACACTGGCAGAAATCTTTCCGCTGGAATCCCAGCATCATATACGCGCACACATCTGCTTTAATGTTGCCGAAAGTAGTATCTGTCTTATGTTTGAAGCCCTCAAAGAAAGTAGGGATGATCTGTTGTTTAAACCCGGCACGGGGAAATGCCTGCACAATAGCCGCGCGCTCCGCCTCCGGCAGTTCGTGGTAACCTTCTCCCATTACATCCAGTCCCACGCCGGCATACAACAGCGCTACTTCCGGTTCCTTATATTCCGCAATGCCAATAGTGGTGTGCAATGCAATGGTATCCCATACGCGTTGCAATGCCGAGGGCCCCAGGCCATGGCCTTCCAGGAAACTGCGGGCCGCATTAGCCCCGTCTACTTCAAAACGCTTGTCTGCACTGCTGTAACGCGGTGTAAGGCCCAGGTCATGAAACACCGCGCTCACGTACAACAACTCCCCGTCATAAGCCAGTTGACGGCGCTGGCCATTTAACGAAGCAAATACAAATACGCGCAGGGAATGATTGTAGAGGAACTCCGTACCATGCTCCAGGAGCAACTCCGTAGCCTGTTTTGCAATAGCGCTGTCGGGGATGCGCACCCCGGCAACGGATGATGATCTGTTAACTGCCATAATCTTGTTTTTGTACAGCAAAACTAGACCACATGCGGCCAGGGGTCAATGTTAAAACCTGCACATCACATGCTGGAATTTACAAACCGCTCCCGGTACTGTTGGGGTGAGAGGAAGGTCTTTTTCTTGAAGAAATGACTGAACTGGTCTGGCGTGGAAAAATTAAGGGTAAACGCGATCTCCTTTACCGGGCGGGAAGAAAATTGCAGGAAACGTTTTGCTTCCGTGATCAGCTGTTCACTGATGATCTCCTTGGCCCCCTGCCCGCTGAACTGCCGGCAAAGGTCGGACAACTTGCGGGTGGTAATGCCCAACTGGCGGGCAAATCCGGCCACCTCATGCTGCTCCTGGTACTGGTGCTTCACCAGTTGCAGGAAGTGACCGTAAAGTGCACGGTCATGGTCTTCCGCACCTTCGCGCAAGGCGGCATATACATTGGCCGTTTTGATCATAATGATCTTGAGGTACGCGGCCAGTGCATCTGCTTTATTCGTGTAAGCAGGCCTGATGAACTCTGAATAAGTAGCGGTAAACAGATCGGAGAGTGATGCCAGGTCTGGCGCAGGTAATGGTAACCTTTGATGAGCGGAGGCATCGTTAAACAATACCGTCTTACAGTTTGCCGCACTGGCGGGCGCTTTTTCCCAAAAGCAATCGCCAAATGCCAATTCAAAACCATCTGGCTTACTGCCAGCCTGCCAGGCAAACAACTGGCCTTTGGCGATCAAAAATATTTCACTGCCCTGTATAGGAAATGTATGGTCATCTACCTGTAAAATGCCGCTACCGCCCTGCAATAGCAGTAAGCGGTGGTAAGCCGCCCGCCGCAATGCAGTACCCACGGGCATTTGCGGCCACGGCCCTATGGCAAAGGAGTCTTTGATATCAATGTCCGGCTGTATCATAGCCTGCATATTTCACCTTTACCAGGTCTGCCACTACCTTGTCAATGGGCAGGGTGATCACGTCAGCGGAGAACTGTTCCCACGGTATCCAGCGGGCACCTTCCACTTCCGTTACACCGGCAGGCACTTCAAAGTCGAACGGCTGGTCCGAAACCTTTGCCACAAAGGGTGAGCGGGCCTTTACCAGGTAGTAGATGGAAATGATCTGCGTTACATTATCAAAAGCAGATATCTGGAAAAAATCCGTGGTGTAGATATGCTCAAGCACTTCAATTTCCTGGCGCAGTTCTTCCTGCCATTCCCGCACCATGCACTCCAGCGTGCCCTCTCCAAACTCCAGGCCTCCACCCGGGAACTTGGTATAATAGCCCCCGCGGATGTACTCATCCATTACCAGTACTTCCCGCTTTGCGTTGATCATAATGCCGTACACGCGTACGTTGAAGAGTGCCATTTTCTTGCTGTATTAGGTATATTAGGTATTACGTCTTATGTCTCAGGTCTGAGATACCTGTAACGCCAGGCTGCAAAGCATGTGTACCTGGTACCTAAGACATAAGGCCATTTCAGATCACAATATCCCCTTCAAATACCAGGGAGGCAGGGCCGCAGAGCCAGATATGGTCATAGGTCTGGGGGCCGGTTTTGTTGAACTTTACCACCAGGTTGCCGCCCAGTGTTTGCACGGGCACCTCGTAGTGGCGGGCTTCGGGGCCGGCAAAGGTGAGTGCCGCGGCGGTAACACCGGTACCGCAGGAGTAGGTTTCATCTTCTACCCCACGCTCATAGGTGCGCACAAAAATGCCATTACTGTCTGCCAGCGGCTCCACGAAATTCACGTTGGTGCCTACGGCTTTAAAGCGCTCGTTATAGCGGATGCTGCGGCCCTTTTCGTATACGTCAAAATCGCCCAGTTGGGCCACGTATTGCACGTAGTGTGGGGAGCCGGTATTGAGGTAAAAGAAAGCAGGATCTGCTTCCACGCTGTCCACATTTTTCATGAGCAGGTTTACCCAGTTGTCGCCTTCCATGGTGGCTTCATGCGGGCCATCACTGGCTATGAAGCGGATGTGGTCTTTACGGATGCCCATTTTCCAGGCAAAGGCCGTAAGACAGCGGCCACCGTTGCCGCACATGCTGCCGGGGCGGCCGTCGGAGTTGTAGTATTGCATGGCAAAATCATATCCCTCCTGTACGTTGAGCATCATCAGCCCATCGCCGCCCACGCCAAAGCGCCGGTCGCACAGCAGTTTGATCTGTGCTTCGGTGAGCGCATCATAATGCCCGTCCCGGTTGTCCATGATCACAAAGTCATTGCCGGTGCCCTGGTATTTAAAGAAATGAATGTTCATGCAGTAAAAGTAGTGAAAATGAAATTACTGCGCCAGTACAGTTAATGCCTGTTTGATCAGGTTTTGTACTGCCGCGGCGCCGTCTTTGCTGAACTGCTGCGCAATGCGGTTTGCCACGATGGCGCTGATAGACAGCGTATCATGTCCCAGCACGCGACCCAGGCCATAAATGCCGGAGGTTTCCATTTCAAAGTTGGTAATACGGTGATGCTCGAAGCGGAACTGTGTCAGCTGGTCTATCAGGTGGGGATGGGAAAGCGGCCCACGCAGCGCACGGCCCTGGGGTGCATAAAAACCGGGGCAGGTAACGGTGATGCCTGTATGAAAACCGTCGCGGAACTTTGCGGCCAGGCTTTCATTGGCAGTAATGATATAAGGAGCCGCCACGCCGTTGCTCACTTCCACCTGTCCGCGGAAAGATTGCAGCAGCAGCTTCTCTGCATCGGTGTTCTCAAACTGGTAATAAGGCAGGAGGTTATCCAGCCCCAGGCCATGGGACGATACGACAAAGGCATCCACGGGGATATCGCCCTGCAAAGCGCCGGATGTGCCCAGGCGCACGATCTGGAGGGAGGTGAGGCTTTCCTTTACGGTACGGGTGTTGAAGTCAATATTTACCAGCGCATCCAGCTCATT
Organism: Chitinophaga parva; assembly: GCF_003071345.1. Taxonomy (NCBI): domain Bacteria; kingdom Pseudomonadati; phylum Bacteroidota; class Chitinophagia; order Chitinophagales; family Chitinophagaceae; genus Chitinophaga; species Chitinophaga parva. The sequence continues at coordinate 1,355,079 of NZ_QCYK01000002.1, read as the reverse complement.
GAGCACAATATCGATATTGTCTGTGCCAATGCCGGTAGACACCACGGAGATCCGTTTGGGGCCCAGGTAGCCGGTATGTGTAACAAACTCGCGGTGCTGGGTTTTAAATTCCACCCGGTCAAAGTGTTTGCTCACTTCCCCTACGCGGTCCGGATCGCCCACGGTGATCACGGTGGAGGCCAGTTCTTCCGGCCTTACATCAAGGTGGTACACCGCGCCGCGGCTGTTCAAGATCAATTCTGATTCTGCGATACGTTGCGCCATTTTGTTGGGTATTTAAAAAATCCCGGAGGAATTTTGAGTTTGATTTGGCAAATATCGAAAATTTACTACTTTTGCAGTCCTGTAAAATTGAAAAATACAACGTAACGTTGCACAGGAAACAAAGGGTACCGTGGCCGAGTGGCTAGGCAGAGGTCTGCAAAACCTCGTACAGCGGTTCGAATCCGCTCGGTACCTCAAAAGGATCACAGTAATGTGGTCCTTTTTTATTTTATACCTGCGTGCAAATGGTCTATCCGCGCACAAATATTTTGAATACGGTCTACCCCATACAAAAACGATTCCTGATTGATCTGCATCCAGTGAAATAATTGTAAAATCAAGGCGTAATCCGCCCGTATAGGAGCAGTACTGGTTTGTGCTGTTCCAGGGGTAAAGCAAACCGGCTCGTGATGAGCAATGCGGTTGCGTAATTCGTTCAGGCGTTCCAATGACCGGAACACGAAGTTGTGGTCGTAACGCTGTGCAGGCGTACTTTTCGGCTTTTCCGGGAAAATACGCAACAGGGACTGCCCGCCCACAAAATACTGGTGCTTTGCAAAGCAATAACGCCAGAAACCAAATTCCAGCGTGGAGAGTAATTTGCAATGATCGTACCCCGTCAGCCGCTGCAGCGCTTCGCGGATAATGTGGGGCGTTTTACCACAATTATGATTGTCAAATATGCCGCCGCATTTAACAGCATTTCGCAGCCAGTCAGCACCGTGCACTGTTGAGTAATGGGCATCAATGGCATTGCGCAGGGCTACTTCAAAGCAACTGATAACAGAAAAGAAATCATGAGACAATCTGAGGTTCAAACGATAAAGGGTCATGGCTTTCCGGGTATTCCCGCGTGTGGCTGCTACGTACCTGCTGAGCCTGCGCGCCGATATAACCCGTTGAAATTCTTTGAATTGCATTCCGGGAAAATATTTTTTGCTAAATATCGGCTAAAATCCGGATATTTGTACAGTACAGTTCCCGGATGTCCCTGAAGCAATTCAAACTTCCGGGTTTTTGTTTTTATCCCCCTTCTTTTTCCTTTCAACTAATTTCCCTGCATGATACGTTGCCGGTGCCCGCGACCCCACAGGGCCATTTCATGAATAAGCGGCTCCAGCGTTTCCCCGTAAGGCGTAATGGCGTACACTACCTTGCCATCCTGCCCGGTACGTTGCACCAGGCCGTTTATTTCCAGCTCCTGCAATTCCCTGGTAAGCATTTTGGGTCCTATGCCCCTGATGCCTCTTTGCAGGTCCGTAAAGCGGCGGGGGCCGTAACCAAGGGCAGCCATCAGCGTCACTTTCCATTTACCGCCCAGCAGGTCCAGGGTGTCATGAATGGCGCGTAAACGGCCGCGGCAATCCGCAAATTCAGTATCGTTACAGATCATGGTGCACAATTTTACTTTCCTGCATGGAAGCGCTTCTGCCGCGGAATTTCCTTGCATTGCAAAAGTAGTTCTTTTACTTTTGTTGCAACAAAATTGCATTTAAAAAAATGGAGCAACATTTTGAGATCATCATCATAGGTGGCAGTTATGCAGGCTTGCAGGCCGCACTCACCCTGGGGCGCGCCAGGAAACGCACGCTGGTGATAGACAGCGGCGCTCCCTGCAACCGCTTCACCCCGCACTCCCATAATTTCCTGACCCACGATGGGGCCGTGCCGGCCAGTATTGCCATGGCCGGCAGGCAGGAACTGGCCGCCTACCCTACCGTGCATTTCCTGGAAGACAAGGCCCTCACCGCCAGGCAAACAGGCAATGGTTTTGAAATACTGACGGCCGCGGGCCAACTGTACCAGGCGGCAAAACTGGTCTTTGCAACCGGCATCCGTGATATTTTCCCGGATATTCCTGGCTTTGCAGCATGTTGGGGCAAAACCGTGATCCATTGCCCCTTCTGCCATGGTTATGAACTGAGAGACCAGCCCACCGGTGTCTTCGGCCCTGCGGATGCCATCTTCGATTTCAGTAAGCTGCTGGTCAACTGGGCCCATGACATCATCCTTTTCCCCGACGGTGCTGCCAGTTTCACGGAAGAACAACTGGCCAAATTACAGCAGCACCAGATCCGCCTGGTTACCGTACCAGTGCAAACCATTCTACAGGAAGGCGGCCGGGTACGGGCAGTGCAAACTGCCGATGGGCAACAGTTTCCGCTCAATGCACTGTATGCGCGCATCCCCTTTGAGCAGCACTGCGATATTCCCGCACACCTGGGTTGTAAACTCACCAACACCGGCCACCTGGAAGTGGATGCCATGGGCAAAACAAGCGTGGAAGGCGTATTTGCCGCAGGCGATAACACCTCCCCCATGCGGAGTGTAGCCATGGCCGTGATGAGGGGGCAAATGGTGGCTGCGGCCATCACCCATGACCTGGCACACGCCACATTCTAGCCCGCTACTACATCCGCACCGGCTACAATATCATCTTTGCCCATAGCGGCAGCTTTCATCTTTTCCGTTGTTTCCTTACCCAGGTATTTTTCTATGCGGTGCTCCAGGAAATAGATCACCGGTGTAAGCACAATGGCGCAGGTAAATTTAAAGGAGTAATTTACCAGACACACAGCCAGCACCTGTTGCCAGCTCCAGTTCTTCCCGAGTTTAAATGCGATATACAGCACGATAAAGCTGTCCACCAGTTGTGATACCACCGTGGAGCCGGTAGCCCGCAGCCATACCCGCTTTTCACCGGTTACCCGCTTAATGCGGTGGAACACCGTTACGTCTACGATCTGGCTTACCAGGAAGGCCGTGATGCTACCGGCAATGATCCACATGCCCTGCCCGTAAATATTACTGTAAGCGGCCTGCATATCCGGTACATCCGGCTGCCCGGTGCTGAGCCAGAAGGCGGCCGGCGGGGTGCGGATAGATAAAAAGAACATGAGGAATGCATAGCTGATCAGCGCTACTGCAATATAAGAGATGCGGCGCACCGCCCGGGGGCCGTAGTATTCATTGACAATATCCGTGATGATAAATTCCAGTGGCCACAGCAACACCCCGCAGGTAAGACTGTAAGACAGCCCCGACTGCCCAAACAGGGTAAAGGTATGGATGGGCAGGCCAAAGGTGGTTTCCAGGGAAAAGATCTTGCCTCCGATGCATTCTGCGATCAGGGCATTTGCCACAAAAAAGCTGGTAAAAATAATCAGCAGGCGGGTGGGCTTATCACTCAATAGTTTGTTGATCATGTGAATATTTGAAGCAGTAAAATTACAATGTTACTTATGAAAACCCAGGGTGGCAGCGCTTTCCAGCTGATGCGGCGCAGTAGCAGGAACAGGCCGGCCAGCAGTATACAGATCACATTCAGATAGGGCGCCAGCAGGATACCCAGGGACGCCAGGCCGGCTGTGAAGCTTTTAAACTGGCCCTGTGCATCCACCCGTTGCAGCACGGCAATAAGCAGGAAACAGCAGTTACAGATGAATGCTAATTTTAAGAGAAATCTAACCAGTTGCATGCTCAAAATTATTCTAAAATAATATTTTTGCTACCTTGTCAGAATATTAAATAAATAAATATGAAGAATAACTGGCTGAAAGTGGCGTTGCCGCACTTCGTAGCTGCGCTTATCTTACTGCTGATAGCTGTTATCTATTGCAAACCCGTACTATCTGGCAAGGTGCTCAGCCAGAGCGATAATATCCAATGGCAGGCCACTGCCAAGGAATCCATGGATTACAAGGCAAAACACGGCATTACCCCACTATGGACCACCAGCATGTTTGGTGGTATGCCCACTTACCAGCTCTCCGCAGAATCGCCCTACCGCCAGTTAGACTGGATCCAGCACATCTTTTCGCTGGGACTGCCCAAACCGATGGCTTACTTCTTCATGGCAGGCCTGGGCTTCTACCTGCTTTGCGTGGTGCTGGGCGCCAGTCCATGGGTAGCATTACTGGGCGCTATCGGCTATGCCTATTCTTCGTATGACCCGATCATCGTGGCCACCGGCCACGACTCCAAGATGCTGGCCCTCAGCTACCTGCCGGCCGTGGTGGCAGGCCTCATGCTGATCCTGCGTAAAAAATATGCGCTGGGTGCGGGCGTAATGGCCCTGTTCCTGGACTATTTTGTGGCAGCAAACCACCTGCAGGTCACTTACTACTTCTTCCTGGTGCTGGGCGTTATCTGCCTGGTATTTGCAGTGTACAACATCATCGCCAAACAATACAAACATTTGTTCATCAGCGCAGCACTGATCATTGCCGCCGTTGGTTTTGCCATTGGCTCCAATGCCATGCTGCTGTGGACCACTTATGAATATTCAAAAGCATCTAACCGCGGCGGAGCCTCTGAACTGACACCTGTAACCGCAGATGCAAATACAACAGATGCCAACGCAGCCCCTGCCAGCAAAGACACCCGCGACCGCGAGTATGCTTTCAACTGGAGCTATGGCCTGTTTGAGACTTTTACGTTCTTTGTGCCCAATGTAAACGGGGGCGCCAGCGGTGGTGAGCTTTCCCCGGGCTCCAACACCTATGAAGCCCTGAAGGCCATGGGTTATCCCGATGCGCAGGCAGAGCAGGCCCTTGCCCACATTCCCACTTACTGGGGCGACCAGCCCTTCACTTCCGGCCCGGTGTACCTGGGTATTGTGATCTGTATGCTGGCCATCATGGGCTGGTTCCTGGTGGATAGCTGGCATAAATGGTGGCTGCTGGCCGTAACCATCTTTGGTATTTTCCTGGCCTGGGGCAGCAACTTTAAATTGTTTAACTACTTCCTGTTCGATCATCTTCCTTTCTACGATAAGTTCCGCGCGCCCTCCCAGGCACTGGTCATCCCCCAGCTGGCAGTGGCTATCATGGCGGCATTGGGCCTACAGGCGCTGATTTCCGCCAAACCTTCTCCGGAACTGTGGACCAAACTGAAACGCAGCTTTTACGTAACCGGTGGTATCCTGGGCTTCCTGCTGCTGGCTTCCTTCATGGTATCTTATTCCAGCACCAATGACGCCCAACTGGCACAACAGGCCGGCGAGCAACTCATGCAGGCCATCGTAAAAGACCGCCAGTCCCTGTTCCGCAGCGACGTATTCCGCTCCATTATCTTTGCAGCCCTCGCCGTTGCAATGATCTGGTTCTACTACAACGGAAAACTGAAACGCAATTACCTGCTGGGCGGCCTGGTGGTCATCACGCTGATAGACCTGCTGGGCGTGGACCTGCGCTACCTGAGCGATAAGAACTACCAGGACGCGGCCACGTATTCAGCTAACTTCCCGGAAACCTCCGCAGACCAGCAGATCCTCCAGGACCCGGATCCTTACTACCGCGTACTCAATCTCACTACCGATCCCTTTACAGACGCCTTTACCTCTTATTATCACCACTCCATTGGTGGTTACCATCCGGCAAAGCTGCAACTGTATGTGGACCTGATTGACCGTCAGCTGCGCAAGAATAACATACACGTGCTGAACATGCTGAACACTAAGTATGTGATAGTACCCGGGCAACAACAGCCCGGCCAGCAGCAACAAGCCGCAGCGCCGGTGGCACAACGTAACCCCGAGGCACTGGGCAATGCCTGGTTTGTACAGCACATCATCTGGGCCGACAACGCCGATATGGAAATGAAAACACTGGACAGCCTGGATACAAAGACCACCGTAGTGATCGACAAGCGCTACAAGGCAGACGTGACCACCCCGCCCGCCAGCGCCGCGGACTCTACGGCCAGCATCAAGTTGATCAGCAATGACCTGAACAGCATTTCCTATACGTCCAACACCAGCACACCGCAATATGCCGTGTTCTCCGAGGTTTATTACAAGGCAGGCTGGAAAGCCTTTATTGATGGCAAGGAAACGCCCTACAGCCGCGTGAACTACCTGTTGAGAGGCATGTCTGTGCCAGCTGGCCAGCATAAGATCGAATTTAGATTTGAACCGGCCTCTTACTACACCGGCAGCAAGATCTCCATCTTCAGCTACGCGGCTACCCTGGTGGTCGTGATCATTGGCCTGGTGCTGGGTTTCCGTGGTAAAAAGAACGATCCCCAGCCCGCATGATCCGTGTACTGGGCATAGCGCCTTATAAGATACTGCCCGCCAGGAATGGAGGCGAACGGTACATCACATCGTTCTTCGCTGCCCTGGCGGGCTTTTGCAAGCTGGAAGTGGTGTCTGTGCGCAGGAACGAAGCGCCGGCGTTGCCCTACACCCTGCACCGGCTATTTTCAGATAGCCCTACCCGTTATATCAATCCCCTCAACGTATTTAAACTTGCCCGGCTGGTAAAGCAGCAAAAGGCACAGGTAGTCTTGCTGGAGCACCCTTACATGGGCTGGATGGCAATACTGCTAAAGCTGTTCACGGGTGTGCCTTTCGTGGTACAATCCCATAACATAGAAGCGCAGCGCTTTAAGACCATTGGGAAATGGTGGTGGCGGGGCCTGGCAATTTATGAAGGCTACATCCACCGCAGGGCCGCATTCAGCTTCTTTATTACCCAGGCGGACGCGGATTACGCCATCACCCATTATGGTGTACACCCATCCCGCGCCAGCGTGGTCACCTTTGGCATGGAAGCCCCTGAAATAAAGGACAGGGAGCGTTACCGGCAGCAACTGCTGACCGCACATAACCTGGCACCGGATACCTTCATTTACCAGTTTAACGGCGCCCTGGGCTATCCACCCAATGCAAATGCCGTGCAGCATATCGTTGCGGATGTTCTGCCCAGACTATCCCAGCGGGCAAGCTTCCCCTTCGTAATACTCATTTGTGGTGGCAATCTCCCGGGGCACCTGCAGCAAGCCATTGCGGCAACAAACGGGAAAGTGATTTACACCGGCTTTGTAGCAAGCATTGAAGATTACCTGCTCGGCTCCGGTATGTTCATCAATCCTGTGATGACAGGCGGCGGCATCAAAACCAAACTGGTAGAGGCCATTGCAAACGGTCTCACGGCCATCAGCTGTGAAAGCGGGGCCACCGGCGTACCCGCAACAATAGCCGCCCCCAAGCTGAAGGTAGTGCCAGATCATGACTGGGATGCTTTTGTAGCCGCCATGTTGCAAACACAGGACGCCCAAACGCCCGTGCCTGAAAGTTTTAAGACTTATTTCGATTGGAAAAACATTGCCCGCGAAGCAGCGGGAAAGCTGGAGCATACCGCTCACAACACCTTGTAAAAATGCGGTTTGCCACGTATGATCTCAGGCGTTAATGCCCACATCTTAGCCACATTTACCGCCAGCCCCCAGGCGGAGCCCCAGTACTGGAAAGGGTTTTTCAGGTGAAACAGGTTATCAAAAAAGCTGCAGATAAAGAACACCGGCACATCCCAGGTATAATTCAGCAGCAGGATCAAATACCACAGCACACCATACTGCTTGCGCACCCGCAAGTGGTTAGAGAGGATGATCTGCAGGCCTTTCCGGTCAAAGATGCCATGGTAGCCTTTATCCTGGGTCTTAAAAGTAGCGTTGGCCGTTTCTCCCTGCAGGTGGGTTACAAACAAGTCGCCAAAGATGGCCAGCTTACCGGCCTTGCGCAGGCGGCTGCACCATTCTGTTTCCTCCGCGTACAGGAAAAAATCTTCGTCCAGCAGGCCGGTTTGGGGCAGCACGCTGGCCTTCACCATCAGGTAGGCCCCATTGATCCAGTCTACTTGCTGTACAGTGCTGGCCTGTAGCACATTGGGCACTTTGGTTTTCATGGCATAGCCCAGTGCACGGATGAGGCCACCCCAGTAAGGCAATGGCAGCAGGTGATTGAGCCCTCCTTTCATGAAGTAATTGCCGGAGATCTGAGGTGTGCCGTCTTCGTTGAGCAACTGCACCCCGCAGGCCACCAGGTCACTTTCTGCGAAACGCGCCACGCATTTATCCAGTGCTCCATCCAGCACCAACGTATCAGGATTAAGCAGCAATATGAATTCCCCCTTTGCTATGCGGATGCCCGCATTATTGGCCCGTGCAAACCCGGCGTTGTAGCCCATTTGCAACCATTGCACTCCGGGGCAGGCAGCCTTAATAGTAGCCTCACTGGCATCGCCGGACTGGTTGTCCACCACGATGATCTCGTAGGCAACCTGCTTCGTTTCCCGCTGGATGGAGCGGACGCAATCCACGATGAGCGCGGCACTCTTATAATTGACGATGATAATGGAAAGCTGCATCAGGCGCGTTTACGGAACAAAAATGAAAGGGTCATCAATAACTTGGACACCGGCCCTATGCGCAACACGGACAAGGGGAACACCCGCTGTCGCTGCACGATCTGCAGCACGGTGGGCGGTATGGGTACGGCCAGGCGGCTTACCTGCAGGTCTGCGGCGTTCCTGATCTCCAGGTTGCGCATGTTGCGCCAGAAAAAATCATAGACATAAATATTATTGAGCGCTTTTACGCCGCGTTTTTGCAGCAGGTAAAAGTTTTCCGGGATCTCCACTTCACGGTTGCGGAAGCAGTCCTGCGTGATCTGCTCCTCTCCTATGCCCACATTCACCAGCACCTCATCAATGTATACAAAACGCGGGTTGTGGGTCAATACTTCCATGTAAAAATTAATATCCACTACCCAGCGGGTTTGCACATCATAGCGGTAAGCCGGCTTGTTGCGGTGCATGATCACACTGGGCGGGCCAATGAAATTGGTCTGGAACAGGTTCACCGGGTCTTCCTGTAACAGTTGCTGATAAAAAGCGCTGCAGTGTACTTCTTCTGTGCGGCCGGTGGCCAGGTATTGATTGCGGTAAGCGCTGAAAACAAGATCGGTGTCCGGGTGGGCGTCCAGGGCTGCTGTCATCTTTTGCAGGGCCAGCGGGCTTTCCAGCCAGTCGTCATCATGGAGGATCTTGATGTAGTCACCCTGGCATTTGTCGTACGCAGTGTTCCAGTTGGCCGGCATTCCATGGGCCGGGGTGTTCTTAAAATAACGGATGGGCAGGCGCTGGCTGTATTCATCTGCCACCTGGCGCACGCTGTCATCCGGGCTGTCGTCCGTGATCACCAGCTCCCAGCTTTCCATTTGCTGGAGCACCAGGGAATCCAGTGCCCGGCGCAGGAAAGCGGGATTTTTATAAGCGGGTATACATACAGAAACTTTCACGTTGTGTTATCCTTTTTTGAGCCGTTGCCAGGCCGGGAAAATAAAAAATTTAAAGCCTTCTTTCCACAGGGCGGGTGTTTGAACCACCTTGTTGAGCCTCAGCCACCGCCGGCGCAGGGTGCCGCTGATAGGCTCCTTTAGCAGCCGGTTGAGCCAGAAATGCTGTACGGCCACTTCCGTGCCAGCCGGCGCGGTATCTATGCTGGTGGGCAAAGGTACGGTATTCCACTCCTGGTGGAAACGGATGGCATTGGAGATCCAGGCATCGCCAAAGTTACCTTTTGAAAAGTGCAGCAGGTCTACGTCATATACATTAGCCACGGTGAAGTGCTGGCTTACACGCAGGCTGAAGTCGATGTCATAAAAATGGAAGCCCGGGATGCTGCTGCTGAAGCGCACCTGCTCCCACACGGACTTGCGGGTGCAAAGCCATACACCATCCAGTGTCTTTACGGGCACGCGCATGTCTGCGGCATCGCCGGGGTGTAGCCATACCCTGGCGGGGGCTCCGCCGGGCGTGGATTGCAGCACATTGCAGCAATCATACTGGGGGCGGCCGCTGGCCCAGCCGGAAAGCACGGCGCTTTTGTACCGGCTGCCCGCCAGGCCAATGAGGCCGAGGGTGGGATCTGCCTCAAAATGGGCCAGCACCCGCAGTCCCCAATCCGGTGTATGCAGCTCCACATCATCATGCATGAAGCAGAGCAGGGGATATTGGGCCTGGATGGCGGCATTATTGTACGCGGGGCACATACCGCCCTGGGCCAGGGCATCGGGCACCAGCAGCACTTCGTGCGGCAGGCCAATGGTGGCGGCTACGTGGGCGGCGATGCCGGCGGCACGGTTTCTATCGGGAGCACAGATGATAACGGAGATCATGCAGGAGCGGTGGCTTTTCTTGGTGAAGTTTCAAAAATACAAACTTTGGGGCAGCTGTCCATTTCGCAGATATTGTGTTGTTTTTAACAGTGCGTTGCGACAGTGGCTTCCCCGAATGGTCATTTTTTCCCATCTTTACACGGATTCATAAGCACAGCAATGGGTATTATCAGAAAACAAAGTATTACTTCAACACTTTTTATTTATATCGGTTTTGCCATTGGCGCCATCAACACATTATTATTTACCGGAAAATATTTCACGGAAGCCCAGTACGGGCTCACCCGCGAGTTGTTTGATCTGAGCACGACCTTTTTTGCATTGTCCAACCTGGGTGGTATTTCCATCCTGTACCGCTTTTATCCGTACTACCGCGACCGGCTGCCTCTGCAAGAGCGGGACCTGTTCACTAAAATGCTCATGTTGTCGTTATCCGGCTACATTGTCATTGGCATTTTGGCTTATGTGTTCCAGGGCTTTATCGGGCAATATTTTATTGTGAACTCCCCATTACTGGTACATTACCTCTATACTGTTTACCCCATGACTTTATTCTACCTGCTGTTTTCCATGCTGGAAGCGCAGGCCTGGAACCACTTTTCATCCATAGCTGCCAATTTCTTCAAAGAGCTGGGGCTCCGCCTGCTTACTACAGTGCTGATAGCGCTGTATATTTTCAAATGGATCGATTTCAACCAGTTCATTATTGCCTACTCTTTTTTATACGGCATCATCTTTCTGGGACTACTTTTTTACTTATACCGCAAAGGACAGATCTCGCTTACTTTCAAGACCAGCAAGATCACGCGGCGCATGTATAAAAAGATGATGCCCTTTGCCAGCTTTGTATTTTTTGCCTCTCTGTTCACCATGCTGGCCCGCAATTTTGACGGGTTTATAATCTCCAGCGTTTTAAGCCTCACACAAACAGGTATCTTCAATTTTGCCAATTACCTGACGTCTTTGATGGAAGGGCCCCAGCGCGGACTGGTGTCTGTATCAGTGGTGGTGATAGCGCAGGCGTGGAAAGACAAGGACATGGAGCGCATTGCCAGTATTTACCGGAAAACTGCCCTGAACATGCTGCTTTTTGCCGGCTTTCTTTTTGGCCTGGTGCTGTTAAACCTTCATGCAGCCTTCGAGGTGTTCCACATCAAAGCTTCGTTTTTACAGGGGGAAATGGTACTGGTTTTTCTCGGCCTTACCAAGATGGTGGAACTCGGTACCGGCGTAAATGCCCAGATCATTGCCACCTCCCGTTACTGGCGGGTAGATTTCATTTCCACTGTATCCCTGCTGCTTATGCTCATCCCATTGAACTACATCCTGATCCGGCACTTCGGCATCACCGGTTCTGCCATGGCCACGCTCATTGCTTACTTCTTCTTTAATCTCGTGCGCTATATTTTCATTTGGGTAAAATTTGACATGCAGCCTTTCACCTGGCGCAATGGTGCGGTGCTGGTGATCCTGGCAGTCAATTTTTTCATTGTACGGCTCCTGGTAGATGTATCTAATCCACTCCTTGACATTGCCTGCAAATCAGCCCTGTTTACAGGGTTAAACGCCGCGGTGCTGCTCAGCCTTCACATCTCTGAAGACGCTAATAAATTGTGGAGTATGGGACTGGAAAAAGTAAAAGCAATAATAAGCAGGTCATAGGTCTAGTAAGGGATCTATGATAGCGCGGAACTGGGAGACCACTAGGGTGGGATCTCCATGCAGTGCAAGGCCTTTCCGCATGGCTTGTTTCCCCTTCTGTTCACGGGCGTCCAGGTCGTTGTAAAGGCCCAACAATAGTCGGGCAGCCGCCGCCGCGGTCATTTGGGGCAAGACCCAGCCTGCATCATTCCCCACAAACTCAGGTATGCCGCCGCCGCCGGCAAAACACACGGAAGGCACGCCCATAAATGCGGCCTCCAACACTACCAGCGGGTAAGGATCTTCACGCGAGGAAAGGAAGAACACGTCGAAGGGAATTGTATTGTAGTAGCTATGTGGCAGGGGCCCGGTAAAAACCAAGTGTCTCTGTAATCCTTTATCCATCAACATTTTCCTGTAGCGCGCTTCTTCTTCCGGGGACTCAAAACTACCAATCCAGCAAAAACGGATGTCAGGATTTTCTTTCACAACGGCTGCACAGGTCTCCACAAAAATATCGGTGCCTTTACGCTGGGAAACAAGTCCCATTCCACCTACTACCATGCTTGCATCTTCCAATCCGTAACGCAACCGGAAATCGCCTAAGTAAGCATTGAATGCGGAAGGCATGTGTACCAGCGACATATCCACGGGAAAATAATAATTCAGCGCTTGCAGCCGCTGCTCCGGTACATTCCCAATGGACTGCAGTACCTGCTTCACTTTCAGCGAAGGATAGACAAACTGGCGTGTATGTGTAAAGGTGAGAGCGGCGTCCCCCGTGGGCAGGTAGGCTTTGATCACTTCATCCAGCTCGTGTACATACGTGGCCACGGGCTTTTTGAAGAAGGCCAGCGTTTTAAGCAGCTTCCCGTTCACGATCGTGTTGTTGAATACCAGGTCTATACGGGGCATGCGGGCAAAAAGACGGGCCAGTTGCCAGCGGTTCCTTGCCATATCTCCCAGGCGCTTTAAAATGCCGCCCTTACCATAGCCGGCGGACTTCAATACCATTACCGGGAAATGCCTGGCATACTCTTTTACATAAGGTCCATCCCTGCGCACCACTAGCGTGATATCGACTTCCTCTTTTACCAGCAGCATCAGGTTAAGCAGCAGGATGGGCGCGCCGCTGAAGGAGCCTTCATGCCCGATAAAAAGCAGGTGTGGTTTGCGCTGTGCCAATGCCTTACTTAGTTTTTGTAAATATCACAATGATGTTCCGGCCCTGAATAAATGGCGACACGGCCGCAGTGAGCATCTTATATAGTGGGCGGGGCACGGCAGACATGAGTTTTCCCAGCCAGGGCTTGGTTTCCAGATAATAATCGCGCTGAGCAAGATACCAGATCTTGTATTGGCCCAGCTTATAGTGCAGCCGTTCCACTATCAGTTTGGAAATATGCACATCATAATAACCCGGCAATGCCCGGAATGCCGCTGGGCTCCAATGTCCTGCATGATGGGGAGGCAGGTTGAGCAGGTCCCACTTATTATGCTTGTAGAGATACGGATTGTTGTTAGGCACACCGAAAATAACGCGGCCACCTTTCTTTACTGCCTTGAGACAGGCTTTCAGGAAATCGTCCACGTCGTAAATATGTTCCAATACCTGGAAAGCGCAGAGCACATCGTATTCTCCGGCATGCACATCTGCGTGGGTCTGGATCAACTCATTATGCATATCCAGTCCGTTGGCACGACCGGCTTCAATGGCCTTATCATTTAATTCCAGACCGGTGGCGTGGATGCCCCTTTTACGGAGGATTTCCAGGAAAAAACCATCACCCGCTCCCACTTCCAGTACTTTTTCGCTTGCCTTTACCTGGCTGGCCACATACTGGTGTTCCCATTTTTTCTTGGGATAATATGCTTCATTTTCCCTTTCCAGATCTTCATAAAATTTGCCATCTCCGAAGATGGAAGAGGGGTGAAAAAAGCGGTAACCCGTCTGTTGACATTGATATAACCCTATTTCGTCGATACCTTCAAAAAAACGGCGAACGTCCACTTTTTCGTGTATACGGTATCCTTCAATGATCCTGTCTGTGGGGAAAGTGGTTATCAATTTGGCTTCCTGTTTTGTGATCGGGCTCTTGACCATGATGGGCGCGGATTTAGCAAAGGTATGGTTACAAATATAGAAATGTTGGGCTACAATCGCCCCCCGCCGGCATAGTATTTTTTCCAGTACGGCTCATTCAGGTCACTGATCATCACGCCCCCCGTGGTAGAGGCATGCACAAATTTATCGTTGTCCAGGTAATACCCCACATGACTAACCCGTTTCCTGTAAATGCGGAAAAATACCAGGTCGCCCTGCTGCAATTTATCTTTGCTGGCAATGCGGTTCGTCTGCTCATACAACTGTGCCGCCGTGCCGGAAGTGCTCTGCTGGAACACAGTGGCCAGCAGGATATTCACAAAACCGGAACAGTCTACCCCCGTCTTGTCCTTGCCACCCATGTGATAGGGCGTGCCCCACCACTGGTCTATAAAGCTGTACAACCGGTCATTGGTCATCACTTCTTCCACCGGCACATCCACCAGCTGCGCATATTTGAACTGCCAGGTATGTGCATTTTCAATATACGTGTTGCTGAAGGTCAGCCCACGGTTGATCTGGTGGTCCTCTCCCCTGTTGTAACTGCCTTTATGGCCAGACAGGCGCTCCATCTGCGTGGGCGTGCGGGCCGGCGCCGCGGCCCTGGTAATGGAAGTAGTCTTCTTCGTCGAGGAACAGGCGCTGAGCAGCCACATACTGCACAAAGCCAGCAAACCGGTCCGGGCGAACTTTATCATCATTTTAAATAGTCGAAATTTTCGCAATGTTAGTTAAAAAATCGTACAATGTACAACGTACCGCGTACAACGAGCTTACATTTTGTCATAAAATGCCGGTAATGGATACGGCTACCGTCATTCACACTGGTAGTACGTTGTACGCTGTACACGGTACGTTGTACACCTTTTGTGGATAAATTTTACAATCCATCAATTTGTTATCTGCGCTAACTGACAGACCTTTGGTCGTTGCGGGGCAGATGACAAATGCCTGTGCCTGAACCGACAGAGAAGCATATGAAATTTTCGCACTTACACGTACATACCCAATATTCCCTGCTGGACGGCGCTGCCGACATCAAGGGATTGTATAAAAAGTCCATGGCCAGCGGCATGCCGGCACTGGCCATTACCGACCATGGCAACATGTTCGGTGCTTTCCAGTTTGTAGCAGAGGCCTATAACCATAAGCTTAATCCCGAAGATCCCAAGGACAAACGCCTGAAAGTGAAACCTATTGTGGGCTGCGAGTTCTATCTCGTGGAAAACCGCCACAAGCGGGCCTTTACAAGGGATGAAAAAGATATCCGCTATCACCAGGTACTGCTGGCCAAGGACGAGGTAGGCTATAAAAACCTCATCAAGCTCTGTTCCCTCGGCTACATGGAAGGCCTGTACGGTAAATATCCCCGCATCGACAAGGAACTGATCCTCCAGTACCATGAAGGCCTCATTGCCACCACCTGCTGCCTGGGCGCCTCCGTGCCCAAGGTGATCCTGAAAAAAGGAGAAGAAGCCGGCGAAAAAGAATTTAAATGGTGGCTGGATATTTTTGGCGAAGATTACTACGTGGAGCTGCAACGCCACGGCATTCCCGAACAGGAACAGGTGAACGTGGTGCTGTTGAAGCTTGCTGAAAAATATAATGTGAAGGTGATCGCTTCCAATGACTCCCACTACGTGGACCAGGAAGATGCCAACGCGCATGACATCCTGCTTTGCATCAACACCGGTGAGAAAAAGAGCACGCCCACCATGAAGGAATTCTCGGATGACGAGGCCTCCCCGAAGAACACCCGCTTTGCTTTCTACAACGACCAGTTCTACTTCAAGACCACGGAAGAAATGACGGCATTGTTCCATGACCTGCCCGCGGCGATTGACAATACCAACGAGATAGTGGATAAAGTGAAGCTGCTGGACCTGAAGCGCGATATCCTGCTGCCCAACTTCCCCATTCCCAAAGAATTCTTTACACAGGACCACTACCTGCGCCACCTCACTATGGAAGGCGCCCGCGCCCGCTATGCGGAGATCACGCCGGAAGTGGAAGAGCGCCTCAACTTTGAGCTGGATGTAATTGAGAAAATGGGGTTTGCCGGTTACTTCCTCATCGTGTCGGACTTCATCAAGGCCGGGCGCGACCTGGGGGTGTTCATTGGCCCGGGGCGTGGCTCTGCGGCGGGTTCCGCGGTGGCCTATTGCATTGGGATCACCAATATCGACCCTATTAAATACAACCTCCTGTTCGAACGTTTCCTTAACCCGGAACGCAAGAGCATGCCCGATATTGACACGGACTTCGACGATGAAGGCCGCCAGAAGGTAATTGATTACGTAGTACAGAAATATGGCAAGAACCAGGTAGCGCAGATCATCACCTACGGTACCATGGCCGCCAAGATGAGCATCAAGGACGTGGCCCGCGTAATGGACCTGCCCCTGCCCGATTCCAACGGGCTGGCCAAGCTGGTACCGGACAAGCCGGGCATCCAGCTGGACCGCATCTTCAACGCCCCGCTGGAGGGTGAAAAAAGCCTGGCCGATAAGGAAGGCCTGGGCGGCGAAGACATTGAAAACGTAAAAAAACTCCGGGAGCTGATCAAAGGCGACGACCTGCAGGGCGAAGTACTCCGCGAAGCCTGTGTACTGGAAGGCTCCGTGCGCAACACGGGCATCCACGCGGCGGGTATCATCATTGCCCCCCAAGACCTGCACGACCTCATTCCCGTGAGCACGGCCAAAGACTCCGACCTGCTGGTAACCCAGTTTGAAGGCAGCATTATTGAAAGTGCCGGCGTTATCAAGATGGACTTCCTGGGCCTCAAAACCCTCACCATTATTAAGGGTGCGCTGAATATGATCAAAGCGAACTACGGCGTGGAAATAGACATCGACTATATCCCGCTGGACGATCCCAAGACCTATGAGCTGTACCAAAAAGGCGAGACCAACGGTACATTCCAGTTTGAGTCGCCAGGTATGCAGAAATACCTGCGTGAACTGAAGCCCGACCGTTTTGATGACCTCATTGCCATGAACGCCCTGTACCGCCCCGGGCCTATCGAGTACATCCCCACCTTCATCCGCCGTAAACACGGCCTGGAAGTGACCACGTACGATATCGATGCCATGGAAGAATACTTAAGCGATACCTACGGCATTAACGTATACCAGGAACAGGTAATGCTGCTCAGCCAGAAACTGGCCGGCTTCTCCAAAGGCGATGCGGACGTACTGCGTAAGGCCATGGGTAAAAAGCAGAAAGCCGTACTGGACAAAATGAAATCCCAGTTCATGGCCGGCTGCGCCGAACGTGGGCATGATACCAAGGCAGCGGATAAAGTTTGGACGGACTGGGAAGCATTTGCCTCTTATGCGTTCAACAAATCCCACTCTACCTGCTACGCACTGGTGGCCTACCAGACGGCCTATCTCAAGGCCCACTACCCGGCCGAGTATATGTCTGCGGTATTGAACAACGCCAGCAGCATTGAAAAGATCACCTTCTTCATGGAAGAGTGCAAGCGTATGGGCATCGAGGTATTGCAGCCGGATGTGAATGAATCGTTCAAAGGCTTTGCGGTGAACAGCCGCGGCGCCATCCGCGTGGGCCTGGCCGGCCTCAAAGGCGTGGGTGAAGCAGCCATCGAGAACCTGATCGAGGAGCGCACAAAAGGCGGCCCTTACACCTCTATTTTCGACATGATCAAGCGCGTGAACCAGCGCATGGTGAATAAGAAATCACTGGAAGCCATGGTAATGTCCGGTGCATTTGACTGCTTCCCGGCCCTGCACCGCGCCCAGTACTTCCACAAGCCGGAAGGGGATACGATGACCGGGCTGGACAAGATCGTAAAATTTGGCAACCAGGTGGCCGCCGGTGGCACCACCGTGGGCAGCCTCTTTGCCATGGATGACATGCCCGCCGTGGAGCCGCCCAAGATAGCCCCCTGCGATCCCTGGCCGCTGATCATAAAACTGAACCATGAGCGGGATGTGACCGGCATCTACATTTCCGGCCACCCCCTGGACGATTATAAATTTGAGCTGCAGCACTACAAAATGGATCCCATCCAGAAGCTGCTGGACTACCAGGCAGAGATCACCACACCGGGCAGTACCGGCGGGCGCAGCCGGGAGCGCAATTTCCGCCTGGCGGTATTTGTGACCAGCGCGGTGGAACGCATTTCCCGTAACAACCGCCAGTTTGGCGTGCTTACCGTGGAAGACTACTCCGGCAAGTTTGAATTTGCCCTCTGGAGCGAAGACTTTATCCGTTTTTCCTCCTACATGAAAACCGGCCTTTGCCTGTACATCAACGGGGGCTTTAAGTCCAAACGCTTCAATGAGAATGAATACGAGTTCAAGATCAACGGCATACAGTTGCTGCAGGAAGTGAAGAAAACCCATACCAAAAGCGTGGTGCTGGTAACCATGCCCAAGCTGCTCACCAAGAGCACGGTAGACTTCCTGGTAGACAATGCATCCCGCCATCCTGGCAGCGCAGAGCTCTTCATACAGCTGATAGACCGGGACGATAACCTGGCCATTAAATTGCATACCTTCAACAGGCACCTGGAAATGAATGATGAATTAGCATCCTTCCTGGGGAAGCAGCGGGACATCGATACCTATATAGAGATTCTCAATAGGTAGCCGGTCAAAAATGCAGTACCTTGCATCACGGTTCGTTATTTGTTATAACTTACACACGGAAAAATCAATAAAGCAAACAATAAAATAAATCATATGGCACTCGAATTCACAGACTCAAACTTTCAGACAGAAGTGTTAAGCTCTGAACAGTTGAGCGTAGTAGATTTCTGGGCAGAATGGTGCGGTCCCTGTCGCGCAATCGGTCCCGTAGTTGAGGAACTGTCTAAGGACTATGCTGGCAAAGTAAAAGTTGGCAAAGTGAACGTAGATCAGAACCCGCAACTGTCTGTTGCTTACGGTATCACCAGCATTCCCGCTATCCTGTTCATTAAGAACGGCGAAGTGGTGGATAAACAAGTAGGTGCTGCTCCCCGCTCCGTACTCGAGAAAAAAATACAGGCTCACCTGTAAGAGATATAAAGCTGGATGTAATATCAACTGGAGAACGCAGGCCGCAATGCCTGCGTTTTTTCATGCAGGCTGTTACAAAAAAGCAGGTCACACTAATGACCTGCTTTTTTATTTTATGCCAATGCGGCTGCGTTATTTTACCAGCGCCGTTCGGAGAAAAGGCATTGGCAATACCAGGATAAGTCACTTCTTTTGCCCCTCTTTTCCCTTTCTGGATTTCCGCCCTGCCGCCACCGGACCATTCGCCGCCGGCACCCTACCCCGCACCACGATACTCGTATCCGCCCCACAACCAAAACCATCCACCAGGTGCACCGTATAAATACCCGCCGGCAAATGCAACAACACGGTATCCTTCACCGGCACCTGGTCCCAGGAAATATCATAAGGCGGCGTACCACCGCCAGGGCGCAAGGCGATGCGGCCGTTATGCAAACTGGTCTCATCTCCCACCACCGGCGAAAAATGCAGGGGCGCACGCCCGCTCACCGTAACCTGCAGCGTATCTGCACAAAAATCACTCTGCACAATAACGGTATGCTGTCCTGCAAAAACATGGCTGAATACATTGTTGGACCGCGCCGCCTGCCCATCCAGCGCAAAGGTGAAAGGAGGCGTGCCGTGGTCAATATTTACCTGGATGGAGCCATCGTCGCTACCCGGGCAACGCGCACCACTGACCATGGCAGAGGTAAGCAATGTACGCTCCGGGAAACCCTTTACGGTAAAGGGCTCGGGGGCAGACAGGCATCCCAGGCTATCCCGCACCCGGAATACATAATCACCCGGCGCCATGCCGGGAAAAAGCGGGCCACGGGTAAAAGCGCCACCTTCCAGGGCAAAGGCGTAAGGCCCGCCGGCGCCCCCGTCCGGGTGCAGGGTAAGCGTGGCAGAAGCATGTTTACAGTCAATGGGCCGGCTGGTAATGCCCAGTTCCGGCCTTGCGGCGGCATGCACCTGTCGTATATTGCTCACGTGCACTCCCAGGCTGTCCGTAGCATTTACCTGGTACTGGCCTGCATTTGCGATGATACTTTCCGTGGTATCACCGGTAGACCACTCGTAGCGCCGGAAACCGGTACCTGCGTGCAGCAGGATGACCATGCCCGCGCAGATAGTGGTATCATGGCCAATGAAAAGTGGTGCCGGTGGTGCTGCCGGTGTTGCAACTGCAACAGCAACCTGGCTGGAATCCGCTACAGCAGACAATTGCAGCTGCTCCTGCGGTTTCATATACATCGTATCCCGGCTTCCTGCTGCTAAGACGTTGCTTGCGCCGGTGGTATCCACTTTGTTAACACCAGGTGTATCCAGGGTTGTATTGTTTTCCGGCACCACGGTCGTATCACCCGCTATCCCTTCGCGCGCAGCGCGCCCCAGATCATCTGCGCCACCCATCCCGCGCCCATGCGCGGAAAGCGCCTGCTCACCTGTTTCAAAAAACATCCCCGAAAGTAAGCCGCAAACTAAAATAGCCTTCCAAAGCGTTATATGCCCGTCTGAATGCATGTAACAATTTTTTTAAAAACCCTTTACCACCACAAATATTAATTTTATTTAATGAATATCAAAGCCCTGTGTAAAAGCATTGGCCGCAACAAAACCATGATTTGTCCTGTTTAGGCTTTTATGCTGAATACATTTTATATTATTGCAACAAAATGCTGCTTCTTTAGCCATTCTACCATCTACTAAAACCCTTACCGAATTGCGTCGATACTTATTTCTTTTCCTGGCGATCCTCTGTGGAACTGAGGCCATAGCGCAAAGACGCTGCGGTACGGATGAAGCCATGCAACATTTGTTTGCACAAAATCCCAAGCTGGAAACGGCTTACAAGCAGCAGCGGCAAGCCTTGCTACAGCACCTGGCAAACATGCGCAACCTGCGCACCACGGCCGTGCCCAGCACCATCACGGTGCCGGTGGTCATCCATATCGTGATGCCGGATCCCAGCGTGATCACAGACCTGCAGGTAGCCCAGCAAATGAAGGTGTTGAACGAGGATTTTGCCGGGGACAATGCAGATACCGCCGCAGTGCCCGCCGTCTGGAAACCCATCATCGGGCATACCCATATCCAGTTTTGCCTGGCCCAGCGTACGCCCAATGGGGATCCGGCTACCGGGGTGGTAAGGGTGACCAGCAGCCACGCCCCCTTTGAGGTATCCACCGCCGCCCAGGATGTGAAATACACCAGCACCGGTGGTTCCGACGCATGGGACAGCGACAGCTATTTCAATATCTGGGTATGCCAGCTTGCCTCCGGCAACCTGGGCGTAGCCACCCTTCCCGGTGCCGGCTACCCGAAGGAAGAACAGGGCATTGCGGTGGACTATACCGGCTTTGGCACCAGTGGCACCGCGGAAAGCCCCTACAACGGCGGCCGCACGGTAACCCATGAAACAGGTCATTACTTTGGCATGCACCATATCTGGGGCGATGATGACGCGGATGGCGTGGCCCGCTGCACCGTGGACGATGGCATTGCAGATACGCCGCCCCAGGGCAAGCGCACCTTTGGCTGTCCCGGCTTCCCGATGACGGACCTATGTTCCCCCACCTACCCTGGTATTATGTTCATGAACTACATGGACTATACGGACGATGCCTGTATGCACCTTTTTACCGCCGGCCAGGCTACTGTGATGGATGGCGTATGGCAGTTGCAGCGCGCTTCCCTGATCAACTCACAGGGCTGCCAGCCGGTAAACCTGCTGGCCAATGACGCCCAGGCCTTTGCCCTGCTGGGGCCCATGGACAAGGTGTGCGACAATGAAGTAGCCCCCACCCTCATCCTGAAGAATAAAGGCACCACTCCCCTGCAATCCGTAAAAATATCCTACCGCATCAATAACAGCGCTCCCGTAACCTATAACTGGACCGGCAGCCTGGCGTCCCTGGCTACTACGGTAATAACACTGCCCTCCAGCGTGGTGGATACCGGCCATTTTACGTTTGATGTATATACCGACCTGCCCAATGGCGTAACAGACCAGGACCATAGCAACGACACCGCCCATGGCAGTTTCCATTATGATGCAGACGGTACCTACCCGCTGGTGGAAGGTTTCGAGAGCGATGATTTCCCGCCCGGTGGCTGGAAGATCAATAACCCGGATAATTCCTTCACCTGGGAACTGAACCGGGATGTAGGCCACAACAGCGCCCATTCCGTGGAAATGCGCAACCTGGGTTATGCCAGCAATGGCCCGGTAGATGAGCTGCTTACATCGGTATACAATGCACCGGCCAGCACTGATTCCGTGTTCCTGTTTTTCGATATCGCAGCCGCCACCACCTCAGACATCCATGGTACCAATACTTACTGGGATACATTGCAGGTACTGGTCACCAAAGACTGCGGCCTCACCTACGAGACCACACCTTACAAAAAAGCCGGCGCCACCCTGGTAACCCGCCAGACACCGGTGAACGGCGAGTTTACGCCTACCCTGGCCAGTGACTGGCGCCGCGATTCCATTGATCTTACAGCACTGGTAAGGGGCAGCCGCTACCAGGTAGTGTTCCGTAACATCACCAACTATGAGAACAATATCTACCTGGACAATATCAACCTGGTGACCAAAGCGGTGAACCCGCTGCTCCAGGAAAAAGGCATGCTCTACTGGCCTAATCCCACGAACGGGCCCGTTACCATTGGCTTCTACGAGATCCCATCCGACCTCCAGAACTTTGCGGTCTACGATGGTTCCGGCAGGCTGATTATGACCCGCAGCGCCGGCGATATCGGGGCCAACAACCGCATTACTTTTGATTTGGCAAATGAGGCAAATGGTGTTTACTTTGTGAAACTTATTTACCGGGATCGCAAGAAGACCATTAAAATAGTGAAAGTAAAATGACGACTAGCCAAGCCTCCCCCTCAATTGAAGCGCTGCTGCAAAGACCCTCACTGGATGCGGGCCTGAAAGCTGTAGCCGAAAAAGTGCTCAGACAGGAAAGATTAACGCCGGAAGACGGCCTGCTGCTGTTTGAAAAAGCCGACGTAGGTTTTGCAGGCGCCCTGGCCAATCACGTGCGGGAGCGCATGCATGGCGACAATACCTACTTTAACCGCAATTTTCATATTGAACCCACGAACGTCTGCATCTTCACCTGCAAATTCTGCTCCTACTCCCGTCTTTACAAGAACAAGGAAGAGGGCTGGGAACTAAGCATAGACCAGATGCTGGACATCGTAAAAAAATACGATGGGCAGCCCGTTACCGAAGTGCACATCGTAGGTGGGGTGCACCCGAAAATGAACCTGGACTTCTTCTGTGAACTGATCAGCAAGATCCGCGCCCACCGCCCGGACCTACACATCAAGGGCTTTACCGCCGTGGAACTGGATTACATGTTCCGCAAGGCAAAGCTGACCATTGAAGAAGGCATGAAGAAACTCCACGACGCGGGCCTGCAATCCATGCCTGGCGGCGGTGCGGAGATCTTCCACCCTGATGTACGCGCGCAGATCTGCCATGATAAGGTAGATGCGGATGGCTGGCTGGCCATTCACCGTGCGGCGCATAACCTGGGTATGCATACCAATGCCACCATGCTGTATGGCCACGTGGAAACCTACGCCCACCGCGTAGATCACATGGAGCGCCTGCGCCAGCTGCAGGATGAGACCCATGGTTTCAACACCTTTATTCCCCTGAAATTCCGTAATAAGGATAATGAAATGGCCCACATACCGGAGGTTTCCGTGATCGAAGACCTGCGCCTGTATGCCATTGCACGCCTGTATATGGATAACTTCCCCCACCTGAAAGCCTACTGGCCCATGCTGGGACGCCAAACCGCGCAGCTCACCCTCTCCTTCGGGGTCAATGACCTGGACGGGACCATTGATGATACCACGAAGATCTATTCCATGGCGGGCGCGGAAGAACAACACCCTTCCCTGAACACGGCCCAACTGGCCATGCTGATCCGCCAGGCCGGCCGCAAGCCTATTGAGCGCGATACGCTGTATAACGTGGTCAAAGATTACAGTGAGGAAGTGTTTACCGACGCAGAGTTGCTGGGTGCATCAAAGAACTAGGTTCAGTAAGATTTTTTCGAATAAATTTTGGAGTAAAGCGCCTGGCAATTGCCGGGCGCTTTACTTTTTACAGGTGCTATCAACTAATAAAAGCGGCCGTCCCTGTTTTCCGGGGACGGCCGCTCCTCATTGATTAAATGTCCGGTTATTTGATCTGCAATAATTCATCCATGGTAAACGCTTTCTGGCGTCCGGGATTTGCGTCCCGCGTTCTACGTATATCCTGTTCCGTTAGGGGCGCAGCCTTATTGTACCAGGACTGGCGAATGTAGCTCAGGAGCTGGGCAATGTCTGCATCCGTAAATTCCCTGTTGTTGCCAATGGCAGGCATATCACCGGATATCTCGGGATAGGTTTTGCCGCTTACCCTGATGGGGCCTCCCAGGCCAAAGAGCACGATGGAGCTGAGTTTGCGGGGGTCGCCATTCACCCAATCGGAACCATTGAGGGGAGGTGCCAGGGCGTGAATACCGTTACCATCGCCACCATGGCAGGTTTGGCACACGGTGTTGAAGATCTGTGCACCACGGGGGAATTGTTTTGCCAGCGCTTTGTTCTTCTCTGCCAGCTTTGCTTCTGCCGCTTTTTTAATGGCACCTTGCAGGCGGCGGTAGAAGACCGCGTTGGTATCGCGTTTCATGGCGCGGTACCCCTCCGCCCACTGTTGTTCTTTATCTTTTGCGTTGCTGATCAGCGCGTCTGACAGGTATACATCATTGGTCCCCACCATGGATAATGCAGCGGAGAGCTTACCAGCTTCCGGGTTATTGCCAAAGGCAGGAAGATCCAGGGCAATGGGCACACCGAGATGAGGATAGCTACCCGCCAAGTGGCCCAGTACAGCAAGGATAGCCGTACTGTTTGATGCATTTACCACCGCCGGTAAAACTGCCAGGGCCTGGACCTGGCGCTGCTCATTGCGTGCGTCTTGCAGCAGGGGTTCCACATCGTTCCAGGCCAGTGCATGCAGGCCTTCCAGCGCCCAGAGCGCGTGGATCCAGGCATTGCCGGTACTGTCTGCCAGTATTTGTTTCAGCTGCGGCACCAGTTCCTGCAGCTGGCGGTCCACGATCTGTTGCTGGGCCATATCACGGCGCCAGCCGTTATTGCTGTGCAGGGCTGCCAGCAGGCTGTCTGGCGAGGTATTGAGCGGTTGTATGAGCGGATGGCTGCCGGCACGCACTATGCGGTAAATACGGCCGCAGTTCAGGGGCTTGGTCAGCTCCCGTTTGCGGATCTCCCCTTTCAAGTAATCCGTGAGGTAAGTTTTATGCTGGATAATGCCGCGGTACATATCCACTACATACAGGGCCCCTTCCGGGCCGGTATACAGGTTCACCGGGCGGAAGCGCTCATCATCACTGGCCAGGAATTCCTTGCCATCGTAGGCCTGGTGGCCTTTTACCTTGAAAGCGCTGTCTGGGTTCAGGATGTTACGTTTCACCAGGTTGCCTGCGGGCTCTGCCACGAAGATATTGTTTTCAAAAGCGGCGCCCAGGGCAGGACTGCGGAATACTACCGGGCCACAGGCGGCAGTAAATTCGCGCAGGCGGCCTTCGCTGTCCAGGGTTTCCTTTACATAGCCCCGGTTTACGCCCGTGTGGTGCAGCGGGTACACTTTGCTATTGCTGACGATGGTTTCATCAAAGCCCCTCACCCGTTGCTGGTGCGGGTTGCCGGCACCCAGGCCCGGTGCAAAGTAATCACCCAGTACATTGGCAGAGTTATTATTGTAGAACAGGCGCCCGTAATTGTCCTGGGAAATGCCCCACTGGCCGCGAAAATGCGTATCGCTGATCATCCAGCGGCCGTGGTCATAGCGGTAACGCTTGCTGGACTTGGCACTGTAGATACAGTTGTCCATCGCCCTTACCAGGCCGTTAGGCTGGTGCTCCACGTTGCCGCCGTAGGCGTAGGCACTGTCTACCAGCGTGCGTTTCCCGGGGTGGTCATGATCGTTCTCAATGAACCACAATTTTGGGGGCTCCGCCACCAGTACGCCATTGCCTACCAGGCATACGGCGCGGGGCAGCACCAGGCTGTCCAGGAAGATCTTGCGGGTGTCCATGCGGCCATCGTGGTTGCTGTCTGACAGGATCACGATCTTGCCGTTCATATCGGCTTCGCCGGTACCCAGGGTATCGGGCATATAGCTGGTCATTTCCACTACCCAGGCGCGACCGCTGGCATCAAAGCTCATGGCCACAGGCGCCACTACCAGGGGCTCAGATGCTACAAGTTGTACCTGGAGGGGATCCTCCACCTGCAGGTGGGAAAGGGAGGTCTGCGCGTCCAGGGACGGTGGTGGCGTATTGTCCGTATCTACTGAAGATTTGCCAGGGTGACAGGCAAAAAATGCACATATGACGGCTGCCGTCAGTAATAAGCGATGGTTCATGCGTTGGTTCCTAATGGGCAACAAATTAATAAGTGATCGCGAGCAATCAAACATTGGCAGTAAATTAATCGCGGATGCATTCAGAATCAATATGATATTAAATTATTTACCATATTAACAAGCATTAACATCTCGCCACTTATGCGTACCTTACATTTGTAGCATGGCCCCCGGCACAGGTTTTGCCTTTATACCCTCACTAAACGATAAGAATTATGACGCAATTAACTCCTGGCGAATGTTATCGGATCGGCTCTGGCGCTATCTCCTGGCTGAAAGAAAAATTGGGAAATCTGGATTTTATTGTGAAAGTGGTTGCGGTAGATCACGACAAGGACCGGACAGCTTTTAAATTACAACGCATTGTAGGCGTGCTGGATGAAAATCCACAGGCGCTTGGCACGGTGAAATATTTTGTGGAAGGTCCGCTGGTGAAAGTGCAGGGTGCACCGGAAACAGAAGGTGCGGCAAACTTCCGCCATGAATCGCGCTTTTTGAATTGGGTAAATGAGGGGTTGGTAACACGTTACCGGACGCCGAAATTTGCCGAGAACTGATCATACTCCGGACGATTTTTTAGGGAGGCGCTCTTCGATTGAAGGGGGCCTTTTTTGTTAAGCTAATGGTCTTAATCCTGTGCCTGACAATTAACGAAACAATGTATCAATTCGTCATCACTGTCCCTTATAATAGATCTCATAAGTTTGCAGAGAAAGGGTATCCTTGTCACCCAGCTTTACCTTCGTGATCGCATTGCAGGAGCCAGGGCTTGATGCTACATAATCCGTTTGAGTAGCGTTATTTACAATCCGCCGGTGATAAATATAAAAAGGCATCATCAGGTCATGCATATCACCATAGGTATCGATAACTTTCACACACGTAGTTGGCGTAGGAAAAATAAAAGGATATTTGTGTAAGGCTTCATCGGTTTCTTCGAATATAGGCTTCGTGCCATCCGGGTTCACAATATAAAATGGCAGCGCATACTGCAATAAGATGGTAGGCCCATTTATTTTAACACCTATTCTCCCATCGCCATCTGAAGCACTAGCGGAATCTTTACTAAGAAAAACAAAACTTGCTGCCAGCTTCATCACAGAATCAGGTATGAAGTAATTTTCCGCCCACTTATTGAAGTTGGAGATAGTGGTAGCGTCTTTGATCTCTCCGTTCTTTGTAATTAGACGCGCCTTATTTTTTATCTTTATGGAAGTGGCTATCATGGTTACCGGGTAATTGACCGGCGGGATTATGTCGTCCTTTTTACAGGCAACGAAAAGGCTGGCCAAAGCCAGGCAACAGGCTAACTGCTTCATTTTAATGTTGGTCTTGTTTCGATTAGGGTTACAGTTCTAGTTGATTTTATAAATAGAATTGCAATATAACAATACTTATGTATAAATACCTATGCATAGTTGGCTCACTCCATCCCCACCGTCTCCTTAAACCCCGGCACCACCCGATGCCCCGTAGCCTGCTCATACGCATACGCCAGCGTGATCACCGCCCCCTCCTGCCAGGCCCCCGCAAAAAACGACAACCCCACCGGCAATCCTAACACCTGCCCCATCGGCACCGTCACATGCGGGTACCCCGCAATCGCCGCCGGCCCTGAAAAATCATATTCCGTATTGGCATCTCCATGAACCGGGTCAATACAGCAAGACGGCCCAAACGTTACCCCGCACAAAGCATCCAGTTGCTGCTGCTGCAAAAGGTCATCAATCGCCTTCCGTGCCACGCTTAAATTACCGCTATGCGCCGCCACATATTCCGGCGTTTGCAGATCCCCCTTTACGTTACTCGTCTCCAAAATCTCCTGCTGGAAATATGGCATCGCCTTATCAGCATGTTCTTTGTTAAACGCGATCACGTCCGCCAAGTTCTTCACACCCGCATTAGCAGTGGATAAATATTTGTTCAATCCATCCTTAAACTCATATTCCAGTACCTTAAATTCATGCTCTCCCAAAGGGTTTATACGGGAAGCCAGGTCCACCTCCACCACCGTAGCCCCTTGCGCACGTAGCACATCCAGCGCCTGCGCCACCAATACATCCACCCGCTCATGCCGCTTCAATTGTGATTTTTCAAAGCCGATGCGTTTACCCCGCAGCCCCTTTGCATTCAGGAACTTCGTATAGTCGTGTTGTATATGCCCCTCACTCAGCGTACTGGCCGCGTCCTGCGGGTCTATACCAGTGAGCGCGGTGAGTAAAATAGCCGCATCCGTAACGGTGCGTGCCATAGGACCAGCGGTATCCTGCGTAGCAGAAATCGGAATGATTCCGCTCCTGCTCAGCAACCCCACCGTAGGTTTTATGCCCACAATACCACAGGCAGACGACGGGCACACAATGGAACCATCTGTTTCCGTACCAATGGCCACTACACAGAGGTTGGCAGCCACAGCCACCGCCGAGCCGGAGCTGGAGCCACACGGGTTCCGGTCCAGCACATAAGGGCTGCGCGTTTGCCCGCCCCGGCTGCTCCATCCACTGATGGAACGGGTGGAACGGAAGTTGGCCCATTCACTCAGGTTCGTCTTGCCCAGTAACACCGCCCCTGCCTTGCGCAATTGCTGCACAATAAAGGCATCCTTCCCGGCCCGGTGCTCCGCCAGCGCCAGGGAACCTGCACTGGTAACCATTTTATCGCCTGTATCAATATTGTCCTTGATCAGCACCGGCACCCCATGCAGCGGGCCCCTCACGTTACCTGCAGCACGTTCCTGGTCCAGCGCAGCAGCTATTTCCAACGCATCGGGGTTCAACGCGATCACCGCCCGCAATTGCGGGCCTCCCTGGTCTATTTCCTGGATACGGCGTATATACATTTCCGTTATACTGCGACTGGTCTGGGCGCCACCTTTCATTTGCTGCTGCAACTGGTCTATCGTGGCTTCATTAAGGGAAAAATCTTTGACAACAGGTCCAGAAGCGGCAGCAGCGAGAGAAAGACCCCCAAGGGCTGGAAGCCCCAGCAGGGAGCCGCTTTTAAGGAAATGACGCCTGTTCATGGGTGGTAGATTTTGGTAGTAACGTGAATATAAAAAAAGGAGCGCACATTCCGTACGCTCCTCCCTATCTCAAAATTTCTTTTCTTTAATTACTCAAACTCCGGAAATCCACCGGCACCAGCTTACTCACACCTGGCTCCTGCATCGTCACGCCATAGATCACATCCACAGCAGCCATCGTCTGCTTGTTATGCGTTACAATGATGAACTGCGAGTTATCGGAGAACTTGCGGATCATGTTGGTGAACTTGCCCACGTTGGCATCATCCAGCGGGGCATCCACTTCGTCCAGGATACAGAACGGCGCGGGTTTGATGAGGTAGATCGCGAAGAGCAGGGCCGTTGCGGTGAGTGTCTTCTCCCCACCGGAAAGCTGTGTAATGGCTGCCGGCCGCTTGCCTTTGGGCTTTGCAATGATCTCAATGCCGGTATCGGCCAGGTTGGCCGGATCGCTGAGGATCATGTCACACTGGTCTTCTTCTGTAAAGAGGGCCTTGAACACGCGGATAAAGTTTTCTTTCACCTGGTTAAAGGTATCCAGGAACTTCTGGTTGGCCGTGGTCTCCACTTCCTGGATAGTGGTCATCAGTGATTCCTTGGCGCTCACCAGGTCCTGCTTCTGCTCCAGGATAAATTCATAGCGCTTCTTCATTTCCTGGTAAGCCTCAATGGCCGTGGGGTTGATCTCGCCCATGTTCTCCATACGTTTCTTCAACCGTTCTGCACTGATCTGCAGTTCTTCCATGGTGTCATTGGTCTTGCGCAGTTCATCCAGCACTTCTTCCAGGTTCACTTTAAATTCCACGCTGAGGCGCTCTTTCATGGAGGCCAGTTGCAGCTTCAGTTCATTCACTTTGTCTTTCAGCACCGCCAGTTTCTGTTCCAGGTCTGCGCGGCTGCGTTGTTTGGCGCGCAGGGCGGTTTCCCGCTCGGCCAGGGTGTTCCGGAAGTTGTAGTATTCCTGGTCTTTTTCGTTCACGGCTTTACCGTCCTCCTCGCGCTGGCGGAACATTTCCACCAGGCCGTCTTCTGCGTGAGCCAGCTTTTCTTCCGCGGCGGCAATGTTGGCGGCCGCGTCTTCCAGCTGGGCTTTATTGTTAGTGATCTGCGTGTGCAGGTCACTGAGTTGGTTGCGTTTAAATTGCAGTTCCTGTTTCAGGCCCTGCACCTTGCTCTGCTGGCGGGTATGCTGCAGGTTCTGGTTGTTGAACTGCACGTTCGCCTGGTTAAACTGGCTTTCTGCTTCCTGTGCGGCACGGTCGGCAGCTACAATGCTGTCGTGCAGGGTGTGCACGCGGTCATTGAGCACTTCCAGTTCATCACGTACAGTGGAAATGCTTTCCTGGTTATCATCCAGGGATTGCTGCAGGTCTGCCAGGCGTTTGTCGCCCTGCTCCACCAGGTGATGGAAGTTCTCAATGCGGTTCTGCAGGCCAAAGAGCTGGTTGTTCAGCTGGTTGATCCTTTCACGGCTCTGGTTGATGTTGGTTTCATTCAGCTGGCTGTTGAAACCCAGTACTGCGTTGTGTTTTTCCTGGATCTGCTCTTTCAGTTTGGTAACGGTATCTGTCAGCGTTCTGATCTCTGCTTCCAGCTTTTCCAGGTTTTTGGCGCGGCCCAGTTTCTTGCCTTCAAACAAGCCTACGGAGCCACCGCTCAGGCTATATTTACCACGATAGATGCGGCCACTTTTTTCGGTGATCAGCACATCATTGTCCGGCAGTTGGGAGTAATCAATGGCAGTGGCATCGTCGGTGATGAACACCTTGCCCAGCAGGTAATTGCCCAGGCCTTTGTATTTCTCTTCTATCTCCACCACATCCAGTGCAGGAATGGTATTGGGCGGGGTAAATAAAGCCCCGGCCTGGTGGTGGAACTGGTCCAGGATAAAGAAATTGGCCTTGCCTTTTTTGTTGGCGTCCAGCAGCTGGATGGCCTGCACGGCTTCGGCGGTATTGTTTACCACGTAGTAGTTCAGGTAAGGCTCCAGCAGGTTTTCCACGCAGGTCCGGTATTCTTCCTTACAGAAAAAGATATCGCTCAGGATGGGGGCCTTGTTGTTCCAGTCTGTATTTTTCTTGAGGAACTTGATGCTTTCCGGGTAGCCTTCCAGGCTGTCTACCAGCGATTTTAAAAGATCGTACTCGTTTTTCTTGGCATCCAGTGCACGGTTTTCGTTCACCAGTTTTTCACGCAGGCCTTCCATTTCAGACTGGGTGGAGAGGATCTTGCCCTTGGTCTCTTCGTGAAAGGCGATCATCTCTTCCAGGTCTGCCCTGGCATCCTGCACGGTGAGTTGCAGGCTTTCTTTTTCGTCCTGCAGTTGTGCGATCTGCGTTTGGCGCTGCGTCTTTTCTTCCTGCAACTGCTGGATAGTGCGCACCAGGTTTTGCACGGAAGTATCGGCTACGGCCACTTTCTTCTCGGCTTCAAACTGCTGGCGTTGCCATTGCTGCTGGTCTTTCCGCAGGCTTTCCAGGGCCAGTTTTTTCTGGTTGAATTGTTCCCTGCGTTCTTCCACCAGGTCTTTCAGCGTTTCCACACCGTCCATCATGGTTTCAAACACTTCCTCTTCTTCCTCGCTCTGGCGCTGGGTAAAGCTGATGCTTTCCGTAAGGCCCTGCAGTTGGGTATCGGCATTGGCCAGGAAAGTGGTCAGGCTTTTTTCCCGCTCCCGCAGGTAGGTAAGCTGCTGGGTGGCCAGGTTCTTATCGTTTTCGCGGGTGCGAATATTGGATACCAGCTCATTGTACGCTTTCTGCATTTCCTGCAGTTCGCGCTCCTTGGCCACAAAGTGCAGCTTGTCGTTTTCCACGGCTGCTTCTTCGGTGGCTATTTCCGCATCCATGGCCAGTTTCTTGTCCAGCTCCTGTTGCTGCTCGTCCTGCAGGTCTTTGAAGGTGATATTAAAGCCTTCCAGGGCGGCTTTGGCCAGTTCTATGCTTACTTCGCGGTATTCTTTTTTTACCTCGTAGTAACGCTCTGCCTTGCGGGCCTGGCTTTCCAGGGTTTTGAGGTTATTGTTGATCTCAAACAGCAGGTCGTCAATACGGTTCAGGTCGCCTTCGGTGGCGTCCAGCTTGGACTTGGCTTCCTTTTTACGGGTTTTGTAAATGGAAATGCCGGCAGCCTGCTCCAGCATGCGGCGGCGGCTGTTTTCCTTGTCGCGGATGATATCATCCACCATGCCCAGCTCAATGATGGCGTAGGAGTCTGTACTCACGCCGGTGTCCATGAACAGGTTGTGGATGTCCTTGAGGCGGCAGGCTACGTCATTCAACCGGTATTCACTGTCGCCGTTCTTGTAAAATTTACGGGTAATGGTAACGGTGGTAAACTCCGTTGGCAGTACATTCTTATTGTTCTCAAAGGTCAGGCTCACCTCCGCCATGCCGCTGGAGGAGCGGGTCTTGGAGCCGTTGAACACCAGGCCGGACTGGTTTTCCGAACGCAGGTTACTGATCTTGTGCTCCCCGATCACCCAGCGGATAGAGTCAATGATATTGCTCTTTCCGCATCCGTTGGGCCCGATAACCCCCGTGATCCCCTCATCGAAATTCAGCACGGTTTTGTCGGCAAAGCTCTTAAACCCTTTTATTTCTAATGTTTTTAAACGCACGTATTACTCCCGGTTTTTTAGAGGTGTCAAAGATATAGTATTCGGAAAAGGTAATTTAATGGGCTTATCATTAATAATGACATTATTTTATACACACCTGTGGAGAAAAACTGGGAGCCGTGGGGCTAGGGGGTTGATTTTCTGATCCGTATAACAAATTTCTATAATTTTGGCCCATGCACAGCGAGCGGATCCTACGCGACATTAAGCGTTTCATTTTCAGTTATCATTTCAGCAACGGGCTGCGCATGACCATTGGCGTGGTGCTCCCCTCGGTGGTTTTCTATTACCTGGGGCGCCTGGATATTGGCATTGCCCTCTCTACCGGCGCGCTCTGTACCGGCATTTCGGACGTACCGGGCACCGCCGTCCACAAGCGAAACGGGCTGCTTATCAGCACCGCCCTCAATACCGTGGTAGCCCTGGGCACGGGCCTGGCCATCCCCTACCTTTTCCTTTCCATTCCCTGGATTGTGCTGGTATGCTTCTTTTGCGGCATGCTGCTCGTGTACGGCAACCGGGGCGGCAATATCGGCATTGGCGGTCTGCTGGTGATGGTGCTGGTCATCGGCGAGCCCCCGGCCAGCATTGGGGAAGTACTCCTGTTTGCCAGCCTGGTACTGGCGGGCTGCCTCTGGTACGATTTCCTGGCCCTCCTGCTCTGGCAGGTGCGCCCTTACCTCAATGTACAGCAGGCCCTGGGCAATACCCTCATTGAAACGGCCTACTACCTGGACCTCCGGGCCAATTTTTACCTGCCGGGGGTCAATGTACAGGAAAATTTCACTGCCGTGCTGGCCCAGCAGGTCAAGGTGAATGAACAGACAGAGTCCGTGCGGGAACTACTCCTGAAACGGCGCGCCGACCAGCAGGGCACCACCTCCATCAATAAAAGCCTCGTCATGATCTTCCTGGAAGCTGTGGACCTGCAGGAGCAGATCATGACCTCCCACATTGATTATGAAGAGCTGCACCGCATTTTTAAGGACGATGCCGTGCTGGGCCCCTTCCGCCACCTCATTTACCTTTTTTCAGAAGAACTTAAAAATATAGGCCTGGCCATTAGCGCGGGCCTGCGTTCCAAGCCGGAGCACAACCTGCAGCGCGAGCTGGAAAAGGTGAAAGTGCTGGTAGCAGACTATCGGAAAAGCCGGCCCAGCTTCCAGGAAAGAACAGAGCTGCTGGCCCTTAACAGCATTATACAAACCCTGGAGGAAATGGCCGTGCGCTACCACTACCTGCACCGCCTTTCCCGCCTGGATGCGGAAAAACAGAACAATATTGATCCCAACCTGGACATTTCCAGGTTTGTGACCCGCCAGCGCTATGACGTGGAAGTGTTTGTAAACAACCTCAGCTTCCGGTCCAATAACTTCCGCCACGCCGTTCGCCTCAGCCTGGCCACCATCACGGGTTTCCTGCTGGGGCAGATCCCTTTCCTGGGCCTGCACCGCGTGTACTGGATCCTGCTTACCATCGTGGTGATCCTGAAGCCGGGCTTTAGCGTTACCAAGACCAAGAGCACCCAGCGCCTCATTGGCACCGTGGCAGGCGCCTTGTTTGCCCTGGGCCTGCTGCACTTTGTACATGTGCCCGCGGTGATCTTTGCCATGATGCTGGTTTGCATCCTGGGGGCTTATAGCTTTACTACTTACAACTACACCATCAGCGTTTTCTTTACCACCCCGTTTGTGATCTTCCTGCTGCATTTCCTGCATCCGAAAGACATTGAAAACGTGACCCAGCGCGTACTGGACACGTTCATAGGCGGCACCATCTCCTTCCTGGCCAGCCACCTGCTGTGGCCCAGCTGGGAGTACAAGTACCTGCCGGAATACATGCTGAAAATGATCCGGGCTAACAGCCGTTACTTTGGCCAGACCATGAAACTTTACACCGGGGCGCCTTTCAACGTCACCGAGTTTAAGCTGGCCCGCAAAGAAGCGCATGTGAATACGGCCAACCTGATGGCCGCCTTCCAGCGCATGCTCTCTGAGCCCAAGCGCCGGCAGAAAAATGGCAGCCAGGTATATCATTTCGTGGTGCTCAATCACACGCTCACTTCACACATTGCCACCCTGGCCAATATGGGCCTGCAACACCCACTGCAATATCCCCGCCCGGAGTATGGCCCCATCAGTGATTCCCTCTGTGCGTTCATGGACTACCTTACCCAGCGCATGGCCGCCATTGAAATGGCCGTGAATAGTGGCAATCCCATTGCCCCTGTGCCGGAGTTTGACATAGCGCCCAAAGCATTTGCCCCGCTGGATGCGCACCTGGAACAACTATTACAGGCGCGTCAAAAGGAGATCGATGAAAAGAGCTCCCCTTCACAGGTACGCAAAGAACTGGTGGAAGTAAAACATGTGCACGACCAGCTGCATCTTATTCACTCGCTGCTGCGGGATATGTTACGTGCCGTTAACGAGCGGGAGGAATAATAAAAAGGGCCGCATCATGTTGACACAGCCCTGAAACACTTATCTGTAAAGGATTTTACGCCTCTTCTTCTATTATAATAAACTGGTCGGTGATGGGAATGATGTGCTCCAGCAGCACATCAAAAAACGCCGGTCCATACTGCGCGTAATAAGGAATTAAATTTTCCTTGCGTTCCTGGAGACTGCCTGCGGGAAACAGCTTGCTCTTCAACGTTTGGATGCTTTCCGTTTGCCATGCAAATTTCTTCTTTTCTGCCTTCAGGAATTTGTGTTCCAGCTTGCCGATGGACTTGCCCGCTTTCTTAAACTCCGCCGCTACACTGGCTACCAGCGTTACATCAATGGCGCGGGCCTTTTCTGCCAGTTCGTCAAACAGCTTTTCAATCGCATCGTATTCTGTTTTTAATACCAACCCGGCATTGGTATGTTTTTCCACGTAGGCATCTACCAGCTCCAGTGTATCCTGGAAAAGATCGGTGCTTTGCAGTTCCAGCTTTTCCAGCCGCTTACGCGCGTTGTTATCCACCCACAGGAAAGAATTGCGCAGCAACAACAAAGGATACGGCACTTTATAATGCTCAAACAAGGATTTTAATTCCAGCCAGTAGGCAATTTCGCCCCCACCGCCTATGAAGGCCAGGTTGGGCAGAATGGTTTCCTGGAACATGCCGCGCAGGATCACGTTAGGACTGAAGCGTTCGGGATGCGCTTCCAGTTCGGCCAGCAGTTCGGCTTCTGTAAAATCAAATTCCGTATTCAGTACAGACCAGCGGTTGCCTTCTTTTACAATGCGTTCCCGCTTATCGTCAAGGAGGTAAAACAGGTTGATCTCCCGGGGATTGGCCTGCACTTTATAATGCTGGCCCAGTTGCTCCATGGTTTTGGTCACCAGCTTGTAGGACGTTTGCTGCAGCAACTCTTCCTTCATCACCGGGATATACAGGCGTTTCAATGCAGGGCTGTCTGGCACCAGTACCACCAGGCCGTAGCGGCCAAAGAGCTCGTTCACCAGGTACAGGGTAGCCTCCTGGATGTTGGCCCCGGGCCGGTAGGCGTTGGCGAGTAATGCCAGCAGGGTTTCTCCGTGTGGCAGGAATCCAATACTGTTGGCAATCTGCTCCAGCATGGGCTCCAGCCCTTCCGTGTGCATGCGGCCCACGGCCCCATGCTGCTGGGTGTTCCAGGTAAGCGTTTTACCATCCAGGTAAATGCTGCCCAGTTCATCCAGGTCGGCATCTTCACTGCCCATGTAGTATACAGGCACAAAATTGTATTGCGGGTACTGTTGTTTAAGATCCTGCGCCAGTTTCACGGCCTGGAGGATCTTGTAGGCAAAGTACAGGTAGCCGGTGAAGAGGTTGGGCTGGTGCGCGGTGCACACCGTAAAGGTACCGGGTGATTGCAGGTGGGCTATATTGGCCTGCACGGCATCGTGCAGGGTGAGGCCTTCGTATTGCTGCTGCAGGGCCTGCACCAGCACGGGGCGGTCTACCGGCACCTGTTTGCGCGCGGCGATCACCTTTTCAAAATCGGCCTGCAAGGGAGCGTAAGCATAGAAAGGGCTGACCTGTGGATGGGCAGCGAGGAAATCCAGGACCAGCTGACTAAAATAACCCGTCTGCTGGTAAGGCAAATGCCGGACGAAATAGCTCATAATTCCTACGTACGAAAAATAAATCAAGGGCGAAGGTAGGGAAAAATAGCCCGGGCGGGGAGAGAATATCTTTTTTGATAGTTCATTCCTGGATGGCTGGTGGTTAATGGGTAAGGGATGCTTTTACATGATAAAGTCAGGATGGTGTTTGGGGAATGACGACATCCGGGGCATTTTGGAGGATGTTTTGCTATGGATCCTATCCGGTGATCATCGCCTTTAACGGCATTTTGGAGGAGGTTTTGCTATGAAACCCGGAACCTGGAAATTATAACAGCCCATGAAAATAGGAATTTTAGCACCCGTGGCCTGGCGCACCCCGCCCCGGCATTACGGCCCCTGGGAACAGATGGCGTCTAACCTGGCGGAGGGCCTCACAGCCCGGGGACATGATGTTACACTATTCGCCACCGGCGATTCAATCACATCAGGGCACCTGGAAGCCGTAGTGCCGGCGGGGTATGCAGAAGATCCGCAGGCAGATGCCAAGGTGGTGGAATGCCTGCATATCGGGCATTTTATGGAACAGGCGGAACGTTTTGAGGTATTGCATAACCATTTTGATTTTTTGCCCCTTACTTATTCGCGGCTGATCCATACACCGATGGTCACTACCATTCACGGGTTTTCTTCACAGCGTATCATCCCGGTGTACCAGCGCTATAATGACCGTTGCCACTATGTTTCCATCAGCAATGCAGACCGTAGCCCGTTGCTGCACTATGCGGCCACGGTGTATAACGGTGTACGTACAGAAGATTTTCAATTTAACCCGGAGCCCCAGGACTATTTGCTGTATTATGGCCGCATCCACCCGGATAAGGGCACGCTGGATGCGATACAGATAGCGCTGGGAACCTTGAACCGGCTGCTGATTGCGGGCATTGTGCAGGATGAAGCGTATTTTAATGAAAAGTTGAAACCTTACATTGATGGGGAACAGATCGTTTTCCTGGGGGCTGTGGGTGGGGCCCGGCGCAGTGAGTTATTAGGGAATGCAAAGGCGTTGCTGCATCCCATTCATTTTGAGGAGCCGTTTGGGCTGAGCGTAGCGGAGGCCATGTTGTGTGGTACGCCGGTGATTGCATATAAGCGGGGGGCTATGCCGGAGCTGATCCTGCATGGGAAGACAGGCTTTCTTGTGGAGGACCTGCAGGGGGCTAAGGATGCGGTGTTGTTATTGAAGGAAGTGCGGCGGAGCGATTGCAACGAGCACGCCTATGCGCGGTTCAGTGTGGAGCGGATGGTGAGTGGGTATGAGGAGGTATATGGGCGGATAATGTAAAGGCATTCTTTAAACGCCTGGTATAATGTTATAGTTCCTGAAGAAAATCCTTATCCTTATAGCTGTTCTCAATTTACAGGCATTTCAGCCAAAGACAATAATCCCCATTCGGGGTGTGTCCCTTTTTTGCATACCGGTTCAACTACAACAAATACCAATTCGGCTACTTTTCATCGGGCGGCAATTAAGAATTTTGTACTTGAAATTTAAGTCTGCCTGGAAAACAATTTAAAAAAGAAGTTATGCAAAAAAGAAAATTAGGAAATAACGGGTTAGAAGTTTCCGCACTGGGCTTTGGTTGTATGAGTTTAAACTTTTTGGACGGTAAAGGAATTGAGAAAAAGGAAGCAATAGCACTACTGCGCAGCGCCGTTGAAAGAGGCGTCACATTTTTTGATACCGCAGAAGCCTATGGGCCTTATACCAACGAAGAAATTGTGGGCGAGGCACTTCAGCCATTCCGTAAAGACGTGGTCATCGCAACAAAATTTGGTTGTAAAAACGCTACCGCAGTAGCAGGTTTAGACAGCAGGCCTGAAACCATCAGAGCTGTAGCCGAAGCATCTTTAAAAAGATTAAAAACCGATCACATTGATTTGCTTTACCAGCACAGGGTTGACCCTGATGTTCCGATAGAAGATGTGGCAGGAACCGTAAAAGACCTGATACAAGAAGGCAAAGTAAAATATTTCGGCTTATCAGAAGCGGGTGTAAAAACTATTCGTAAGGCACATTCAATTCTTCCTGTAGCAGCACTGCAAAGTGAATACTCTTTATTTTGGCGTGAGCCCGAAGCGGAGATCATACCAACACTAGAAGAGTTAGGGATTGGCTTTGTTCCTTTCAGTCCTTTGGGCAAGGGCTTCCTCACAGGTACTATAAAGACAAAATTAGCGGATATTGACCGCAGAAATATCCTGCCCCGTTTCAGCGAAGAAAACATACAAGCCAATCAGGTTCTGGTGGACGCACTTTCTGAAATTGCCAAACAAAAAAACATTACATTGGGGCAATTAGCATTGGCCTGGCTCCTGGCTCAAAAACCGTTCATTTCGCCCATACCCGCCACCACCAAATTGCATCGTCTGGAAGAAAACATTAGCAGCATAAATGTTGTATTAACAGCCGATGAGCTTGCAAAAATCAACACCACGGTAAATGCGATCCCACTTGTGGGCGACCGTTATCCCGAAGTCCTGGCAAAGCAAATAGATAGATAATAAAGCAAAACAAGGTGTGAGCATGCAAAATATTACAGGAAAAGTAGTAGCCGTTACGGGCGCAAGCAGTGGCATGGGAAAAGCAATTGCCATTGCATTAGCAAAGAACGGAGCAAAAGTTGTTCTGGGCGCAAGACGAACAGAACAATTACAACAACTGGTTGAAGAGATCAAAAGTAAAGGCGGCGAAGCCACCTTTATCACAATTGATGTAAAGAACAAGGCCGATTTAGTCCGGCTGGTAAATACGGCCGTTGAACAATACGGGAAATTAGATGTCATTGTAAACAACGCAGGTGTCAGTCAATTAAGCCGGATTGATGAACTGGATATTGACGGCTGGGAAGAAATGATCGACATCAACCTCAAAGGCGTTTTGTATGGAATGGCGGCTGCAATCCCGGTTTTCAAACAACAACAATCGGGTCATATTGTCAATATCATCTCTACCGCAGGCATAAAGATTGTGCCAATGCAAGGCGTTTATGCAGGAACCAAAAATGCCATTCGCACTATTGCAGAAGCGTTTCGGCAAGAGGCAGACGGAAGCATACGGATTACAGGAATTTCGCCCGGGTTTGTAAAAACGGACTTTGCGAACAACATAAAGAACAAGGAAATGAAAACTGCCATTCAGCAAGGTATGGAGCAAATTGCCATAGATCCCATTGCAATAGCCAACGCCGTAATTTATGCAATAAGCCAGCCCCAGGATGTTGAAATTGGCGACATTGTTATTCGTCCGTCAAAACAAAACTGATTAAATCCGTAACCGGGAAAATGCAACGGCCATCTAACATACATCATATTCAAAGTATATCTCAACTGGTGCGAATATTGGGGCTTCCTGCCCCATTGCACCCGTTGATTGCATTGCTCGATTACAACAATATTCCGATTGAGATGTTTCCAAAAGGGGAAAAAATAAGTCTTGATTTTTATAAAATTTCCTTTAAGCCCACATTTAAAGGACAAATAAAATACGGACAAGGATATTACGATTTTGAAGAGGGCGGACTAGCATTTTTGAAGCCTAAACAAGTCGTCATTCCACCAGAAGATACAGAAAATTATGAAGGGGCTGTTTTGTATTTTCATCCCGATTTTATACGAAATTACCCGTTAGGGAACACAATAAATCAATACGGATTTTTCTCCTACAATGTTTCAGAAGCCTTATTCTTATCGGCAAAAGAAAAGGAAATTATAGCCGGTTTATTTGCTTCAATAGCCAATGAATTGAACACCAATATCGACAAATTCAGCCAGGACGTTTTGGTTTCTCAAATAGAATTACTGCTGAATTACAGCAATCGTTTTTACGATAGACAATTCATTACAAGGAAGGCGGTCAACCACGATATCTTAACTTCCCTGGACAAGCTCTTAAGCGACTATTTTGAAAAAGAAAACAGTTTGAAAGATGGCTTGCCGTCCGTTAAATATGTCAGCACGCAGTTAAACCTGTCACAACGCTATTTAAGCGACATGCTGCGTTCATTAACAGGATTGAATACACAACAATATATCCAGAGCGCAATCATAGAAAAAGCGAAAGAAAAATTATCTACGACCAATTTATCTGTTTCGGAAATTGCTTACGAACTGGGGTTTGAGCACCCGCAGTCTTTCAGCAAACTTTTCAAAACCAAAACGCAATTTTCGCCATTGGAATACAGGCAGTCGTTTAACTAACAATCAACGGATAAGGGATGACATAGTCACACTCCGTCCTCCTTAATCTTCTCCAGTAAATTCTGCAGGTTCACCGTAGCAAACGAAGACGCATAATCCGACAACCCATAAGGGATGATCAGTTCATCATTGTGCACCATGCTTCCGCATGAATACAGCACGTTCGGCACATACCCTTCCCGCTCATCCTTATTCGGGATCAGCAACGGCTCCCGTAAACGCCCTATCTCAATGGTCGGGTCATCCAGGTCCAGCAAACTGGCGCCAATGCAGTAGGTCCGCATAGGCCCTACGCCATGCGTGATCATCAGCCACCCTTCCGGTGTTTCAATGGGGCTGCCGCAATTCCCGATCTGCACAAACTCCCACGGGTGCTTCGGCGTTTGCAGGATCTGCGGGTTTTCCCAGATTGTAATACGGTCGGAGTACATGATGTAATTATTGAACCCATCTATACGCGAGATCATTGCATACTTGCCATTGATCTTGCGGGGAAACAATGCCAGGTTCTTGTTCTGCGCGCCTTCTCCATACAGCGGCATGATCTTGAAGTTGTAGAAATCGCGGGTCATCATCAGCTTGGGCTGGATGGTGATGCCGTCAAACGCCGTGTAGGTGGCGTAATATTTTACATCCCCGTCTTCACTGGTGTACTTCACAAAACGCGCATCTTCTATCCCCCGGCTTTCTGCTTCGGAATAAGGGAAAATCACGCGGTCGGAAATATCGGTATCGAGGGAGAAATTTAATTCATAGTACGCATCTGCCAGCCAGAGCAGGCGTTCCAGGGATTTCTTCAGCAAGTGGTCTTCCTGGTAGCGCTGCTGCATGTCGCGGATGGCCCGCTTTAATGCTACGTAATCAAATTTTTCTTCCAGGGTGTCCTGCACTTCCTGCATCACGCTGTCCGGTAGTTTGATGGATACGGCGTTCTGGAAAAAACTGCTTTTCTGGTATTCCGCGTTGCGGATAATTTCTGCTTCATCCACGTAGTTGCCGGCAGGCACCAGGTCTATCTGGTTATTCTTGTTGATAATGCCACGGCGGAAGGCAATGGAAGAAATATGGCCTTCGCCCACGGCGCGGAAACTCAGGATCACCCGCTTCTCCCCTTCTTCCAGGCCGCTCTGGTCCACGTCTTCGATGAGGGAGGGGTTAAAAAAAGCAGCAGATTCTATGGAATATTCATTGGTGAAGTAAGAGCCTATGAGCAGCCGCCTTTTCAGGTCCATGGTGTCATAATTGATCTCCAGGGCATGGAAGAGCACCTTCAGCTTGTCTGCATGTCTTTCAAAAACACGGGTAATATTGCGGTGGCGTTTGGAAAACTCGCGCAGGATGGGGGTGATCACAATGTCTATTTCCTGTTCCGACATAGACACCACCCGCTGGATGATGGCTTTTGCGCGGGCTTCGCCGTTAAAGAAAAAACGGGCTACTACGCGTTTCAGGTCTGGTGATATCCGGTTTGAGTGTCGCTCAATTGACAATCGCATAACTTCGGGTTTTATAGCAAAGCAACAGGCCATGGAACATAGCTCCATGGCCTGTTTCCGGGAAGTCTATTTTAGTTCAAAGCCATCCGGCAGGAAGGCGCCTTTCTTGATCACCACGATGCCTTCCTTGATCGTATATTTCTCAAAATCGCCATCGGCCAGGTGGGGGCCGCCCAGGATCTTCACATCGTTGCCAATGCTGCAATTCTTGTCGATGATGGTATTATTGATCTCACAACGTTCGCCAATACCCACCAGCGGCTTGCCGGCTGCAATGGAGCGGTTGATCTCGTCCAGCGTCTGGTAAAAATCATTCCCCATGATATAGCTGTTGGAGATCTCCGTATCCTTGCCTATGCGGGCACGGATGCCCACCACGCAGCGTTCCAATTTCTTTGCCAGAATGATGGAACCTTCTGCGATCACCGTTTTATTCAGGGTAGTACCGCTGATCTTGGCCGGGGGGAGCATGCGGGCACGGGAAAAGATGGTATGGGTAGCGTCAAACAGGTTAAAGCGGGGCACGTCATCGGTAAGCTCCAGGTTGGCCTCAAAGAAAGCAGGAATGTTACCAATGTCGGTCCAGTAGCCTTCGTATTGATAGCTTACCACTTTGTGTGTGGAAATGGCATCCGGGATGATCTCTTTCCCAAAGTCCGTAGCATTGGCCTGCCGGGTCATCAGTTCATTAAAAAGGGTATCGCGGTTGAAGATGTAAATACCCATGGAAGCCAGGTACACGCGGCCTTCTGCCTTCATTTCCGGGCTCACTTCGCTCTCCCAGCCATTGCGGGCATCGCCCTTTGGCTTTTCAATGAAGGAGGTGATATAGTTATTGGCGTCCGTTTTCATGATCCCGAAATCGCTGGCATCCTTGGCATTTACCGGGATGGTGGCAATAGAGATCTGTGCTTCACTTTCAATATGGTGCTGCAGCATATCGCGGAAGTCCATCTGGTACAGCTGGTCACCGGAGAGGATGAGGATGTATTCAAAATCGTAGTTCTCAATATGGTGCAGGCACTGGCGTACGGCGTCGGCGGTACCCTGGTACCAGGTAGGGTTGTCTGGTGTCTGTTCTGCCGCCAGGATATCCACAAATGCCTTACTGAAGTGGCTGAAGTGGTAAGTGTTCTTGATATGCTTGTTGAGTGAGGCAGAGTTGTATTGGGTCAATACAAAAATGCGGTTCATGTCGGCATTCAGGCAGTTGGAGATAGGGATGTCCACCAGGCGATATTTACCGGCCACGGATACAGCGGGCTTGGAGCGGCTGCGGGTCAGGGGAAACAGGCGGGTACCGGCTCCACCACCCAGGATGAGAGAAATTACGGCATTTGACATAACGAACTATTTTAAAGAGTTATAGAGATCCAGGTATTGCTGGGCGGATCTGTCCCAGGAGTGAT
This sequence comes from Chitinophaga parva, assembly GCF_003071345.1. Taxonomy (NCBI): domain Bacteria; kingdom Pseudomonadati; phylum Bacteroidota; class Chitinophagia; order Chitinophagales; family Chitinophagaceae; genus Chitinophaga; species Chitinophaga parva. The sequence continues at coordinate 1,310,785 of NZ_QCYK01000002.1, read as the reverse complement.
CGATCAGCATGTTATTCTTTCGCATTTTCTGGTGCATCTTGTCATCTGCATACAGATCAAGCGCCCTGCCAATGGCATGCGTTACGTCGTGCGAGCTGGCATGCAGGAAGCGCACGCCGTTGCCGTCCTTGTCGCCAAAGTCCGTTACTGTGTCGCGCAGCCCGCCGGTGGCCCTCACAATGGGAATGGTCCCGTAACGCAGGGCATACATCTGGTTCAGGCCACAAGGCTCCACCCGGGAGGGCATCAGGAGAAAATCGCTACCCGCGTAGATCTGGTGCGAGAGCGCTTCGTTATAGCCGATAAATAATTTGAAACCTTCGGGGTTCAATGCCAGGGTTTGTTCCAGCATCCACTCAATATGCGGGTCTCCACTACCCAACACGAGGAAATTAAGCCTGTCTTCCAGCTCATACAAAGAGCGGCCCACCACATCGGGCAGCAGGTCTGCGCCCTTATCGGCTACCAGGCGGCCTATGAAGGAGAACAGGGGCAACTTGGGGTCCAGGTTAAACTTTTCGCAAAGGGCCAGCTTGTTGGCTTCCTTACCCTTGGTCACGCTGGCCGCCTTATAATTGGCCGTGATCATGGGGTCCGTAGCGGGGTCCCATACCTGGGTGTCTATCCCGTTGAGAATGCCGGAAGTTTTGCCTTTTTCATAATTCAGCAGGTCCTCCAGGCCATTGGCATCGGAGTACAATTCCCGCATGTAGCCGGGCGATACGGTGGTCACCTTCCAGGCGTTCTTAATGGCGGCCGCCAGGGGATTAATGGCATTGTTCCACCCGATCAGGCCTCCCTTTGCCGGGTCGAAGGCTGGCAGGCGGTGCATCTGGTCCCATCCAAACTGGCCCTGGTACTGGGCATTGTGGATAGTGAGCACCGTGGGGATGCCGCTGATGCGGTGGTATTTGTAAGCGTGTTTAATTAAAAAGGGAATGAGGCCGGTGTGGTGATCATGGCAATGGATCACGTCCGGCACATGGGCCCAGTCATTGATCCAGTCCAGCACCGCTATCTGGAAAGCCAGGAAACGCTCTGTGTCGTTCCAGGCACCGTACACCCGGGCGGAGTTAAAGAGGTCGGGGATCTCTACCAGGTACAGGTCAAAGCCCAGTTCATTGGAGGATTCCTTTAAAACATTGAAGTGATACCATTGCTGGCCTACCCAGACGCCGGACTGGTGTACCTGTTCAAAATCGTGGGTTTCCACAAAGCGGGTACGGTAAGCGGGGAGTACAACCTTGGCAATGGAACCGGCTTGCTGCTGGTATTTGGGCAGGGCGCCCACTACATCACCCAACCCACCTACTTTGGCTACCGGGTAACATTCTGCGCTGACGTGAATTATTTCCATGCTATATAAATAAAAATTGAATGCTGGTGGTCTTGTAAGCGTGCCGGAAGAAGCAACGGGACATTTACATACGGTTCATAAAAGTTAAGATGGAAAACACACAAATCAAAGTGCCTGCCAAAAAGAACGGGTAAAAAAGGTATTAAGTATGCAGTAGTCTGAGCAAGTATTATGCGCAAGGGCCCGTCATCGCTCCGTTTGAGCGTTCCTGCTTTCCAGGTGTACGTTTTATAGTGGTGGCGCGGCAGGTTAGCTTATATTTGTAAAGGTAATGGCTTTGGAAATAAATGTAAGGCTTTAAGTGGTATGTAAATAGTATAAAAGGTGTTGTACAAATTACACTAAGCCACCGCCCCCCACCCCCGCAGCCTGGTTTTAAGCCCAAAGTACGTTACCCCTGGCACGGCAGGCATGGTACCTCATATACCTGCGCCATGCCCGGCTCTTCATACCTGATACTTCATACAATCTTAAACCCATGGAATTTGGCCGCGTACCGGAAGAAACACTGAACGACATTGATTTTAAACTGCCGGCAGAACCGGCGTTCAACAAGGCCGTGCTGAAAGGCAAGCCCGTAAAGAAACCCAAGCTGTACCTGGGCTGCGCCAAATGGGGGCGCAAGGAATGGCTGGGCAAGATCTACCCGCCCAAGACCAAGGAAGCCCAGTTCCTGGACCATTACGTGGAGCATTACAACAGCATTGAGCTCAATGCCACCCATTATAAAACCTATGGCCCGGAAGAAATTAAAAAATGGGCGGATAAGGCCAAGGGAAAGAATTTCGTTTTCTGCCCCAAGGTGCCCCAGAGCATCAGCCATTACAGCACGCTGATAAATACGGGCCCGCAAACAGATGCCTTCCTGGAAGGGGTCATGGCCTTTGGCAAGCACCTGGGCCCTATCTTCCTCCAGCTGAGCGACCGGTTTTCGCCCAACCGGCGGGATAACCTCTTCAAATACCTGGAATCCCTTCCCAAAGACCTGAGCTGGTTTGTAGAAGTGCGCCACCCGGACTGGTACACTGATGAGGCCATCCGCCGCGAATATTTTGACACCCTCCGCAAACTCAATACCGGCGCCATCATCACAGACGCCGCCGGCCGCCGGGACTGCCTGCACATGGAGCTCACCGTGCCCCGCACCTTCATCCGCTACGTGGGCAACAGCCTCCATCCCACGGACTATACCCGGGTGGACGACTGGGTGAACCGCATCCACTACTGGCTGCAACAAGGCCTGCAGGAGCTGTACTTCTTCATGCACATGCACAACGAGGCCTACTCCCCGGAACTGACCGTTTACCTCGTGGACAAACTGCAACCATTTGTGGAGGTGGAACTGCTGAAGCCAAAGTTTGTGAGCGAGGGCGGGAATACATTGTTTTAGGGGTGCGGTGGAGATCTGCTTTGACATTCCCATCAATAAGAACCGTTGAAGAAGGCCGGCCGGGGCATTTAACCCCGGCCGCGTTTTCATGCCCCGCGTGGTCGCCCGCGCGTTCGCCCCACCCCGTATTGCCTATTTACCCGGTAGACTTTTATTCCCGGAAGGATTGTATTATTTTTAGGGCTTCACGAACTGATACGCGCCGGCACCCGGCTGCCTGATAAGGAAAAAAGAGATGAAAGAAGCACTGCAAGGCCTTTCCAGGGAAATGGAAGGCACGCTCTACACAGATGATACCATGCGTACCCTGTACGCCACCGACGCCTCCGCCTACCGCGAAATGCCACTGGCCGTGGCCATTCCCGCCCACGTGGCAGACCTGAAAACACTGATTGCCTTCGCCAATAAACATCATACGTCCCTCATTCCCCGCACCGCCGGCACCTCCCTTGCCGGGCAGGTAGTGGGCAATGGCATCATCGTGGATGTGTCCCGCACCTTTACCCGGATCATCGATTTTAATAAAGAAAAGAACTGGGTACGCGTGCAGCCCGGGGTGATCCGCGATGAACTGAATATGTTCCTCAAGCCCCACGGCAAGTTCTTTGGCCCGGAAACCTCCACGGCCAACCGGGCCATGATAGGCGGCATGGTGGGCAACAACTCCTGCGGCTCCAACTCCGTAGTGTATGGCAGCACCCGCGACCACCTGCTGGAAGTCACTGCCCTGCTCAGCGATGGCAGTGAAGTCACCTTCGGCAACCTTACGCTGGACCAGTTCCACGCCAAATGCGAAGCCGCCCCCTCCCTGGAAACCAGCATTTACCAGGAAACCCGCCGCCTGCTCAGCAACCACGCCACCCAGGAGGAGATCCGCCGGGAATTTCCACGGAAAAGCATCAACCGGCGCAACACCGGCTACGCGGTGGACCTGCTGCTAGAAACCGCCCCCTTCACCGCGGGCACAGAAGATTTTAATTTCTGCAAGCTCATAGCCGGTTCTGAAGGTACTCTGGCCTTTATCACCGAAATAAAACTGCATGTGAACGAGCTGCCGCCTAAGGAAACAGGCCTGCTCTGCGTGCACTTCCATAATATAGATGAGTCGCTGCGCGCCAATATCATTGCCATGCAGTACAAACCCAGCGCGTCTGAGCTGATGGATCATTTTATACTGGAGTGCACCAAGGATAATATTGAACAAAGTAAAAACCGCTTTTTTGTGCAAGGCGATCCCGGCGCTATCCTGGTGGTAGAGTTCCAGCGCAATACCCGCGAGGAGATCACCGCCGTTGCCAATGAGCTGAAAGCCGCACTGGAAGCGGCCGGGCTGGGATACCACTTTCCCCTCCTTTTTGGCGATGATACCAAGAAGATCTGGACCCTCCGCAAGGCTGGCCTGGGACTGCTCAGCAACCTGCCCGGCGATGAAAAAGCCGTGCCCGTGATCGAAGACACCGCGGTAGACGTGGAAGACCTGCCCGCCTACATCCGCGACTTCAACGAGATCCTGGGCAAGTACGGCCTTTACGCTGTGCACTATGCACACGCCGGCAGCGGGGAGATCCACCTGCGCCCCATCATTAACCTGAAAACGGAAGAAGGCAACCAGTTGTTCCGCACCATCGCAACAGAAATTGCCACCCTCGTTAAAAAATACAAAGGCTCCCTTTCCGGCGAGCATGGCGATGGCCGCCTGCGCGGGGAATTTATCCGCCAGATGGTGGGTGAAAAGAACTACCAGCTGCTCCGCGAGATCAAACAACTGTGGGACCCAAAGCAGGTCTTCAATCCCAACAAGATCGTGGACACTCCCAGCATGAACAGCATGCTGCGCTACACGCCCGGGCAAAAAGCGCCGGACCTCAGGACCATCTTCCACTTCCCTAACCAAACCCTGCTCCAGCACGCGGAGCAGTGCAACGGTTCCGGCGACTGCCGCAAAACACAGCTCAGCGGCGGTACCATGTGCCCCAGCTACATGGCCACCCGCAATGAGAAAGATACCACCCGCGCCCGCGCCAATATCCTGCGCGAGTTCCTCACCCACTCCACCAAGGAAAATAAGTTTGACCACCAGGAGATCTACGAAGTGCTGGACCTCTGCCTGGCCTGCAAGGGCTGTAAGTCGGAGTGCCCGTCAAACGTGGATATGGCCAAACTGAAAATGGAATTTCTCCAGCATTATTACGATGCCAACGGCGTGCCCCTGCGCGCCCGCATGATCGGCAACATTGCAAAACTGAACGGGCTGGCGGCCATCGCACCCGGCATTTACAATGCCGTAACCGGCGATAATGCCATGGGCCGCATGATCAAAGGCTTCTCCGGCTTTGCCAAAGAACGCTCCCTGCCGGCGCTGTACAGGACCACCCTGCGCAACTGGTATCAAAAAAATTTCCTGCCACAGCGCAGACAGAAAGCCTACCTGCAGCAGGTCTACGTTTTCTGCGATGAATTCACGAACTATAACGATACGGAAATAGGCATCAAAGCCATACAGCTGCTGGATGCACTGGGTTATGATGTGAAGATGGTGGACCACCCGGAAAGTGGCCGTGCCTACATGTCGAAAGGCCTGCTGCGCAAAGCCCGCACCCTGGCGGAGACCAACGTACAGCTGTTTTCCTCCCTCATTTCCGGCAACACGCCCCTGCTGGGCATAGAACCCTCCGCCATCCTGAGTTTCCGCGATGAATACCCGGACCTGGTGCACGAAAACCTGCGTACCACCGCGCAGGCGCTGGCGCCCAACGTGTTCCTGGTGGATGAGTTCCTGGCCGCACAGGCCGACGCAGGACGCATCAAGCCGGAACAATTTACCGGCGAAGCCCGCCAGGTGAAGCTGCACGGCCACTGCCAGCAAAAAGCGTTATCGTCTGTAGCGTACAGCAAGAAAATCCTCTCCCTCCCGGCCAACTACTCCGTGGACGTGATCCCGAGCGGCTGCTGCGGCATGGCAGGCTCTTTCGGCTACGAAAAAGAGCACTACGACATTTCCATGCAGATCGGTGAGCTGGTGCTCTTCCCTGCGGTGCGCAACGCCGCGGAAAGCGCCATCATCGCCGCTCCCGGTACCAGCTGCCGCCACCAGGTAAAAGACGGCACCGGCCGCAAAGCGCTGCACCCGGTAGAGGTGTTGTTTGAGGCGCTGCTAAATGGTTAAAACAGTTGAATGGTTAGATTGACAAATGGTCAGCGTGCTGGTTAACAGCCTGCTGGTGCCGGGTTATCAGGTTCCCGGATGGCAGTTCCTGATAGCGCGATCAGTGGTGAGTCTGGCCGGATTGTTGTATTTTATGGGCAACGGACTGTACCAACACGCTATACCGCAACAGGAAGAGCAATGCCGCTGCACTGGCATAGACAACTCACAATCTGTCAATCTAACCGTCTGACCATGTTATCCGTTGATAAGAAACAAGCATACCTCCTGCACCAGGCTATCCAGTACTGGGGCACTTCCCAGCTCATTTCCGAAGCGCAGGTAAAAGAACTGGAAGCCAGTTACCAGGTGAAGAACACTGACTGGCAGGCCATTGGCATGTATATCTTTATTGCTGCCATTTCCTGCGCCCTCATGGCCTTTGGCTCGCTGGTGCTGGATGAAAAATGGATAGAAATTCTCCGTAAAAAATTCTCGCTGAACAATGGTGTCGTGGCCGTGCTCTTTGCTTTGCTGTCGGCTTTCCTGTGTTACCACGGGCAGCGCCGCCACCGGCGCTATGGCGCCTTTTCATTCGACCAGGAGTTGTATTGGGTATTGCCCATTCTCAGTATAGGCGTGGCCGTTGTATACACGGGTAAAGGGCTGGATTATATTGGGGGGAATTATGGCATCTTCTGGTTACTGGCGGGCATCATTTACGGGGTTATTTCCGTGGCGCTGGATTCACCACTGCTGGGCATTGCCGCCTTGCTCTGCCTAGTGCCGGGGTACGTGAATGTGACCTATTTTACCACAAAGCCAGCCCCCTATTTCCTGGGCATGAACCTGCCGGTGCGCATACTACCCCTGGGCGCTTTATTGCTGCTGGTGGCCTGGCCGGTGCGCGTAAGCAAGGTGCCGGAAAATACCAAGCAATTATTATGGTACGGTGGCTGGCTGCTGGTACTGGTGGCCGGCTGGCTGATCTCCATTTTTGGCAACAGTGCCACCTGGGAGCATTGGCAGGCCGTGCGCCAGTTGCAGTTTATCTGGTGGGTGATCTTCTACTCCATCGTGTGCGCAGGCGCCATCGTACTGGGCGTGCGTCTCAAAGACACGCCCCTGCGGGATATGGGCGTAGTGTTCCTCCTGGTGGACCTGTACACACGCTACTTTGAATACCTCTGGGACGTTACCCACAAAGGCCTGTTCTTCGGCATCATGGCGGTGTCTTTCTGGCTGCTGGGCCGGCAACTGGAAAAATTCAAGCGCCGCGAAAAATCACCCCGCCTGCCGGTTTCGTGATAACCGGTGAATGTTTATTCCTGTAAATAAACACGCCCATTCTCATCAATGAAGGCGCCTTTCCCCGCAAAACAGGAACGCCGCCATCCCGAAGGACTGCGGCGTTCCTTTATGGAAGCAACTTGCATTACAGGTACATGGACGGCCGGTCCCAACGGTTTTCCGTGATATGGAACCCTTCGGGCTGTAGAATAATGCTTGCCGCTTCGTTGATGGAGCGGGTAATATGATCCGGTGTGCGGCCATACCCGGTGGTATGCCACTCCGTTTCATTCCCGTTGTTAATGAGGATGGTACTGCAGCCAGCACGGTTGCCTGCTTCCACGTCGTTGAGGATGTCGCCCAGGGCCCAGGAGTTACCCAGGTCTATATTCATTTCCCTGGCTGCCTGCAAAAACAGGCCAGGCAGGGGTTTGCGACACTCACAGGCGTAAGCGTATTGCACCATGCGCCCTTCCGGGTGGTGCGGGCAGTAGTAAAATCCATCCAGCACGATGCCCTGCTCATACAGCAGGGACTCTATCTTAGCACGTACACCTTTTAAATGATGTTCCGGGAAATGGCCATGGGCCACACCGGCCTGGTTTGTGACCACCACCAGCAGGTAACCGGCAGCCTGGAGCTTACGGAGCCCGTGCACCAGTTTTTCCTGCAGGAAGATCTTTTCCGGGTCGGCATTATAAGGCACATCATAGATCAGTGTACCATCTTTATCGAGAAATATAGCTTTACGCATATTGTATGTTTTTCTAAAGGATCTGGTAGTTGTGGTATGCACAGCAACATTTGTCGGTAATCCTTCCTACCACAATAATAAATCCAAAACATACACTCCTCCCGGCGCAAAGCAGCGTCCCGGCTGCATTGTAGACGCAGTGCCCCGCATCGTGCTTCCACGTTCACCACACCGGCCAGCCCCATCTTACCGTTGACCTTGGCTTGATCATTGTGCCTCCATCCCAAAATTGAAATCATGTTTCTTGCCAATGAATATGTAAGCTGGACCTACCTTATATTAGATAAGCTGAACCGGTGGCTGGTCAGTTTTGTGCGCATGCTGCCCAACTTTGTGATTGCCGTTATTGTACTCGTGGTTTTCTTTTTCGTGGCCCGCCTGGTCCGTAAGATCACATACAGGATCGTGCATGGGCTGGCCCATGCAGAGGCCTTGTCCAGCCTGTTTTCCAGTATCGCCTATATGCTGGTACTGTTCGTAGGCTTGTTCATGGCCCTGCAGGTATTGCAGCTGGAAAAAACGGTCAGCTCCCTGCTGGCAGGCGCCGGCATCATCGGACTGGCACTGGGCTTTGCTTTCCAGGACCTCACCGCCAATTTTATTTCCGGCATTTTCATTGGCCTGCGCAAACCATTTGAAGTAGGCCATGTCATAGAGACCAACGGCTTTGTGGGCAACGTAGAAGATATACAATTGCGCTCCACCATCCTGCGCACCTTTGACGGTCTCTACCTCAACATCCCTAACAAAGAGATCTTCCAAAAACCTATTATCAACCACACCCTCTCCACCAACCGTAAAATAGAGATCAACCTGGTGGTACCCGTTGCCAAAAATGATCCCGGCACGGTGATCTCCCTCATCCAGGATGCCATCAGGAGCGAAGCCCACCTCTCCGCTGAAAAAGCGCCACAGGTGGTCTTTACAGACATAGACGGTACCAACCTCAAACTCCAGATCAACATCTGGACAGACCAGCCCTCCGTAGAAGCCCTCCGCATGCTACGCCATGATGTGGTGATGAAAGTAACAGCGGTATTGAAGAACAAAGAAATGCTGTAAAAATTGCACGGTGCGTAGCGGAAGACTGCGCAGAGGTGCAGCCCTCCGCATGCTTTGCAGCGCCCAGGCCTTTTACAACTATGGCTTTAACTCATACATGTCCCCATTCCGCACCAGGCTGTATTTTATTGTGCGCGTGGCGTTGGTAACGCGTTTGCTGCTGCTGTCTGTAACCGGATACTGGCGGACGAGGCGGCGCTGCGCATTGTCTATGTAAAAGGTATCCTGGCCTGCGTAGCCATTGGTGGCAGGTGAAAGGTCAGTGAATTTAATGGGGTAAGACCTCCCACTGCGCATCGCGAGGGCAAACACGCTGCGATAATTATCCTGGCCACCGGATCGGGTGAAGGCGTAGATCTCCGGCTGGTGATCATGGTCCAGGTCTGCAATGGCCGCATTATACAGGATGCCGGTAAAGCCCGGCTGGGAAACACTATCCGGCAGTTGCTTCCCCGGCGCCGTGATCACCACCGCGAGGCGGGTGCCCATGGCTTTTATCGTATAGTCTTCCCTGTTAAAGGTGAGTTTTTGGGTCACGTTCTCATTGTCAGGAGTCCCACTGGACCAACTGGAATCGCCGGCTGCAGCGGGTGGCACGCCCTGGGCGGGTGTTTGCTGATCATTGTGTTTTGTCACAGGAGAATTGCATGCCATGACAAAACCTGCCAGTGGCACCAGCACATAACGCATTTGAAAAATAGTGAAACGATGCATCTTGATGGTTTTTAGTTTTAACATTTTTTTAAATCAACGTCAACTAATATGCCATCCTCTTTAAATGTGTCCGCTGAAAAGCTTATCCACAGCGGGTTACAGCCATTCCACTTACATCATCATTTTAGTAGACTATTTGTATGAACATATGAAAGTGTGTTTAGCACGCAGTATAAAAATTTCAATATCTAAAAACGTCAGCGTAAAAAATTTAGCGCGCAGACAAACTGTTTTAACCCGTCGTTCTGAAAAGCGCACAGGGTTTTAGCACTATGATTATCAAATCACAACGCCGGGATTTTCGGCAAGAATATTGTCTCAGACGAACATGAATTGAAAAACCATCATTCACCTTCAAAATTTTTAACCATGAAAACAAAGAAAATGACCATCGCCGCACTGGGAGCGTTTGCTTTCTTTGCCACTGCAACTGCTATGGCTTCCAGCGCAGGCAAACATGCCGGCTTTATGAAAGTTGATTCGCTGGCGTCCGTTGACACCGCATCCATGATGGACAAGGCAGCGTTCAAGATGGACACGGCCTCCTTTAAGAACGACACCGCTGCTTTCAAGATGGACACCGCGGCCTTTAAAATGGACACCGCTGCATTCAAGAAAGACACTGCTGCATTCTTCCTGAGAGACACTGCATCCTTTGCGCGCGACACGGCTGCCTTCACAAAGGACACCGCCGCTTTCCGTAAAGACACTGCTTCCTTTGCCAAGGACACTGCTACCTTCAAGATCATCAAGGACACTGCATCCCTGAAGGCAGTAGCAGATACTTCCGGCAAGAAACACAAAGCAAAAAAAGACAGCACCGCTACCAAGCCTTAAGCTGAATGGAATAGTTGATTTGTGTTTAACGATAAAAGCGACCTGGTTCACACCGGGTCGCTTTTATTTTATGAGAAAATGGTTGCTGCTTATTTGCCGGCATTGGCATCTGCCAGTGTATATCGCCAGGGCACGCTTCGCTGTGTTCCAAAGATCTCATCCAGGAAGTTGCCCATGGCCACCCAGGAGCGGCGGGCAGCGGCCTCGTTGTATGCTTTGGACCCCGGCTCTGTGAAGCCGTGCGGGGCATCCGCATAAATATCCATCTGCCAGTCTGCTTTACTGTCGCGCATTTCCTGGCGGAAGTTCTCCACATCCGCATGGGTCATGGTCTGGTCTGCATCGCCATGCAGCACCAGCACGCGGGTCATCACCGGGGTCACGGTGCGCGTGGTATCGCGGGTAAGGCCTCCGTGAAAACTTACCACTCCCTTTACGGGCAGGTCTGCACGGGCCGCCTCCAGGGCGCCGGTACCGCCAAAGCAATAGCCGATCACCGCAATGTTATTGGCATCTGCACCTTGCGCCACCAGGGCATCAATGGCGGCTTTAATGCGTAGCTGGTATTCCGCATAATTCTTTTTGTAATAACCGGATTTCTCCGCGGCCGTCTTTGTATCAGAGAGCACCTGCCCATCCCCGTAAATGTCTGCCACCAGGGCGTTGTAGCCGTAAGTACCCAGCAGGTCCGCCACTTTTTTGGAGAAGGCGGTAGGGCCCATCCACGCCGGCAGGATCACTACGCCTGGCCTTTTTTGTTGCAGCGCGGCGCTTACAAAATAGCCTTTCAGCGTGGCGGAACCGGCATGGTATACTACTTCTTTACCATTCAGGTCCTGGGCGGCGGCGCTCCCGGTAAGGCCCACCAGTGCGGCCAGGGCAAGCATTTTTAGCATAGCGGTCTCGTTTTTCTGTTCACGATAAAAATAACCAATTCGCCCCAGTGCCCATAAAAAAACGCGGCCCTCTTTCGAAGACCGCGCTTTTAATCGTGCGTGTTAGTTATGTTTTCAGCCTTAGCTAAGATCAGAAGCTGTAACGCAGGCCCAGCTGCATCTGGTAACGGCTGTTGAACAGGTCGCGGGAGTACGGAGCCAGCGGCTTACCCCATTTGTACTGGGGCGTTTCGGCACCGGTGGTCGGATCTGTAACGTAAGCGGGTTTCAGTGCGGTCAGACCCACGCTGCCGGTAGAGTTGTAGGTGTTGGGAGAGAAATACTGCCAGCCCCAGTTCTTGTTCAGCAGGTTGGTCAGGTTCACGATGTCGTAAGTCAGGGTGATGGTGTGTTTCACCTTGCCAGCCTGGATGTGGAAGTCCTGTGCAAAGCGGAAGTCCAGGGAAGTGTTCCACGGGGTGCGGGCACCATTACGTTCGGTGAACTGGCCACGGCGGGTCTTCAGGTATTTATCGTTGTCGATAAAGGTAGAGAAGGCGGCTGCCTGTGCAGCATCAGGAACGATCCGTTGTTCTTCGCCTTTCTTCGGGATGTAAGCCAGGCTCACCTGTTGTGCGGTATTCTGCACGGTTGCGTTCTGGAAGCCGTACGTGTAAGGCAGGCCGGAAGCGGTGTTGAAGAACAGGGTGAAGTTAGAAACGAATTTATGTTTGTTGGACCAGTCCAGCTTGTAGTTGGCGGTAGCCACAATGCGGTGACGGATGTCAAAGTTGGAGTAAGCCAGGCCGGGGTTGTTCGGGTTCAGGGCCGCGTTCAGCTGCCAGTTAGACTCCATGGAGTTGCGGATACCGTTTGCAATATCCTTTGCTTGTCCATAGGTGTAAGCTGCCATCACGTTCAGGCCGAAGGGGAAAGACTTCTGTACCTGGCCGGTAATGCTGTAGCGGTAGCCTTCCTTGGTGTTACTCAGCAGGTAAGCGTTGGTAAACTTAGGGTTGATCTTACCACCATTCTGCCAGATCGGCTGCTGGTGCTTGGTATCGTAAGAATAATAAATTGGGTTGTCGGGTACGTTCACCTGTTGGAATTTCAGGTCGTAGATCACTTTGGTGTAGATACCTTCTACCGTGAATTTCCAGCCATCCTGGGTGCTATAATCAAAGGCCAGGCTGCTTCTCCATGCCTGCGGCATTTTGAAGTTGTTGTCGATCATATCCACCTGCGTAGCGCCGGTAGCATCATTTACATTCACTCCTTGCTTGGCGGCAAAGTTAGCTTCGCCGATCACACCTTTACCAGCATCCGTGATCGCATCACGGATCGGGTCTGTACCGGGTACGAAAGGCTTGGCGGAAGATTTGTTGTCATATGCACCATACGTTACACCGTTGTTGTAGTAAGCATAACCCATCCAGGCGAAGGGGATACGGCCGGTAAACAGGCCGGTACCACCACGCAGGATAGCGCTCTGGTCGCCATTGATGTCGTAGTTGAAACCTACGCGGGGAGACACCTGCACATTGTTCATGAAATCGTTGCGGATGTCTTTCGGCTTGGTGTAAGTGAAGGTGTTACCATAGTACTGGTCCACAGGCGCACCAGTGGTCTTGTCGCTCAGCGGCTGCTTGTTGGGAATATCGGTGTAGTCGAAGCGCAGGCCCAGGGTCAGGCGGAACTTGTTCGTCAGGGCGATTTCGTCCTGGCCATAGAGGCTGAACAGGTTCACTTTGAACTTGGCTGGCGGGTTGTCCATGATATAATCACGGGTGTTGTTGGTGTAGTTATAGTTACCACGTACACGGTTCGGGTTATTAGCCAGGAAGTCTGCTACAGAAGCGTAGTCTACACGACCGTTCCAGGAGTTTACGAAACCGTAGCTGATGTTGTAGAATTCGTTGTGGGTCCCGATAGTCCAGGTATGATTGCCTTTGAACAGGGTCACGTTATCAGTCACCTCGGCGGTTTTCTGCTTCATGTTGAAGATAGCCGCTTCACGGTCTGTACCCAGGAAGATGGTACCGGAACCGTTAGGGCCAGCGATCTGGATCTGGGGCAGGGCCGGGTTGGAAGTAGGCGTGCGATAATCGTGGATGTCAGAATAACCCAGTACCAGGTTGTTGGAGATCACGCTGTTAAAGCGGCTCTTCAGTTCAGCAACGGTAGAGTTCTGGTTGTTGGTCTGCACGTAATCAATGCCTTTGAAACGGAAGTTCTGCTGGTCGCGCTCCAGGTTAGTAGCCTCAGAGTGGATATAGTTGTTACGGATGGCCAGCTGGTGCTTTTCACTGATATTCCAGTCAACGCGGTTAAAGAACTTGTTGGAGTTGGAATAAATGCTGGAATTGCCGTAAGTACCGGGATCCACACCGTAAGCAGTTTTCATGTGATCCGTGATGGCCTGTGCGTCAGACAGCGTCATCAGCTGACCAATATCTTTGGAACCAGCGCCCAGGATCACGGGATCCACGCGGCGGGTGATTTCTTCATTGGTGAAGAAGAACAGTTTGTTCTTGATGATGGGGAAACCGAGGCGGATACCAGCCTGGTAATCATGGAAGTCAGAAGGTTCTTTGGAACCGTCACCGGCGTTGTTCTTACCAATGAAACCAGCCGTACGGCCAAAACCATACACAGAACCGTGGAAGGTATTGGTACCGCTACGGGTTACGGCGTTGATAGAACCACCCAGGAAGTTACCGATCTTCACGTCGTAGGGAGCCAGCAGTACCTGGATGTCCTGCACCGCATCCAGGGATACGGGGTTGGTACGGGTAGAGCTGCCCGGCTGGCCGGAAGCGTTGGTCTGGCCACCCAGGGAGGGGCTGAAACCGATAGCATCATTATTGATGGCACCATCCAGCGTTACGTTGTTATAACGGAAGTTAGTACCCAGGAAGGAGTTGTTATTGCTTTGCGGCGTAGTGCGGGTCATGTCCTGCAGGCTGCGGTTGGCAGAAGGCAGGTTGCGGATCTGCTCCTGGTTGATCTTGGTGCCGGAACCGCGGGGAGCGGATTTACCGGTAACCACCAGTTCCTTCAGGGCAGTAGATTCTTCATTCAGGGTGAAGTTCATCGTGGTACCACCGAGAGACAGGTTCAGTTCAGGGCGATCCTGTTTCTGGTAGCCAACATAAGTTACAGAGAGATTGTAAGGACCACCGGGATTCAGGTTGGTGATAATGTAACGGCCGTCAGCGTTCGTGGTGGCGCCGGCTTTGGCCCCGGTGGCGGTGTTTACGATAATAATGGTAACACCGGGAAGACTTTCACCCTTGGCGCTTACTACTTTACCCGTAAGCTGGGAAGTAGTTACCTGCGCGTTAACCGAAGGTGTGAAGAAAAAGAAACTTGCGATTACTACAAGTACTGCGTAAAACTTGTTCACGTGCGTAAAATTTTCGCAAACCTACTTTCACACTGTTAAGGAATTGTTACGTGAACATTATTAAAAAGTTAACATTGGAAAAACAGCATTGTAAATCAATGAATTAAGTTGAAAATATAGCAACCGGAAGCATAAGCAAATGTTAATTTTTTCGTGTTACTTTTAATACATTACTGAAATTAATTATCTATAAATCATGCCTTGCGCTAAACTTTTGGCAGGTTAACAAAAGGGTTAATGGCGCGTTATTCCGGCGCTCCCGGCTGGCCGGTGCGCCGGAAAATATTATATTGTTCCTGCAAAAGGATCATGTTATGCAAAGCCTCTCCCCCAACCTGTTTGTCCGCGACATCCACCAGAGCATTGCCTTTTATGAGCAACTGGGATTTGAGAAAGTAATGAGTGTGCCAGAGTCCACGCCGTACCACTGGGTCATGCTGGCCAGCGGCCCGGTGACCATTATGCTGCAAACGCTGGAAAGCCTGGGCAGAGACCTCCCGGAAATCCAGCGGGACAAGACCGGCGGCTCCCTGTTGCTATACATTAAACGGGACGAGGTGACACATTTCTTCGAGACCATCAAAAGCAGAGTTACCGTGCTCAAAGGCCTGGAAAAAACATTTTACGGCGCTACGGAGTTCACCATCATTGATACGGATGGATATGTGCTCACGTTTGCGGCAGATGAATAAGAAAAGATGGACGCGCTACAGTTATTTGCTCCGGGCCATGGTGCTCCTGGTGCTCGTGGAATGGTACGTAAGGTTGTGTCAATGGCTCATCAGCGGTCGGGTCAGGGCACCCAGGCCGGCAATAGCGGCTCCCATCAGCAGCCCGAAAATGGAACGGCGGGCATGGTCATTGCGCAGCATCAGCCCCAGGGATAAAAGCAATTCTTTTTCCGGCACGCTGGCCCTTACCAGTACGCTGCCGTTTGCCCCGGTGAGTTGCCAGGGCTCTTTTGCACTCATTACGATCCGGTGGTGTTGCCGCCACTGCCAGTCGGCACCCAGCAGGCGGCTGTTCAGCCATCGGTAAGTGTTGCCGTCTTCCAGCTCCAGGATGGCGCGGGGCACCCAGCGGAAAAGCGGCTTGATCAGGAGCCTGCCAAGGCTGCTCCGGGTGGCCTTATCCTCAATGTGGATGACCCGGGTAAACAATCCTGATTTACTGAATTTAAACCGGCGCCCCGCTATATGGGCGTCCATGGTCCAGCCCAGCCATTCCGTTTTATACACTTTACCGATCTGCACTGCTTCATTTAAAATGGAATAGTTGTCCTGTAACGCAGCTGTCTGATAAGTGAGCGTTTGCAGCATTTGGGAGGGAATTTGATTAACGTGGTCAGGATAAATTTACAATAAAATAAATGATTTCCCAATAGGCCAGTAGATGTTACAACACATAATAACCATCCTCCTTACGTATAAAAAAAAGCGGGCGCACCGGTATCCGGTACGCCCGCTTTCAGTATAGTAAATCCAGTACGGTAAAAATGTGTGTATTGACGGGTAACTGCTATTGGCCTTTCATCCTTACTATTGTTAAAGATCCTTTACCGTACCGGGTTTTACGCTTGTTTAGTGCATGTTGGATGCATCTACCTTGGCACCCGCGGAGGCTTTCACCATGAGTACAAAGGGAATGCAGATGAGGAACATGATACCTAGGTACAGGAACACGTCCATGTAAGACATAACGGTAGCCTGCTTCATCACCGCATATTCAATGCTTTCCAGTGATTTCAGGAAGGCGGTATTCACTGCGGAACCATGCGCTATAAAGTTGGCCTGGCCCCCGTTAATACGGGCTGCGGCGGCGGCATTGTCCACTGTTACGTGGCTCAGCAGGTTCACGCGGTGCGCCTGTGTATCACGGGCAATGTAGGTGGTGATCAGCGCCACCCCGAAGGAACCACCCAGCTGGCGCATCATACCGGTAAAGGCGGCGCCTTCCCCGATCTGCTTGCCTTTAAGGGTAGACAGGGAGAGCATGGTGATGGGAATGAACAGGAAGGCCAGGCCCAGACCACGTACTACCAGCATCCAGAAAAAGGCATCTGCACCGGTATCCGGGGTAATGATCTTATAGCCCCAGAAGCTGTAAACAAAAAAGGTGAGCATCCCGAAGGCCACCATGTATTGTTGCTTGGCACCCCGTTGTAGCAACTGTCCTACCACGGGCATCATGAAGGCCGTTACCAGCGATGCCGGGAGCATGAGCAGGCCGGATTGCTGCGCGGTCCACCCCAGGGTAGCCTGGGTGTACAGCGGGATGATGAAGGTAGATCCGTACAACCCGAAACCCAGGATAAAGGACAGGATAGTACCAATACGCAGGTTACCGTTACCCAATACCTTCAGGTTTACGATGGGATTGCGGAAGGTCATTTCCCGCCACAGGAAGAAGAAGAAACCGAAGAACGATAAGATGGAGAAGATCACGATGAGCTCTGAGGAGAACCAGTCTTCGTCCTGCCCGCGTTCCAGCACAAACTGGAGGGAGCCTACAAACATGGCCAGCCACACAATGCCCCACCAGTCTACGTCCTTGATCGCTGTCTTGGCCCCGTATTTCGGGCTCTTTACAAACTCCAGGGTAAACAGGGTTGCAATTACGCCCAGCGGGATGTTGATGTAAAATATATAAGGCCAGTCGTAGTTATCCACGATAAAGCCACCCAAAGGAGGGCCCAGGGTGGGGCCTACGATCACGCCCATCCCATAGATGGCCTGGGCCATACCACGTTTTTCGGGCGGATAAGCTTCCGTGATGAGCGTTTGGGAGGTTACCAGCAAGGCACCACCGCCCACCCCCTGGAGGAAGCGGAATAATACCAGCTCCGGCATGGTATGCGCGTTACCGCAAAGGAAGGAGCAAATAGTAAAGAGCACGATAGATGCCGCAAAATAATTGCGCCGGCCAAACTGCTGGGAAAGCCAGCTGGTGAGCGGCACCACGATCACGTTACCGATAGCATAGGCGGTTACCACCCAGCTTACTTCGGTGAGCGTAGCTCCCATGTTACCCTTGATATTATTGAGCGCAACGTTTACAATGGTCGTATCCACGATCTCTAACAGTGCGCACAATACGGCCGTGATCGTGATGATCACGCGGCGGAAGCCGTATTCTACCAATGATTCTTGTTGCATACGTTTATGTTTAAAAGCACTGCGTGCCAGGCCGTTAGCCTTTAGCAAACAATTTTAATAGTCTTTATCCAAGCTGTTACATCCTGACTGCTAAAAGCTAACGGCATGCGCCGCGTGCCTTTGTGGAAATTAGTCTAAGTGCACGTCCACATTCACGTTCATACCAGGGCGCAGGTTCTTGATGCGTTCGTCCTTGGTATCAACAAATTCTACTTTCACGGGCAGGCGCTGTACCACTTTTACGAAGTTGCCGGAAGCATTATCCGGAGGCAGCAGGGCAAAGCGGGCACCGGTTGCGGGTGAGAAGGAAGTGAGCTTGGCTTCAAATTCATGGTTGGGATAAGCATCCACTTTTACCATTACCTTCTGGCCGATCTGCATTTTAGTGAGCTGTGTTTCTTTGAAGTTAGCGATCACCCACGGCGCTTCGTCCAGCACCAGGTTAAAGAGGGCCTGGCCCTGCTGTACATACTGGCCTACCTGTATGTTGGTCTTGCTCAGGATACCGTCTGTAGCGGCGGTGATCACAGTGTAAGACAGGTTCAGGTTAGCATTGTCCAGGTCTGCCTGGCGCTGCTGGATGGTGGCCTGTTGTACCGGCACCTGGTTGATGGTGGTCTTGGTTTGGGAGCTCACGGTAGTGGTCTGGCTGGAGGCCTGTTTGCGTTGGCTCTGCAGCACTTCCAGCTGGCGTTCTGCGCTTTGTTTGGCAGCTTCAGCCTGCTCAAACTGTTGCTGGGTGATGGAGTGGTCCTTGATCAGGTTTGCATAGCGCTCGTAGTCCTGGTTGGCCCTCCACAGGGTTACCTTGGCGGCTTCGATCTGTGCGTCTACCACTTTCACGTTTGCTTCGGTGGAGTTGATACCGATCTTCGCGGCTTCCGCAGCAGCCTCAGATACTGCCAACCCGCTCTGGGCGGCCTGCAGGGCTGCCTTGGCCTGCTCTACTTTGATCAGTTCATCACGGTTGTCCAGCACCAGCAGGGTATCCCCTTTTTTCACACGCTGGTTATCCTGTACCCGCACTTCGGTGATGTAACCGCTGATGCGCGGGATAACGGGGCTGATGTTTGCCTCAACCTGGGCATCATCGGTTTCTTCGTGGTGCTGGCTGTGGATGTACTTGGTTATACCGAAGCTACCACCGGCAAGCACCAGTACGGCTAATACTATGATGAAGCGTTTGTTACTTTTCTTTGGCGTTTCTTCCACTTTTGTTTCTTTATTTTCCATATAAAGCAGTTTTTATATTGAAAGGTGTGTTTTACGGATTATTGTTTGGTATTAGTGGTGTTAGTATCAGGTGTTGCGTACTGTGCGTTCAGTATGCCGCTGGTCTGCAGCAGTTTCTTGTAAGCAACCACGGCGTCTGCCTTGGCAAAGGCAAAGTTCAGTACTGCCTGCAGCTGTGCTACGTTAGCGTCCAGCAGGTCGGTAGTGGTAACCAGGTTGTTATCGTGTTTGTTCTTGGTGATCTTGTAGTTTTCATTGGCCTGTTCCACCGCAACATTATATACATCGATCTGCTTGCGGGCCAGCAGGTAGTCCTGGTAAGCCTGGTTGATCTGCAGGCGCACCTGGTCATCCAGTTGCTCCTGGTTCACCTGTACCTGGCGGGCCTGTGCTTTGGCTTTCTCCACCTTGGCGGGTGTTTTCCAGAAGGTAGCCACGTTGTAAGACACGCCTACACCGATGTTCACCGCGTTGGTCACTTCCAGGAAGTTGGGCACGTTCAGGGCTACATAACCACCCGTGAGGGCCACGGAAGGCAGGTAGTCAGCCTTGGCAATGCTGATGGCGGAGGTGGCGGCTTTAGCGCGGGCAGACAAAGCCTGCACATCCTTACGATTCTGGCCGGCGGCGGTTTCCCAATCCACCACTGATTTGGCATCGGGCAGTACATCCAGTCCGGTGGAGTCTACGTCCAGCTCAGTATCTTCCGGGAGGCCCAGCATCAGGTTCACGTTCACATTGGCCATTTTGCGGTTGCGTTGCGCATCCAGCAGGGCCAGTTCCACGTTGGAAGTCTGCAGCTGGGATTTCAAAAGGTCGTTGCGTGCCAGCAGGCCATTTTTTTCCAGGTTGCTGAAATCGTTGTCGCGCTGGCGGCTCTGGTCCAGGTTCTGTTGCACCAGTTCTACGGATTTGCTGGCCTTGTAAAGGTTTGCATACGCGTTGATGGTGTTCTGGATCACGGCGTCGCGGTTAGACTCTGCATCCAGTTTGGCGGCCTGGGCCAGGTACTTGGCCGATTCAATGCCATACTTGATCTTACCACCGGTATAGATGGGGAGCGACAGGCTGGCCATTCCATACATGGCGGAGTTCACGTTGATGGAACTGCCACCACCGCCGGAAGAGTCGGAACTGCCGCCGCCGGTGCGCATGGTGATGTTAGGGCTATTTACACGGAGATAAGATCCGCTTAACTTCAGGTCGGGGAGCCTGTTGTCCTTGGCTTCTTTGAGGGAGGCGGTCGCTTCGTCGATCTGTGCCTGGTTCAGTTTCAGTTGCTTGCTGTTCTGCAAACCTAACTGTACCGCTTCGTCCAGTGTCAATTTACGGGCCGACTGCGCCGATGCCTGCTGTACGGAGAACAGCGTCAAGCACAGGAGCAACCAAACGCCCACTTTGTTAAACACATTAGGCTTCATACGTCAATAATGCTTTAAATACTGTTTTTAAATAACTGGTTAGTGTTTTCTTAAGGTGTGCCCGGAAATCGTCTTCGGACATCGACTCCATATGATGTGTTTTACGGTAATGGGTGGCGGTGGTAAGCACCTGGTTAGTGGTCCCTACCAGCATTGCCATGATCAGGAAGGCGTCTACCTCATGTTTGAACTCTCCATTGTCCTGTCCGTCTTTCACAATCCGGGTGATCGTGTTGAAGTTGCGTTGCCGTACGGATTCTATTTTGTCTGCAATCACGCCCTCCGATTCTACCTGTTCGCGCACCCAGATCTTATTGAAATGGGGTTGGCTCATCAGTTTTATCACGTAAGTATCTATGAGTGAGTACAGCTTTTCCAGGCAGCTCAGGTGGGGGTCCGCGTAAAGCGTTTCCATCTGGGCACGGCTGCCTTCCATGCGGTTCTCGAATACAGCTTCCATCAGTTTCTCCTTGGAACCGAAGTAGTAGGAGATCATGGAAACGTTCGTATTCGCCTCATGGGCAATATCCCGTACTGACGCACCCTCAAAGCCTTTTACGGCAAACAGCCGTTCGGCTGCTTCTATGATGGCCATCTGTTTCTTGGTATATTCCATGTCTTGATCGAATTACGACGCAAATTTCAAACAAACGTTTGAATAAAACAAACACTTGTTTGAATTTTTCTGTTCAAAATTCGTAATCGATTAATTTATAGTCATTCACAGTATGAAAAAAAGTTGTAAGTTGGGTAAGGTGCGGTGGATATCTATAAAGGCCAGGTCGCAAAATGGTGCGGCTGCCGGGTACTATTTGCGGTTTTCGGATGCGAAGGTAAAGCGAATTTGTTTCATTGTACATGGTGGGGTTATCTATTTCTATGCTTTTTAATCTGGTCTTAATAAAGTCACATTGAAATAAACACAAATCCATTTTTCCCGGGATAGCGTTTGTAGTAAAACAGCGATCATACAAGTACGTTTTAATATATATTTTTGACCAATGTAAGTATCTTAGAACGTCTTGTTGAATGGCTGCTACCCTTAAAAACGAGCTGTGCACGGAGCCTTCTGCTATAACATGTGTGCCATGCATTGCCCCGTCAGTTTGAAAATATTTCCCAAAAAAGTGAATCTGCACGATTATATAGCAACCGGCATCCTGGAAAAATATGTACTGGGATTAGCATCTCCACGGGAAGTAACGGAGGTGGAGCACCTGCGTCGCCTGTCGCCGGAGATCCGCACGGAACTTACGGAGATAGAAAAGCGTATGGAGCATATGCTGATGGATACACCGGTGCACCCGCCCGCAATGGCCTTTCACCAGATCGTGCAGCGACTGGACTGGGAGGAGCCCGCGCAACAGGAATCTTCTTCCCCACCCCTGGAAAAACCTATGTATACTTTATTATCCGGTAAAACAATGACCATCAGTATCTGGTGGCGGTGCGCATTTGTAGCGGTGGTGATGCTTGCCATTGTGATGGCAGTGGCGGCACTTTATTTCTACCAGCGCGCGCACGCACTGGAGCAAATGCTCTGGCAGCGCTAGGCATACTCGCTATACCATGGCCAGCGCATTTGCTTTATACAAATGCACTGTGCCCGGTGATAGCCCTGCCCACGATGAGGCTGTTGATCTCCTTGGTACCCTCGTAAGAATAGATGGCTTCCGCATCTGCTACAAAGCGGGCTACGTTGTACTCCAGCAGGATGCCATTGCCCCCCATTACCTCGCGGGCACCTCTTACCACATCGCGGGTGCGCATGCTGCAGAATACTTTGGCCAGCGATGCATGCTCGTCTTGCAATAAGCCCTGGTCCTGCAATTCAGACAAGCGGAATACGAGGGTTTGCATGGCGGTAAGGTTGGAAAGCATTTCCACCAGGTGGTTCTGGATAAGCTGGAAAGAAGAAATGGGCTTTCCAAATTGTTTGCGCTGCTGCGTATAGGCCAGTGCATTTTCATAAGCACCGCGTGCGCAACCCACGGCCTGCCAGGCCACACCCGCACGCGTCATGCGGAGCACCTGGGCGGTATCTTTAAAGCTATTAGCATTTTGCAGGCGGTCTGTCTCACTCACTTCACAATCCTGCAGGGTAATGAGCCCGTTCTGCACAATGCGGAGGGCCATTTTGTCTTCCATTTTTGCCACCTGGAGGCCGGGTGTACCTTTGCGCAGCAGGAAACCCTTTACCTGGTTATCCGCGGTGTCGCGGGCCCAGATCACCAGCACGTCTGCAAAGGTGGCGTTGCCGATCCATTTTTTCTGACCATTCAGCACCCAGGTATCGCCCTTGCGGGTGGCCGTGGTGGTGAGGCCGCCGGCCGCGCCACTGCCTACTTCCGGCTCAGTAAGCCCAAAAGCCCCGATGGTTTTCAGCCGTTGCATGGAGGGGAGCCATTGCTGCTTCTGCTCATCGGAGCCCAGCAGGTAGATGGAGCCCATGGCCAGGCCGCTTTGCACACCAAAGAAGGTGGCGATGCTGGCATCCACGCGGGCTATTTCCATGGCAATGATGCCTTCCATGACAAAGCTGCGGTGGGGGCAGCCGTAGCCTTCGTAAGTAACCCCGCAGATATTGAGTTCCGCCAGTTTGGGAATGATCTCAAACGGGAAGGCGGCTTTGTTCCAGTAATGATTAGCGATGGGTTGAATTTCCTTTTCCATGAAGGCACGCACTTTCAACTGCGTTTGCCGGTCTTCCGGGGAGAGGGCCGCGCCCAGGTCGTAGAAGTCGCCATTGATGGGCGGTTGGGGCTTTTTAGCGTGGCCGCCGCTGCTTAGCATTTTCACGAGGCCATTAAGCTGGGTATCGTCCATTTTGCCAACGGTGGCCATAAGCTGGGGAAGGTCCACTTTGCGGGACAACTTGCCCAGTTGTTCCATATCGATGCTTTTGAACAGGTGGATGGCCTGTTTTATTTTGGCGAAGGTATTCATGGTGATGGTTTTCGTGGTGGGCTAAATGTAGCAATTATCGTGCGGGCAGGTAGCGGGCAACTGCTTTCCAAAAACACTTCCCCATCCGCGCTTTTGTCAATGATAAGTTCTTCATAACCAACGCCCCCAATGCTGATCTTGTAATCGATTTAAAAAAATATTATTAAATGTCGATCATACACTTTATTTTAGCAGGGATCAAAAAACACGTTATGAAAAAATGGATGCTGCTGCTATGTGCCTGCATTACTTCCCACACTTATGCCCAACAGGCAGCCACACTTTCTGTATCAGATAATTCAAATCTTACCATTAACCGTAACATTTACGGCCACTTTTCAGAACACCTGGGCCATTGCATTTACAACGGTTTCTGGGTAGACTCATCGCTCCACGTGGAAAAGCAGGACCGCATCCGCCTCGATATTGTAAAGGCCCTGCAAAAAATACATATCCCCAACCTGCGCTGGCCCGGTGGCTGCTTTGCAGATGAATACCACTGGCGCGATGGCATTGGCCCCCGCGGCAGCCGGCCCAAAATGGTGAACACCAACTGGGGCGGCGTTACCGAAGATAACAGCTTTGGCACCCATGAATTCCTGGAGCTCTGCGAACTGCTGCACTGCCAGCCCTACATCACCGGCAACGTAGGCAGCGGCACCGTGGAAGAAATGTCCAAATGGGTAGAATACCTCAACTTTGACGGCGTAAGCCCTATGACCGCACAACGCGCTGCCAACGGCCATGCCGCCCCCTGGAAAGTACAGTTCTGGGGCGTAGGCAACGAAAGCTGGGGCTGCGGTGGTAACATGACACCGGAATATTATGCGGACCAATACCGCCGCTACGCTTCCTTTGCCAAGAACTATCCCGGCAGCCCCCTGCTGAAAATAGCCAGCGGCCCCAATGCAGATGATTACAACTGGACGGAAGTCATGATGAAGCAAGTACCCAACTGGATGATGTGGGGCATGTCATTGCACTACTACACCCTGGCCGGCGATTGGGGCCACAAGGGTAGCGCTACTAACTTTGACGAACAAACGTACTTCAGCGCACTGAAAAGCTGCCTGCATATGGAAGACCTGGTGCGCACCCACAGCGCTATCATGGACCGTTACGACCCCGCCAAGAAAGTGGCCCTGGTAGTAGATGAATGGGGTATCTGGACAGACGTGGAGCCCGGCACCAATCCCGGTTTCCTCTACCAGCAGAACAGCCTGCGCGATGCGCTGATCGCGGCTACCACCCTCAATATTTTCAACAATCACTGCGACCGTGTGCGCATGGCTAACCTGGCACAAACCATCAATGTGCTGCAGGCACTCATCCTCACAGATAAGGAAAAAATGCTGCTCACGCCCACCTATCACGTGTTTGATCTCTACCAGGTACACCAGGATGCTCACTACCTGCCGGTAGCATTGAACAGTCCTGATTACACCCTGGGCAAAGAGAAGATCCCTGCCGTGAATGCCTCTGCCAGCAAGGATTCCACCGGCACGGTGCACATCTCCCTGGTAAACCTGGACCCGGCGCATGCCATCACCGTGAGCACCCAACTGGCGGGTGTAACGTATAAGACCATCAGCGGAAAGGTGATCACTTCCGCGAAGTTCAATGACGTGAACACATTTGACCAGCCCAATAAAATTGTACCACAGGACTTCAAAGGCGCCAGCAAAAAAGATGGCAACCTGGTAGTGACCCTGCCCGCAAAATCAATCGTGGTGCTGGAATTGAAGTGATCAGGTGTACAGGACCTGGCATAAAGTACAGTAGAATGAACGGCGGTTGGCCTTGCCCAGGTGTTGCTTGATAAAAGGTACATGGTCACGCGGGCAGATCTTCCGGGTATGCGCCAGCCAGTGTTCCCGCAACTTAAATTCCTTTTTCCATTCCAGGAACTCAAAGCTGTAGTTCACCGCTTCTGTGAGCATGGCCTTTAGCTGGCGGGCTGGCAACGCCCCTATCCTGCTACGTGGATCTACCCGGATGCGGAAGAGCACTTCGTTCTTGATGATATTACCCACCCCGGCAAAGATGTCCTGGTTCAGCAATGCATCACAGGCCAGCAGGCCGGGGTTGGCTTTCAGCTTGGCCCTCGCCTTCTTTTCACTCCAGGTGGGACTCATCACATCTGCACTGAAATCATAGATCTCATCCAGCGGCTCGGTGATGATCTGTACAGAACAGGTATAAAAATTCAGTTCCCCTTTGGAAAAGCCCAGGTGCAACCTTGGGGTGGCGCCGGGCTTTTCTTCATTTATACGGTAACTGCCAAACATCAGCAGGTGGATGCGGATGGTGGCCCTGGGAAAGCAGATAAGAAAATGCTTACCCCAGGATTTAAAGTCCACGACCTTTTGCCCGGAGAATGGCTCCAGGTCTACCTTGCTATTGCCCCCAATGCTTAATACTTTCTTACCCTTAAACGCCTGTACAGCTTCCTTCAATATCACGATGGACGGTCCTTCCGGCATATGCTTTTTCTTATGCAATACAAGCCCTGTGCCGGCCCACAAAAAAACTGGCCGGGATAAGTCCGCGGCCAGGTTAGATGTTCTACTATTTACATCAACAGGTTAAACTTCCGATGGTTTGAACAGCTCAATGGTCTTATTAACAATAATGGGCCTTGCCCAGATGCCAATGCCGCCTATGTAGCTCATGGTCACAAAAAGCACGGCCATACCGGCTTTCAGACCTGCCAGGTCGCCCAGCCACCCCACAAAAAGGGGCAATAACGCACCGCCTATAATGCCGGTGATGAGAATGCCTGCAAAGGAACCATGATGTTCATCTATAGAATTAAGCGCCAGTGAAAAGATCACCGGGTACATTACCGAGGCAAAGAAACCCACCGCCGGGAAAGCCATGCGGGCCACGGTGGCACTGCCGTACAGGGCCATTGCATAACTCACCATGGCCAGCGCCGTGAAGCTGATCAGCACTTTGCGGCTGTCCACAAACTTCAGCAGCACCAGGCCCAGGATACCCCCGGCCGTCATCATGCCCCAGAAGTTGGCCACAGTATCCGCCCCCACCGTTTGCGGGTCTATGTGATGATAGGTGAAAAGGAACTGGGACATCCAGTTGTTCAGGCTTTGCTCTGTGCCTACGTAGGCGAAGATGCCGAAGAAATATGCCTGTACCACCGGCCGTTTGAACAACGCCAGGTGCGTGCGCACAGAGCCTGCCACCTCATCACTTTTCAGCACCACTTTCGGGAAGCGGGATGCCGCCAGGATCAGCATCATCAGCAGGCATACCACCACAAACAGCCAATACAGCGATACCCACGGCAGGCTGGCCGGCACCATGTGTTGCAGGGTTTGCAGCCACCCCGCGCCGGGCGATGGCTCCTGCAAACGGGCCACCAGCCAGGAATACAGCTTAGGACTGGCAAAAGACGCCAGGCCAAAGATCAGTTGGGCCAGTACGGAGTTAAATGCATAATGCTCTTCCCCACCCGCCGTGCGCAGCAGCGGGTTGATCACCACCTGCAGCATGGCCATACCTCCACCAATAAGGAATAAGGAGCACAGCGCCGTACCGTAATTAGGCCAGCATGCCAGGAGCAGGGAACCTGCAAAAGCCACCGCAAACGCGGTGACCATGATCTTCTTCTCTTTATATTTTTCCAGCAAAATACCTGCGGGAATAGATACAATGCCGTAAGCAATAAAAAAGGTAAATGGCAGCAGGCCCGCCTGCACCAGCGTAAGCCCGCCAAATCCCCTGATAATATCGGGCACCAGCGGCCCCGTGATATTGGTGAGCAGGGAGATCACGAAAAACGTGAGCATGATAAGGCCTACAATGTAATAGCTGCGCTTCATAGTGGTTGCAATATATTTAGGGAAATGATCATTCTACATTCCAGCCCCCGGTGGTAACCAGCGGCGGGCGGCCACCCAGGTCGCGGGTGTAGACCCAGCCTTCCAGGGTAATTTCTTCTCCCGGCATCAGCGTCACATCATTCTCCTTCCAGAACACGGGGCCCACCGGATCTTTCGTAGCTGCATTGCGGATATCCAGGTGTGCCATGAAAGCCAGTGTGGAAGCGGGGTTCCGCAAGTGAGCGGTTACCAGTGTCTTTTCACCCACTTCGCTGGTCTTTATATCCGACTCCAGTTTTACCATGGGCAGTGTTTGCAACTTCGTAAGATCCCCATAGCTTTTAATGGGCGTGATATACCAGTTGCTGCGGGCATTGTCCAGCTCATCTTCCTTCATGGACAATGCGTAGAAGTTGCGGCTCACTACCGTGCCTTCCCGGTCTTTCAGCTGCAGGTTCAGGAACCAGGTATTGCCTGCCACACCTATGCCGGGAATGTTGTAGGTATATTTTGTTTCCTGTGCCTGCAGGCCTGGTACGTCTTCCTGGCTTTCAAAGATCATCTGCAGGTTGCCATCGTAGCCGGTGGCTACTGCTGTGTAGCCGCCCATTTTATCGTTGGTATTGTTCAGCACCATCACCGCATTGCGCCCGTAATCGTAGGCAATATGCACCGGCTCATTGGCCTTTTGTGCGCCGTAAAAAGCGCCGGTGGGCAGCAGGTAAAAATCATACAGCTGCCACCACAGCTTGGGCCAGGAAGCATTGTACATCCACTGGATAATGCCGGTGGACTGGAAACGGTGGGCTTCAAATGCTTCATACATGGCACGCATACCTTCGTAGTTGATGTATTGCGCCTTGCGCAGGTAATCATGCAGGTCTGTGGGCTTGCCCAGGCGCATTTCAATGGCACTGTCGTAGGCCGTGAGATTATGGAACTCCCCGCGGGCCGCATGGAACATCCAGCCGCTGCCTACCGGCCAGAGGGAATCTGCCGGGATCATCTTTTGCAGGGTTTCCAGCACAGGCACCTGGGGGCCGGGGCCGGTTTCTGTATTAAAGCCAAAAGCCCCACCCAGCTTGGTATCCACGTACCAATAGGCAGGCGGTACATAATCATAAGGTCCTCTCATCTTCACGGCGCTGGGGCCACTCAGTTTACTGGTGTGCTCCTGTGCAGAGGCCAGTACACAGCGGGTGGTATCGTATTTTTTCAGGATGGCAATGTACTGGCTTTCCAGCGCGGGGCGGGGTAGCTTGTCACTGCCATACATCCACACGCAAACGGCAGGATGGTTGCGCAGCCAGATCACCTGGTCTTTCCAGGAAGTAGCGGCGATGTACATCTGTTCCGGTTTGCTGATGGCGCCATATTTATCATCTGCATTGCCAAAGAAATTACTCCACTCCCAGGCCGCGCTGTAGCCCACCATGATGAGCAGGCCTTTTTCATCTGCCAGGTCGTACAGGTGATGGTTGCTGCCCCAGAAGCCTTCCATGCGGATGGTGTTAAGGTGCATTTGCACCGCGTAGTCCATGCCGGCATTTTCATATCCGGGGGATGCATCCAGCAGCATGCGGTCTGTCCAGCCGCCACCTTTTACCAGGATGTTCTTCCCGTTCAGTTTATAGCCGCGGTGCCCCTGTGGAGTGAAATAATCCGTAATGGAACGGATGCCAAAATGCAGGCCGGTACTATCTTCCAGCTTACCTCCGTTTTCAAAGCGCAGTTGCAGCCGGTACAGTTCCGGTTTGCCCAGGTCATGTGTCCACCACACGCGGGGGTGTGTTATTTCCAGTTGTTGATAGGCCGCGGGGGTAAATACGATCTCTTTGGATTCACCGGCTTTCAGCGTTACCGGCTGGGCTATTTCAATCCCGCCTTCCACGCTGCCTTTCAGCACGCCGCTTACGGTGCGTTTACTATTATTATGCAGCAGGGCGCTGATGGTGAGGGATGCATGATCCAGCGTGGCCGTATCCAGTTTGGGCGCTACAAAAGGCTGCGTGATAGACACTGCGCCGCTGGTCACCAGGTGCACTTCCCGCCAGATGCCCAGGTTATGGTCCGGGGGCATGGGGTTCCAGTCTACGAAGCCCAGTGTAGGATCGCCGGGGCCAGGCCGGGTTACCTTTACGGCCAGGATGTTCTCTCCTTCTTTGATATAAGCACTTACGTCAAACGTGAAGCGGCGGAAGCCCCCCCGCACACTGTCTGCCTTTGCCAGCAGGTGGCCGTTCAGCCAGATGTCTGCACGGTAGTTAATGCCGTTGAACTCCAGGCGGGCCGTGCTTTTAGCCTCGGCAGCAGTGAGAGAAAAGGTGTTGCGGAACCACCAGGGTTTTGCAAACAATGTATCGGGGACCTTCTCCAGGTTGTTGCCCATGAAGATGTCTTTATATTGGCCTAAAGCCACCAGGCTCCCCATGACGGTACCCGGTACCCTGGCAGGATACCACCCGGTGGTTTGGAAGTTGGCATTGGTTATACCGGCATCTGTGGCAGCCACCTTTTCAGATGATTGCATCTGCCAGTTGGCAGTTAATATTTTGTCCTGTATGGCGGGCGTTTGTGCGTTGCTTTGCAGGCATAACAGGCTCAGGGCCAAAAGGGGAAAGCATGTTTTCATAAAATGTGTATAGCGTCTAAAGTACGGTGGTAGTGGAATCAGTGCTGCAAGATAATGGAGCGTAGTAAACAGATCAACATAAAAACAGGCGCCGGCATCAATTCCGGCGCCTGCCGTTTGGTATATTATTTCAAGTGCTGCTAGTAGTTCTGCTGCAGGGTAGCCACTCCATTCTTCGTGCTCAGGTCTATCTGGCGCTGGGGAATGGGATAGTATTCATTTTTACCCGTGGTAAAATGCGGGTTCAGGCCGTTGTAATCTGTGAGTTTATATTTTCCTTCCGCCGTGTAATAAGCGGTAAGCGCTGTACCGGCAATGCCCCAGCGTACCAGGTCAAAGAAGCGCTGCCCTTCCATGGCCAGTTCCAGCTTGCGCTCAAAACGGATGGCGGTATTGGCATAGTCTTTTCCCTTGGCAGCAAAATCACCATCGGGGTAAGGATTGATCACGTAATTAGCGGCGGGAGTATTGCTAAAGCCGCCGGTCGGGTTCTCATCATCGGCATACTTATACACCCAGCTTCTGGGGTCTTTGGCGCGGTTGCGCACGCGGTTTACATATGCTTCTGCCTGCGCAAGGCTACCGGCTTCCACTTCACATTCCGCCGCCATGAGCAGCACATCTGCAAAGCGGATCACCAGGGTATTGATGGCCGTGCCGGGCGCCCACTCGCTGAAGTCTACAAATTCATCCATGGTAGCCTGGCGGTACATCATCTTCACCGGGGCATACGGGCCTGCAAAAGGCTGTGACACCACCCAGTCGCGGCCGGGATTTACGCCCCAGTCCAGGTAAGGCACTCCACGGCGGCCGGCGGTCCAGTCCAGGCGCGGGTCCAGCGGGCCCTGGTCCGGGGTGTAGTTGCCACCGGATGATACGCCCTGGTCACTCTTCACGGCAAGGGCATCGGTGTTGTAAGATCCATCCAGGTAAGGCAAGCCGCCCGCGGTGGTCCGGTAAGAATTTACCAGGTCAAAGGAGGGCTGGAAAAAGCCACAGCACGGCGCAATATTGGGCGGGTAGTTCAGCATATCGCCCTGGTTCGCATTAGCGGCCGTGGAGGTACCATCGTGTACGTTGTTCTGGATGGCGAACACAGATTCAGCATTATTCTCCGTAGCTGCGTTCCAGTTATTCTGGAAAGGCACCAGGTCATAATGCAGGCCATTGCTGGTCTGGCCGTTATTGATAGCGTCTGTGAACAATGGCAGCGCATCTGCATACTTCTTTTCATAGAGGTACGTCTTGGCCAGGTACACTTCTGCGGCATACTTATTGGCCTGCCCCACGCTGGGTTGTGTGGGGGGCAGGTTGTCCATGGCATACTTAAAGTCTGCTTCAATGTTCGGGAAAATGTCTTTATCATTCTTAATGTACAGGTTCGTGGAGTCTTCATCCGTCCACGGTACATTCTTGAACATCTTACGCAGGTCAAAGTAATAGTGACCGCGCAGGAAACGCGCTTCCGCAGCGGCTTCCGTCTTCTCTTCGTCCGACATGTCTGTCACCTTTTTCAGGGTAGACAGCACCAGGTTGCAACGTTTGACGCCTTCATATACGCATACCCATTTATCGTTAAAGAAACTTTCAGTAGGGTCTGCAGAAAATGCAGCAATGTGCAGGATATCATCCTGATCGCCGGAGGTACTTCCCTTGTGCGCATCGCCCCCCACCACAGAGCCATAGATCCAGTTGTCCGGCGCTGCGGTAAAACCACCGCCTCCATTCAGGTTGATCATGTCCCCGTTATCATTCTGCCCATCCAGTGCGCCATAAGCGCCGATCAGCAGTTTGGAAATACCTTTCTTATTCGCGATCACATCTATTTCCAGCGCACCGGGCGGGTCATGCTCCAGGAAGCTTTTAGAACAGGCAGACACCAAAGGTAAAGCCGCCAGCAGGGTGATATAGCGCAAACGATTATGCATACGTTTCATGTTCTTCATTTTAAGCGTAAAAAATTAGAAACCCACATTCAGTCCCACCAGGTACTGGCGCTGGTTGGGGTAGCCCATTTCATCCACCCCGAAATTGGTAGCAGCGTTGCCGTTCAGCTCAGGATCCAGCCCGCTGTATTTCGTGATGGTGAACAGGTTTGCAGCCTGCACATACACATGCAAGCGGGATACCCCCCATTTGCTGAAAACATTTGCCGGTAATGTATAGCCCAGTTGCATGTTCTTGCAGCGCAGGTAGCTGCCATTTTCCACGAAATAAGAATTGGCCACCTGGCCGGTGCTGAAATAAGTTTGCTCTTCCTGCTTGGGCGCCCTGGCGTTGTGGTTTTGTTCCGTCCATGAATCATAGAGGGCGGTGTAGCTCTTAGCCGTATTAAAGTTGCCGAAGAAATCCCTCCACCAGCGGACGTTGTTCCAGATATCGTTGCCTTGTGTGCCGTACAGGGTCATATTGAAATCAAATCCTTTGTAGGTAAGGCCAATGTTCAGGCCATAGGAAAAATCGGGGTGTGGGCTACCGAGAATGGTACGGTCGTCCGGGGTGATGATACCATCCCCGTTCATGTCCTTGTATTTGAAACGGCCTATGCCTTCGTCTGTTTCATAAACTGCATCCGGCCCGTTCTTCTCCTGTGCCAGTTTGTCTGCGTTGTCAATGTCCGCCTGGCTGTTAAAGAAGCCATCGATCTTGTAGCCGAAAAAGGCGGAGGTGGGGCCACCTACCTGGTTGCGGATAATATTGCCCAGGCGTCCCTGGAACACGTCAAAGTAAGTAGCATTGTCCGCCACCTTCTTCACGGTATTTTTATACGCGGTGAAAGACAGCGTTGCATCCAGTTTCAGATCGTGGGTAATACCGGCATGCCCGGTCACGGCGAGGTCCACGCCACGGTTGGTCATCGTACCGATATTGATAAACGGTGAAATGGCCGTACCGGCAATACCCGGCGGAGTGGGCGCAAACAGCAGGTCTTTGATATCTTTTTTGTAGTAGTCTGCACTGATCTCCAAATGATTGTTCAGGACCGTTGCATCAAAGCCAATGTTACCATTGATATCCTGCTCCCACTTGGCTTGCGGGGCGCCGGTCTGGTAAGGCTGGAAACCCTCCAGGATGCTGTTATTGCTACCGGTGAGATCATAATAAGAAGAGGTGCGCACCCCGGCAAACGTAGTGTAGCCGTTTGTGGGCGAAGGGTTTGTCTGGTTACCCATTACACCGTAGCTACCGCGGATCTTCAGATCATTCAGCCAGCCAATGCCCTTCATGAACTTTTCCTCTGAAATACGCCATGCGGCGCTGGCGGCGGGGAAATTACCCCATTTGTTATCCACGAAAACGGAAGAGCCATCACGGCGGATGGTGAAGCCCAGCAGGTACTTGTCTTTGAATGCATAGTCCACGCGGCCGATCAGGGAAAACAGGCTGCGCACATAACTATCGCTGGAGTTGTTATGTTGCCCTGCACCGGTGGACAAGGTGGGATAAGGCGGATCAAAGCTGAAGTAGTCCGTAGTGCTGCCGCCAATGCTGATAGAACGTGCATCGTTAGCCTCGGTACCGGCAATCACTTTCAGGTCGTGATCCTTACCCAGCACCTGGTGATAAGTGAGGGTGTTGGTCCAGGTCCATTCGTGGTTGTTGTCAGCATACTGGCTGTATTGGTTCACCGAAAAATATTCCTTGTTCTCGTAAGTGGGATAGCTGAAAGAATGCCCCCAGTCGGAGCCTACCTCCCCGCCAAAGCTGGTACGGAAGGTAAAGTGCTTCAGCAGGTCCACTTCGCCCCAGATGTTGCCGAACAGGCGGTTGGTAAGACTGCGGTTATTGCGGGTGCGGTACTGGTTGGCCACCGGGTTTTCCGCATCACCGAGGTCGCCGCCACCGTAAGAGCCGGCAAAGTTTCCTTTAATGTCATAGATAGGAATGATGGGCTGTTCCCGCATCACCATGGCCAGCACACCATCCGGTGAGTAGTTGCCTACCTGCGGGTTGTCTACCAGGGAAAAGGCCAGGTTCTCCCCTACCCGCACATGATCAGTAATATTAAAAGACGTATTGGAGCGCAGGGTATAGCGCTTGTAGTAAGTATAATCCAGTGTACCCTGTTGGTTAAAGTAGTTGAGTGAAAACAGGTAATTGGCCTTGTCCGTACTGCCAGAAACGTTGATGTTATGGCTGGTCATCGGGGCATTTTTGAACACCGCGTGGTACCAGTCTGTACCGGTTTTATTGGCTTTGGTGATCCGGTAAAAATTATTGTATTCATCCAGGGATGTGTAGTTGGGATCTACATAATACAAATCAGGGTTTACGCTGGGATCGCCTTCCTTGGCGCCTTTGGGGGCAATGTAATCCGGGATCACCGGCTTATCACCATAACCATAAATATCGTTGCCGGGGTCCTGCATGGCTATCCAGCGCAGGTCTGCCGTTTCCTGGGTATTGAGCGTATGCAGCACATTCCCCCCTTTGGGATGCTGCACGCCATAGTAACCATCGTAGGTAACCTTTATCTTGCCGCTGCCGCGTTTAGTGGTTACAATGATCACCCCGTTGGATGCGCGGGAACCATAGATGGAAGCAGATCCTGCATCCTTCATGACCTGCATGGAAGCAATGTCTGCGGGGTTCAGGTCACGGATATTGTCAGTAGGCACACCATCCACTACATACAGCGGATTGTTGTTGTTAAACGTGTTCACCCCGCGCACCCGCACCTGGGGCGCAGCGCCAGGCTGCCCATCCCCGATCACGGTTACACCGGCCGCCTGGCCTTGCAGTTGGGCCGTTACATCGCCCGTGGGCTGGCGCGTCAGTGCGTCCATTTTTACCACGGCCACCGCACCGGTGAGGTCTTTTTTCTTTTGCGCGGTGTACCCGGTTACCACCACCTCGTTCAGGGAGCTGGAAGTTTCTTTGAGTACAATATTGAACTCCAGTTGCCCGCGTATATTGATGGTCTGTGTTTCAAAACCCAGGTAAGTGATCTCCAGTTGTTCGCCGGTAGCACCGGGCGTTTGCAGTTTAAAGTTGCCATTGATATCCGTTACGGTGCCCACGTTGGAGCCCTTTACTTTTACCGTAACACCGGTGAGTGCATTGCCCTTCTCATCGCGGACGGTACCGTGCACCGGGTCTTGCACCATTGCGGCGCCGGCACTGGGCTGCTCCTTTTCGGTCACCATATAAAAATGTTCGCGCACTTTTTCAAAGTGGAGCGGAAAGCCTGTCAAAGCCTTTTCCAGCGCTTCTTCCGCTGATCTGAAATTGTCAACGCTGAATTGCAGTTTCCTGCTTTTTACCAGTTCACTTTTGTACGCGATGGATACGCTGAACTTGTCTTCGATCTCCTGGAAGGCAAACTTCAGCGTTACCTCGCTGGGCTGGCCGGCCGTGGCGGGCATTTCCACCCCGGCAGCCACTGCCGGCTGGTCCGCGCTGGCCCCCACTTGCCGTGCCAGCAAGGAAGACGTTGGTAATAGCAGGGCTAATGGAAGCATTAGCATCACATGTACACCTTTTTTCATGTGGAGCAGGATTTTAAAACGTTGCGCACCCCGGGGAGGGCGGCAACAACTGTTAGGTAAATAGTCACAAACAGCAGCGTACAATCACCCATGCGAAAGCAGGATGCCTGTGCAACGCCATGTAACTGTTAATGCAAATAATGATTCAAATATGACCGGGACATTTCCCGGCGACCTTGGTTGAATGAATTACTGGTGTTAAAAAACGTTATCGGGCTCCCTGGCTGATCCACACATTATCCCCGTTCCGGTATGCCCTTACTTTAAATACCCGGCCCAGTTGCAGCAGCATCGTATCTGCATTATACACAATGGGCATGGAGCCCGAAATGTGCCGCTGCAGCAGGTTATGGTCTGTTATCACCAGGTGTTGCCCAAACACCTGCTGCATGAATTGCGCTGCATCGGCCAGCGTATAATTATCCATTTCCAGCCGGCCCTTTTTCCAGGCCATGTAGGGCGTGGTAACGATGGCGGTTCTGGTGAATTGCCCGTTTGCTTTCTCATACGTCAGCATTTCACCGGGGCGCAGGTTCAGCGTTTGTTCTTTTTCCGTGTAGGCGTCACCGATATGCAGGCGCACACTGCCTTCTTCGAGCACCACCCTCACCTGTTTGCCAATGCTGTTTACATTAAAGGCGGTGCCCAGCACGGCCACGCTTACTTTATCATAAGTATGCACAGAGAAGGGGCGCTGGCCTTGTTCATGTTTTACTTTAAAATAGGCCTCCCCGTCCAGCCACACTTCGCGGCGGCCGGTGTCTGTTGCGGTATAGAGTAGCCGCGTATTGGCATTGAGCGTTACCGCTGTGCTGTCTGGCAGGTAACAGGTTTTTGTTTCTCCATAAAGGGTGTGCAGGGCCAATGTCTGGCTGCCCACTGATCTGCGGGGCTGCAGCAACATCCAGCCGGCTGCGGCGGCCACACCGAGTACAATGGCGGCTGCATACTTCCGGGCCTGCCTGTACCAGGCGGGTGCAAAGGTGGTAGTGGTATTGATTACAGGATGATGTTCTTCTTCTCCCATGTGTTCCCACAGGGTATCCCAAAGTTGGTCTTTCTCTTCCGGGGCCAGGGCATAGGGCTTAAAGCCAATGCTGCGCACCATCGCGGCCGCCAGTGCTACGTCTGCCGCTTTTTCAGGATGCGCTGCACACCAGTTGACCCAGAAGGCACCAGCCGCTTCCGGATGCAGCACCCATTGCTGGAAGCGCTCATCCAACGCCAGTTCCTGCGCCGTATACACTGCATAATCTTTTATAGCCAAGTGGGTGCATTTACTATAAAAGAGCCTGCGATGCCGCGAATCTCATCGTTAATTTTAAAAAATCTTTACCTTTTTTTTCTGCGCGTGGAGCTTACAAAGACGGGAGGGTAAAAAGCGTGGTTGAATGCCATACCCTGGCAGCGGTCAGCGCTGGTGCAGGAGCATTAGGAATAAAGGCAATACCATGGCCTTTTTCAGGGCGGCAATGGCTTTGGATACCGTATTGTATACGGAGTCTGTTTTCATGGCCATCAGGGCCGATACCTCTTCATAGGAAAGGTCCTGGTAGAAGCGCAGGTAAATAGCTTCCCGCTGGCGGCGGGTAAGGCTGGTAAGGGCCTGGCGTAGTTGCTGCACCTGGGCGGCCGCCGTTTCATCACTGATCAGCTGGTGCTCCCGGGGCAGGGCCCATTCTATTTCAAAGCTTTCCAGGTCGGGCCGGGTAAACCAGTTGCGGTCCCGGTGCAGGGAGCGCAGCAGGCGGCGGCGCAGGCTGCTCAATAAATAATACCGGATGTTACGGATCTGGGTGGAAAGGTGTTCCCGGCTTTGCCACAGGTCCTGGAAAAGGTCCTGCAGGCAATCCTTCACCCGCTCTCCATCCGTGCAAAAGTGCATGCCATAGTGGTACAGGTCATCCACATGCTGGCGGTACAGCAGGGCAAAGGCTTCGCGGTCTCCCTGCTGGAAGCGCTCCCACAGGGTGGCCTCGCTCTCCACCACCCGGAGATTGGCCCCGGGCCGCAACATGTCCTGTAAATTATTTTCCATTGGCATTTTCAGGTGTTATGTACAGGTATTAAGTACTGACCGGGAAGTGTGTAAATAGCAATATATTTCCGGCTGAAGGGAACGAGCTGAAACGGAATACCAGGCATTTGATGCATTGTAAAAAGATGCGTTCGTACCTACTGCATACTACTTGCTGTCTCCTGCAATTTTTTAGATAATGGTTGACGGTCTGTTGAATCCTGCAAACAATTTAACGATTTTATTTTCCATTGCTGTAATTTTTATCCGTATTTTTCTTTTGTGCTACGCAGTTCCCTTGCGCACCATGGTCCGATTTTCGTGCAGCGGAGAACGCACCGTTGTCCTCCCGGTCCTGTTATCCCCGTTCCTTCCTTTTTTAAAACCATAGAAACCATTTTTATATGAAATCCCAGTTTTCCGATTACGTAGTATTGCCCGGCAGTTTTAAAAGGGAACCCGGCGGCGCGCAGGCCAAGGCCGCTGCACAGGGGGGCAAAGACGCCCTGATCACGGTAACCATTAAGGTAAAGCCTAAAGAACCGCTGCCAGACCTGCTTTCCGGCAAGGCATCCGCACCGGTGGACCGCAACACCTTTTATGAAAAGTATGGCGCCAACCCGGCGGACATCCGGCAGGTCACCGACTTCGCCCACCACAAAGGCCTCAGCGTGGTAAAGGCAGATGCGCATACCCGCACAGTAGAGCTGCGCGGCACGCACGCCCAAATGGAAGCCGCGTTCAAAGTAAGCCTGCAACAATACGAGCAGCATGGAAAAAGCTTCCGGGCGCGCAGTGGGGATATCTATATTCCGCAGGAGCTGGCCGGCATCATTGAAGGCGTGTTTGGCCTGGACGACCGCGATGCGGCCACCCCGAAATTCAAGGTGAGGCCGCACACCGCAGCCCCTTCGTCCTTTAATCCGAACGACCTGGCCAACATTTATAACTACCCCAAAGATGTAACGGGTAAGAACCAGTCCATAGCCATTATTGAACTGGGCGGTGGCTAC
The DNA here is from genome assembly GCF_003071345.1 of Chitinophaga parva. NCBI lineage: Bacteria > Pseudomonadati > Bacteroidota > Chitinophagia > Chitinophagales > Chitinophagaceae > Chitinophaga > Chitinophaga parva. The sequence goes on along the minus strand of NZ_QCYK01000002.1, from coordinate 1,272,207 downwards.
AAGCCGGCAGACATTACCAGTTACTTCCAGGGTCTCCACATTCCCGTGCCTAAAGTAGTGGCGGTGTCTGTAGATGGTGCGCACAACAGTCCCACCACGCCCGACAGCGCGGATGGGGAAGTGCTGCTTGATATTGAAGTGGCGGGCGCCATTGCACCCGGCGCAACCCTGGTGGTATATTTTGCCCCCAACAGTGATAAGGGCTTCCTGGATGCCATTACACAGGCCGTGCATGATAACACCTACCATCCTTCGGTCATCTCCATCAGCTGGGGCGCTGCGGAAGTGAACTGGACAAACCAGTCCCTGCAAAGCTTCAACCAGGCTTTTCAGGAAGCTGCCACCCTGGGCATCAGCGTATGCGCGGCAGCAGGTGACGATGGCTCCAATGATAATGTGAATGATGGCAACGCCCATGCAGACTTCCCCGCATCCAGCCCTTATGTGCTGGCCTGCGGCGGCACTAAGCTCACCGTGGCCAATGGCCAGATCACCAGCGAGGTGACCTGGCATGAAGGCAGCGACAGCGCCACCGGTGGCGGTATCAGCGATGTGTTTCCCGTTCCGGATTACCAGGCCAGTGCCAAAATACCGGTGTCTGTAAACACCCAGCAGCCAGGCCGTGGCCTCCCGGATGTAGCCGCCGTGGCTGATCCTGAAACCGGCTACAACGTACTGGTGGATGGGCAACGCTTTGTGATAGGCGGCACCAGCGCCGTGGCACCGCTAATGGCAGGCCTGCTGGCGCTCATCAATGAAAAAGTGGGCAAGGCCGCCGGCTTCATCCACCCGAAGCTCTACGCCGCCAGTGGCGTGTGCCGCGATATTACGGAAGGAGATAACATTACCGCAGCGGGCAAAGGCTACAGCGCAGGACCCGGCTGGGATGCCTGCACAGGCTTTGGCGTGCCGGATGGGATGAAGTTGCTGGAGCTGCTGGGGTAAACGTAGGGTGTACAGCGTACAGCGTACAACGTACAACGTACCGCGACCGGGGGGGTGTATTAAGTTATTGTACAGGACCGTGCTCCAGGGCGTGGCGCACTGCGTATGTGCACAGTGCTATGCGGGCTGTGCCCCCCATTATACACAACACATGCGTTTACCAGTGCACCGTTCGCAGCGGGTCATCGCTGTACGTTGTACGCTGTACGTTGTACGTTGTACGTTGTACGCTGTACGCTATACGCTGTACGTTGTACGTTGTACGCTGTACGTTGTACGCTGTACGATCTCCCCCCTAAAAACAAAGAAGGAGGTGAAAACACCCCCTTCTGTAATTGATCAACATGCTTATGTAATAGCAAAACTTCAAATATGTTTTATAGTAAATTTCTTTTGTATAGGCTCATAATGCGCCCGTTGCAACGGAGTGCAGCAACGGCAACAGCGGATTGTTGGTAAATACAAGGCGGCGCCTCATGTCGCAACTGTCTGTTGATCTTACCGGCTATAGGAAACCAGGAAAAACGATAACTACAATAAGCTAAAATGTAACTGCTAGATACTGCAACTATTTGCGACAGATAAGTGCCCGCTTCAAGATTTGGTATTAGATTTTGGTTGATATTATCCTGGCATATCTCAAGTACGTCCAGCGATTTCTTCGTCTCTAAAATAATACTTTTTTTGATTTTATAAAAAAACAACTCGACAATTAAAAAAATAATCGCTATTACCGCCAGTATCCCGGAAAGCGGTAAACGATAAGCGATGTCGTGGCTGGTAATAACCATTTAAAACTCAATAATTTAACGTTGGACAGCTCCTGCCGGTAGCTGGCCGGCGCATGTTTGTGACATAGATACAGGAACCAATTTTTCGGCCCATCCGGTACGGGAAGACAAAAGATCCGCACGGGGGGCATTTTCACACGCTCAAATACTACAGCATACAGGAAACCTGCGGCGCCCGGGAGGGTACAGCCGCGACTGTGTTTTTGCTCATAACAATTGAATGGTTGGTCGGTATTATCGGCGAAAATTAGGTGCAAGAAATGTACTTAGCAAGCGATATATTATTTTTAACAAAATAAACAGGCAAAATGTTAAAATAACATCAGTAACCGCACCTGAATTTTTCAAGTGGCTATATAACGGCAACTACTATACGAAGTTGGCGGTATAGTATTTGAGCACCCATTATCTCACCCTCCCAAACTGCTGTGTATGAAAGCTATCTGGAACAATACCGTCATTGCTGAAAGCGATAAGACCATCGTGATCGAGAACAATCATTACTTCCCACCGGAAAGCGTGCAGCAGCAATACCTTCAGGGCTCCTCCACCCACACGCACTGCCCCTGGAAAGGCGATGCATCTTACTACACCCTGCAGGTGAACGGGCAGACCAACAAGGATGCTGCATGGTATTACCCTGCACCCAAAGACGCCGCCCACCAGATCAAGGACTATATAGCTTTCTGGAAAGGGGTGGTGGTACACGAATAGCTTTGTATATAACCGTCCCCGCATTGTACAACCACGGCCTTTGTACTGCATCCTGCAGCCTGGCTTGTTACTTTGCGGCTGGTAGCTAAACTGATCTTTCCATGAGAACATTCGACGCCATCGTTATCGGATCCGGGCAGGGTGGCAGCCCCCTTGCCAAACAGCTGGCCAAACACGGCCTGCGCACCGCCATCGTTGAAAAACGCTGGCCCGGCGGCACTTGTGTGAACGATGGCTGCACGCCCACCAAAACCATGATCGCAGATGCCCGTGTGGCGTATGTAGTAAAACATAGTTACGATCATGGCGTGGATGTGCGCAGCTTTTCAGTAGACCTGGAACGCATTAAAGCCCGCAAAAATAAGGTGGTGGCCTCTTTCAGGGCAGGTACGGAAAAAGGGCTTACCAACACGGAAGGCCTGGAGCTGATATGCGGCAATGCCGTTTTCACCGGTCCCAAAGTGCTGGAAATAACATTGACCGATGGCAGTAAGGACACGATCACCGCGGAAAAAATATTCATTAACACCGGCGCAAAGCCAATGGTACCAGGCATTCCCGGCCTTGATACCATCAACTGGTGCGACTCTACCTCCATCCTCGATGTGGATAAGATACCGGCTCACCTGGTGGTTATCGGGGCTTCCTATATTGCCCTGGAAATGGGGCAACTCTTTCGCCGCCTGGGCAGTGAAGTAACCATCCTGGAACATGGCAAACGCTTCCTGGCAAAGGAGGATGAAGACATTGCCAATGCCGTACAGGGCATCCTCACGGAAGAAGGCATCACCATCCTCCTGGACACACAAGTAACGCAGGTATCGCAATCCGCCCCGGAAAAACTCAGCATCACCCTGCACAACGGCACGGTGCTGGAAGCCTCCCACCTGCTGTTGGCCACCGGCCGCACCCCCCAGGCAAAACCGCTGCAGCCGCAGCTTACCGGCCTGGCACTGGACGAGCATGGCTACATCCCGGTGAATGATGCCCTGGAAACAAACGTTCCCGGTATTTATGCACTGGGCGATGTAAAACCAGGACCTGCTTTTACACACGTGTCTTACAATGATTACATTATCCTGCTCAATAATTTATTCAATGGCAAGCAGCAGTCTGTCAAAGACAGGCCCCTGCTCTACTGCATGTTCACCGACCCGGAACTGGGGCGCGTAGGCCTCACAGAGCAGGATGCCCGTAAACAAAATATCCCCATCAAAGTGGCCACCCTGCCCATGAGCCACTCCGCACGCGGTATAGAAACGGGTGAAACAAAAGGCATTATGAAAGCCATTGTGCATGCAGACACCCTGGAGATCCTGGGTGCCAGTGTCCTGGGAGCCAGTGGAGGCGAAGTAATGACCGTGCTGCAAATGGCCATGGCCGGGCATATCAACGCGCCGCAACTGCGGGAAATGATGTTCGCGCATCCCTTATTTTCTGAATCTCTCAACAACCTTTTCCAGGGCATTACAGATCATTAAAAAGATAGTGTGCCGTGGCCCGGCAATCTGCGTAATTTTCTCAACAGAATGTGTGCTTTTTGTTAGCATCTTTTAATGCCACGTGCGCGTTTTTTATCGTAACTTTTTTCTTTTATCCGACGCTGCCCCTGGCGCGTCTCCGCTGTCATGATAACATTATCCAACGTTTCAAAAAAGTTTGGCGCCAGGACCGTCCTGGATGACATTTCCTTCACGGTGGCACCCGGGGAGGTCCTGGTGCTGCTGGGCACCAGCGGCAGTGGTAAAACCACGCTGCTGCGCACCATCAACAGGTTATTGCCAGTGGATAGTGGCCGCATCACCGTAAAGGACCAGGATATTGAAAGTATGGCGCCGGAGCTGCTGCGCCGGCAAATGGGTTATGTATTGCAGCACCATGGCCTCTTCCCCCACTACACCGTGGCGGAAAATATAGGCCTGGTACCCGGCCTGCTGGGGTGGGATAAACACCGCATACAGCAGCGGGTACATAGCCTGCTGGAAAAAATACATTTATCACCTGCGGAACATGCAGCCCTCTATCCTGCACAACTCAGCGGGGGCCAGCAACAGCGGGTAGGCCTGGCGCGCGCCCTGGCCGCACAACCGCCTATCCTGCTGATGGATGAGCCCTTTGGAGCCCTGGACCCCGTCACCCGTTATCATGTGCGCAAAGAGCTGATGAGCCTTGATGAGATCCGGGACAAAACCATCGTACTGGTAACGCATGATGTAGAGGAAGCCTTTGCCCTGGGCCACCGTATCTGCCTGCTGCACGAAGGCCGCATCCAGCAGCTGGGCAGGCCCGCGGAACTATTGCTCCGTCCTGCCAATGACTTTGTACAACGCTTCTTTGCAGCACAGCGGCTTTCCCTGGAATGGAAGACCATCGATCTCAAAACGCTCTGGCCTTACCTTCCTGCCGCTGCGCCGGATACCGCTGCGCCCGTGATGCACGCGCAACAAAGCAGCTGGGACGCACTGGAATTCCTGAACGCCCACAGCGGCACCACATTAAACATCGAGGAAGGCGGTGCCCGCAAAAGCGTGGACAGCGCCGGTTTGATCAACGCTATAAAACAGTACAAGGAAGCCTGATCATTCCGGGCCTTCCCATCACAACGACGACCATGCCTGACACCACCGGCTTTTTTCACTTTGTACAGCAACAATCCGGCAAGCTACTGGAGCAAACCCTGGTACACATCGGGCTCACCTTTATTTCCGTGTGCCTGGCTGTGCTGGTGGGTGGCGCACTGGGTATACTCATTACCCGCCGCAAAGCGCTGGCCGGGGCGGTGCTGGGCGTAGCCGGCATTTTACAGACCATTCCCAGCATTGCCCTGCTGGGCTTTATGATACCGCTCCTGGGTATTGGGGCTAAACCCGCCATCGTGGCACTTTTCCTCTATGCCCTGCTGCCCGTGGTGCGCAATACCTACACCGGCATTACCGGCGTGGATGCCACCATCCTGGAGGCGGCCCGTGGCATGGGCATGAGCAACCGGCAGGTGCTGTGGAAAGTGCAGGTCCCCCTGGCCATGCCCGTGATCCTGGCCGGCATCCGCACCGCTACGGTGATCAACGTGGGCGTAGCCACCCTGGCGGCCTACATTGGCGCCGGTGGCCTGGGTGAATTTATTTTCGGCGGCATAGCGCTCAATAACGTAGGCATGATGCTGGCCGGTGCCGTACCCGCTGCCCTGCTGGCTATCTTGTTTGACTGGGGGCTAAGCCGCCTGCAACACCTGCAGGGTCGCCACTTCCGCGCTGCGTTATACCTGCTGCCGGTGGCATTTGTGGTATTGTCTTCTTTTTACTTATTGCCCATTAGCTTTAAAGGCAAGCTGCTGGCCGGCTTCACAGCCGAGTTCATGGGCCGCCACGATGGCAATATGGGCCTGCAGGAAGTGTACCACCTCAACATCCGCACGGTGGTGATCAATGACATGATCATGTACAAAGCCGCTTACGACAAGAAGGTGGACGTGATCAGCGGCAGCACTACAGACGGGCGGGTAAAGGCTTACGACCTGGCCATCCTGGAAGATGACCGGCATATCTTTCCACCTTATTACGCAGCCCCTATTGCCCTGCAAACCACCCTGGACGCGCACCCGGACCTGGCACCCGCGCTGGAGAAATTATCCGGCATCATTAATGATAGCATCATGGGGGCGCTCAATTACCGGGTGGATTACCTGAAAGAAGCACCGGAAACAGTGGCGCGCCAGTTCCTGGCGGCCCATCACCTGCTCCAGCCTCCCGGCGATGGCAGCGAAGGCACCATCACCGTGGGTGCAAAAATGTTTGGCGATGGCTACCTGCTGGCCCACATGTATGCACTGCTTATACCAGGCTACACCCATTTGAAAGTGGTGACCAAAACAGGCCTGGGCGGCACCAAGATCTGTTTTGACGCGCTGATGAACAAGCAAATAGACCTGTACCCGGAATACACCGGCACGGGCCTGCTGGTACTGCTGCAGGCGCCTAAGCATACAACAGACAGTATCATTACCAGTCCACAAAAAGTATATGATTATGTAAGCAACCGCTTTATGCAACAGTATCATGTAAAATGGCTCTCACCGATAGGATTTAATAACACGTATGCTTTAATGATGCGGCGCGCACAGGCGCAGGCACTGCACATCCGCTCCATCACGGATCTGCAGCATTATCTGGCATATCACTAACCACCTGGTATATGCACCTGACAACACAATACAGGACCGTGCGCGAAAGATCCATGCAGATCTGCCGGCCCCTGAAAACGGAAGATTATGTAGTACAACCGGTAGTGGATGTAAGCCCTCCCAAATGGCACCTGGGGCACACCACCTGGTTCTTTGAGACCTTTCTCCTTAAACCTAACGTAAAAGGCTATACGGAGTTTGACCCGGATTACAATTTTGTATTCAACAGTTATTATGAAACCGTGGGCGCCCGCGTGGTACGCACAGACCGCGGGAACCTGAGCCGCCCTGGCGTGGAAGACGTGATGCGCTACCGCGATCATGTGGACACCGCCATGGAGGCCTTCCTGGAGCAAGGGCTCCCGGAACCCCTGCATGATCTTTTTATCCTGGGCCTCAACCATGAAGAGCAGCACCAGGAACTCCTCTGCACCGATATAAAATACATCCTGGGCCACAACCCGTTGCTGCCAGGCTACGGGCATGCGCCTTATGCACCTGCACCGGAGGCAGCGCCCACCCTGACCAGCATCCACATGCCGGAAGGCGTATACGAAATTGGTTTTGCGGGCAATGGCTTCTGCTTTGACAATGAGCTGAACCGCCACAAGGTGTACCTGCAGGAATATTACATTAATACCACGCTGGTAAGCAATGCAGAATACCTGGCATTCATGGAAGCCGGTGGCTACACGGATTTCCGCTACTGGCATGCGGAGGGCTGGGACTGGGTAAAGACGCACCACGTGCGCAGCCCCCTGTACTGGCACCAGGTAGACGGGCAGTGGATGCATTATAGCTGGCATGGCCTGGAGCCCCTGCCACCGGACCAGCCGGTGTGCCACGTGAGTTACTATGAAGCCTACGCTTTTGCCGCGTGGAAAGGCATGCGCCTGCCTACCGAAGCAGAGTGGGAGGCCGCTGCGCCACAGTTGCAGTGGGGCCGGCGCTGGGAGTGGACGGAAAGTGCCTACCTGCCCTACCCCGGCTTTACCAAGGCACCGGGCGCCATTGGCGAGTACAATGGCAAGTTCATGGTAAACCAGATGGTGCTGCGCGGCGCATCGGAAGTAACACCGCCGGGACATAGCCGTATCACTTACCGCAACTTTTTTCAAACGCCGCTGCGCTGGCAATTCACCGGCATACGGCTCGCAAAATAGCATGGCATCCAGTACAGAACTTTTAAAATTGTGCGTATGTTCACCATCAAACCTGTAATGACCCACTACCTGGTACCCGGCGCCACCCGCCACGATACCAGCTTTTACCACGATGTGATCCGGGGCCTGGGCGCCCCTCAGAAAAAACTGGACTCAAAATATTTTTACGACAGCATTGGCGACCGCCTGTTCCAGCAGCTCATGTCCTGCAAAGAGTATTATCCCACGCAATGTGAACTGGATATCCTCTCCCAGCAACAATCTGCCATTGCCACGGTGATCCAGGAGCAACTGCCGGAGGGCTTTGACCTGGTAGAACTGGGCGCCGGCGACGCCACCAAATCCACTTACCTGCTGCAGCAACTGCTGTATAACGATAACGACTATACGTATTTCCCGATCGATATTTCTGCCAATGTGATCAGCACCCTGGAACGGGAGCTGCCGCAGCGCCTGCCGGGACTGCGCTTGCAGGGATTACAGGGAGAGTATTTTGATATGCTGCAGGAGGCCAATGCGCGCAGCCGCCGGCCCAAGGTGGTGCTCTTCATGGGCGCAAACATCGGCAACTTTACGCGCGCGGAAGCCGGTCACTTCTGCACCGCGCTGCGCCGCCTGTTAAAGCCCGGCGACCTGCTGATGATCGGTTTTGACCTGAAAAAACATCCTGCCATCATCCTCAATGCGTATAATGATAAAGAAGGCATTACCCGCGCCTTTAACCTCAACCTGCTTACCCGCATCAACCGGGAACTGGGCGCCAATTTCAATGTGGATGCCTTTGCGCATTACGCCAGCTACGACCCCATCAGCGGCGCCTGCAAAAGCTTCCTGGTAAGCCTGGAGGCACAGCGGGTACATATCGGCGAGCAGGTATTCCGCTTTAAGCAGGATGAGTGCATTGACATGGAGATCTCCTTAAAATACAGCCAGGAGGATATAGACCAACTGGCCATGGAGAGCGGCTTCACACCCGTCACCCGGTTTTACGATCCGAAGAAATGGTTTGTGGATTGTATCTGGAAAGTGTAACGCTAAAGCACATAAAAGATCTTGCTCCTGTTACGGCAGCAAGACAGCCAACCGGCAATTGCATTTGCATAAAAAAACCTTGCTCCTGTTACGGCAGCAAGGTTTTCTTTATTATCGAAACATTCAGCAAGTCAGCTTTTCCATGCACCCAGTAATCTTCTCAGCACGATCATTTCACCCACGTGATAGCTGGTATGGTCAATGATGAGGATCGCTTCCCGCAGCAGGTTTTGCCCATCGCCATGGGGGAAAGGCGTGTACAGGTCTGCACCTTTAGCTTCCAGCAGTGCAATGAAAGCTGCCAGGTCACTTTTGATGGCTTTAAGCGTATTGTTCCAGGCATGTGCGTCCGGTGGCTGCGGGTCCCTGGGCCAGTAGCCTTCCGGCCAGGCTGGGGACACATGTTGTGGATTTTTGGAGAACTCAAGTATGTCCCATTGGGTAATGCGGATATGTTCCAGCAACTGCCACAGGCTGTAGGGCAGGTCGTTGGGCACTTCCCCGCGCAGGTGGGCCGGCAGGTCTTTTACGGCGTCATCCAGCGTGGCATGGGCGTGGCGCCCGTCCAGCATGTCCACGAGCGTTTTTACGGTGGTGCGGTGATGGTCTTGGTTTGTAGTGGTGCTGCTCATAAAGTTTCAGGATTTGGAGTAAAGCTGCAATTTTGGGGCCTGAGCACTGTGGCATGGGCGGCGGGCAATCAGGTAAGCAACCCGTCCATAAGATCATCTTTCAGGTGCACGCCTGAAAGACCCTGCCGCAGCGCATTCCGGACCAGGTGCGCCAGGCGGGCGGCGGCCATTTCGCTGGATAAGCCCCCGGGGCGGATGTTGGAAATACAATTGCGTGCTTCGTCTGTAAGCCCCGGCTGCGGCGCAAAGGTGAGATATACGCCCATGCTATCCGGGCTGCTGAGGCCCGGCCTTTCACCTATCAGCACCACCACCAGCCTGGCCTGCAATAACGCTCCCACAGCGTCGCCCACCGCCACGCGCCCTTGCCGCACCAGGTGCAGGGGAGACAAGCTATAGCCACTTTCCAGCAGTGCCGGCAGCACCAGCGATAATAACGGTAACGCATGTACGTTTACCGCCGTGGCAGACAGGCCGTCCGTGATCACAAAGGCAATATTCTTTCCCAGGTCTTCCGGGGGCAGGTCCTGCAAAGCGGCCACAGACACCGCATCCAGTTGTCTCCCTTTATCCGGCCTTTGCAGGTACACCTCCCGGTCTGCCGCCTGGCTGTGCAGCACCCGCACCGGCAGGCGGAAAGCCTCGCTGCAGGCTTGTTGCAGCGCATCTACCTCCAGGAGGGAGTACACCGCGTCCCGGGCGTGCGCGTGGGCAAGGCGGAAGGCCAGCATTTCTTTCAGGGGAATGCTGGTCCCCGTGCGGCCCAGCGCGATGCGGGCGCTGGTAAATTGTTGTAAATGTACCCAGGCGTCTTCCATGAATTTACATTGCTTTTGATACGTTTTGCCCCGTCCAGTTCCTGTTCGTCACATTCGCCGCAGGCGCTCCGTTATTTACCCTAATATCGGGTAGTTATGAAAAAGGTCCTTATTGTTTTACTGCTGGCGGCGCAAGGCGCGCTTGCGCAAAAAGGCCCGGTAGTGAGCTTTGGCCACGTGGACACCCTGCACTCCAACATCCTGGGGGAAGACCGCCGCCTGCTCATTTACGAGCCTCCACATGACACGGCGTACTTCTCCAAACCGGCCTACCCGGTGCTCTACCTGCTGGATGGGGATGGCTACTTTGCCGTGGTCACCACCCTGCTGCAACAACTCAGCTACATCAATGATAACAAAGCCTGCCCGGAGATGATCGTGGTGGGCATTACCAACACCGACCGTAACCGCGACCTGGCGCCGGTACCCGATTCCCGCCTGCCGCACAGTGGTGGCGGGGCAGCCTTCCTCCGCTTCATGCAGGAAGAGCTGATCCCTTACATAGACCAGCACTACGCTACCGCGCCTTACCGCGTGCTGGCCGGGCATTCCCTGGGCGGCCTCACCGTGCTTAATGCCTTAGTGCATGCACCGCAAGCTTTCCAGGGCTACATTGCCACAGAGCCCAGTGTATTTTGCGGCAACGAATGGCTGCTCCATACGCTCCGTGACACCGCCCTGCATTTACAGCAGCACGACCTTTACCTTGGCGTGGCCAACACCCTGTATGCAGGGATGGACACCGCACAGGCAAAAAAGGATACGTCTTTGTACACCTATCACTTCCGCGCTATCCTTGCCTTCCGCGATTATTTAAAGCAACACCCGGAAAGCGGCCTCCAGTGGGCCTGGCACTACTACCCGGATGATAATCATTCCACCTCCGCCACCATTTCCCTGTATGATGGCCTGCGCTTCATTTTCCGTGACAACCCGTGGCCGCATCAACTACCAGTACCGCTTTTCCAGGACACCACGCTCAGTAACGATGCATTGCGGACCATGCTGACCACCCATTTTACCAAACTGGCCGCACACCGTGGCTACCCGGTAAAACCATCAGAGCCGCTGATCAACCAGATGGCTTATACCTGCCTGCAAATGGGTATGCCGGAGCGTGCAAAAATGTTCTTCCAGCTCAACATCGACTACTACCCCGAGAGCTTTAACGTGTATGATGGCATGGGCGATTATTATATGGCCGTGCAGGACAAAGCACATGCAAAAGCATATTGGAAAAAGGCACTCTCCCTCAAGTTCACCGACGAGATCAACAAAAAATTACAGGCCGCCCAGTAACTGATGGGAGCCCGCCACTGGCAGGAGTTTCCCGGCTTCATCCGTAATGCCCTGCCGCAACAGCCATGCTTCAAATTCAGGCGCCGGCTTCAGCCCCAACACGCTTCTTGCATATTGTGCATCATGAAAGGAAGTGGACTGGTAGTTGAGCATAATATCATCCGCGCCCGGCACGCCCATAATAAAATTGCAGCCCGCTACGCCCAGCAGGGTAAGGAGGTTATCCATGTCATCCTGGTCTGCCGCGGCATGATTGGTATAACAAATATCTACGCCCATGGGAAGCCCCAGCAGCTTGCCGCAGCAGTGATCTTCCAGTGCGGCGCGGGTGATCTGTTTTCCATCGTATAAATATTCCGGGCCAATGAAACCCACCACGGTATTCACCAGTAAAGGACTAAAATGGCGGGCCACGGCATAGGCGCGCGCCTCAATGGTTTGCTGGTCTGCCCCGCCATGCGCATTGGCAGATAAGGCGCTCCCCTGGCCGGTTTCAAAGTACATCACGTTATTGCCCACCGTACCGCGGTGCAGGGAAAGGCCCGCATCATAGGCTTCGTGCAACAGTGCAAGGTTGATCCCAAAACTACGGTTGGTAGCCTCCGTGCCGCCAATGGATTGGAACACCAGGTCTACCGGGGCTTTGTGGATGATCTGCAACGTGGTGGTCACATGGCACAGCACACACGATTGGGTGGGTATATCAAACTGCTGGCGCAACTGGTCCAGCAGTTGCAGCAGCAGCATGGTCATGGCCGGGCTGTCTGTAGCCGGGTTAATGCCGATCACCGCGTCTCCGCAGCCATATAGCAACCCATCCAGGGTGCTGGCCATGATGGCCCTGGGATCGTCCGTGGTATGATTGGGTTGCAAACGCACTGCCATGCGGCCTTTCCCGCCAATGGTGTTACGGAAGCGGGTCACCACTTCACACTTGCGTGCCACGCTGATGAGGTCCTGGTTGCGCATGAGCTTAGACACCGCCGCTACCATTTCCGGCGTAAGGCCTTTGGCCAATGCCTGCAAGGCTGCGGTATCCGCTGCATCGCTCAGCAACCAGTCGCGCAGCTGCCCGGTGGTAAAATGACGCACGGGGGCAAAGGCGCCGGCATCATGGGTGTCTATGATCAGGCGGGTCACCTCATCCTGCTCATAGGGAATGATGGCTTCCTCCAGGAAAGTTTGCAAAGGCAGGTCTGCCAGCGCCATCTGGGCGGCCACCCTTTCCTCGTAGCTGGATGCTGCCACGCCTGCCAGCACATCTCCCGAGCGGTGCGGGGAAGCCCTGGCCAGCAAGGTTTTCAGGCTATCAAAGGTATAAGTATGTGACCCTATGGTATGCTTGTAAGCCATACGCGTTTATACTTTCCCGTTAGATAAAAATACAATACGGCCAGGGCCAGCCCTGCCAGGAACAGCAGTGATAGCTGCACGTTGTAATACACAATACTTCCCAGCGCCACCAGCGACAGCAGCAGTGCCATTGCAGGCGTATACGGGTAACCTGGCACCCGGAAGGGCCGCTGCATGGCAGGACGGCGGCTGCGCAGCCGGAACAGGCTGATCATGCTGATCACGTACATGGTCACGGCGCCCAGCACAGAAAGCACCACCAGTTGGTCCGGGTTACCCAGGCAGATAGCGAGTATGCCTGCGCCGGCCCCGCAAAGCAAGGCCCAGTAGGGCGTTTGCCGTTTGGGACTTACCTGCGCGAGGAAAGATGGCAGGTAACGGTCACGGGCCAACGCAAAAAGCTGCCTGGAGTAGCTAATGATGATACCATTGAAAGAAGCCAGCAGCCCAAACAACCCGATACCTGTAAATATACCCGTAAAACGGCTTTCCCGGCCGAGCACGCGGGCAATGGTTTCCGGCAGTGGGTAGGTGATATTGGTAAGCCCCCGCCAGTCTGTAGCACCACCACTCAGTACCATTACGCCAAGCGCCAGTAACACCAGCGTAAGAATACCTGAAATATACCCAATGGGGATGGTGCGGTGCGGCCGTTTCACTTCTTCTGCCACAGTGGCCACCCCTTCAATACATACATACAGCCACATGGCAAACGGCAACGCCGCAAATACTCCTACCCAACGGATGGGCAGGGCTTCCTTCATAAAGTTAGCAGTTTTAAAGGAGGGTCCCACGATGGCCATGAACACCAGCAATTCCGCTACGGCCAGCAGCGTAACTACCAGCGTAAAGCCTGCGGATTCCCTGATACCCAGCAGGTTTACCCCGGTGAGCAACAGGTACACCAGGATGGCCGTACCCGTTACCGGCATGGCCGGGTGCAGGAAATGTACATAAGTACCCAGCGCCACGGCAATAGCTGGTGTGGCCAGCAGGAACTCCACAAGTGTGGCGTAACCTGCCACCAGTGCGGCCCACGGGCCCAGCGCCTCCCGCGCATACGTAAACGGCCCGCCTGCCTGGGGAATAGCAGTGGTAAGCTCCGTGAAGCTGAAAATAAAAGTCCCGTACAATACAGTGATCACCAGTACGGATACCAGGAAGCCCAGGGTGCCGGCGACGCCCCAACCATAGTTCCAGCCGAAGTATTCACCGGAGATCACCAGCCCTACGGCAATAGCCCAGAGCTCTAAAGGCGTGATGGCCTTTTTGAGCGAAGTGTTTGCAGACATGATCTTGTTGCTTGTGTATTTGGTTGAAAAAAGTTTCGCCCGCGGGGTTGGTTAGCAAACAAGATAGTGAAAAATAAATGGGATAAAACCTTCACCGTATAATTTAATATGGCGCACCAAAGAGAAAGCCCGCCTTAAAAAAGACGGGCTGTGCAGATTATTGAAATGTAAAACAGCTTTAAAAAGAAAGGTAAACAACCGCGGGTAATGGAACATGGACGCCCGTATACCACTGCGTTGATACTTTTTGCTGAAAGTAAAAAAGGTTAGAACCGTGAGCCGTTGCGGCACACACGTAATAAAAAGTAAATAGAAACACACTTGCCTGCCGGCAAAAAGATCCTGGATTTTGGCTGGCCCCACCGCATGGGTGCGGGCAATAAAAATTTTAATTGTCAGTAAAATAGAAACACACCGGAAACTGCTGCTGCCTGTGCAGCAATGCATTTGTTAGTCTTAAGAAAACGTGCGCCTGTTGTCCAGGCAATTTTGGTTGATGCAATGTTTTAGATCCTGTCGAATTACAGTCGTTCTTCTTCAATTATATCTTTGCTCCTTTATATCTGTGAAACAGGTCACTTGCCTGCAGCTTCATCAAAAGTCTCCATCACCAGGGCTGCGGCGCCCAGCAATTCAGCATCGTAGGCCAGTTGGGAGATCTGTATATCTGTATAGGCTGCCAGTGAGGGGATGCAGTATTTATTAAGCGCCTGTTGTATGGGCGCCATCAACACCTTGCCCGCGCCGGTACCGCGGCCACTGAGCACTATCAGCTCAGGGTTCATGATATGAATGAGAATGGCCAGGCCTTTCCCGATCTTATAACCGATCTCTGATAATACTTCAATGGCAAACTGGTCGCCTTTGTTGGCAGCTTCTATCACCGCATCGCCCATAAGCTTACCGCTGTCCTTGCGCCATCCCAGCAAGCTGGAAATGTGGCCCTTTTCCATGGCGGCAGCAGCTTTGCGGGCCACTACCAGCAGCGAGGCTTCTGTTTCCAGGCAGCCCCTTTTACCACATACGCACAATGCGCCGTCGTCTGCAATGGGGATATGACTCAGCTCACCGGCGTACCCGCTGTGACCGCGGAACAGTTGCCCGTTCACGATCATGCCCAGGCCTATGCCCCAGCTTACGTTGATCACCATCACCTGCGCGTGCTTTTTGGCCAGGCCAAATTTCAGTTCAGCGAGCGCTATCACACTGGAGTCATTATCTATGTGTACCGGGAGGCCTATCATGCGCTCCAGGTATTTTTCCAAAGGTTCGTCACCGCTGTGCAGGTAACTGAGGTTGCGGCCCTCGCGGGTATTTACAAACCCCGGCATGCCAATGCCTACGCCCAGCATTTGTGCCCGGGGCAGGCCGGAGGCGGTGATGAAGTCGTTCACTTCCTTAATTAAAGTAGGCAGTGCATCTTCATTATTCTCCAGGTCCATCACCAGGTGTTTGGTACCCGTGATGTTCTCATTGAGCAGGTCCATGATGGCAATGCGGGTGGTCAGCTGGTCCATGGCCACGGCCACGGTATACAGCTTGCGCGGGGGCAGGGAATACATCTGCGGGCGGCGGCCTCCCTGGGAGGCGGCAAAGCCCTGTTCCACTACCAGCCCATCTTCCACCATTTCCGCCAGCGCTTTGGTTACCACGGGAATACTCTTGTCCAGGTGCTCACTCAGGGTAGCACAACTCTGCGCCTTCTCAAAATAGAGTTGCTTCAGGATGCGCTTCTGCAAGGTGTTCACCGGGCGTTGGATAAAAGTGGTACTCATTTTTGATGCTGGAACGGTTATATCTGCTCGATTCTTAACAAATATTTAAATCTAAGCTAGGGAATTTTAATAAGTAAACACAACTTTTTAAAAATAAATATTCCCCATCTCCTATCCGAAAGGAAGTTAGTGGTTTGGTTGGGAATTTATATTATAAAATAATATAATCTCCTTACCTCCCCAGACCAGGCCCTATGGCGTTGTTCCCGGGCCTGGTTGGGGAATCACCCCAAAAAAATTCTTCCACTCCGCCAACAATTAGCACTCCCCTCCTGTTATACTTATAAACATAACACCCATACCTGAAACGCTTTTAGCAATAGGTACACAATAGTAACTCTCTTCATGAATACGGGGCAGCTCTTCAGCCGCCCCGTTTTTTTGCAACTTAATTTTATTACCCTATAGGATTTATAGAGTAATAAAAATATCTTTGCTCCCGGAACATCAACTTACCACCGGTTGATCATGCGCCCCGGAAAGGCAGGTACCACCCCTGCTGTGAAAACCGATCCGTATTTATTACTGCAGCTCCTGCCACCACCACGGGAAATGCTTACGCCGTAGGCACCGGTACCACCACGGAAGCACACGCACCACACACATTCAACCTTCATCCTGAAAAGGGAATGCTCTTCCCGCATGGACAATCCTTTATGGATCTGCCAAACGGAACCGCTATGCCTGTTGCACAACCATAAGGCTTGCCCTGGCGTTTGTGGCCTGTAAATTTCGTATAGCCAAGACCGTAATCACGGCACTTTCATCCAGCTGCATCCCTGCCTTCCGTCACCCGCAAAACACTGGTTTTGCGGAACAGGATACCTATTGCCATGAGAGAAAATAAACCGATGATATGAAATCAATCTTACCCTTCTTTGCCGTATCCCTGCTGCTGGCGCCACTGGTCCATGCACAGGTACAAAACGGCACAGTGAGCGGATCCGTGCAGTCCTCCAAAGGAGAGTTGCTGCCCGGTATCAACGTGCGCATCAAGCACGGGACGCAAGGCACCGCTACGGACGCCAACGGCCATTTTTCCCTTGCCGTAAAACCACAGGATACCCTGGTGATCACAGGCCTGGGCTACAACAGCCAGGAGATAGCGGTGAAGAACCAGCGCAACCTGCTGGTACGCCTTAACGACAACACCGCTGCGCTGAACGAAGTGATCGTGGTAGGTTACGGTACTCAAAAGAAGAGCGATCTTACGGGCTCCATCACTTCCATTAATGAAGCGCAGTTTAAAAAGACGCCCACGGTATCGCTGGATAATGGTCTGAAAGGCCGCGCCGCGGGCGTGCAGGTAAGCACTACCTCCGGCCAGCCGGGTGGCGCCACGTCCATCCGCGTGCGGGGCAGCAACTCGGTGAACACCGGCTCTGAGCCCTTGTATGTAATAGACGGGTTTCCCGTGTACAACGATAACAGCGCCGCTGCAGCCGGTGCTACGGTAGGCCCCAAACTCAATGCCCTGGCGCTGATCAACCCGAACGACATTGTATCCATTGAAATATTGAAAGACGCTTCTGCCGCCGCGGTATACGGCGCACGGGGCGCCAACGGCGTGGTCCTGATCACCACCCGCAAAGGCAAAGAAGGCCCTACCCGCTTTGATTTCAATGCATTTTACGGCATACAGCAGGTGCCTAAAAAACTGCCCCTGCTGAATGCGACTGACTTTGCCAACCTGGTGAACGATGCCAACGGCACACAGCTCTACACCCCGGAACAGATCAAATCTTTTGGCGAAGGTACCAACTGGCAGGACCAGATATTCCGCACGGCGCCGGAGCAGAACTACCAGCTTACCGCCGCCGGGGGCGATGCCAAAACAAAATATGCACTCTCCTTCAACTATTTTAACCAGGATGGGATTGTGATCAATTCCAATTTCAAACGCTATGCGACCCGCTTTAACCTGGAGCGCCAGGCTACGTCCCGGCTTAGCTTTGGTACTAACCTGTCCATTGCACGCACGGACGCCAACCAGGCCCTCAGCGCCACTTCCGGCGGGGAAGGCACCCAGGGGGTGATTGAAGAAGCGCTGGCATTTAACCCTATTCTCAAAGTACGCAACCCGGATGGCACCTATGTATTGCAAAGTGACCGGGGCATTCCCATGGGCAATCCTGTGGCTACTGCAAAAGACCTGCTGAACCGCAGCACCACTTACCGCATCCTGGGCAATGTATATGCGAACTTCAAGATCCTGGACGGGCTCGACTTCCGTACCAGCGCAGGCGCGGACGTGATCAATACCAAAGAAAAATATTACGCGCCCCGTACCGTGCTTTCCGGTTACAATGTAAACGGGCAGGCCAGGGTATCCAGTGCCAACAGCACTTCCTGGCTGAATGAAAATACGCTGACCTATCATCACAATTTCAACGATCATGCGCTCACCGTGCTGGGTGGCTTTACCGTTCAAAAGTACAACCGGGAGACCGTGACCACTGCGGCATCCGGCTTTGTGAACGACCTGCAAAAGGCAGACAACCTGGGCGCCGGTGCTATCATTGGCTCGCCGGTCACCAATGTAGACAACTGGCAGCTGGCGTCTTTCATTGGCCGTATTAACTATGCGTTTAAAGACAAATACCTGCTTACACTTACAGAGCGCGTGGATGGTTCTTCCAAGTTTGGTACCAACAACAAGTTTGGTTATTTCCCTTCCGGGTCTGTGGCCTGGAAACTGTCGGAAGAAGACTTCATCAAACAGCTGCACCTCTTCAGCGAACTTAAAATACGCGCCAGCTATGGTAAGATCGGTAACCAGGAAATAGCCAGCTACCAATCACTGGCCGGCCTTTCCAACATGAGCTACGTGATAGGTGACCAGGTGGTGAAAGGCTATGCACCCGGCAATATCCCGAATGGTGACCTGAAGTGGGAGTCCACCGCGCAGGCAGACCTGGGCCTGGATGCCGGTTTCTTTAACGGGCGCCTGAATATAACGGCGGACTGGTACAATAAGAAGACCACAGACATGCTGCTCTTCATCAACGTGCCCTGGAGCACGGGCTTCTCTTCCGCCCTGCAAAACATAGGCAGTGTACAGAACCGGGGCGTGGAGCTGGGCCTGAATGCCGCGGTGATAGACAAGCAATTTAAATGGAACGTGAACCTTAACATCGCGGCCAACCGTAATAAGGTGCTGAGCCTGGGGCCCGTGTCGCAGATCCTTACCGGTGAGATCAATGGATACCTGAAGATCTCCAACCCGGTGGTGGTGCAGGCAGGTCATCCCATCAGTTCCTTCTTTGGTTATGTGAGCGATGGCATTTTCCAGACAGGCGATGCTATTTCACATAGCGCACAACCCACGGCTGTAGCGGGCGACCGCCGGTACAAAGACTTGAATGGCGATGGCAAGATCGATGCAACCGACCGTAAGTTCCTGGGCAATGCAGATCCAAAATTCTTTGGCGGCATGACCCACGATTTCTTCTACAAAGGTTTTGATCTCAGTGCTTCGTTCAACTGGGTGTATGGCAATACCATCCTTAACAGCACCCGCGCGGAACTGGACCTGCCCACCGGCCAGAAAAACAGCTCCGAACGCGTGAAGTACCGCTGGACACCCACAAACCCGAGCAACAGCATTCCCCGCGCAAGCCTGAACCGCTCCTTCCTGTTCTCCAATGCACAACTGGAAAGCGGCTCTTACTTCCGCCTGGGCGTGCTCACCCTGGGTTACAGCCTGCCGGCGCGCTGGTTACAGGCGGCCCGCATCCAGCAACTCCGCGTATATGCGTCTGCGTTAAACCTGTTTACCATCACGCACTACACCGGTTACGATCCGGAGGGTAACCAAACCGGCCAGGGCACCATCCTGCGCGGGGTGGACGCCGATACCTACCCCACGCCTAAAGCATACATGGTAGGCCTGAACCTGAATTTTTAGTGGACCAAAATGAGTAACATGAGAAAGATATTGCTTGGCCTCCTGCTGGCAGCCGGAATGGCATCGTGCAAAAAGTTCCTGGAAGAAAAACCAACTTCCACCATGACAGCGGAAAACTTCTACAAAACAGCGGCCGATGCAGACGCCGCCGTGGTAGGGGCTTACGATGAATTGAACAACCAATCCGAGGTGTACTACCGCGGCATGTACCTGCTGGCAGAACTGCCCACGGATAATGCAGAATGCGGGCAGGGTGTGGCCAATGCCTACATCTTTGCCCTGAAAAATTACACTTACGGGCCGGTAAACGACCGTATAGAAACGCTGTGGACGGGCATTTACAAGGGTATTGCCAATGCCAACGTGGCCATCGACAAAATACCCGGCATCGCCATGGACGCCACTAAAAAGGCAAGACTGATCGCGGAAGCCAAATATATCCGTGCCTTGCTGTATTTTGACCTGGTACGCCTGTTTGGCCCCGTGCCCCTGGTACTGCACCAGGTAACCACCCTGGACAGTGTGAGCCAGCCAAGAGCCGCACAGGAAGCCATTTACAGCCAGATCATCAGCGACCTGAAAGAAGGCGAACAAAACCTGGATGATGTGAGCAGCGCCTCCGGCAATGGCCGCGCCACCCGCGCTGCCGCCAGCGCCCTGCTGAGTAAAGTATACCTTACCCTGCATGACTATGCCAATGCCCGCGCGGAAGCCCGGCTGGTGTTGAACAATGTGCAATATGGCCTGCTGCCCACCTATGCAGACATCTTTGCGCCGGCCAACCGCTTTAACAAAGAAGTGATTTTTGGCATCCAGAACAAAGGCAACACTGGTACGGGCAATGGCTTTGCCATGGCGCTTTTCCTGCCCCGCTCCACCATCCCGCTGGCAGGCGGTGGTACCGTGGGTGGCAACAGTGCAGACGTGCCCACCGTGGAATTTTACAACAGCTTCTTAACGGGTGATCTGCGCAAAGACAAGACCTTCTTTACGCAATATGACGCCGGCGCAGGCCTGGCCACCTTCCGCCCGCACTGGTTCAAATACTTTGATCCGGCTGCTATCACGAACCTGGGTGAAGGTTCACTCAACTTTCCCATTGTGCGTTATGCAGACATCCTGCTGACGTATGCAGAAGCGGAGAATGAGCTGAATGGCCCGTCTGCCACAGCCTTGGACGCCCTTAACCAGGTACGCCGCCGCGCTTATGGCAAGTCCATCACCACACCCGATGCCAGCATAGACATCAGTGGGGTAAGCCAGGCAGGCCTGCGCGATGCGCTGCTGAATGAGCGCCGCTGGGAATTTGGGTTTGAGGACCAGCGCTGGTTTGACCTGAAACGTACCGGCAACCTGCTGACCTTACTGAAAGCAAAGGGACTGGGCATCCAGGATTACGATACCCTCTACCCCATTCCACAACGGGAGCGGGATGTTAACAAACAACTCACCCAGAATGGCGGGTATACTCAATAAAATTTGAGTATTTTCTATGCGGGACATTTTATCATGCTACACAGGTTCCACTCCTGGCCGGCCGCTAAAACCGGCGGCAGCGTTCAATTTCCAATATCAAAAACAAAAACTATAACCGGTATTACATGCAACGTCTTTCTTTCCGCCTGCTGGCCCTCGCCTCCCTCCTGTCTTTACAGGCAGTGGCCCAGCACAAACAGCCCAACATCATCGTGATCTTCTCTGACGACCACGCCTACCAGGCTATCAGCGCTTATGGCAGCAAACTGGCCGTAACACCTAACATAGACCGCATTGCCAGAAGTGGTGCGCTATTCAGCAACGCCCTGGTGACCAACTCTATCTGTGGACCCAGCCGCGCCACCTTGCTCACGGGTAAGTACAGCCATGAAAATGGTTTTAAGGTGAATGAAAGGCAGATCTTCAACCCCAACCAGGAGCAGTTCCAGCAGGTACTGCGCCAGCAGGGCTACCAGACCGCTTGGATCGGTAAATGGCACCTGGGCAGCCTGCCCACCGGCTTTGATTATTTCAATATCCTTAATGGTCAGGGCCAGTATTACAATCCCGATTTCATCAACGCAAAAGATACCGTGCGCCATGAAGGATATGTAACAAACCTGATCACGGACTTTTCTGAACAATGGCTGAACCAGCGCGACACCAGCCGCCCCTTCTTCCTGGTGGTGGGTGAAAAGGCCACGCACCGCGAATGGTTCCCCGACCTGCAGGACCTGGGCGCTTATGATGATAAAGACTTTCCCCTGCCCTCCACCTTCAAGGATGATTACAAGGACCGCGTAGCCGCGCAAAACCAGGACATGACCATTGACAAGACCATGCGCCTGCGCGAGGACCTGAAAGTGCATGTGGACTACGACCAGAAAAAGAGTCCCTACAGCCGCTTTACGCCGGAGCAAAAAGAAAAGTTCAAGGCTTACTATGACAAGGTGAGTGCAGAATTTGACCGCCTGCACCTGGGTGGCGATGCGCTGGTGAAGTGGAAATATGAGCGCTATCTGAAGGATTACCTCTCCACCGCAAAATCACTGGACCGCAATATCGGTAAGCTGCTCGACTACCTGGACGCCCACCATCTCCGTGAAAATACCGTGGTGATCTACGCCTCTGACCAGGGCTTTTACATGGGTGAGCATGGCTGGTTTGACAAGCGTTTCATTTATGAGCAGTCGTTAAAGACCGCTTTCCTGGTGCGCTACCCTGGTGTGGTAAAACCCGGCACCCGGATCAACCAGCTCACCGCAAACATAGACTGGGCGCCTACCTTGCTGGACATTGCACACGCCCCCATCCCGGCAGGCATACAGGGCAGATCATTCCTGCCCCTGCTCAAAGGTGACAAAACCCCCATTCACGATGCGGTATATTACCACTACTACGAGTTCCCGCAACCCCACCATGTGTACCCGCATTTTGGCGTACGCACCCCGGACTATACGCTGGTACATTTTTACGGCGAGGCCAATGCATGGGAGCTGTATGACCTGAAAAAAGATCCGCAGCAGGTACACAACCTGTACAAGGATGCGGCCTATGCTAAAACGGTAACATCCCTGAAAACCAGGCTGGAAGCGCTGATAAAGCAGTATGACGATAAAGACGCCTTGGAAATATTTGAAAGGGAAAAGTAAAAAGAAAGCCCGGCGCAAATTGAAGTGCGCCCCTAAAGTTGAAGTGCCCCCAAAAGTGTTTAGCTTTTTGGGGGCACTTCACAAAATTGTGCCGGGC
The DNA here is from genome assembly GCF_003071345.1 of Chitinophaga parva. NCBI lineage: Bacteria > Pseudomonadati > Bacteroidota > Chitinophagia > Chitinophagales > Chitinophagaceae > Chitinophaga > Chitinophaga parva. Next base: position 1,249,081 of record NZ_QCYK01000002.1, on the reverse strand, counting down.
TTTTTTATGCTTGTGCCATGCTGTTATTTCGGGATGGCAATCGCCTGCCCCGTAGCCACGGGGATACCAAAATCCGGCGTTCCATCTGCTTTCCAGCTGATGCGCTGTGCACGCGGGCTACGCTGTGCGCCACACCCCTGGTCCGTTTCAGGATTGGCGTGGTACAGGATCCAGTCTTCCTTACCGCTGGGCGATTTGAAGAAAGAATTATGACCAGTACCATATGCATGGTTTTCCGGTGATTGTACAAACACCGGCTCCGGTGATTTGGTCCAGGACTTAGGGTCCAGCAGGTTGGCATTCGCATTGGCAGTAAGCATACCCAGTTTATAATCATTGGTCCAGCAACCGCTGGCGGAGTATACCAGGAATAACTTGTTGCCGTGGGCCAGTACTTCCGGGCCTTCATTTACATACACCGGGCGGCTGGGATGGCCCTTGGGATTATTGTCCCAGATGCGCTCCCAGGGCAGTTCCGGGGAGGATACCTTTACCCGCGGGCCTTCAATGGTCCAGGGATTTTTCAACGCGGCGATGTAGATGTTCTGCATTTCAAAATCCTGCTCGCGTTTTTCCCACCCGGACCAGATGATGTACCATTTGCCTTTGTGCTCAAACACGGAACCATCTATAGCCCACTGGTCCGTAGCATCGGCCACTTTACCTTTCATGGTCCAGGTGCCCTGCAAGGGGTCTGCGCTGGCATTCTCCAGCACCCACAGGCGGTGGTGCGCATTGGAACCATCATCCGCCGCAAAGTAGATGTACCATTTCCTGTTAATGAAATGGATCTCCGGCGCCCAGATCTCACGGGAATAGGCACCAGTATCCGGCGGCGTCCACACCACTTTGCTTTCCGCGTTCTTCAGGTCTGCAATACTTTTTGTTTTCCAGATCTTCAGCGTGTGGCCGGTAGTATGCATGTAGTAATAAAAACCATCCTGGTAAATAACCCAGGGATCGGCACCGCCGGGCAGCAGCGGGTTGGTAAACGTTTGTTGCGCACGTACCGCGCAGGCGCCCAGCAGCAACAGGCTAAACAGTAAGAGGCGGCGCATTATTGGGCAGAATTGGCTTTATTAACATCAGTAAATTCGTAGGTAGTGCTGGTGGTGTAAGTTTCACCGGGTTTCAGCACGGTGCTTGGGAAGCCGGGCTGGTTGGGCGAATCCGGGAAGTGCTGTGTTTCCAGCGCCAGGGCGGTGCGGTAATCGTCTTTACCCCCTTTGCCAAAGTTGTTGGCCCCCTTCATGAAGTTGCCGCTGTAAAACTGCAGGCCGGGTTCTTCGGTGAAGATGTTCATTACAATGCCGGTCTTGTCGCCGGTGACGGTAGCGGCCAGGCGGCGGGTATGCGGCTTGTAGTCATTGAGCACAAAATTGTGGTCATAACCTTTACCATTTTTCAGCTGTTCATTGTCTTCGTTGATGCGGGTACCAATGCTGTCGCCCTTCGTGAAGTCGAACGGTGTACCACGCACCACGGCCAGCTTGCCGGTGGGAATGAGGCCGGAATCCACAGGAGTGAAACGGTCTGCATCGATCCAGAGCTTGTGATTCAGGATGGTGCCGCTGCCCATGCCGTTCAGGTTAAAGAAGGCGTGGTTGGTAAGGTTTACCACGGTGGTCTTATCGGTAGTGGCTTCGTAATCTATTTTCAGGCCGTTGGCATCCGTGAGGCTGTAAGTGACCTTCACATGCAGGTTGCCGGGAAAATTCTCTTCCCCGTCTTTGGAAAGATAGGTCAGTTCCAGGGTGGAGTCATTCAGTTTCCTGGCGTCCCAAACTACGGCCTGGTAGCCTTTCTTGCCTCCATGCAGGGTATTAGCCCCATTGTTTGTGTACAGCTGGTAGCGCTTGCCATCGAGGGTAAATTTGCCTTTGGCAATACGGTTGCCGTACCGGCCAATGGTGGCGCCATAATAAGATTCACCGGAATTGATGAAACCATCTATACTGTCAAAGCCGTCTACCACGTTTACCGGGTTGCCGTCTTTGTCAGGTACCACCAGGGCTACCAGGCGGCCACCGTAATTGGTGATGGCAGCTTCCATGCCTTTCGCATTTTTCAGCACATAGAGGTCGGTTTCTTTACCGTCTACTGTCTTTTTAAAAGAGGCCTCCGCCGGCAGCAGGGCTGCGGCTTTGTCCGTGGATACCGCGGTGCTGTCTGCAGGGGTCTCGGACTTCTTGGCATTGTTGTTACAAGCAGTAACCGCCACCAGTAAGAGGGAAGCGGCCAGGATGGGCGTGAGTCTGTTTTTCATAATTTTTATTGAGGACTGTGTGTTACATAAATCTACCGCCGAAATTAGAAAGTGACTTCCTATAAATTAACCGGGAATTTACGGCAACGGCTATACGCTGGTACATGGTTTTGCACTGGTTTCACATTCATAACGTCGGAGCCCTAAAATAAGCGTTTTTTATTAATAAAGGTAATATTTACACTTTCTCACAAATGGCCGCGTTCACAAAACGGCCGTAGTAGTCTTTTTGTTGTACCAGTTTGTAACGGTATTGGCGGAACAGGGCGTCCATATCATTGAGCTGGCGGGCCTGTACCTGGCAGAGGGCGCCAAAGAAGAAATACATGGCCTTTAGCAGGGGGCGCTGCCAGAAGCCCCTGCCCTCCGCCAGTTTAAAATCGGCAAAGAGCCAGTACCCGCCGGGCTTTAAGGCATGGTGCAGCTGGGCAAACAGGGCCGCACCCGCAGCCGGCGGAAAATTATCAAAGAGAAAAGCGGTGAGCACGATATCAAAACTTTCCGGCGCCAGTTGCTGTGTGGCAATGGAATCATTGATGAAGACCACTTCATTTTTACCCACCTGCTTTTTCATAGCCAGGGCGGTCATGTTTGCGGAAATCTCTATGTAGGTGATGTGCAGGCCCTCCGGCACCCGGGCGCTCATGGCTTCCAGGATCCACCCGCTACCGCCGCCCACGATAAGCACCCGGTGCCCGGGGTGCAACACGCTTAACAAGGACCACTGTGCACGGCGGAGCGCCCCGCCAAAGATGAGGAGCGAGAGCCGGTCGTAGAAGGAGGCAACCTTATCATAGTTGTTAGGCGCGGCAGGCATGCGGTAAATATAAGCATTTCAGCCGCTTGGGTCAGCGGGCTTCCTGCTGTTGCTGCTCAATGGCCTGCAACAGCTCCTGGCGGCGGCTTTCAAAGATCTCTGCCGTGATCACGCCTTTTTCTTTTAACGCCTGCAGGTTGCTCAGTTCCTGGAATAGCTCCGACTTGCTTTCGGCTATCACCGGCGGGTTGCCATTGAACACAATGCCATATACCAGGCCGCAAATGGCCAGGGCCAGGGTGAGGTAGCAACCAATGCTGAATGATACCGGCAGGTCCTGCCGCTTCACCAACACGTAACCCATAAAGGCAAGGGTGATGGCCAGGATACCGGCGTAATCCCAGTACCATATTTTCAGGCGGAATACATCGCGGCAGAGACCGAGGATACACAACACCGGGATACCGTACAGCAGGTAACTGGTGTAATCGCGGTGGGTGCTGCCAGCGGCTTGCGCCATTTCCTGTAGGTTACTGACGTAGCGGGGTATCTGGAAGGCGCTGGCATCAAAGAAAAGGACGTTCACCCATGGGAGGAAGAAGGAGACCATCAGGCCGATGGTAAAGAGGAGGGTGAGTTTGAAGTAGCGATGCATAATGTGGGGAATTGCGGGGGCAATATACGGTTTTTGCAACACGCGCACGCCTCCTCACACCTTAATGATAATACCCCGCTTATAAAGCAGTAACATCATCATCCACACCAGCCCTACAAATGCCATGGCTGCCAGCACTGATGCCAGTTCCGGCGCACACACCGCCGCCAGCGCGGCATACACAATATGCAGCCCCCGCGCATGCCCTATCACGATCATATTCACAAACTTTGGCAGCACCTCTGCTACTACGTAAGCAAAAATGGCATTGGTACCAAACACCAGCAAGGGCCAAAACCGGCGCCCATACTGTCTTACATCAAAATACCAGAACGAGATGCCCAGGCAGCTCATACAAATACCGCCTGTATACAGCACGTAGGCACTGCTCCACAATGGCTTATTGATAGGAAAAATAAAATCTGCCAAAAGGCCACCGGCCGTCAGCAACAGGCCGGTACGCAGTAACTGTGCTGTTTTTGCCGTGGGATCGCTGGTCTGTTTTAAAATGTTGCCGGCTTCAATGCCCAGCAGGGCCGTTGCTATGGCGGGCAATGTGCTTAGGAGGCCGCAGGGGTCCGTATAAGCCCATTGATAGAGATGACCAGCGCCAAACAAGGTATGGTCTACGTAAGCAACGATGTTGTGTTGCGGATCAAAAAGATCAACGCCTTTGCCCGGGAATGGAAGCCAGAACAACAAATAATACCCTGCCAGCAAGCCCCATGATACCAGGCGCAATTGCCTTGCTTCCAGTTTAAGGAATAAAAAAGTGGCGATAAAATATACCAGGGCAATGCGCTGTAACACGCCAGGGAAGCGCAGATGCGCGGGATCGAAATGATACACCAGGTTTATGCCCCAGCCGATGGCGATCAATGTAAGCATGCGGCGCAGGGCTTTCAGGAGCATACCGGGCGATTGTCTCTTCTTGCCCAATGCAAATACAATGGATACCCCTGCCATGAAAATAAAGCCCGGGAAGATCACATCCGTGGGCGTGCAGCCATTCCACTCAGCGTGTGTGAGCGGATGGTACACGTGGTCGCCATCGCCGGGGGTGTTTACCAATATCATGGCAGCGATCGTAAAACCTCTTAACAGGTCCAAAGACTGTAGGCGCGCGGCTTTCCCTGCCGGCTGCGCAGCGGCACTTGATTGATCTGGCATTTGTTTTTTCTAAGATTCCTGGTACAATATACAGTTATTTTATTATTTTCGTGTACGTACACGTTCTATTTACTTTGCTGTAGATTAACCAGCATTTTTCAACCAATCTTCCACCCTCAAAAACTGCATTTCATGAAAAATCTCCTCGTGCTTGCACTGGCTTGTGCAAGCTTAATGGCCTGTAAAAAAGACGCTACCAGCGGAAAGACCGGCGGTAATTCCACGAATACACAACCCCGCGCTGTAACGCTCAACTTTTCCGGCTACACCTGGACGGTGACCAGCAGCGGTACCGGCACACAGGGCCCCGGCCCCAATCACTTCAATTCCAGCAACGCCTGGGTAGACAGCAACGGCTTCCTCCATCTGAAGCTGGCCAAGAACACGACCACCGGTAACTGGGAATGCGCGGAAGTAACCCTCAACCAAAACCTGGGCTACGGCAAGTACCAGTGGAAAGTGGAAGGCGCCATTGACCAGTTAGACAAGAACGTGGTATTTGGCATGTTCAATTACTCCGGCAATGATGGCTATGATGAAATGGATATTGAATACTCCCGCTGGGGACGTGCCAATAACAACAACCTTGATTTTACCCTCTACCCTGCCACCGGCAGCTCTCAGAGCAGTGTAGAGACCACCGCCCTTATTTCCCTCACCGGCACTTACACTACGCACCGCATCACCCGGCACAGTAACTCATCTGTAGACTTCCAGAGCATTGCTGGCTTCTACGATGACAATACCAATGTGTATGCGGCCAAGACTTGGAATAACCCGCCAAACTCCATCAGCACCCTGAGTATGCCCGTGCTGATGAACCTCTGGCTGTTCAACGGCGTGGCGCCTTCTAACGGGCAAAACGTGGAGATCATCATCCACGAGTTCAAGTTCACGCCCCAGTAACACAAGCATCCGGCGCTGGTTAATCGAAAAAAAACGGGAAGCAATTCCCGTTTTTTTTTCATTTTTGCCAGATCAGTAGTGTGTTTCCCCAGGCCGGCGCCCACCCAAAACGCTCTCCTGGATATTTTTAATACCAATAGCATGAGAAAAAAAGCGCCGGAATTGACAGGTGTAAAAGAAATAGCCAGGCGGGCAAACGTGTCTATCGGCACGGTAGACCGCGTGATCCACAACCGAAAAGGGGTGTCTGAGCAAACCAGGAAAAAGATCAATGCCATCATCGAAGAGCTGGGCTACACCCCCAATACCATGGCCAGCCTCCTGGCCAAGAAAAAGGTGGTCACCCTGGCGGTGCTGATCCCCAAAGCCTCCCCGCAAACGGATTACTGGACCTACCCGCTGGACGGCATCAACGTAGCCCACGCGGAAGTAAAACAATTCGGCATCCAGCTGGATCTGCATTTTTACGACCTGAATGTAAAGGCCAGCTTCCGCAAGGAAGCGGAGAAACTGCTGCAAACCAAGCCAGACGGGCTTATCCTGGCTCCCAGTTTCGTGGATGAATCACTGGAGTTCATCTCCAAGGTAAAAGCATCCGGCATTCCCATGGTGTTCATCAACGCTGATATCCCGCACCAGGAGCCGCTCAGCTACATTGGGCCGGACCTGTTTCAAAGCGGCAAGCTGGCAGCGCAACTGATCAGTTTTATGCTGGGCCCGCAGGATGAAATGCTGGTAGTGAATATGTCTACCGCACTGGAAAACGACCACCACCTGCGCAGGAAGGAACTGGGCTTCCGCCGCTACTTTGAAGAACACGCCATTTTCAATAAGATCACCACCCTCGATATTAAGAACACAGCGGCCGATGCGCTGGAAAGCACGCTGCTGCGCCATTTCCCGAAGCAGCACCACATCCGCGCCGTATTTGTGACCAACTCCCGCGTAAGTCAGGTAGCGCAGATCATCAACAAGCACAACCTGGATGTGCTGCTGGTAGGATACGATTTCCTCAAAGAGAACATCCGCTGCCTTTCCAACAACACGGTACATTTCCTCATCTGCCAGCGGCCCAAGGAGCAGGGCTACCTTGCAGTAATGACGCTTTACCGCCATCTCTTTAACACCGGCACCGTTGAACCAACGGTGTACATGCCCATCGACATCATTACCCGCGAAAACTTCATCTTCTATAAAGCATAAAAGCCGGCATTCCGCCGGCTTTTATGGTAAAGGTATTTATTCTCAGTAACCGTTATTCTGTTGCAGCACTGCATCCTTATTCAGGTCTATTTCTGATTGCGGGATGGGTAATAACAGGTTATGGTCTGAAATGCCAGTGATCTTCAGGCCACGTCCCTGTACCCTTTTCACCAGTGTCCCGGTACGCATCAGTGTCATCCGGCGGTTCTCTTCCCCTACCAGTTCCCGCACCCGCTCATCCAGGATAAAGTCCATATTCATCTGCGCGGCCGCTACCTGTGGTGCATGCGCCCTGGTACGCAGCACGTTGACAGTAGCGGCGGCACCGGCTGCATTGCCTTGTTGTACCTGCGCTTCGGCTTTCAGCAGGTAGGTTTCGCCCAGGCGCATGATGATGATGTCTTTGATCGCTACGCCACCAAATGTATTGGCAGGATCAAACTCATCCCACTTATTGGTCTTGGGCACAATGTTGCGGTTTGTATCAATGCCGGGGCCCGTTACCAGCTTACCGTAATTAGCATTTGACGGATCGTTGTAGTAATAATTGCGGCGCAGGCTGTATTGTGAGTTGCGCATATCATTATCATCATACAGCTTCAGTACAAAATAAGTGAGCGCCATGCGACTGATACCGCGGCCACCCAGTGTATCGCAAAGCAACATGCCCGGCGTGTTGTAATAACGGCTGCCCCATACCCGGCGATGCTGCAGGCCCAGGAAGCGGTAACCGGGAAACTTGTCGTTAAGATCCGGCCCAGATCCATTGGGTACCAGCGCACTGTTCTCCGTTTCCTGTACCCAGATCGCTTCATGGTTACCCTGGCTCCTGCGTTGATTACCGTAGAAGAACATGTCGGAAAAAGGGTCTCCGGGCTGGCTGGCATGAATGCCGTAGCGCGTGGTGGTGAGCGAAAAATCACCGCTGTTGATCACCGCATCCGCCGCCTTTTCTGCATCTGCAGGGCGCCCCACGCGCAGGAATACTTCTGCCAGCAGCTGGGAGGCCATGGCGCGATGCGGGGTAGATGGCGTTTTCAAATTTTCAATGCCTGGCAGGTGGTCCTGCGCATACGTGAGGTCTGCAATAATAAGATCATTCACTTTCGCAATGGGTGTGCGCGTAAAGTCTGTCTTCGGCGCCGTAAGGGGTTCCGTGAGCAAGGGCACATCGCCAAACAAAGTGGCCAGGTAATTATATCCTAATGCGCGGTAGAACATGGCCTGCCCTTTTACACGGCTGCGGAAACCATCACTCACCTGAATGGCAGGATTATCAATATTTGCCATCACCAGGTTGGCATTGTTCACCAGGTTGTAAGCCCACTTCCACACAAAGGCCGCGGAGCCATCCTGGGAGGTTAGTTTTTCATAATTGGTGTAAGGGATGGACATTGGATCCAGGTCGTCCGGGGCCTTGTTGTATGCCACGTCTGTGCCCATCTGCCACACGCAAAGGAAACCCTGGTTGCCATTGGGATCTTCTTCCATGGTGTTCCAGAGATTGTACTGGCTCTGCAGGCCAATGATGCTGGCTTCAAACGCCAGCGAATCGTTGAGTGCTTCCGGGGTGAATTTGGAATACACACTTTCCTTTAAAAAATCTTTTTTACACGCCGGCAGCAAGAACAACGCCGCTGCTATGACCGTGAAAATACAGGTGTACTTTTTCATATTAACGAAGTGTGATGTTAGCGCCTAAAATAAATGAACGTACCAGTGGGTAGTTGCCTTCCGTATCGCCGGAAGTGCCATAGCCGGCTTCAGGGTCCCAGCCTTTCCATTTGGTAAAGGTGACCAGGTTGCGGCCGGTTACATACAGCGTCAGTGCCGCAATGCCGATCTTATTTGCTATAGCGGAAGGCATGGTATAACTCAGCGTGGCATCTTTAATGCGGGTATAGCTGGCGTTTGACACGTAACCGTAGTTGAGGTAATTCACGTACGTGAGTTTGGGACGGGTAGCGCTTTTGTTGGCTTCCGTCCAGTAACCAATGCCGGTGGGCAGGTTCATACGGCCGCCAAAATCGCGGAAGTTGATCAGGTCATTGTTTTGCATAATGCCCTGGGCCGTTTGGATGAACACGTTCAGGTGGAAATTTTTATAGTGCCAGGTAGAGGTAAGGCCACCGGTCCATTTGGGAATAGTCTGGCCCAGGATCATGCGGTCATTGGCGTCGATGCTGCCACTGTGGTCTTTGTCTTCAAACTTCAGGTCGCCGGGAGTGGCTGTGGGGTCCTGTTTAGAAGGGTCCTCCCCCGTTTGCCAAACGCCCGTCATCCTGTAATCATACACTACGTTCACCGGGTGACCAATGAAGAAACGGTTGCCGATATCATCTTTCTTATCGCCATACAGGTCTACGATCTTATTCTGGTTGGTCGCAAAACTGAAACTGGTTTCCCAGCGGAAATCTTTGGTAATGATGTTCTGCGTGCGCAGGGTGATCTCCAGGCCTTTATTGGCCACCTTACCAATGTTGGACACTACGTTCAGGTAACCGGTAGCAGCGGGCAACGTGCGGTACAGCACCAGGTCCCTGGTGCGTGTATCATAGCCCTCTATGCTACCGCCTATGCGCTCATTAAAAAGAGAGAAATCAATGCCCACGTTAGCACCGTACGTGCTTTCCCATTTCAGGTCTCCATTGCCTAATACATCGGCCAGCACACCGGTTACCGGCTTACCACCGGAAGGCATAGTGGTGGTGGTGAATGTAGTGATGGTGGAGTTGGGAGACACCGCGCTCTGGTTGCCGGACAGGCCGTAGGAGGCGCGCAGCTTCAGGTTGTTCACCGCTTTCACGTCTTTCATGAATGGCTCATTGGAGATATTCCAGGCAGCCGCCAGGGAAGGGAACAGGCCGTACTTATTGGTATTGGCACCAAAGGCAGAATACCCATCACGTCTGGCGGTGGCAGTAAGGAGATAGCGGCTGTCATACCCATAGTTCACGCGCAGCATCTGCGATACGATGGTAGATGTGATGGCCGATGAAGAAGCGGAGAAGGTAGTAGCACCCTGCACATCATTAAACTTGAGGGCATCGTTGATAAACCCTTTTGCAGTGACGGAAGCGCTGAACATGGTATTCTTCTGGGCGCTGTACAAACCAGTAAGCTCAAGGCGGTGTTTCTGCCAGGTCTTTTCATAGCCCACGATGTTTTCCACGATCCATTTTTTGGTTTCGCCGTTGGAGATGTTGGCCGTTCCACCAGCAATGTCACCGGAGGGCCGGCCGGCATAGCTTTGGAAGAGGGTGGGTACATCAGTGTAGCCTGCATTGATACGGTATTTGAGACCCGTGATGGGGCGCACTTCGGCGTATACATTGGTGATGATATTCTGGCGCCGGTCGTTGCGCGTAGTGGTGAGGCCCAACATGGGACTTTTAAATGCCTCTTCCTGTTCCATCGGGAAAATGGTGTAGGAGCCGTCTGCATTCTGGTAACGGCCCCAGGGGCTCACTTCCATGGCTTGCTGCAGGTTCACCCGGCCACCGTCGGAGTTATTATTCACGTACAGCAGGTTCACGCCGGCAGAAAGCCAGGAAGTGATGTTTGCATCCAGATTGGTGCGGATGCTGGCACGCTTGTTCTGGTAACCTTTGAGAATACCTTTCTCACTGAAATACTCACCGGATACATAATATTTTACATCCGCACTACCACCACCGATGCTCAGGTTGTGGTCCTGAATAAAACCCTGCTGCGATATTTTACTAAGCCAGTCTGTACTTTTGCCCGCGGCATAATTTTCCTGTTCGTACTGGTTGGGCACAGCAAAATCGTTGGTCACGCCGGCCTGCTGTTTCCAGTCCGCATACTTCTGCGCATATTCCGCTCCATTCATCGGATCCACTTTGTGCGCAAATCCTTCAATACCGGCATAGGTGCTCAGGGAAATAGAAGCTTTGCCGGTTTTACCGTGTTTGGTGGTGATGAGGATCACCCCGTTGGCCCCGCGGGTACCGTAGATAGCCACCGCCGACACATCTTTGAGGATGTCGATGGAGGCAATGTCATTTGCATTCACATCGTTCAGGGAAATATTTTCATAAGGCACTCCATCCATCACGATCAGGGGATCTGTGCGGCCGTTAATGGTATTCACACCGCGGATGAGCACCCCGGGCGATGCACCGGGCACATTGGTACCGGTGGTGACGTTTACCCCCGCCACAGCGCCTTCCATGGCACTGAGCACATTGGCCACGGGGATCTGGGCCAGGCGTTCTTTGGGCACAGACGATACGGAGCCGGTTACGTCGGAGCGCTTGGCGGTGCCATAGCCCACCACCACTACTTCATTGAGGGCCTTATTGATCACTTTGAGTTTTACCAGCAAGGGAGATGTACTGCCGGTGGCTAGTTCCACCGGTACAAAATTCACGGCGCTCACCTGCAGGGTGCCGCCGGCGTCCATATTTATCTTAAAGGCACCGTTTACATCCGTTACAGTGCCGCGGGTGCTGCCTTTTACCCGCACGGTGGCGCCTATTACCGGCTGGTCATTACTTACATCCAGTACCTTACCGCTCACCAGGCGGGATTGGGCCAGGGCGGCCGGTGCGGATAGAAAAACCATAAAGAAGGAACATACACCATACAGGAGCGCGCAGCGCAATAAGCTGACAATCGGAGGTCGTTGTTTTCGCATAATAGTGGATTTGATGTTTGGAAAAATGGAGCGATGACTTTGGTTGGTTCGCGATTCCTTAACTTTTACGTTAACGTACACGTAAAACAAATATAGAGAATGCTTTCAATTTTCAAAACATCCTTTTAAAAAAAATGGAAAATGAAGATAAGAACAGTCAAAAAAAAGTATACACCTGGTGCAATCCCTTTTCCAGTAAGGCCCCGCGCACACACGGCTTCCAGGGAACCCACAACCTGCTTTTGCGACTCCGGAAAAAAAATCTTACCTGGAAACCAAAAAAGTGTTTAAATTCGTGTACGTACACGTTATGACATCATAAAAACATCTTCTTCTTATGTTTATACACCATACACAGGCCCTGCTCCTGCTGCTATGCCTGGGTGGCGCAGGCCTTACTACGCCTGTTTCTGCCAGGGCACAGCCTCCCTACAAAGTAATTGCTTACGTAGGCGCATTTGGCCACCTCCTGAACGTGCAGGCCATTGACGCTAAAAAGCTCACACATATTAATTATGCCTTTGTGAATTGCAAAGACAGCCTCTGCTACCTGGACCATCCACAAAACGACACCACCAACTTCCACCAGCTGAATGGCCTGAAGCAGCTCAATCCCAGCCTGAAGATCCTCATCTCCATCGGCGGCGGTACCCGCAGCCGCTTCCTTTCAGACGCAGTGCTGACGCCCACTTCCCGGCATAAGTTTGTAGCCTCCGCGGTGGGCCTGGTGCAACACTTTGACCTGGATGGTGTGGATGTAGACTGGGAATACCCCGGGCAGGCCGGGAATAATAACAATACATTCCGCCCGGTGGAAGACAAACCTAATTTTACGCGGATGTGGGCGGAGTTCCGCCGCCAGCTGGACTCCCTGGGCCGCATTACGCACAAGCACTACCTGCTCAGCGGCGCCTTTAACGTATCCAAAGCTTACACGGATCATGTAGATCTTGCGGCAGTGGCCCGCTACATGGATTACATCAACCTGATGACCTATGATTTCTCCGGGCCCCAACATACTGTAGGCCATCATACCAATTTATATGGCTACGGTACCTTAAGCCCCCGCTCCGCGGATAAAGGCATCCGCGATTATATAGCCCAGGGCGTGCCACCCGGGAAACTGCTGATAGGCGTAGCCTTCTATGCCCATGGCATGAAAGCCGCTACCACCGCACATCACGGCCTGGGAGAAAAAGTTGACACTCTTTCCACGGGTGAAAAGATCCCCGCAGGCGGCTTCACCCAACTGAAAGACAGCGTAATTAACCAGCACGGCTATACGCGGTATTGGGATAGCGCCGCACATGCTCCTTATCTTTTTAACGACAGTACCCGCTACTTCATCACCTACGATGACGAAGCCTCTACCAGGGAAAAAGCCGTGTACGTACAGCAACATCACCTGGGCGGTGCTTTTTTCTGGGAATATTTCAATGATCCGAAGACCTACCTGCTACCGGTGCTGCATGCACAACTGGGGCAGTAGTGTATCACATTTCACATGCGTATGGAAGTTGCCACTGCCAAGGTAAAAGGCCCGTTGCTCCTGGTCTGCATGGTATTTTTTGTACTGGGTTTTGCCACCTGGGTCAATGCCATGCTGATCCCCTATTTCAAGGTAGCCTGCCAGCTTACTAATTTTGAATCATACCTGGTTACGTTTGCCTTTTATATTTCTTATCTCGTCATTGCCCTGCCGGCGGCGTCCCTGCTGCAGCGCATTGGCTTCAAACGCGGCATGACAGTGGGTTTCCTGCTCATGTCTGCCGGTGCCTTTGTATTTGTACCGGCCGCTTACCTGCGCGCTTACGGTGTATTCCTCACCGGCCTTTTCATCATTGGCATAGGGCTGGCCATTTTACAGACCGCCGTAAACCCTTATGTAACGCTGCTAGGCGCTAAAGAACGAGCGGCACAGCGCATCAGCATCATGGGCATCTGCAACAAAACGGCCGGCATCATTGCGCCCCTATTGCTCGCCGCGGCCATCATCAAGCCCGGCGATACTGCATTGTTTGCCTCCATCCATGAGATGGGGCTGGCACAAAAAAATGAAGTGCTGAACATGCTGGTAAAAAGGCTCATCCTGCCTTATGTACTGGTGGGTAGCGTGCTGTGCATACTGGGATTGCTCATCCGCTTTTCCAATTTACCGGAGCCTCCAGAACACGCCAGCAGCAAGCATTCCCGGGGCATATTGCAACACCCCTCGCTGGTGCTGGGCGCTGTGGCAATCTTTGTGCATGTAGGCTCCCAGCTCATTGCGGTAGATACGATCGTAAATTACGCCCACACCAGCGGCCTCTCCATTCCCGAGGCTAAAGTATTTCCCTCTTACACGCTCTTCACCACCATTTGCGGCTACCTGCTGGGCATCAGCCTTATTCCATGGGCCATTTCCCAGCAAACTGCTTTGAAAATATGTACCCTCCTGGGCATCATCCTTAGCGGGATGGTCGTAAATTTAAGCGGCACCGTGCACCTGCTGGGCCATACCACCGACATTTCCGTGTGGATGCTGGTGCTGCTGGGCTTTGCCAATTCCATGATCTGGGCCGGTATTTGGCCCCTGGCGCTGGATGGACTGGGCACACGGGTAAAGCAAGGTGCCTCCCTGCTCATCATGGGCCTTAGCGGCAATGCCATATTACCCCTGCTCTATGGCCACCTGGCCGATGCAGGCAGTCCACAAAAAGCTTACTGGGTGCTAATGCCCTGTTATCTATTTCTAACATACTACGCCTTCTACGGCCATCGTATAAAAAGATGGGCCTGAACATTATGCAACTGAAGATCATAAACGCAAAAGTGATCCTGCCCGCCGGCATTGTTGAAGGCGGCACCGTACTGGTAAACGGTGGAAAGATCATGGACATAGCCCCGCATGATACCGGTGTAAAAGCGGCTGAAACCCTGGATGCCGGGGGCTTGTACCTCTCCCCCGGTTTCATAGACATCCATGTGCATGGGGGCGGCGGGCACGATTTTATGGACAATACCGTGGAGGCGTTCCTTGGCATTGCACAGCTGCACGCACGCTACGGCACCACTGCGCTTACGCCTACCACCCTGAGTTGTGAGCAGGACGACCTGCTGACCACCCTGGACACCTACGCCAGCGCGCATGCACAGAATACCCGGGGCGCCCGCTTCATCGGCATGCACATAGAAGGCCCCTATTTTTCCATGGAGCAGCGGGGCGCACAAGACCCGCGCTACATCCGCAACCCCGACCCCGCGGAATACCGATCCATCCTGGAACGTTATGATTACATTAAACGCTGGAGCGCAGCCCCCGAACTGGAAGGTGCGTTAGCATTCGGGCAATACCTGCAAAGCAAGAACGTGCTGGCAGCCATAGCCCATACCAACGCGCTGGACACGGAAGTGCTCACCGCATTTGCACAGGGCTACACACATGCCACGCATTTTTATTCCTGCATGTCCACCGTAACGCGGCGCCATGCATTTCGCTATGGAGGTGCAGTAGAAGCGGCTTACCTGCTGGATGGCATGACGGTGGAAGTAATAGCCGACGGCAAACACCTGCCCGCCTCCCTGCTGCAACTCATCCACAAAATAAAGGGCACGGAAAACATAGCCCTCATTACCGATGCCATGCGGGGAGCAGGCATGCCGGAAGGGCCCAGCATATTGGGTGGATTAAAGAACGGGCAACCCGTGATCATTGAAGATGGGGTGGCCAAGATGCCCGACCGTACTGCCTTTGCGGGCAGCGTAGCCACAGCAGACCTGCTGGTGCGCAATATGATCCACATGGCCGGCATACCGCTGGTGGATGCTGTGCGCATGATAACGGCCACGCCTGCACGCATTATGGGGGTAGACCGGCAAATGGGCTCCCTCCTGCCCGGGCGGCAGGCAGACCTGGTGCTTTTTGATGACCATATCCGCATACAACGCACCCTCCTTTCCGGCCAAACCATTTTTCAACAGTAACCATGCATGATGTTCAAGAAAGATAACCTTACCGTACACGTATCGCCCACCCGGCAGGCACTGGGCCGGCACGCAGCCGCCCTGGTAGCGCAATACCTGCAGGTGCTCACCGCGGCGAAAAGTGAAGTGAACGTGATCTTTGCCGCGGCGCCTTCCCAAAATGAGTTCCTGGCCGCGCTGGTGGCCGATCCGGAGATCCAATGGCATAAGATCAATGCCTTTCACATGGATGAATACATTGGCCTGCCGGCCGATGCACCCCAGGGCTTCGGCAATTTCCTCCGCACCCGCATTTTTGAGCAGGTGCCCTTTGCTTCTGTGCATTACCTGGGCGATAACATAGACGCCTATACGCAATTGCTGGAACTGCACAAGCCGGATGTGGTGTGCATGGGCATCGGGGAAAATACCCACATTGCATTCAACGACCCCCCCGCGGATTTCCTGGATACGGCATTGGTAAAGAAAGTAACACTGGACCACGCGTGCCGCCAGCAGCAGGTCAATGATGGCTGCTTTGCCAGCATAGAACAGGTACCCACCCACGCCATTACGCTTACCATCCCCGCCCTTATGCAGGCAGGTGCCATCTTCTGCATGGTACCCGGCCCCACGAAACGCCAGGCGGTGTACCATACGCTGACGGAGCCCGTGTCTGAAACTTATCCTTCCACCATTCTCCGCACGCATGCAAACGCTGTTCTTTTTGTTGACGAACAAAGCTATCAACCCATATGAAACGACTGCTGCCCGCCCTCCTGCTGTTGATTGCCTGCTGTACCACCCGGGCCCAGGCCCCCGCGGTACGCGGCTTCCACATAGACCTGCGCATACAAGTGATGAAAATGCCGGCCCTTAAACAACTGGCACTTCAACTCAGCCAGCAGGGCATCAATACCCTGGTGATGGAATGGGAAGGCGCCTACCCTTTTGAAACGGAACCCGTGATCCCTAACCGCTACGCCTACACGCGCAGCGAGGTAACGGATTTTATACACTATTGCGATAGCCTGCACATGGATGTTATTCCCCTGCAGCAAAGCTTTGGGCATGTAGAGTACATCCTCCGCTACCCGCGCTACGCCGCGCTCCGGGAAGACAGCCGCGATTATTCACAGGTATGCCCCAGCCAGCTGGCGGCTAACAAGGCCCTGTTCACAAAGCTGTTCAAAGAAATGGCAGCCACCCACCACTCGCCTTACATCCACATTGGCTGCGATGAGACCCACCTGCTGGGCCACTGCCCGCTATGCCAGCAAAGGGCTAAGAACAGAGGGGTATCCAAACTCTATTTCGATCACGTGAAAATGCTTTGCGACATCGTGATCAGCCTGGGCAAGATCCCCGTGCTCTGGGCAGACATTGCCCTGAAATACCCGGAGTACTTACAACAACTGCCCAAACAAGCCGTGCTGGTAGACTGGAACTATGGCTGGGCACTGGACCGTTTTGGCGACCATCGCAAATTGCTCCAAAGCGGCTACCAGATCTGGGGATCTCCTGCCCTGCGCAGCGATCCCGATAACTATTTCTACACCGGCTGGCAGCGCCACTTTAATAACATCCACGACTTTGTGCCCACCACCCGCCAGCTGGGCTACAAAGGCATTGTGATGACTTCCTGGTCCACCTCCGGTGAATACGATGCCGTATTCAACGCCACCGGCGATCTTACAGACCTGTACCCCGTGCGCAACGTGTATCCTATCAGTGGGTTCAATATGCTGATCGCTGCCTTCCTGCAGTCTGTCCACCAGGTACAGGCGCTTAACACGGATAGCTTCATTACCCGCTACTGCCAGGAGCAATATGGCCTGGATGCCGCCACCGCAGCGGGCTTCCGCCGTGCTCTCTTTTGCGCCAAACCCGGCACCCAGGGGCTGGACAGTGCGGAATGGAGCGCCCGCATCCTGCACGCCATGCAGCCCACCAAACATGCGGATGAATTTGAGCATTATCGCCTCATGGCAGACGTGCGCGTGTACTACCTGCGCTACAACGCCATTGAAGCAGCACTGAATAAAGATGACCACCCGGACCTTGCAAAATATGCCGCGCAACTGAAAGCGCTTATGGATACGGAGCCTGCGCTCCGCGAAACATTTACCAGGCTGAATGACCGTGTGCTTTACCCGTCAGCAATAGAGAACGAAAACGAGATCAGATGTTACAAGACCCATCAGCTATACGCACGGCTTACCCGGACCAGGTGAGTGTATTGAAAATTCCCTTCCTGCCGGAAGGGGGCCCGCAGCCGGCCCTCACGTTGCAACCTATTTCACAGGAACCATGGCCGGCATTCCGCGATGCCCGCGCCAGCGCCGCCTTTTCCATCGCTTATGACGCTACGGGCATACACCTGTATTTTGTGGTGTGCGAGCCTTTCCTGCGGGCAAGCAAACGCCCGCCCAATGCGGAAGTGCACCATGATAACTGCGTGGAATTTTTTATTGCATTGGATAATACAGGCGGGTATTATAATTTCGAGTTCAACTGCATGGGCAGCATTAAGGCCGCTTACGGCCCTAACCGCCACCAGCGCAGCTTTTTACCGGAAACCGTGCTACGGGGCATCAGTGACCAGCTCAGTATTTCGCTGCACAACCTTGCGGAGCACCGCTACCCACGATGGGAGATCTGCGCCGTCATCCCGCTGGATGCCTTTGTGCATCACCCGCAACTGCAATTGCCAGGCCTGCAATGCACCGCCAATTTTGCCAAATGCGGGGATGAACTGCCGGAACCTCATTTCAAAAGCTGGATGCCTATTCAAAGCGCCACGCCGGACTTTCACCAGCCGGAAGCCTTTGGTAGTATTGTATTTGAACCACCTTACGAACCTTGATCCTCATGATGAAAAAACACCTGTTAACGGCATTGGCATTATTAACAGCCGCCACCACCTTTGCCCAGGAAGCGCTGCAAAAGGCACCGGCTATTATTCCCGCGCCCCGGAAAATAACAGTAACAAGCGGTAGCCTCGCATTGCCCGCCCACGTGCTGTTTACCACGCCGGCCAACGACCTGGCGCCCCAGTTGGTCTACATTAATGACATGCTGGGTGGCAGCGCGGCCTACCCGGTGGAACTGAGCCTTACCGGCAATCCACAGGACGCCGCGGGCTACAAACTGCACATTGACCGCACGGGCATCAAGATCACCGGCAATGATAAGGATGGCCTCTTCAATGGCCTGGTCACCCTGCTGCAACTCTGTAAAACCAATACCGCCGCCAATGGCAGCATCACCCTACCCTGCCTGGATCTGGATGATGTGCCCTCCACCCGCTGGCGGGGTTTTATGCTGGATGAAGCGCGGCACTTCTTTGGCAAAGCTGCTGTAAAGCAATTGCTGGACTGGATGGCTTTCTATAAACTGAACCGCTTTCACTGGCATCTTTCCGATGCACAGGGCTGGCGCATTGCCATACAGCAATATCCAAAACTCACCAGCATAGGCGGCACCGGCAACTTTACAGACAGCACGGCTGCCGCAAGGTTCTACACCCAGGATGACATCCGGGAAATAGTTGCCTACGCCAAAACGCGCAATATTGAGATCATCCCCGAAATAGACATGCCCGGCCACGCCAGTGCAGCTACCAGGGCTTATCCCGAGCTTTCCGGCGGCAACGCGCCCGGCGGTTACGACGGCTTTACGTTCAATCCTGCGGCTGAATACACCTATCAGTTCCTGGGCAATGTGACCCGCGAGCTCCTGCAACTATTCCCCTTCCACACCATCCACATTGGTGGCGATGAAGTGGCCCTGGGCATCAAAGCATGGGAAAACAATGCCGCCGTGCAGCAAATGATGCAGCAACAGGGCTTTCACGAGCTGAAGGAAGTAGAAGCCTATTTTTTAAAACGTATAGCTGATACCGTTATAGCACAGGGTGGCAGCGTATTTGCCTGGGACGAAGCCGCCAGCGGCAACCTCCCTTCCACAGACGCAGGTATTATGTGGTGGAGGCAAAATATAACGCAGTCCCTCATGGACGCGCAGGAACGCTACAACGTGGTGTATTGTCCCCGCCTGCCTTTCTATTTTGATTTCATACAGGACAGCACCCACGTATCCGGCCGCACCTGGGGTAAGGAAAAGTTATACAACCGCTACAGCGATGTGTATAATTTCCCCGCTGACCCGGCTTTTGCAAACCTGGTGCCCCGCCATCCTTTTGGTATGCAGGCTAACCTGTGGACGGAAACGGTGATCACCGGCAAACGCCTGCAATTCCTGGTCTTCCCCCGCCTGGCAGCTTTTTCAGAGGCCGCGTGGACAGAAGCTTTCCGTAAAAACCTGGATGCCTTTAACCTGCGCCTGCAGCAGCACCTGCCCCTGTATGACCAGGCCGGCATTTACTACTACGATCCCTTTGACCCGCATAAACATGCAGAACCGGTAGATGTGCCGGTGAAGCCGCAGGTCAACGATTAAACACGCACTGTTTTTAGCCTACCTTTTCATATACAAGATTGAAAAAGGCCGCTCCATTCGCTGGAGCGGCCCTTGTTTTTATTGGAAAAATTTCCATCATTAAGGAGAAAAATTTCATCTCCCTTACGGACGGCTGTTTCAGAGACTATAGCTGAACTTCGCTTTCTCCCCGCCGATCATCACTTCAAAATCGCCCGGCTCAGTGACCGTTTTCAGGTCTGCGTTTACAAATGCCAGGTCGTTCTTATCCAGGATGAAGGTCACGGTCCTGCTTTCGCCGGCTTTCAGGTCTATCTTCTGGAAGCCGCGCAGGCGCTGCATATTGGGCGTAATGCTGGCATACAGGTCGCGGCTGTAAAGCTCTACCGTGTGCTTGCCATCGCGGGAACCGTTGTTGGTAACGGTTACGCTTATACGCAGTTTATCATTGCCCTTGAGCGTGGTGCTGCTCAGCGTAACGGGGCTGTAGGAGAATGTAGTATAGCTGAGGCCAAAACCGAAGGGGAACAGCGGCTTGTAGCCATCCATCGTCATATCGGAGTTGAATATCTCGCGGATCTCTTCCGTGGGCTTGCGGTCATACAGCACCATTTCTCCCATGCTGCGGGGGTAGCTGTAGGGCAGGATGCCATCAGGGTTGTAGTCGCCAAAGAGCACGTCTGCAATAGCTTCTGCGCTTTTGCGGCCACTCCAGTAGGCCTGCAGGATGCCTTTCATCTTAGGCTCAAAGCTGGTGATGAAACGGGGACGGCCTTCAGAAAGCACCAGCACGACGGGCTTACCAGTGGCGGCGGCCGCATTGGCCAGGGCCACCTGGTTGGGTGCCAGCACCAGGTCCTGGATATTGCCAGGGCTTTCAGCATAGGCGTTTTCACCCAGGCACAGTACGATCACGGCTGCATTGGCCGCGGCATTTTTCAACGCGGTGGTATCGTAGTTGGCATCGCTGTCGTATCCTTTTACGGTAGTGGTGATCACGTTGCCGGCACCTACTTTATCGGTAATGGCCTGCAGGATGGTCTTACTGTTGGCCGGGTACCATTGTTCTTCCTTTCCCTGCCAGGTATAGCTCCAGCAGCCATTCAGGGCGCTGATGCTCTGGGCGCCGGGGCCGGCTACCAGTACCTTGGTGTCTTTTTTCAGGGGCAGCACATTGTCCTGGTTCTTCAGCAGGGTCATGGCTTCGTGGGCGGCCTGCAGGGCCAGGTCCTGGTATTCCGGCTTGCCAAAGTTAGCCCGGGCTGCAGCCTCGGGGTAAGCATTTTCAAACAGGCCCAGTTTGTATTTCAGGGTGAGGATACGGCGCACGGCATCGTCAATGCGGCTCATGGGCACCTCTCCTTTTTGCACGGCTTCCTTCAGCAGGTCCGGGAAAGAATAGTCCATGGGCACCATGCTCATATCAATCCCCGCGTTGATGGCCATGGCCACCGCTGCGCGGGGCGTAGGCGCCACATTATGACGGGTATGCAGGCGGATGATGTCTTCCCAATCGGTCACCACCACACCTTCAAAGCCCAGTTCCTTGCGCAGCACCTGGGTAAGCAGGTATTTGCTGGCGTGTACGGGCGTACCATTGATCTCACCGGAGTTGATCATCACGGTGGAGGCGCCGGCCTTTACCGCAGCGCGGAACTGGGGCAGGTAGTATTCCCGCAGTTCTATTTCCGGCAGGTAAATGGGCGTACGGTCTTTCCCCGTGCGGGCCGCAGCGTAACCAATGAAGTGCTTCATGCAGCTGGCCACCGCGGTAGGATTGCGCAGGCCGTCCTCTTCATACGCATGGATCACGGTGCTGCCCATGGTCTTACCGATAAATACGTCTTCCCCGTAGGTTTCCGGGAAGCGGCTCCAGAGCGGCTGCCGGCCACAATCCAGCACTGGCGCAAAGTTCCAGCGCACGCCGGAAGCGCGCAGTTCCGCCGCGGCCACCTTGGTAATGGCGTGGGCCAGGGCGCTGTCGCGGGTGGCGGCCATGCCAATGTTCTGGGGAAAGAGGGTGGCGTCCAGCGTGTAGGTTTGACCATGAATGCCGTCCAGCCCAAAGATCACCGGGATCTTGAGGCGGGTCTTGGCGGCGGCGTCCTGGATCTGGGTGATCACCTGGCCCCAGCGGTCCACGGTCACGGCGTGGTTCACCACGTTGAGCAGGGATCCTACCCCGTAGGTCTGCACAGCTTTTTGCAGGGCTGCAGGGTCCAGGGTGGCTTCTTCCACGCCGGGTTTCCCGTCTGCCACCACGCCCAGGGTAAGCTGGGTCATCTGGCCGATCTTTTCTTCCAGGGTCATTTTTTTCAGGAGCGCCTCCACTTTGGCCTTGTCGGCATTGGTGGCCGCTGCCACTGGGGGAGTGGGCCTGGCAGGGGGCGTCAAGGTTTGTGAATGGGCAGCCAGGGCCAGTCCGGTCCCCAGCAAGAGCAGATAGTGTTTTTTCATAAAGCGGAAAATGTGGTATTTAGAGGAGCTAAAGATAACGTTTCGGCCCGGTATGTGCCGGACTTTGTGGGGTGGTCTTAACCGCTACGGCGCGCGATTTGCGGAGCATGGTTAATTTCCGGTCATAACATCCAGAGGGCCTGACATATCCGTAAGTATGGTAATAACTTGCATTACACATTCAACGATTTAGGATTTAATAAAAAGTTTTATATTCATTACAATAATTACATTTTTTAAAATCGGTTTACACAGCTATCCATTACCTGCCCTGTGTCATGGGGGCATGGCTCCGCAAAACTCATCTTTTAAATTATGGCCAATATTTTAGTAGTCGAAGACGACCTCCTCATGCAGAAAGTTGCAGAAAGTATTCTCCGCCGCGAAGGGCACCACGTAACCATTGTAAAAGATGGCAAGGACGCTTTTGCCCAACTGGATAGTGGAACGCCCTATGACCTGGTGATCACTGACATCCTGATGCCTTATGCCAACGGTTATGAAATTGTAAGCCGTGTAAAGCAGATGAAAGCCCCGATACCCGTGGTCATTGTTTCCAGCGTGGGAGATGAGGATTCCGTGCAGGAGGGTATGAGTATTGGTGCGGATGGCTACCTGAGCAAGCCGATCATCGGCAGTGAGCTGCTTGCCCTGGTGAGGCGCCTGCTGGGCCAGTCGCAATAACAGCGGCCGCACACGTTCGTTCCTGTCATCCCTGTTGCCCCCACGTTAGCAGAACCTTATTATCCATATCCATGTTACTACTTCTACCTTGGGACACTCTCGCGGAGTGGTTCAACAATGTCCGTTATGCACCGGTGGTGATCCACATTGCCGGCGTCTTCATATTCGTGGCAGTGAGCTTCACCGTGACCGCTTACATTACCATTCTTTATAACCGTTTCCGTGGCAACCGCCAGGACCGCCTCCAGGCAAAGGTTCGCCCGCTCATAGACGAGCTTATTGTGCAGCATATCCTTGCTAACCCGGACATACAGGGCCAGGAAGCAGCAGATATGATGGAACTGCCGCTGGAGCCGTTCCAGATCCCCCTGTTTGAAAAACACTGGGCCCGGCAGGCCCTCATTGACCGCATTATTGACTACCGCAAGAACGTGCGCGGGGTGCTGGGCGACCTGCTGCGCAGCCTGTACATCCAGCTGGACCTGGAGCGGGAATCCTTTAACAAGATGAAATCCCGGCACTGGGAAATGAAAGTACAGGCGCTCAATGAATTCACGGAAATGGATATTCACATTGCAGACGTGAACATCCTGCCCCTCACTAACCACCGCAACCGAGAGCTGCGCGCCGCCGCCCGGCATGCTTACATCAAACTCAGTAAGAACGAGCCCTTCAAATTCTTTGATATTACCACAGAGCCCCTGCTCATGTGGGACCAGGTGGAACTGTTCAAGATCATCACCACTACCCAGAGCATTGGCATTCCCAACTTTGCGCGGTGGGTTACGTATTCCAATAATAAAAGCGTGGTGGATTTCTGCCTGAAACTGATCGTACACTACAAACAAGTGGAAGCCATGCCGGCCGTGATAAAACTGCTGGATACCAAGGACCACTTCCTGAGAGCCGCTGCCATCAACTGCTTGGGCAAAATGCGGTATGAGCCCGCGGCAGACCAGCTGGTATATATATTCAGCAGCCAGCCGCTGAACTGCCAGGTGGAAATACTGAAAGCCCTGGGCCGTATGCGCAGCGCCGAGTATATGGAAT
The DNA here is from genome assembly GCF_003071345.1 of Chitinophaga parva. Taxonomy (NCBI): domain Bacteria; kingdom Pseudomonadati; phylum Bacteroidota; class Chitinophagia; order Chitinophagales; family Chitinophagaceae; genus Chitinophaga; species Chitinophaga parva. Next base: position 1,224,891 of record NZ_QCYK01000002.1, on the reverse strand, counting down.
TCCTCAAAAAAGAATTTCTCTACGCCACGGATTTTGAGCTGCGTAAACATGCAGCCAAGTCCATCGTGAAGAACATGGCCATCACAGGCCCGCTGGTGGATGAGTTGTTGCAAACCGCCAATCGTGACAACCTGGTCATCCTCAAACATGTAATGAACCCGCTAATTAAATTTTGATGCAGTCTGTCTGGGAATCCATAGGGCATTTTTTTGAATCGGCCGTATTCGTTTACGGCACGGTGCTGCTGGTCATTTATGCCCTGCTGGCTATCTGTTCCATTATTGCCGTGAGGCAGTATGCGCACCGCTCTTCTTACCACCAGAACGATACGCTGCTGCGTTCCCCGCTGGCACCGGGGCTTACCGTGCTGGCGCCGGCTTTCAATGAAGGCCTCACCATCATTGCCAATGTACGCTCCCTGCTCACGCTGAAATATCCCCGCTTCGAGATCATCATTATCAACGATGGCAGCACAGACGATACCCTGGAACAACTTATCACAGAATTCCAACTGGTGCCGGTGGATTTTGCCTACCAGGCCAAGATCCAGACCAAGCCGGTGAAGAAACTGTATAAGTCCACCAACCCGGCCTATGCCCGCCTCATGGTAATAGACAAGTTCAATGGCAAAAGCAAGGCCGATGCGGTGAATGCCGGCATCAACGCGGCTGCTTTTGACTACTTCGTGTGCACGGATGTAGATTGCATCCTCCATCCCAACACGCTGTTGAAACTCATCCGCCCCGTAATGAACGAGCCAAAGAAACGCGTGATTGCCGTGGGGGCCACCCTGCGTCTGGCTAACTCGTGCGACTTTGACGAGGGTGTGATCGTGCGTATGCGCCCGCCCAAAGAGCTGCTGCCCCGCTTCCAGGAAGTGGAATACATCCGTGCCTTTGTGCTGGGTAAAATGGGATGGAGCCTGCTGAATTGCGTACCCAACGTATCCGGCGGCCTGGGTTTATTTGATAAGGAAGTGGCCATCCGCTGCGGGGGCTACGATCACCAGTCGTTTGGGGAAGATATGGAACTGATGACCCGCATGGTGCGGTATTGTTATGATAACAAGATAGACTATGCCATTCGCTATATTCCAAAAACCCTTTGCTGGACGGAAGGCCCCAGCTCCGTGAAGATCTTCATGCGCCAGCGTACGCGCTGGGCCAGGGGGTTGGCGCAGCTGATGTATGCACATTTTTCCATGTTCCTCAACCCGCGCTATGGCCACATGGGCCTCGTGATATTTCCTTACAATTTCTTCTTTGAACTGCTGGCGCCCATCATCGAGTTCTCCGGCATTGTATTTTACATCGTATCCGCCTGCCTGGGGCTTATAAACTGGCCCACGGCCATTATGCTGCTCATTTTCGTATATGCGTACTCGGTAATGATCACTACCCTGGCCATTCTCTGGGACCAGCTCACCTTCCGCACGTATAAGACCTGGCGGGAAGTAGCATTGCTTTGCACCACGCCTTTCCTCGAATTCCTGATCTACCACCCGCTCATCGTATTGTTCTCCCTTCGCGGCTATTATTATTTCCTCACAGGCAAGAAAAGCACCTGGGGCAATATGCAGCGCAAAGGCTTTAAGAAAAATACGGCCGCGGCCTAGATCACTGACCATAAAATAAGGACTACCTTGATAGGGAATATTTTTGAAAATATCGTATTCGTATACGGCTGCGGCATGCTGCTGGCCTATGCCATGCTGGCCATCCTCTCCTTCCGGGGCATACGCCGCCATCACCGGCGCAATGCCTATACGGACTATGCCAAGGTGCTCTATTCCTCCATCTCACCAGGCATTTCCGTGATAGCGCCCGCCTTCAATGAAGGCCTCACCATCATCTCCAACGTGCGTTCCCTGCTCACACTCAACTACCCCCGTTTTGAAGTGATCATTGTAAACGATGGCAGCACGGACGATACGTTGCAAAAACTCATTGATGAATTTCAGCTGGTGCAGGTAGACTTTGCCTATAACGAGCGCATTAAAACACAACCCGTGCGCCGCATCTTTAAGTCTACCAACAGTGGTTATGATAAACTGCTGGTGGTGGATAAGGTGAATGGCAAAAGCAAGGCCGATGCTTCCAATGCGGGCATTAATGCCGCCGCCTTTGATTATTTCCTTTGCACAGACGTGGACTGCATCATTGAAAAGAACACGCTGATGTACATGATCAAACCCTTTATGGACGAGGAGCACAAGAAAGCCCGCCAGGTGGGCGAACCTTGCCCGGAGTGCGGCTATGTACATGTGATAGAAGACAACGTGCGCGTGATAGCCACCGGCGCCACCCTGCGCCTGGTGAACAGTTGCGAGGTAGATGAGGGCACCATTACCCGCGTGCGCCCGCCCCGCCAGTTACTGCCCCGCTTCCAGGAAATGGAGTACATCCGCGCTTATGTGCTGGGTAAAATGGGCTGGAGCATGATCAATTGTGTGCCTAATGTATCCGGCGGCCTGGGCCTGTTTGACAAAGAAATTGCCATCAAAGCCGGTGGCTATGATCATAAATCCTTTGCGGAAGATATGGACATCATTACCCGCATGTGCACCTATATGATGGACAATGATATGAAGTATGCCATCCGCTACATTCCCACCTCCCAGTGCTGGACGGAAGGCCCACCTAACATGAAGATCTTCAGCCGCCAGCGCACCCGCTGGGGCCGCGGGCTTATACAGCTGATGAGCATTCACCGCAAGGTGATCTTCAATCCGCGCTATGGCAAACTGGGATGGGTGGTAATGCCTTATAATTTATTCTTTGAATTCCTGGCACCGGTGATCGAGTTTGCCGGTATCCTCTATTACATCTACCATGCCGTACGCGGGGAGATCAACTGGAGTTATGCGCTCATATTATTGCTGGGCGTATATCTCTATTCCGTCATGATCACTACCCTGGCCATCTGCTGGGACCAGCTTACACACCGATACTACAAGACCTGGAGTGAAGTGCTGGGGCTGGCCCTCATGGCCTTCCTGGAGCCTTTTATCTATCATCCCCTCATCGTGTTCTTTGCGCTGAGAGGTTATTATTTTTTCCTCACCGGTAAGAAAAGCAGCTGGGGCAATATGCAGCGCCAGGGCTTTGGACAAAAGAAGAAAGTGGCCACGGCCTAATCTGTATGCTGATGAAAAGATCCTGTTACATCCTATTATTTTGTTGCTGCGTGGTAACCACTGCGCAGGCACAATTGTTCAAAAAATCACAGGACCCGGACGCCCTTTACACCAGCGCCCTGGCCCAAACCCGCGCGGGGCAGTACGCAGCGGCCACCCGGCAGATCGATGAAGCCATCCGGCTGGCGCCTAAAAACACGGATTACCAGACCCTGAAGGCCAGGCTGCTCCTGCTGCAAAACCGCCCCCAGGAAGCCCTGCCCATGCTACAGCGCATCCTGGCAGCCAATCCCCGCAACCGTGATGCCTACTTCTATGCCATCAATAGTGCCACAGCCATGTCCAGGCAGGACGACGCGGTGTGCTACGTGGACGAAGCCCTGTATTATTTTCCCCGGGACCGGGAACTGGCTATTAAAAAACTGGGGGTACTGGATAATGCGCAGCAGTTTGGTAAGGCCAATGCCTACGCAGAAGAGCTGTGGGCGCGGCACCCGGACGACAGTGTGATCAACCGCGCCTACATAGACCACTACCTTTACACGGGCGGTGCCTATGCAAAAAACGGCAATCCCATTCTTTCCCGCATGGCCTACGAAAAGGTGCTGGAGGCCGAGCCCGCCAATGCAGAAGCCAGTACCGCGGTGCTGGGCCTTTACCTGAAAAATGAAGATTATGATGCAGCGCTGATCCGCGTCAATGCCGCACTGGCAACGCAGCCCAACAGCTACGAACTGCTTATGCGCAAACTGGGCATCCAGCAGGAAACCCACCGCTATGCCGATGCACTGGCCACGCTGCAAACCATCCGCAATAAATACCCGAACGATGCCAAAGCAGCGCAACTGGAAAACAGCCTGCGCCTGGAAGCAGCCGCATACTACAGCAATATTGATCCGTACATGCTTTACCTCTCCGTGCTGGAAAAAGAGCCCAATAACAGCGAGGCCCTGCAAAAAGTGATAGGCCTTACCGTGGCCAGGGGCGCATATGAAGAAGCGCTGGGCTGGATAAACCGCGGCCTTAGAACAAGATCCAACGACCCGGTGTTATTAGGGCAAAAGGTGGATATGCTGGAGCATGTGAACAAATACCCGGAAGCCGCGCAGATAGCCCGGCAACTGTGGCAACAAACCCGCAACAGCAGCTGGGCCCAGCGCACCGCGCAATTGAAAAATGCCAGCGGCCGCTATTACCTGGGCCAGCAACAATACACCCTGGCATTGCAGGAATTTGAAGACGCGCTGAGCGCCGCACCCGGCGACCGGGATGCGCTTAATAACCTCGTGAACTGCTACATCGCGTTAAAGCAAACTGACAATGCCCTGCTCACCGTGCAGAAGGCCTTGCAGCAATATCCCAATGATGAAGCATTGCTCAGCAAGGAAGCATCCATCCTCTCAGATGCCGGCCGCTATGAAGAAGCAGCACAGGTAACCCGGCAACTGCTGGCCGTCCATCCTGGCAATGCCGCCTACAGCACTACCCTGGCGGATCAGCAACTGGCGGCAGGCCGTATCCTTATGCAGGCGGAAGACTATGACCTGGCCCGCACCCAGCTGCAACAGGTGCTGGCCCAGCAACCCAATAACCTGGATGCCCTCAATTACCTCATTAACCTGGAAAGTGGCGCAGGCCGGCCAGACAGCGCATTGAACTATGCTGACCAGGCACTCACCACTTACCCGGGCGACCGGGAACTGCTGCTTAAAAAAGCGTCCATCCTGCAAACACTGCAACGCTATGATGAAGCGGCGGCCATAGAACAATCCCTCATGGAACGCTACCCTTACACGCTCAAATACCGGAACGCCTATACGGAAACACTGATGGCACGGGGGGATAGCTTCCGCCGCAGCCAGCAGCCAGACAGCGCCCTGGCCCAGTATGAAAAAGTACTGGCCTTGCGCCCAAAGGATTCCCTGGCATTGCTCTACACCGCCAATGCATGGCTCGGCAAGCAGCAGCCGGATAGTGCGCTGCCTTACATTGACCGGGGCATCCGCGCCTATCCCACCAGCATCGCCTTTTTAGAGAAACGCGCCAATGTGCTGGAAGCGCGGAAAGATTATACAGCAGCCGCACTGGCGGCAGACTCCCTGCAGCAAAGCGCACCCACCACGGACCATCGTGAGTATGCAGACTTCCTGCAAAGCAAGGGGCTCCACGACCAGTTTGGCATGTACTACCTGAACAGTACGTATGACTACAACAATGACCACTATAACGTGGCCACGCTGGAATACCGGCACTACATCAAAAAGGGCAGCTACGCTTTCCGCGTGGGCTATGCCGGGCGCCAGGAGGGTACCGGTATACAGGGTGAAGCAGAACTGTATTACAACCATTCCGCCAAGACCTATTCCTACGCGCTGCTAACCGGTTCCAACGGCCTGGCATTCCCGCAGGTAAGGGCCGCGTATTCCCTGTTCCACACCTTCCCGCACGGCTTTGAAGGCGAGATCGGGGCGCGCTACCTGCACGCAGACAGTACCAACAGTATGTCCGGCGTGGTGTCCATTGCCAAAAGCATTCATGATTTCTGGGCCAACTTCCGTACGTACCTGATCAGTGAAGACGGCAGCCTGTATACTTCTTTCAACCTTACCACACGTTATTACATGAACCGGCAGCAGGATTATATTTCCTTTGTGGCCGCCCTGGGTACCTCTCCGGACGACCGCAGCCGCCTCATTGCTTTTCCGCAACTGGTAGGCCTGCTCACCCGCAGTGTGGGCGCGGGTTTCCAGAAGACCTTCCGCTTCCGGACCACCGTTGGCGTCAACGCCATGTGGATCAACCAGAAAATCAGCGACAGCCAGTTCCAGAACCAGTACGACCTTTACTTCACCCTGCTGCGTAAATTCTAAGTGATGATGAAACCTGCCTTCCTGCTCTGCTTATTGTTACTCACCACTTCCTGCAAAAGTGCCGGTGATGAACTGGTACTCACAGACCATGGGAAAAGTAATTACCAGTTGCTGCTGCCTGCGCAACCTACCAGGGCAGCGCAAAAGGCCGCCAACATACTGCAGGATTATGTGCAACGCATCAGCGGTGTAAAGCTGCCCATTGCCACGGAAGGCCCGGCGGTAACCGGTGCCGGCATTTACATAGGCGCTACAGAGGCCGGTACCCCGGAAAAGATCCCCCCGGAAGGCTTCGTGATCCGTACGGATGCAAAGAACGTGTACATCCGCGGCGGCAGTGGCCAGGGCATCGTGTACGGCGTATATCATTTGCTGGATACTTATTTTGGCTGTAAGAAGTTTGATAACGGTACCGCCTATACGCCAAGGGAGCAACGCCTCCACCTCCGCGCTAATATGCGGGATGCGCAGCACCCGGCATTTATATACCGCCAGAGTTATTACCCCGCATCGCAGGACCCGGAATACCTCTCCTGGCATGGCTTGCAGCAGCTGGATGATCTCTGGGGCCTGTGGGGACATTCCTTCTTTAAGATGCTGCCCCCGGAGGTGTATTTCAAAGCGCACCCCGAATATTATTCACAGGTGAATGGCAAGCGCCAGCCCATGCAGCTATGCTTAAGCAACCAGGCGGTGTACGATGCGGTGGTAGCCTACCTGGACAAAGCGATTCAACACAACCCGGACGCGCTCTACTGGTCCATTGCCCCGGAAGACAATAACAACTATTGCACCTGTGATATTTGTAAAAAAGCAGATGCAGCAGAAGGCAGCCCTGCCGGGAGCCTCATCCGCTTTGTGAATAAGCTGGCGGCCCGCTTTCCCCAGCAGCGCTTTACCACGCTGGCCTATGGCTACACGGCGCAGGCGCCACACACACCGCCGGCGGATAACGTGTATATTTTTGTAAGCAGCATAGACGCCTACCGTGGCGTGCCCCTTGCCCAGGAGCCCAGCGCAGCGGCCTTCCGCAAGCATTTGCAGGACTGGAAAGCGCTGGGCAGTCACCTGTTTGTGTGGGACTATACCACCCAGTTCACCAACTACCTGGCCCCTTTCCCCGATTACGAAAACCTGCAGCCTAACCTGCAGTACTTTGCCAGCCAGGGTGTGCAGGGCGTATTCTCACAAGGCAGTGGCGATACCTATGGCGATATGGCTGCGTGGAACAGTTACCTGCAGGCCGCCCTGCTCTGGGACCCGCAGGCAGATGTAGCAACATTGAAAAGAGAATTTTTTAAAGGCTATTACGGCAAAGCAGGTGCCCTGGTAAAAGATTATGCAGATGCACTCAGCAACGCCGTGAAGGCAGGCCAGGTAAAGCTGGATATTTATGGCAGCCCGGTAAATAATGTGAATGACTACCTCTCCCCTGCAAACATGGCCCGGTATACCGCCCTGTTGGACAAAGCCGAACAGGCAGCGGGCAATGAAGCCCCTTATGCGGAGCATGTCTGGAAAACCAGGCTGGCATTGGATTACACCATGCTGCAGCAATCGTTGTTCTATGGCATACAGGAAGGAGGCTACCGGGTTGCAGACAATAATGACCATCCCGTAAAGCCGGAGTGGCAGGGCAGGATCAGCAGCTTCTACGACCGCTGCCTCCGTTTTGGTGTAAAGGAAATGGCAGAAGGCGGCCTTACACCGGAGCAATATAATAATGAATGGAAAGAGCGCATCAACACCGTGTGGATGCCTAATAAAGCACTGAATGCCCCGGTAAAAGTGGCCACGCCTTTTTCCCAGGACTACATGACCCGCGGGGCTGCCAGCCTTACAGACGGGGCCCTGGGCACTACGGACTACAGCTTTAACTGGTTGTATTTCCAGCGCCAGCATTTAGATGCCACCATTGAGCAATCCCTTACCTTCAGCAGCGTGCAAACCCAGTACCTGGAAGATGTGCGCCACTTCATTGTAAGGCCCGTAGATGCTGCGTTGCAGGTATCTGACGATGGTGTGCATTTCACTACTATTGCCACACAAAAGCTTTCGCCCATGCTGGAAGATACTGACGATGGAAAAGCGCAGATAAAAGTGTTGCAGTTTAAACTGCCCCAACCTGTAAGCACCCACTACCTCCGCCTGCAGGCCAGTTGCCCGGATGTATTGCCGGAGTGGCGCGGTTCTTCCCACGCACCCGCTATTTGTTTTGATGAAATTATTGTGGATTGATCTCCAGCCTGGTCATCTTGCTTTTCAGCGCAGCGGCCGCATGATGCACCATGGTGGTCCAGTCTTCACCGGCGTCCCCATTAGCGCCATCAGAGATATACTTGAGGCAAAGGAAGGGAATATGTTCCTGCGCGGCTATCCAGGCCAGCGGAAAGGCCTCCATATCTATGACATTGTAATCATCTGTGCTGTGGTTGGTCTCAAAACTATCACCAGTGCCGCAAATGCCCTCTGGTAGCCCCTTTGCAGCCAGCCCGTAATGCAATACCGGCGGATGCTCGGAGAAGGGCGTCTGGTATTTTTCATACCCCAGGGCCCTCACATCCATGTCCCGCTGCACAAAGCGGGTACAGCACACCACCTCTCCCCGCGAAAAAGTATGGCTGCCCGCAGAGCCCAGGTTAATAATGATGCTCGGTTTATTCTCCGCAATGCGTTTCATGAGGTGATAGGCAGCATGCACCTTGCCTACTCCTACAAACAAGGCAGGCACATGCGCAAATTCTTCAGCGGCTTCCGCAGCCAGCGCAAAAACATACAGCGGGTTGGAAAGCAGTTCGGCAGGTAGTTTGGTCATATTGAAATACAGGCAGCAGGTATTATGCAGTAAGTACATTTTTCCACCAGTAAAAAATACGTTGTACGTTGTACGTTGTACGTTGTACGTTGTACATACTACATAATACCCAACCTCCTTTTACTTTTTAGAAAACTTCGTTAAAGGTACACCTTCGTTGGTGATCTTCACAGGCTTGATAAGGCCATTCTCATCAAACTCCATTTTATCGATACAGGTTTCACGGTGGTTACCATCCGTTTCCGTGAGAGGGCGGCGGTGGTACACGATGAACCATTGGTCCTTGCCGGGGCCTTTGAGCACAGAGTGGTGGCCGGCGCCGGTGGCGATCTTAGGGTCCTGTTGCAGGATCTTGCCAATGCGCTTGAAGGGGCCCAGCGGGGAATCCGCTATGGCGTATGCCACGGAATAATCGGGGCCGGTCCAGCCGCCTTCAGACCACATAAAATAATACTTGCCGTTGCGGTAGATCATGAAAGGGCCTTCCACGTAGCCTTCCGGCGTAATGGAGCGGAAGGTGGTACCGTCTTCAAACGGGATAAAGCCGGTGAAGTCGGGCTTCAGTTGCGCAATATTGCAATGGCCCCAGCCTCCATAGATCAAGTAAAATTTGCCATCCTTATCCTGGAACACGGTCTGGTCAATGGGTTGGGCGCCGTTGTAAAATTTATCCACCAGGGGCTTGCCCAGGTAATCTTTATAGGGGCCTTCCGGCTTGTCTGCCACGGCTACGCCAATGCCGCCTTCCTGGTTATCGTTCTGGATATCATTGGCAGCAAAGAAGAAATAATATTTGCCATCCTTTTGCACAAAGGCCGGCGCCCACATGGCGCGGTGGGCCCATTTCACGGCCGCGGTATCCAGGATATCCGGGTGCCTGGTCCAATGTACCAGGTCCGGGGAGGAATAGGCATCAAAGAAAACCTGTTTCCCGTATTTGTCTGACGTGGTGGGGAATACCCAGGCCTGGCCTTTGATCATGGCTGCCTCCGGGTCTGCATACCACCCTGGGAAAATGGGATTGCCCGATGTTTTTTTGTCCGTTGTTTTTTGCGCAAACGCCGGGGCAGCGAGGGCTGCCAGCGAAGCGATCAGCATGATTTTTTTCATTAATCCTTGGTTCTGGAATAAAAGATGGCAGAAAAGTAGGAAAAAACAGGCGGAGCCGCAAGTGAAAAGCGTGCCGGCTGATTTTTTCACCAAATCACTACCTTCGCTCCTATGAAAGACTACAAAGCACATTTCATTATACCGGCCCCGCCGGAAGAAGTATACCGCGCGCTGGTAACACCAGCCACCATCCGCCTGTGGAGTGGTGAAGAAGCGGTAATGAGTGAAGAACCAGGCAGTGAGTTCTCCCTGTGGGAAGAAGCCATCGTGGGCCGCAACCTGGAGTTTGAAGAGCCGCACAAGATCGTGCAGGAATGGTACTTTGGCGACCAGGAACCCGCGTCCATCGTAACCCTGCTGCTGCACCCATCTAAAAAAGGCACAGACATTGAAGTGCGCCACACCAACATTCCTGATGAAGATTACAACGACATCATGGAAGGCTGGAAAGACGTATACATGGGTGCCCTGCGGGAATTTTATGAAGAATAGCCTGCTCCCGTCTAAGACGTCCGGGGTTAGTCCACACCCGCTGGTGACCAGCCAGGCAACATGGATGGTGAGCTTACATCCCCATCCTGCGTGGACTACATTTTTTAGGTACCTGGACTATTCCCGTAGCGTGGCAGGATGCTACTTTTGAATGATGGAAAATGTTCAATATGCCCGCACTGCGGAACAAATAGCGGCCTGCTGGCTTCCCATCCAGGCACTACGCCCCCACCTGGATGCAGCCACTTTTGTGCAGGTGATCCAGGAAATGATGGAAACCGGGTACCAGCTGATCTACATTGCCGATGCCGGCAAACCCGTGGCCATCGCCGGTTTCCGGGAAGAGCACAAACTGGTGTCCGGCAAAACCATTTACATCGATGACCTCAGTACCCTCGCATCGCACCGGGGCAGGGGCCTGGGCGGCCGGTTGCTGGACTTTATCCATACCCTCGCCAGGCAACAGGGCAAAGACGGTGTATACCTGGACAGCGGCCACCAGCGCCACGATGCGCACCGCTTATACCTGAATAAAGGCTACACCATTACGGCCCATCACTTTACCAATAAAAACCTGTAACTTTTCTGCATGCAGGTGAAGCGATCCATCAAACTCCCCCTTACGGACGCCGAAAAAAAACAGTTACGCGCCCACAAACTGAAGATACAGGACCTGTCCTCCCGTTCTGCGGAGGACATTGCCCGTTTATTACAGGTATCCACCACCCGGGCCGTTGCACTGCAGGCCCTTATTGCATTCCAGGGCATTCCTTCCCTGGGGATCAAATTCGCCCAGGACATGGTAGACATGGGCTTCCATTCCCTGCAGCAACTAAAAGACAAGACCGGGCCTGCCCTCCTGGACCAGCACGAAAAGCTGGTAGGCTACTGGACCGATCCCTGCGTGGAGGACCAGTTCTGGCTGGCCGTACACGTAGCCCGCACCGGTGACCTAAGCAAAACCTGGTGGGACTTTACCCCGGAAAGAAAGGCGTACCGCGCCAAACATGGTTATCCAGCGGACCGGCCGGGAAAGGATTGGATGGCGGCCTATGCAGAGCAGAAAAAATCTTAAAAAAAATTTAACCCCCTTGTAAGGGTATTCCCCAAAATCCCTGTCCTTTAGTTAGCATCCACCTTATGGACAAGGAACAATTCTTATCACTGGTCATGAAAGTCATGTCTGGCAACCATACGCCGGACGAGGAGTCCCTGTTGCAATCCACCTTGCGCACACATCCCGAATATGGCCCGCTCTACCAGCAAATGCAGCGCTACTGGGCCACAAAAAGCCCACAGCCATCCATACAAGTGGAAAAACGCTTACAGCAAACCTGGGATAAAATACATGCAGCCGGTGAAGAACCGGCCCGTCGCCGTGTGCCCCTGCGCAAGTGGAGCGCCATAGCCGCCTGCCTGGCCGTCACCATTGGCAGTTGCTGGTGGATGGTGACCCACTTAAAAAGTAAGCCGGTAACCACGCTGATAGAAAAGCACAACCCGAAAGGCGTGCGCTCCAGCATTGTGCTCAGTGATGGTACCATGGTGTGGCTCAATGCCGGCAGTACGCTAAAATATGCAAGCGCCTTCCCGGCCAAAGAACGCGTGGTATACCTGGATGGGGAAGCCTTTTTCAATGTAGCCCAGCAGGCCAACCGGCCTTTCCGGGTGCAAACCGCGCACGGCACGGTACACGTACTGGGCACGGCGTTTAACATCAACAGCTTCGCGGAAACCGGCACCCTGCAAACCGCCGTGGAAAGCGGCAAAGTGGCCTTCATCCCCCTGTACAGCACTGCACAGCAGCCAGACACCTTCTTCCTTACCCACCAGCAAAAAGCGGTGTTCAACATAGCAACCAATGCAGTAAAAGTTGGCATTGCCAACACACAGGAAGACAAAGCCTGGATAAACGGCACACTCATCTTCCACAGTAACAAACTCGCGGAAATAGCCACCACATTGGAACGCACGTATGGCAAACCCATACAGTTCCACAGCGAAAAAGTAAAGCAATACCGGTACACCGGGGTTTTCAACAACACAGAAGAAGACATCCTGAACATATTAAGCAAAACCAAACACTTTAATTATACGGTCTCCGACTCCCTGATCACGATCGGAGAATAGCTCAGAACAACCATCTAACTTCCATCATTTCAATTAAACAAATTACACGTTATGGATTGCACGTTGCAGCAGTCTGCCTCCTCGCGCAGACTAGTGAAACTGCTGTTTGCTGCCGCTTTACTCACCGGCGGGCTTCCGCCAGCGCTGAAAGCCGCCGTGGACAATCATCGCGCCAGCACCGCCATCGTTGGTACACGCCAGGTAAAAGACATTGACCTGGTTTGTAAAAGCAAGGAACTATCCTGGGTGATTTCCAACTTACAGCAACAAAGCGGCTTCGCTTTCGTTTACTCAGACGACGATATTGACACGCATCAGAAGTTATCGTTGAACCTCCAGCATGAAGAGTTCAGATCATCGCTCAAAACGATTTTCGCACCACTGGGCATCCGCTTTGAAATGCTCAATGACAAGGTGATCCTGCGCAAAGGGGAAACTACCACTCCCGCTGCCAGGCCTGCCAGCGCTACCCTCGTGGATGGTGAAGTACATGGGCGTATTACCGATGAAAAAGGACAGCCCATTCCCGGTGTATCCATACAGGTCAAGAACACGTCCAAAGGCACCGTAACAGATATTAACGGTTATTACAAGCTCTCCTTCACGGGCGACAATGTAGTACTGGATGTATCTTTCCTGGGCTACGACAAGCAGGAGCTTACCACTGCCGGTGGCATGCTGAACATCCAGCTGAAGGCTTCCAACACCACGCTGAATGACGTAGTGGTAGTGGGTTACGGCACACAACGCCGTGCCACGGTAACGGGCGCCATTGACCAGGTAAAAGCGCAGCAGATAGAAGGCCGCCCTGTGGCTAACACGGTACAGGCCCTGCAAGGTGCCGCGCCTAACCTCATCATCCAGCAGCCAAACGCACAGCCGGGTGCTGCCATGAACATCAACATCCGTGGCCTCAGCACCCTGGGCGACAATACGCCGCTGGTGGTGATTGACGGTATTCCCGGTGGAGACCTGAACCTGCTCAATCCTACAGATATTGATAATGTATCTGTGCTGAAAGACGCAGGCGCCGCAGCCATCTACGGTTCCCGCGCGGCAAACGGCGTGATCCTGGTGACCACTAAACGGGGCAGCAAGACCGCCAAGCCCACGGTAACTTACAACGGAATCCTGAGCATCACCCAGCCCAAGATCCTCTTCCACCCGGTGAAAGGATATGAAAACATGATGCTGCGCAATGAAGCCATCGTGAACGCAAACCCGAACCAGACGCCGATCTACAGCCCTGCTGATATTGAAGCGCAGAAAGAGCGGGGCGACGAAGAATGGATCCTGGATGCCATCCTGGAAAATGCCATGCAGCAAAACCATAACCTGAGCGTATCCGGTGGTAACGACAAAACCACTTACCTGGTATCTGCCGGCTACCTGGACCAGGCCAATAACTTCGTGGGCCCCAACTATGGTCTCAAGCGCTACAACTACCGCATGAACCTGACCACAGAAATAGGCCGCTTCAAATTTACCAGCCTGTTGTCTTACACACATGCAGACCTGAAAGACCAATCATACGATGCAGGCTTTCTCATGGCGGATGCAGAGCGTACGCCTACTTACTATGCGCTGAAAGATTCCCTGGGCCGCTATCTCACGAACGATGTGCTCACCGAATTCAACCCGCTGGGCATCCTGGAAAAAGGCGGGTCTGTAAAGAACGATAACGACAACCTGTTTGGCAGCTTCACCGGCGAGCTGGCGGTGACCAAAGACCTGAAACTGCGCGGCGTACTGGGTGGTACGCTCAATGCCAACCACCGTTTTGGCCGCGTGCAGGAAGTGGACTTTTTCCCGAAGGGCACTTATGGGCAAGACCGCACCACCGATGATTATAACGAGAAGAACCTGTTCATCAACACCCAACTGCTGGCAGAATATACCAAGACCCTGGGCAAGCATAACATCTACTTCCTGGGCGGCTTTACCAACGAGTCATTCACCAAGCGTGGCAACGAGGTAAAACTGAAATACACCGACCCTGACCTGGGTGTACCCACCACTGGTACTATTGTAGATCCGGGATCTACCAATACCAACCAGAACACCACGGAGACCAGCCTCAATTCCTTTATTGGCCGCGGTTCCTGGTCGTATGAAGACCGTTACTTTGCAGAAGTGGACTTCCGTGCGGATGAATCTTCCAAGTTTGCACAGGGCCACCGCTGGGGCTATTTCCCCTCCATTTCAGGTGGCTGGCGCATCAGCAATGAAAAGTTCTTTGCACCATTTACCAACACAGTGAATGAGCTGAAACTGCGCGCCTCTTATGGTGTGCTGGGTAACCAGAACATTTCACCTTACCAGTACCTCACTACGTACACGGTGTATAACAACTCCTACGGTTTCAATAACGTGCCCGTATCCGGTACCGGTTTCACCCTCTCTAACCCGGACGTAACCTGGGAAAAGGCCACCACACTGGATGGCGGCGTGGACCTGGGATTGTTTGAGAACAAGGTGACTGCCTCTTTCGACTACTTCACAAAACTGACCAGCAACATCCTGCTGGTACCGCCTACCCCCGGCGCTTATGGTGGTGCCGTGCCTTTCTTCAACCTGGGCAAGGTGCGCAACCAGGGCTGGGAATTCAGCATCCACTACCGCACCGGCCACACCGTGCGCCAGGAATTTGGCTTCAACATTGCCGATTCGCATAATGAAGTGACCTATCTCGATGGTCAACAATACATCAGCAGCGGGGATGAAATGCAGGTGATCCTCAAGGAAGGCCTGCCCTACAACTCTTACATTGGCCTGAAACGGGACGGTTACTTCCAGAACCTGGATGATATCCAGAAAGCGGCCAAGCCCGCAGGCCTGGACGTGGGCCCCGGCGATATCAAGTTCAAGGACAAGAACCACGATGGCGTGATCGATGACAACGACCGTTATGTGCTGGGCAATCCCTTCCCCCGCTACACGTTTGGGTTTAACTACAATGTGTCTTACAAAGGTTTTGATCTTGGTTTGCTGATCCAGGGCGTGGGCAAACGTGCCATGTTCATCCGCGGCGAGCTGGTAGAACCTTTCCATTACAACTACTCACAGGTTATTTATGAACACCAGCTGGACTACTGGCGCCCGGACAATCCAAACGCCCGTTATCCGCGCCTGGCGGCCAATGGCAGTGCGTCTAACACGAACAATTTCCGCCGCGGCTCCGACCTCTATATTTTCAATGGCGCTTATGGCCGTCTCAAAAATGTGCAGCTGGGCTATACCCTGCCGGCACGCACGGTACAGCACATTGGCATGAAGAAACTGCGCTTTTACCTCACCGGCCAGAACCTGCTCACCATTGCAGGGGTGAAGTTCATCGACCCGGAATCTACCGAGTTTAAAAACGGCACCGGCGCCGGCAACCAGCAGAATAACCTGTCTGTGACCGCAGGCGGCAACAGCGGCCGTGCTTATCCCACGCCGGTTTACTATGGTTTTGGTATAGACGCCACTTTCTAAAAACTGAAACATGAAAAAGTTACATCGCTTATTATACAGTGCGGGACTGCTGGCCATCAGCCTCAGTGCCTGCAAAAAGATGGACCTGGCCCCCACGGACCGCTTTACCGATCTCAATTACTGGACCTCCACCACCAAGGCATCGGAGGTGCTCAATATGGCGTATTCACAAATGATGAACAACGACCGTTTCTTTTACAATGAAGGCCTCTCTGACAATGCTTACGTGGGCCGTGGTGATAACCAGGGCGCCCTCTCCATTTCCAACGGCACCTACGACCCTTCCTTGAGCCGCCTGAAATCTGAATGGGACGACCGCTATGCCGGCATCAAAACGGCAAATGTATTCCTGGAAAACGTGGACCGCGTGCCGGACATGGATGAAACCCTGCGTACCCGCATGAAGGCGGAAGCCCGCTTCCTGCGTGCCTTCCAGTACTTCCAGTTGTACACCTGGTTTGGTGATATCCCCTTCTTTACCAGTGACATCAGCATTGCCGAATCCCGCACCATTGCGCGCACACCGCGTGCCACCGTGGTAGACTTTGTGCTGAAGGAAATGGACGCAATAGCGGCCGTGCTGCCCAACAAGCAGCAATATGACGCAGCCGATGCAGGCCGCATTACCAGCGGCGCCGCCATTGCCCTGAAGGCACGGGTGCTGCTCTATGAAAACCGCTATCCGGAAGTAGCCGATGCATGCGAAAAACTGATGGGTGGCAACTACGGCCATTACGACCTGTTCGCTAATTACGAAGGTGTTTTCCTGCCCCAGAATGAGAACAATATTGAAGACATGCTGGACATCCAGTACGTGCCGGAAGTACGCGCTTACAGCAACTACTTTGACCTGGCACCGCTTTCCGTAGGCGCGCGCGATAATGCCATGGCACCCCTCCAGGAACTGGTGGATGACTACGTGATGCTGAACGGCAAAGGCATCAAGGAAAGCGGCTCCGGTTATGATGAAAGCCATCCTTACCAGAACCGCGACCCGCGCATGGGCACTACCATTGTGTACGACGGCTATGCCTGGAAAAAACCGGATGGCACCACACAGACCATTTACATCAAGCCTGGTTCTGATCCTGACCAGAGCAAAAAGCTGGATGAATACGGTCCGGGCCGTGTAAGTTCTCCCACCGGCTATTACATGCGCAAATACTATGATCCGCAGGGCGGCAATAACTTTCTCTCCGGCCTGAACCTCATCCTCATCCGCTGGGCAGACGTGCTGCTCATGTATGCAGAGGCCAAGAATGAACAGGGGCAGATGACCCAGGAGATCTGGAACAATACCATTGGCAAACTGCGCACCCGCGCAGGTTTCACTGATGCTGCCGCCATTAACTACAATGCTGCCTGGACACAGGCGGACCTGCAAAGCATCATCCGTCGCGAACGCCGCTGCGAACTGGCGATGGAAGGGCTCCGCATTTTTGACATCCGCCGCTGGAAAACGGCAGAGAAAGTGCTCAACGGCTGGGCACATGGCGCCCGCTTTGGCGACGCCGGGATTGACAACGGTTACATCCGCGTAGCGCAACGCACCTTCGATGCCAAGAAACACTACCGCTGGCCTGTGCCCCGCGACGAACGCGCTTTGGATCCCAACCTTGGTCAGAACGCTAACTGGTAATTCATTTTTCACGTTAAAAAAATCATCATGTCCATAAAATATATCTCCCGGTATTTTCTCACCGCAGCTGCCGCCCTGCTGGCTTTTACCAGCTGCAAAAAAGATAAGGAAGTAAGCACCGTGGTGACCCCGGTCGATAATTTCTTTGCGCCCCAGGATAGCCAGTACATTAAACTGCAACCTACAACTGCTGCCACCGTAACGTTTGAATGGGCGCAGTCCCTGGCGGCTGATGGTGGGCTGGTGCAGTATGAGCTGCTGTTTGACAAAGATGGTGGCGACTTCTCCCACCCGGTGTACGAGATTGCTTCTGATAACAATGGCCTGTACAACAAGGCTACCCTTTCCCACAAAGACCTGAACAAAATTGCCGCCCTGGCAGGCATCCAGTCACTGGGTGTAGGTAAGCTGCACTGGGCCGTGCTGGCCACCAAAGGCGTGAACGGCCAGCGGTCCAAGATCTCACGCACATTGATCGTGGAAAGACCTGCCGGCTTTGCAGACATCCCCACCGATGTATACATTACCGGCAGCGCCACAGAAGCTGGTGACGACCTGAGTAAAGCCATCCGCATGAAAGCCCTGGCTACCGGTGGCGAATTTGAGATCTATACTTCCCTGAAGCCCGGCACTTACCACTTTGTAGACAAGACCACCGGCACGCCAAACACTTATGCCATCCAGGGCGGCCAGATCTCTTCTGCCAACCAGATCACCGTGGGTGGTACGGATACCAAAGTATACCGCATTAAACTGGACTTCAACAACGCGGCGGCTACCGTTACGGAGATCAAGTCACTGGGCCTGTGGTACGCGGTAGACAACAATGTACGCTTCCCCCTCACCTACGCCGGCAACGGTACCTGGAAACTGGTGAACACTGAAATTGATTTTGTGCAGCAATCCTACGGTGGTGAAGAGCGCTACAAATTCCGCCTCAGCGTGAACGATGGTACCAACGATAGCTTTGAATGGTTTGGCAGTGCCAACTCCGATAACCAGCGCCCCACGGATAGTTCACCGGCTGCCTACTGGTACATGTTCCCCATCAGCGGAAACGACCAGTGGAACTATTGCTTCAAATTCAATGGCAATGTTGACAAGCAGAAGTGTGATATCAACGTGTACTTCTCTCCTGACAAGGCAAACTATACGCACGAGGTGATCATTAACAAGTAATGGTAAAAACCAAGCAGATTATGAAACGCATTTATATCCTGGCCATGGCAGCCGCAGGCTTGTTCCTGCAGTCGTGCGAGAAGAACTACGACAACGTAGACCTGGGCGACGGCAGCACCACCACCAAATATGCGATCAACTGGAACGCTGCTGCAGACAGCAGTTCCAGCTGGTTGATCAACAACTTTTATAATGCCAGCGGCGCGTATTTTAATAATACCAATACCAGCGACATCACGTTCAACTACTGGCCACAGGCCCACGCGCTGGATGTGCTGGTGGATGCCTACACCCGCAGCGACAGTGCCTTTTACCTCACCTATATCCAGCAATGGTATGATGGGGTGAAAGCCCAGAACGGGGGCAGCTTTTTGAATAATTTCTATGATGACATGGAATGGAACGCACTGGCCACGCTGCGCGCCTACAACGCCACCAACGACACCCGTTACAAAGATGCGGTGAACACCATCTGGACCGATGTAAAGAACGGGTGGAATGAAACCATGGGCGGCGGCATTGCCTGGCGCAAATCACAGACCTACTACAAGAATACCCCGGCCAATATGCCGGCCTGCATCCTGGCTTCCCGCCTGTACATACAGTTCCATAACGCAGATGACCTGGCCTGGGCCAGGAAGATCTTTGCCTGGGAAAAATCCAAACTGTACGATCCGGGGTCCGGCCAGGTATACGATGGCATCAATGGCGACAATGATGGCAAGACCAACACTTCCTGGATCTTTACTTACAACCAGGGCACCTTTATTGGCGCGGCACTGGAGCTTTACAATGCCACCCAGGAAGCAGGCTACCTGGATGACGCCGTGAAGGCGGCAGACTACGTTCTGAACAGCAAACTCACTACCGGCGACCGCCTGCTGGCAGACGAAGGTACCGGCGACGGAGGCCTGTTCAAAGGCGTACTGGTACGCTATATGACGCAGCTGATCCTCAACAAGGCTACGCCGGATGATAAGCGCAAGCAGTATATCACCCTGCTGAAAAACAATGCGGAAACCCTCTGGTATACCGGCGCCAATAAGACTGCCGGCCTGTATGCCAGCTACTGGAAAACGCCGGCCGGCTCCCAGACAGACCTCACCACGGAGCTGAGTGGTTGCATGCTAGTGGAAGCCGCCGCCCTCCTGCAAAAAAACAAATTGCTGTAGCACACTATATGAACAAGACAAACGCCTGGCTCCTGCTTGTGGTATTGCTGGTGAGCCTGGGCATGAAAACGGAAATCACTTATGCACAGGAAAACGCGCCTGCAGGGAACTACCTGCAGGCTTTCCTGTCCCTGAAAACCGCTGTACACCAGCATTACCTGGACTCCGCATCGGGCCTTTACCACCCCGATCCTGGCGAAAAACACCGGAAATATTCCTACCTCTGGCCACTCTGTGCCTTGTTCCAGGCAGCCAACGAGGAAGAAAAGGTCCGCCCCGGCGAAAGTTACCTGCAGCCTGTGTGGAAAGCCATCCGGCATTATTACGACAGCACCGGGCCTGCACCGGCGTATGCCTCTTACCCGCCTGCGGAAGGCGGTGGGTCCCGCTTTTACGACGACAACCAGTGGATAGGCATTACCCTGCTCAACGCCTATCCGCGTGGCCATGAGCCCGCAATGCTCAACGCCGCAGAAGGCATTTACCGCTTCATGATGACGGGATACGATACCACGCTGGGCGGAGGGCTGTATTGGGAAGAGGATAAAAAGCATTCCAAGAACACGTGCTCCAACGGGCCGGGCATCCTGGTAGCGCTGCAGCTGTACCAGGTAACCAAACACCCGGCTTACCTGGATACCGCGCTGCTGCTGTATAACTGGGTGAATGAAAAGCTACGCTCCCCGCAGGGATTGTATTTTGATAATATCCGGCTGAATGGGCATGTGGGCGGACCGCAATTCTCTTACAATAGCGGCACTATGATGGAAGCGGCAGTGTATCTCTACGAGATCACCCGCAACCGGCAGTACCTGGACCAGGCGAGGGTCATTGCAGATGCAGCGCTGGAGCGGTTTTACGCCGGCGGAAATTTCCGGGACGCTCTCTGGTTCAACGCCGTGCAGCTGCGCGCCTTCCAGCATTTCCTGCGCTATGATCATAACATTAAGTATGTAAAAGCGTTTGAAAACTGTACATTGCAAGCGCTGAAACGCATGACAATGCCAAATGGGCTGATGGGCCTTGACAACAAGCCCGTGTCCCTGGTAGACCAGGCGGGGATGATGGAGATCCTTGCCCGGCTGGCCTGGATGCAAGCACGGAAACTGATCTGATAAACAAAAAAACTTGTACTGAAACCGATGGAAAGAAGACAATTTATGCAGCAGGCCATGATGGCCGGCGCCGCACTTACCTTATCGTCCATTACCAGGGGTGTCCTCGGCGCCCCGCTGGTGGCGGATTTCCCGGTAGTCCGCATTCCCGAAAGCCAACGTAAATTCAAGAGTAAAGCGGTAGAAGCACTCATCACCAAAATCCAGAAAGACATTTCCAACAAGGAACTGGCCTGGATGTTTGGCAACTGCTTCCCCAATACCCTGGACACTACCGTAGACTTCAACATGGTGGACGGCAAGCCTGATACCTACGTGATCACCGGCGACATTGACGCCATGTGGCTGCGCGATTCCTCCGCCCAGGTATGGCCTTACCTGCGCCTGGTGAAGGAAGACAAAAACCTGCAGCAGCTTATTGCCGGCGTGATCCACCGCCAGGCAAAGAACATCCTGCTGGACCCTTATGCCAATGCATTCTACAAAGACGCCTCCAAAGAAAGCGAATGGGTAAAGTCCGACCGGACAGACATGAAGCCCGGCATCCATGAGCGCAAATGGGAAATAGACAGCCTGTGCTATCCCATCCGCCTCTCCCACGGCTACTGGAAAGAAACCGGTGATGCAACACCATTTGATGCCCAGTGGGTGGAAGCGATGCAAACAGTGATCAACACCTTCATAACGCAACAGCGTTTCCACGGCAAGGGGCCGTATAGCTTCCAGCGCGAAACCGCTTTTGCCACCGATACACAGCCCATGGGTGGTTATGGCTATCCCGTAAAACCCAATGGTCTTATCTGCTCCATGTTCCGTCCCAGTGATGATTGTACCATCTATGCTTACCTGATCCCGTCTAACTTCTTTGCGGTAGAGTCCCTGCTGCAACTGGAAGAAATGGGTAGGGCCATTCCCGCGCTGAGTGCCCTGGTGGCTCCTGCCGGCAAGCTGGCCGCCCAGGTAAAGAAAGCCCTGGACGAACATGCCAAAGTACAGCATGGCACCCTGGGCAAGATCTATGCATTTGAAGTGAACGGCTTTGGCAGCTACAACCTGATGGATGATGCCAACATTCCTTCCCTGCTGTCCATGCCTTACCTGAACGCGGTGAGTGTGGATGATCCCACTTACCAGGCCACCCGCAAATTTGTACTCTCTGCAGACAATCCCTTCTTCTTCAAAGGCACTGCGGCGGAGGGTGTAGGCGGCCCGCACATAGGCCTGGATATGATCTGGCCCATGAGCATCGTGATGCGTGGTCTCACCAGCAATGACGACAAGGAGATCAAATGGTGCCTGGACACGCTGCAGAAAACGCATGCGGATACAGGCTTCATGCATGAATCTTTCCATAAGGACGATCCCAAGCACTTCACCCGTTCCTGGTTTGCCTGGTCCAACACAATTTTTGGAGAATTTGTATGGAAAGTATACCGTGAGCGCCCGCATTTACTGAAGGCGTAACCGCGTGTGTGTGTTATAAATGAAAACGCTTTATGCAAGGGGCTTTGAGACCGGTGCATAAAGCGTTTTTTTATGGGTAGCAGTGCGTATCATTATTTTTTCCGTTCACTGCTTATTAAACATTTGAGACTTTGCAGCCACCTGGCTTTACAGCTACTGTAATCTTCGTCCAAATGTTAATGCCTTTCAATTACATAGAGGCCCCTCATGTAGATGTTATGGCAATACGGGCAATAAGATGTTAATGCATCGTAAAAATGTAACAGGTTTACAATCAATCACTTCCCCGCCAAACTTCGCTCCCCTTCCTCCAGCGCAGCCCGGATCTTACGGGTGGCCCGGTACAGCTGGGTTTCCACCGTTTTTATACTGATATCCAGTATATCCGCCACTTCCCGGTACTTCAGCCCTCCTTCCTTCACCATTTTAAAGACCAGCTGGCACTGTTCCGGCAGCGAGGCCACCGCCATGTCTATACGGTGAAATAACTCTTTCCATTCCAGCTCCTTCCCGGGATCGTGCAGGTTTTGCAACACGCCTTCGTCCAGGTTTTCCAGTTGCACATGCAGGGAGGAGAACTGCTCCCGGTGGTTAAAGCAGCGGTGCTTTACCGCCACGTACAGGTACACCGGCAGGTTTTGGATGCCCGGCAGGGTATCCCGTTTCAGCCAAAGGTTACTAAATACATCGGAAACAATTTCCTCGGCCACTTCCGAGGAGGCTACAAACTGCACGGCAAAATGCACCAGGCGCACATACAGGCAGCGGAACAACTGGTCAAAAGACCGCTGGTTGCCGCCGGCAATCTCCTGCTGCCAGGCTAAGATCTGTTCCTTTTCATTCACAGGCATTTCAAAACGTGGTAATTCTTGCTAAAATACAATAATTCCCCATTTATCCATCCCCGGAACCCCGGAAATAAATCGTTTTTGCAGACACGATAAATTGCCCGGCGGGTACGTCCGGAAATATCAGTTCTTAGGCCGGAAGCCCCTGATATTATAAATAAGGCTCAGCATCGCGTAGCGCTGCAACACCATGCTCTGGTAATCGGATACATAGTTGAGATATACCCCACGGTACAGGTTATTATGCTGGTTCAGGATATCAAAGATGGCGGCCTTCACCTGGTAGCGGCGGTCTTTGCCTATCATGTAGGACAGGGACGCATTCCACAGGTAGTTGTTCCGCGAAATGCCGGGGTCCAGCGCATCATTGAAGCGGTACACCAGGTTGGTCTCAAACGTAAGGTTCTTATCAGGCCGCACTACCATGTTGGTCGTAATGCGGTTCACGCGTGTGCTTTGTGACTGGTAGCTTTTCAGCTCAAACATAGACCGGTTATAATCCAGGTTAAAACGGGTGCTCAGTTCAAACACATCCTTCAGGTTCAGCTCCAGGCCTGCCCTGGGCGAAGTGGAAAACGTGGTCTGCCCGCTCACCGGGCTATTCACCGCTACAAAGCTTTTACCATAATTAACGTCTGCCCCTGCGGAAAGTGACAGCCGCCACGTTTCTGTTTTATGCAGCCCGATGGTGCCTTCCCCGCTCAGGTAAAAGCGGTAAATCCCATCCTTGTTAATGAAGCTGGTCACCTGCGAACCATCTGCGTTCACCTTGCTCACCCGCATGGCTTCGTTAGACGAAGCGCTAAAGCTGGAATAGGCCCAGATACTTTTATCATCCTTTGCGGCCTGGTAGTAAGCACTTACATAATCCCGTACGGATGGCTTCAGGTTGGGATTACCAACCGTTATAGCCAGCGGGTTGGAAATGTCCGGCCTGGGTTGGATCTGGCTGGCCCAGGGCAGGTCAACATTGCGGCCATAATACACATTGAAACCTTTGTAGTTAAAGCTCAGGCCGGGAATGAAATTAGTGATACGCTGGTCTACCGGTGAAAACTTAGGCCCGAAAGTGGAGTGTACGGTTTGTTGCTGCCACTGTCCGGAAACATTCAGGCTCATGGACTTTGCCAGCTTAAAACGCAGTCCCACCTGCCCGTTGGTAGTCCAGCCGGCACGGTGATTCTCGCTGGAATATGCAGAATCCAGGGCAGATAACTTGTGTTCTACCGTATCACGGTCGTAAGTGTGTAGCACGTTGTCCTCGCTGCTGTAACTGGCAGATGCCGTGAATGTAAGCGTGACCGCTTTCGTCAATGGTTCTGAATAAAACAACCGCTGGTTGACATTCAGCGTCTTCTGGTGGCTGCGTTTAAACTGGGCCAGGTCTACCACTTCGCCGGTAAGGTAGGTGTGGCTCAGGGAGGTGGTGGAGTCTCCTCCATTA